>JAAFIL010000002.1 GCA_013297775.1 Bacteroidota bacterium
GTTGTTTTCCAATTGTAAAGCCTAATTCGTTGTTGTGTAAATCCATCACCGAGCCAATGCTGTCGGGCATTTCTCCATCTTCTAATTGGCGTTTTAAAAACTGTTGGTAGTTTCCTTTTTCGTGCGCTTCACCCAAACGTCTTAGCTTTTGAATGGAAAACCGTTGCGCAAAAGCAGCCATAAAAAAGGTATGCCTAAACGCATCGAGCAAGCCTCCATTCGAGAACGTATCTAACTGTTGCCGAACGCTCGGGGCATTGTAAAAGTGATAGCATGTTTTAGAAATGCCCTTTAATTGAAGTGCTAAAAACGGATGAAAAATAGCCCAACGTTTTTCGTAGCGCGACCATTTTTTAAATTGCGCCGATGTAGGAAATACCAATAAAAAAACAAGTAAATACGTGTAAGTAAATTTTATCACTAGTTAAAGGTACTTACAATTTTGATTAATCTTTTAAAAAGTGAATTAACACGTTGTTGTTAGCAAACTCATCGAAAAAGAAGTGTATGGCGATGAATTACTTTTAAATTTGTAGTACGTTGTTATGAAAACCGATTTACTTAAAAAAATATTTACGAAGCAACAAACAGGCTTAGTAGTTAGTATTAACGATTTGCGCGATAAAGAATTTAGCGGTCAACGTTTAAGTTCGGATGAGAAATTAGCTTTGGCCAATTATGATCGTTACCGTATTTCGGTTTTAAATGCGCAAACCGACGAAGAACAATTCCATTATTTTTACCGTCAATTGCAAGTTGTAGCCAATTTGGGCGATTGGCACGAGTTTTTAAAAGAAGAATTTCAATCGTAAAGCCTATCATTCTTTAACATTTTAGCACAAACATTTAATTACCTTTGCCGCGTTTTATGACTGCACAGGGACTATCCAAATTTATTTATTGCTATTTACTTTTTAGTTTTTTTAATGTAAAGGTGAACGCTCAAAGCGATACTTCTTATATAGACTCGTATTACCATACCATTGTGCCACGCGGTGTTTATACGTTTAAGGAACAAACCATCATAATAGATTCCTATGTAAATGCAAACAATTACAACAGCGAGGATTTTAGTACGGGAGACCAACATTTTTTAGGTGCCGATGTCGGTTACAAATGGATGACCTTGGGTTATAGCTTTGGCATAAACGCCCAAAACACCAATCGAAATTTAGATTTGCGTTTTTCGACCACTTACAGACCTTTTAATTTTCAGGCTAATTATACCCAACTCGATAACTTAACGTATTCTTATTTTGATACTGCTTTCACCGAAAAGTCAACATTTAAGCCTATTAATAATACGTTTGTTAACATCGGCTTTAAAGTAGATTACATTTTTAATTACAAAAAATACTGTTATTCTGCTGGGTTTTCGCAAGGCGGGAAACAATTAAAAAGTAAAGGGTCGCTGATAGGAACCTTGGCTTATACCGAAAGTAATTTTGCCATTGGCGATATTCCTTCTAATTTGAATAGAGACTCTACCATTTTTAATATTTTAAAAATTAACGCCATCAAAAATCATTTAATGGAGTTAGGTGCGGGCTATGCTTACAATTGGGTTATTCAAAAACATTTTTTAATAGCGTTTTCAGAAGTACCTTGCATTGGCTTTCAACAACTCAATGTAGGTCGGCAAGGCGAGCTTTCAAGAACGTATAACCGCGTGTCGTTTGTTAATTATTTTCGCTTGGGCTTGGTGTGGCATGTTAACCAATTTTTTACGGGTCTTTCGGTTTATAATACCATTCGTTTTAGCGAGGTAGATAAATTTGATTACACTCAAAATAATGTGAACGTAGCGTTATACGCTGGTTGGATATTTAATACCAAACCCAAAAAATAAACGGGCTTTTTTGTTAGAGATAAAACAAGCGATAAGTCTATTGCTTGGTCTTTCTCCTATTGTAATTCATGCGTTTATAAAATGAGCATTACTACTATTTATAGCACTTAGGCTTCAAAAAAAAGTTTTACTTTGTAAAGGATGTTTGCAATTATAGATATTGAAACGTGTGGCGGTAAATTTACTTATCCCAATGGGCGTATTACCGAAATTTGTATTTTAGTTCACGATGGCTTACAAGTAACCGAAACGTTTAGTTCACTCATTAATCCCGAGTGTTGGATATCGCCTTACTTTACCCAATTAACGGGCATTACCAACGAAATGGTGCAAACCGCACCTACCTTTGCACAAGTGGCTAAAGAAATAATAAGGTTTACCGAAAATAGAATTTTTGTGGCGCATAATGCTGCTTTCGATTATGGGTTTATTAAATCGGAGTTTACTTCGATGGGTTATACCTATAAGCGCGATACGCTTTGTACGGTGCGATTGAGCCGGAAATTATTACCTGGTAAAGTATCGTATAGTTTAGGTAATTTATGTCAGAGTTTAGGTATTCCTAATTTAGCTCGCCACCGAGCACAAGGCGATGCTACGGCCACGGCTCAGTTGTTTGATCAGTTATTGTTTTTAAAAAGTCAGCATCCAACCTATAAAAACCAAGGTATAGAAGTTTTGATGGCGCGTAAGATTGATAAGATAAAACCTTACATTCTCAACAAAATTCCGGAAACGTGCGGGGTGTATTATTTTCGTAACAAAACACACGACATCATTTATATTGGAAAAAGCAAAAACATGTATAACCGCGCTATTAGCCATTTTAATAGCAAAGAAACCAAAGCTAGTAAATTATTACACGAATTGCACAATGCCGATGTGATAGAAACAGGCAGCGAACTGGTGGCGTTGTTGCTAGAGTCGGAAGAGATAAAACGCTACAAGCCGCGTTATAACCGTAAAAGTAAAGACGATGCGTTTACACACGCCATAGATTGGTATAAAACCCAAGAAGGGATTATTAGTTTTAAAATTGTGAGCGAAGACGAAGCCGAACAAACCTTGCAACGTTTTACCTCTTACACTTCGGCCAGAGCCTTACTCGAAAGTTGGATAGACCGTTACACTTTATGTTTAAGGTATTGCCATTTAACCGATAGCGATGCTGTTTGTTTTCGGCATCAAATTAAATCGTGTTTTGGTATTTGCGCTGGCGAAGAAACCGTTGAGTTGTATAATCAACGGGCTCAACTTATACTAAACGAGTTTCAGTTAACCGAAACCAATGGATTTATAATAGATAGAGGCAGACACAGCCAAGAACGGTCTATTATTTATTTAGAGAATGGCCACTACAAAGGCTATGGGTATTTAGATACCTCCGAAACAATTCAAACGGCTGAGGCTATGAAAGAGGTATTACAGTATAAAAGATATTATCCTGATGCGGATGTAATTGTGAGGCAATGGTTAAAACAAAACAGAGCTTCAGTTAAATGGATTCCTATTTAGTGTTTAATACCAATATCGGTTCTAAAAGATACAAGTTGAACTAGAATTATTTTTCTTTTAGGCGACGAAAAAATTATAGGCGTAGCAAGGCTTACGGGTATAATTTTTGAGGAAGTATAAGAGAAAAAGAAACTGGGTCAACGTATCTTTTAGAAATGATGTTGGTATTAGTAATAACTCCAAATGGTTTGTTATCGTTGTCGTTTTAAGTGTTTATAGAATACGAATGAGTATAATACCAAATTTCTAGAAAGAGTAACTTTAGAATAAAATATATAACTCGATTAAATAATAGATTGTACTAAAGATAGCACGCAAAGGCGCAGAGTTCGCAAAGACGGAAACCAAATTTTAAAAAAGGATTTTAGAACAAATCATTGCCTTTATTAACTGCTATAAGTTAAGTTGTATGGAAAGCAAATATATTTTAGTCTAATCTTTTGATAAAAATGGGTGTTATAAAAATTTTTCGAGGAGTAAAAAATACCTTTGTTATAAATGGAATTGTATTACATAATTACGAAGTAAAGAAATTGTGCAAGTTGATAAAGGAGAAATAAAAAAACCGCCTGTTTTAGAGGCGGTTTTCAAATTAAGCTTGTAAAGCATCAATATTGTCTGGGATTAATAACCCATCTACTAAAATGCGCCCACAATGCTCGCACACGATAATTTTTTTATTGGTGCGAATATCTAATTGACGTTGCGGTGGAATTTTATTATAACATCCGCCACAGGCATCGCGTTCAACGGCTACAACGGCCAAACCGTTTTTAGTATTAGAACGAATGCGGCGGTAAGCATTTAATAAGCGGTCTTCAATAATTTTAGAGGCTATTTCGCTTTGTTTTAATAAATCTTGCTCATCTTTTTCAGTTTCAGCAATAATTTCATCTAACTCTGCTTTTTTAACTTGTAAATCTTTACTGCGCTCTTCAAATTCAATTTTACTATTTTCTAATAAATCGGTTCGCGATTGAATTTGGAATTTCGCTTCTTTCATGCGTTTTTCGGCTAATTGAATTTCTAAGTTTTGAAATTCAATTTCCTTTGTAATCGCATCGTACTCGCGATTATTACGCACTTTAGTTTGTTGCGCTTCGTACTTTTTAATATTGGCTTGGTAATCTTTTATAGCCTGTTTTTTTTCGTTTAACTGATTTTCGAGTTCTTCCATCTCGCCAGTAGCATTGGCTAAACGGGTTTCTAGACCAGTTACTGTATCTTCAAGATCAGCTACCTCTAAAGGTAACTCGCCGCGTATGGTACGCAAACGATCAATTTTACTGTCAATTAATTGCAATTCGTATAAGGCACGTAATTTACCTTCTACCGAAGCATCCATTTTTTCTTTGATTTTAGCGCTCATTTTTAAAAATAATTTACCGGATTGGTATTAACTTTCGATAAATAGGCTGCAAATTTAGGAAATTTATTTTGAATAATCTCATAAAAAATTTCGGGGGTGAATTGTTCAGTTTCATAATGCCCAGCATCAATTAATAACAATTGCCCTTCTGCATCAAAAAACTCGTGGTATTTAAAGTCGGCGGTAAGGTAGGCATCGGCTTTAGCGGCTATTGCAGCTTTTAATAAAAACTGTCCGCTTCCACCACAAAGTGCCACTTTTTGGATGGGTTTTTGAGTTAAAGCGGTGTGCTTTAAGAGACCTGCTTTTAGTTTATCTTTTACTAAGCTTAAAAAAGTTGTTTCAGACATGGCTTCAGGTAATTCGCCAACTAAACCGCTTCCAACCGTGTTTAAGAGGTTATCGAGCCAATAAATATCGTAGGCCACTTCTTCGTAAGGATGACTGTTCAAGAGTGCTTTTAAAATTCGATTTTCTAAATGGGCATTAAACACCAGTTCAATACGAATTTCGGGTTCTTCGTGCAATTGCAAAGGCTCGCCAACAAAGGGATTAGTAGCTGCATTGCCTTTAAAAGTGCCAGTACCTTGCATATTAAAACTGCAATTGTCATAGTTGCCAATGTGCCCAGCTCCTGCTTCAAACAACGCTTTTCTAACTTGATGTGCTTCTTTTTCGGGTACAAAGGTTACGAGTTTCTTCAATAACTGTTTTTTAGGTTGTAAAATTTGTGTTTTAACGAGGCCTAATTTTTGAGCAATTTTAGCATTTACGCCATTGGCTACATTATCTAAATTGGTGTGTGCAGCATAAATGGCAATTTGGTGTTGTATGGCTTTAATGAGTGTTCGTTCTACATAATTGCTTCCCGTAATTTTTTTTAATCCACTAAAAATAATAGGGTGGTGTGCAATAACAACATTGCAGCCCATTGAAATGGCTTCGTCTAAGGTGGCTTCGATGCAATCTAAACTTAAAAGTGCACCCGTTGCCTCCGCTAAAGGATTACCAGTAATCAATCCAGCATTATCATACGCCTCTTGATAGGATAAAGGCGCGTAAGTTTCTAAAACAGTAATAAGATCTTTTATTAACATGGTTTTATTTTTTTATAGCGTTTGGGTTTAAATAAAATTCACTTGCTTTTCGAACACTACCGAATTGTAAGAGTAACGCTTTTGCCATTTCATAATCTGCAAGGCCTGTATTTTTCATGAGCATCTGCGTACCACGCTCTACCAATTTGTGGTTACTCAGTTGCATGTCCACCATTTTATTTCCTTTCACATGACCCAGTTTAATCATCACACTCGTCGAAATCATATTCAATACTAGTTTTTGCGCGGTTCCACTTTTCATGCGGGTAGAGCCCGTAACAAACTCGGGGCCTACAATTATTTCGATGGGTAATTGCGCAGTTTGAGCCACTACACTTTGACTATTACAAACAATGCAAGCCGTTAAAATGCCTTGTTCGTTGCATGTTTTAAGTGCCCCACTAACATAAGGTGTAGAGCCACTAGCGGCAATGCCAATAACAGCATCTAAATTAGAAATATGATGTGCTTGCAAATCTTTCCAACCTTGTGTAACATCATCCTCTGCAAATTCAACGGCTTTTCTAATGGCTGCATCGCCTCCTGCAATTAAGCCAATCACACGCCCGTGTTCAATGCCATAAGTAGGCGGGCATTCGCTGGCATCAACTATACCTAAGCGCCCGCTTGTACCTGCACCCATGTAAAACAAGCGTCCACCTTTGTGCATGCGTTCGTAAACCCCTTGTACCACTTTTTCAATTTGAGGTAGGGCTTTTTCAATAGCAAAGGGTACTGTTTTATCTTCTTTATTTATGTTGCCAAGTAAATCGGCAACACTCATATTTTCTAAATCAGAATAATAACTATCGGCTTCTGTCGTCTTCATCTTTTAAAATTACGGAATGCTTTATAGGTTAAAGAAACGAGTTACTTAAAAATATGAACGAAACAATTAACAAATTAGAGGCTTGTTTTTCGTGAGATAATACCTAATTTTGAAGCGTGAGGTTAATTGCTAGTATATTGATTTTAGCGTTTGTTGGTGTGTTGACGCAAAAATTAGTTATCTACGTGAATTACCTTCACAATAAAACGTATTATGCAACCGAACTGTGTGTTAATAAAGAGGAACCTGAGTCGTGTTGCGAAGGAAAATGTGAGTTGAAAAAAGAATTGGACGCATTAGACTCGCAAAGTGGCGAGTTAGCTACCACATCTAATAAAGACAGTACCCCTAAAACAATCAAATACGAAAAAAATGAAGAAACACTTCTAAGCCAAACCTATTTTTTTATGTTAGCAAAAGAGGCTGTAAATATTTCCACCCATTACCAAGTCAATTATCCCACTGGTAAAACAACAGAGTTAGATTACCCACCCCAATATCATTTATCTTAGTGGTGTTTGGGTTAATCCTTTCCTCAATGTTGAACTTTGAACTGAAAAGCCTATGAGTTTCGTACATCCCTTTTTTGTTCGGTTTCTTGATTAACAGATTAACATTCATCCCACTATCCTAGCTTAATAGATTATTAATAATTTATTAGCAGTCCCTTATAAATTTTTAAAATTGAAAGAAATGATGAGTTGTGTTAAAATCAAAACTTACTATTTCTCTAAATGGAAGTGATTTATAAACTTTACATTCAAATTAACAAAAAATAATGAGGCAATGCGGCAACTTATTGAGGCTGTAAATTGTTTCACAACTAACTTAATAGTAATTTTAGATAATCAAATAAATAAATTCTTATGAAAAAGATCTTCATCTTATTCTCAATACTTAGTTTTACTGCTTTTGTGGCCTGTAAAAAAGAAGAAAAAGCACCAGTTACAACACCTTCACCTTCACCAACACCTGCGGGTGGAAGTGTTAATTTAGAATTTGCCAACATGGTGGGCAATCAACCGCTTGTGTTTAATACAGGCTATAAAGTAATGGGCGGCGACTCCTTTAGGGTAACCAAATTCAACTATTATATTACCAATGTTAAACTCATCAAAGACGATAATTCGATTTATTCAGAACCCAATTCTTATCATTTACTCGAACACTCTAACCCAGCCAGCACTTTAATTAACTTAGCAAATGTTCCAACGGGTTCTTATAAATCCGTTTCCTTTCAACTAGGGGTAGATAGCGCATTAAATGTTTCAGGTGCTAAACCAGGCGACTTAGATCCAATAAATGGTATGTTTTGGAGTTGGAACTCAGGCTACATTATGCTAAAATTTGAAGGGTCATCTCCAGTTTCTACAGCCTCTAATAAAGGTTTAGTTTTCCATGTGGGCGGCTTTAGCGGCGTTAATAAAGTTCAAAGAACGATCACTATTAATTTGGGTTCTACCACGGCTAACGTTAATAACTCTACACCTAAAATTAAAGTATCAGCCGATGCCATGGATTTATTTGTGGCTCCTAATGCCATTAGTTTTGCAACTTTAAATACAGTTCACATGCCTGGTACTAATGCTAAATTAATAGCTGATAATTATGCCAACATGTTTAGTCTAATTAGCGTAACTAATTAACGGCTTCATGCAAATTTGTAAAACGATACCTTTAACCACCTTAGCAGTTTTGGCACTAGCTATGGGTTTTACCATGTGTAAGGTAGATCCTAAGATAGTGCCAACTTTGCCTGTTAACGACATAAAAGAAATAATACCCGAAGGTTGGCCGCAACCCGTTTACCGCTTTGAACGCAACCCTTTAACGGAAAAGGGATTTGCTTTGGGACGAGAGTTATTTTATGATCCAATTCTCTCCAAAGATAACACCATTTCGTGTGGTACTTGCCACCAACAATTTGTTGCGTTTGCCAACGCCGATCATGCACTTAGCCATGGCATTGATGGAAAGTTTGGAACACGAAACTCGCCGGGGCTGTTCAATCTTACTTGGCATCCGTCTTTTATGCACGATGGGGGAGTTAATCATATCGAAAACCAACCCTTAGCACCGGTCGAAAATCCAGTTGAAATGGATGAGAAAATGGCGAATGTGATTGCTAAACTTCAA
Source organism: Bacteroidota bacterium (assembly GCA_013297775.1). GTDB lineage: Bacteria > Bacteroidota > Bacteroidia > B-17B0 > Aurantibacillaceae > Aurantibacillus. Next base: position 8,796 of record JAAFIL010000002.1, read on the forward strand.
AGCAGCGCTAAATACCGCCGGCTATTTAACGATGCCTTCGGAAGCGAAGAAGTGAACTACCAACGTTTTGCTTTTGCTTTTACCCAATTTATGGGCATGATGTATTCTTACAACAGCAAGTACGATGCCGTTAAACGAAAAGAAGGAACCAGTGCTTTTAACGCCTCTGAACAAAAGGGATATGATTTATTTATTGCCAAATGTAACAGTTGCCATAAAGAACCTTTGTTTAGCGATTTCTCGTTCAGAAACAATGGCTTATCGGTTAATCCGAATTTAAAAGATAGCGGTCGGGCGCACATCACGTTAAATCCACTCGATATTTACAAATTTAAAGTACCCAGTTTACGAAATATAGCACTAACAAGACCGTATATGCACGACGGTCGTTTTGAAACATTAGAAGAATGCCTTAATCATTACACCAGTGGCGTAACCAATCTATTAAATCTTGACCCTCAATTGCAAAATGGCATTAGCCTTTCTGACCAAGATAAGCAAGATATAATTGCATTCTTAAAAACGCTCACTGATTATAAATTTTTATTCGATAAAAAATTTGCAGATCCAAATGGACAATAAACGTTTCAGTAAAACATTACTCTTGGTGATGTTTGGCCTTATTTTTTTTCAATGTAAAAAAAATAAAATAGGAGGCACGGCCGAAATAAGTGGGCGCGTTTTTCATCACGCCAAACCCATTGCCAACGCCAGCATTTTTATTAAATACAACGCTAAAGAATTTCCGGGCAACGATACCACAAAATACGATGAACGCTTAAAAGCCGACGCACAAGGAAACTATACCATTAAAGTTTATAAAGGCGATTATTTCCTATTCGCCTTCGGAAAAGACTTTGACATTCCTGCGCCGTATTATGTAAAGGGAGGTATATCCGTTTCTATTCGAAACCGCGAAAAAGTAGAAATGAATTTAGCCATTACTGAAGAGTAAATCTATTAGGGTCTGTTTATTTTTTATAAAGCCATAGGCTTATTTTATTTATAAACGCATAACAATATGCGGTGTAACGATTGGGCTAAACACCAATCTTTATGACAAATAAATTAATTTTTAGCTTCCTTTTGGTGATGAGCCATATAGGTTACGCTTGCGATATATGTGGCAATTTTATGGGCTTAACCCCATTCGATGGACGCAATTACATTCAACTCTTACACCGCTACCGTTTGTTTAATGGGTATCACGTATATCAACAACCCAGCAAACTAATAGTGCCAGGGGCTTACCGAAGCCTATTGCATGGCGATGACACGCTTGCAAACCATGCTTCCAATACCAACAATACTTACAGCACATTTGATTACGAGTCGTATAAAGTTTTAGAGTTGCGTGGCAAATGGTTTTTTCATTCAAGATGGGAATTAAACGTTATTGCACCCATTGTTCAAAATAAATCGAAGAAAAATAATAACAGTAAATCGGTAACCGCACTCAGCGATCCTACGTTCATGTTGGCTTACCACTTAGTAAAAAAATTAGACCACCCTTACTTAAAACATCGGCTAATTTTAGGCTTAGGTTATAAACCACATTTAGCCTCGGCGCAGTTTAAAAGTAAAGATGGGCAACGCATAGATTTATTGATGCAACCTGGCACAGGCAGCAGCGATTTATCTTATTACCTCAATTATATAAGCACCTATAAAAATTTTGGATGTAACTTTAATACACTTTTCAAACATAGTTTTGTAAACAAGTATGGCGAACAATTAATGCCCGCATTTAATCACACTTGGGTTTTATTTTATAAACTCAATTTTAAAAATATAACGGTTATTCCTTCCATCACCAGCAATTACGAGTACACCGAAGGATTAAGAGTAGGAGGCACACTTCAAAAAGGAACGGGGATGCGCGTTGCATTAAGTGGCCCATCAATAGACCTTGTACTTAAACGGTTTACATTTAGTGGAGGCTATCAACTGCGCGTTATGGAGCGCGTTTCGTCGGCTAGTAATCTATCTAACGTAAGTCGCTTTTTTGTAGCTGTAACCTTTGGTTTTGATAAAACAGCTTATGTTTTTAAATAATACCAAATTTCAAGAAATCCTTAATCTAACTTGGATTGAACGATAGATAAAGTTTGTATAACGTCATCTACTGATTATTTTTTGGGCGTGTCCCCTTGTCTATTAATCAGGTTCGTTTTAGCCATTAGCCTATTGAGTAGTTAAAATGGTAGGTCTAAAATTTAAGTCGGGGTCGGGCTATCGGCTCTAGCCAATGCGGCTTTGGCGGTTTTTGTTGCGGCTGCGGTAGCTTCTGAGGTCGCTTCCTCGCTCGCACAAAACCACGCCAACGCCTGCATTGGGCTGCCGCCTCTATCCCTCACGCAAAAAAGTTTCTTCTAAATTTTAAGACCCACTTGCCTTATCTCGTCCTTGTTTAGCGAAGCGTAACGAGGACGTTTGAGAACTGCGTTTATAACGCAGATAAAGTAATGTTGTGGGCGTTACAAACGCCCGTTTAGCCCGTCCTCGTTTCCGCTAACGCTCAAACAAAGACGAGGGGGAGTGTTGCTTTACACTTTACTGCTTTTGAGGTGGATAAAAATACACCATACATTTAATAAACTTCTTTCATCCTGAGGACTAGTTCGCAAAACAGCTAGCAATTGCATCTTTAATTTCATTGCCATTCTTGACCTTTAAGCAACTTTCATAGGAACTGGTTAGGGCTTACCTCACAGAAAAAGAATTTACATTAACAAAAGCCTTCACACTAACAGCTATTGAGTTTACTTTGAAGAGTCGAAGTTATTTTTCACATCCAAGCAATAAAAAATAAACACATAATGAGTTCCAAAACTTTTTTTTAAAACATAAAGATGAATAAGATGAGTAAATGGAACTAAATTATAAATCCGATAACTAGGCGGCCTAATTTCATTTTTTTTTCGCATATTAGCCAAAAATCTACTTTTATGTTCAGTAAAAATTATATTTCATTCAGGTTCATCATCATTTTTTTATTCAGTACATTTTATATTAACGCACAAGTAATTACACAAACAGTAACCTATGCCGCAGGGATTCAAACGTTAGCAATACCTGCATGTGTACCCTTTGTTACTATTACTTGCTATGGTGCCAGCGGTGCCGACGGAACAATAGGTGCCAATAACGCACCCGGTGGAGTAGGCGGTAAAGGCGCTATTGCAAGAGGTGTGTATTCGATTACGCCAACAGCTTCTGTTTTAAATATTTATACAGGTGGAGTAGGCACAGGTACATTAGGAGGATTTAACGGCGGTGGCGGTGCCGGAAATGGTTTGGGTATTGGCGGTGCAGGCGGCGGTTCTACCGATGTTAGAGTAGGGGGCATTGCAATTGCTAACCGCATTATTGTAGCTGGCGGCGGCGGCGGCGGCGGCAATGCGGGTTGCGCAACCGCTACCATAGGTGGTGGCAATGGTGGCAATGGCGGTGGCAGTGCAGGGTTAAATGGCAGCAGCATAACCTCAGGAACAGACATTGTAACAGGCGGATTTGGAGGGGTGGGTCAAACCGCTGGAACTTTAGCAATCGGTTGTTCAACCTTAGTTACAGCCGCCACAAACGGCGGAGGAAATACTTCGGGCGTTGGTGGCAAAGGCGGTTTCAGTACTTCTACATTGTGTTGTTGCAGTTCTATTGTTAGCGGCGGCGGCGGCGGCGGGGGTTACCGTGGCGGCGGTGGTGGTGCGGCAGGTGCAATGGGTTCGGCTAATTGTGTATTAAGCGACCGAGCCTCGGGTGGCGGTGGCGCTGGGGGGACTAACTTTTTTGCAGCAGGTTTTACTTCAACCCTAGTGAGCGTAGCCTCATTTACAGGAAATGGTTTTGTAGAAATTGCGTATCAAACAGTACCTGTGCCAACCATAACGGTTAACAGTGGCACTGTGTGCGAGGGTTCGGCTTTTAGCATCGTGCCTTCGGGAGCTGTTTCCTACATCTATCAAGGCGGTTCAGCTTCGGTGAGTCCGCCATCTACTTCTATTTATACAGTAGTTGGTAACAACGGCTTGAACTGCGTCAGTGCGTCTGTATCCAGCACGGTTACTGTTATTCCACGACCCGTTCTATCCATTTCTCCAGCAAACAATCCCATTTGTTCTAACACCTCTTACATTGCCATACCCGCTGGTGCTAATATTTATACGTTCTCCATTGGTCCCTCTTCTGTTATTGGCACAACAGCCAATATACCTGGCCCAACCAATACCACAACGCTAAACATTGTAGGAAGCAATACCCTAACCACTTGTTTAAGTTTACCCATTTCAGTAGTGTTCACCGTTATTCCACGCCCAGTTGTAACCGTTAACAGCGGCTCTATTTGTGCGGGCAATTCTTATACCATTGTGCCAAGTGGTGCGGTTACTTACAGCATTCAAGGCGGTTCATTTGCCGTTAGCCCAACAGCAATTATTCGGTTACAGGAACAGGAACAAACGGCTGTTTGAGTTTACCCGCCATTAGTAATGTATCAGTAGCACCTTTGCCCAACATTGGTATTCAAAGTTCGGCTAGTTTAATTTGTGTTGGACAAAGTGCCGTTTTAACCCCAAGCGGAGCCGTAAGTTATAGCATTAGTGGCGGCAACTTTACCATTAGTCCTACGGTTACTACTTCTTACACCATTCAAGCAACAGCCGCTAGTTCGTGTAGCAATTCGGTGGTTTATACGCAAAATGTAAGTGCTTGCACATCGCTTCAATCCACCTCTCAAAACCTTGAGCGCATTAAAGTGTATCCCAATCCAGTTCAAACATTTTTAAACATCGAAGTAAATGCAACCACTTCTGCTACACTAGAAATTATTAATCCATTGGGCCAGGTTATTCAACGCATTAGTTTAGAAGAATCTCTCTATCAATTGAACATGGCAGAATTAGAGTCAGGGTTGTATTTATTAAAAATTAATCAATCTAATGAACAACGTATTATTAAAGTTATTAAAAATTGATGCGTTTCTGAATCAGAAAATACAAGCAGCGTTAAAAATAAGTTAAGTAAAAGCATTCTAGTCGTTGATTCAAAAAACGAATGAATTGCCGTTTATTTTATACATTTGCTTCACCTAAAAAATGGATATGAAATTGAATATGAAGCAAGTTTTGCCTTACTTAACGGCATTGGTTTTGTTTATTGTTATCACCTTATTTTATTTTAAACCACTCCTATCGGGCAAAATCATTTATCAACACGATATTGTGCAAGCCAAAGGCATGAGTAAAGAGTTGGTAGATTATAGAACGAGCGAAAACAAAGAAGCCGTATGGACCAACGCCATGTTTGGGGGGATGCCAGCCTATCAAATTTCCACTTTATACCCAGGCAATTGGTTAGGTAATTTAGATAAAGCCGTAAAATTATTTTTACCGCATCCATCGGGTTATGTTTTCTTTTGCTTTCTAGGCTTTTTTATTTTATTGCTATGCCTCGATATTAACCCGTGGTTGGCTATTGCTGGGGCATTGGCATTTGGCTTTTCGTCTTACCTACTTATTGTTTTAGAGGCTGGGCACAACTCTAAAATAAATGCAGTTGGGTATTTGCCACCTGTTATTGGAGGTGTTATTTTGTTATTTAAAGGGCGTTTTTGGCTTGGAACTGCTGTAACTGCTTTTTTTATGGCACTCGAAATAAACGCTAATCACGTTCAAATTACTTATTACGGATTTATGTTGATAGGTGGCATTGTAGCCGCTTATTTTTATTACGCTTTAAAAAATAAACAACTGACTATTTTTTTTAAATCCATTTCATTTTTTGTAGTGGCCGCTGTGGTAGCTTTGTTACCTAACATAGGCAGCTTGTGGTGTACCTACGAATATGGTAAATACACCACACGTGGGCAAACCGAATTAACGATAGATGCAGACATGCGCAGCAATAAAACCATTGCCACATCGGGTTTAGATAAAGCCTACGTTACACACTGGAGTTACGGCGTTAGCGAAACTATAAACTTTTTTATTCCCAATTACAAAGGCGGCGGCAGTTCTATCAGCATCAATGAAACGGATAAAAATGCCGTTGAAAAAGTGAATCCAGATTTACGGCAGCAAATTGGCAATTCGCCGGCTTACTTTGGCGACCAACCCGGAACAGGCGGACCTTCGTATGTGGGAGCTATCATCATGTTTTTAGCCGTACTTGGTTTATTTATTATTAAACATCCCATTAAATGGGGGGTAGTAGCAGTAACCCTTTTATGTATTGCCTTGGGGTGGGGAAAAAATTTCATGGGCTTAACTAATTTTTTTCTGGATTATGTGCCAGGCTACAACAAGTTTAGAGCCGTTACTATTATTATGGTTATTCCCGAAATTACCATTCCACTTTTGTCCATGTTAGCGGTAAACGAGTTGCTAAAGTTTAAATCGTTAAACGATACCGTGAAATTAATGTGGCGAGAAAAAGGAGTAGAATTGAAAAAGATTTTAGTGATTGCCTTTGCATTAACGGGCGGTTTTGCTTTGATAGGGTATGTGATGCCTAATTTGGTAAACACCTTTACGGCCGAAAACGAAGCCCAACAACTATTGGGGCAATACCTAGAAGCGAATTACCCAAAGCAAGAAGCCGAAGGAGCGGTGATGCAAGTGATGGAACAATTAACGATAGCCCGCGTTGCTATTTTTAAAGCCGATGCCATGCGTTCGTTTTTACTCATTGCCTTAGCTTTTGGTTTATTGTGGGTTTTATTAATGCAAAAAATAAATCGTAATGCGGTGTTTGCAGGTTTAGGTATTTTAATTTTGGTGGATATGTGGACGGTTGATAAACGCTACTTAAATGATAAATCGTTTGAGTCGAAAGCGCAATACGAAGAACGCTTTGCTAAAACCCAAGCCGATGAAGAAATTTTGAAAGATACCTCTCCCAATTACAGGGTGTTAAACCTCACCAAATCGTGGACCAACGATGCCAGCACTTCGTATTGGCACAAATCGGTGGGTGGTTACCATGGTGCAAAACTTAAAAAATACCAAGAGTTAATAGAGTTTCAATTACAAAAAGACGTGTCCAAATTTTACAATGGGCTGAACCAAGCCATGTCCAACGATTCTACTCGACGTGTATTTTTTGAAAGTTTGAAAATTTTGAACATGTTAAATACCAAATACTTTATAGTACCTGGTGGCGAACGTGGCGAAATGGCTTTACCACTTGCCAACCCAGCAAGTTATGGTAATGCGTGGTTAATTAAATCGTTGCAAACTGTTGCTAATGCCGATAGCGAAATTGTTGAGTTAGGGCGCATAGATACCCGCAACCAAGCTATTTTACAAGCTAAAAATCAAGAAGGACTTAATTTAAAAAAGGAGTATTTGGCAACAGGTACAGTTTCATTGAGTGCGTATAAACCCAATTATTTAACGTATAATTTTGAATCGGGAACCGATGAATTTGTTGTGTTTTCAGAAATTTATTACCCGAAAGGTTGGAATGCTTACGTGGACGGGCAATTGCAACCTCACATTAACGTAAACTATGTGTTGAGAGGAATGCCCATTGCCGCTGGTAAACATAAGATTGAATTTAAGTTTGAACCACAAGCCTATAAAACAGGAAACAGTATTGCTCGAATAGGTTCTATTGCTTTATTTGGTTTAATTGGAGCGTGCTTATTTTTTTGGTATCGCCAAACAAAAACGCAGCCAAAGTAGCAAAAGGGTTTTATCTAAAACGAAACACAGGCACAAACGCATTTAACCAAAAGCTATTCTTTCTGTTTAAAAAATACGCGCTAAGGTTTTTATTATGTCCAAAATTTAATTTCCGTTTGTTGAAAATTAATAGGCTATGAGTACCAACACTTTACTCATAGCTCCCTTTGCATACTTTGCGCCTTTGCGTGCCATATCCGAGATTTTAGTTGTTATTCTAAAGCAAGGCTTTTTTCAAATTAAGTATAAGTGATCCATTCAATTTTAAGGCCATTAAATAAAAATTGTTATAATAGTATTACTATTACTAAACATTGTTTAACTATCTTTGTTAAAAGTAAGGATATTAAACAAAATGAACGTTTTTGTTAACTTAAAAATAAATCAAAAACTATTTTTGAAAAACCCTGTCGAAACAGAGTTAGGTCGAAAAATAGTTGGTCAATCTATTTTTTTAATTGATAAAATTGGTTTTGAAACCTTCACTTTTAAAAAATTGGCTCAAGCCATTGAAACTACCGAAGCCAGCATTTACCGCTATTTTGAAAACAAGCATCAGTTATTATTATATTTAACTTCTTGGTATTGGGGATATCTCGATTTCAAAATTGAATACAGCACCACCCATTTAAAATCGGCACGGCAACGTTTAAAACTCATTTTAAAAATAATTACCGAAAATCAAGTTGATGATTTGAATGATGAATACATTCACTTGGGTAGGCTTCAAAAGATTATTGTTTCTGAAGCCACCAAATCTTACCTTGTAAAAAATGTAGATGACATCAATAAATACGGTGCATTTAGCGAATATAAAGCGTTAAGTCAACGCATCTGCAAAGCTATATTAGACTTAGACCCCAAAGCCCGTTACGCCAAATCTATTGCCAGTATGTTGCTCGAAACCGCTCGGCAGCAATTATTTTTTGCCGAGCATTTACCAGCGCTAACCGATGTAAAAAAACATAAAAACGAAGAAATAGCACACTTGTTAGAGCATATTATATTTAATTTAGTAGAAGAATAAAACGTATGATAAATGTATGTATAGCCCATCCCCATGAGGCAAATGCCCGTAAAATGGCTAACGAATTATTGCAACATAAGCTAGTAGCGCGTTTGAGTATAGATTATGACAACCATGTATTTGAAGTAGATGAGAACGATGTTGTACGCGAAGTTTCTATTTCATTGGTAACCGCACAAACAAAAGCCATTTTGTTTCAAGAAATTTTAAACTTTGTTCATCAAAATTATGGCGATGACATTCCCGTTTATTCGCTGCCAATTACGCAAGGTAACGAAGAATTAACCCGCATTATTCGCGAAAAAACAAAAAAATTTTAGACAATGATTCAGTTAAATGCCTTTCATATTTACCACGCGGTTTATGGCTTACCCGAGTTTATAACCGTATCCGAAACTTTACGAAAACAAATGAATAAGGCCAAGTTAAAACCTTATTCGGATTTATTTCATTTGGCCGAGCAGCTAAACACCGAACAAATTGGTAATGCCGTTCATTTTCAAGAAAGCCACGTTAGCATTAATCAGTTAATCGAGTTTGGCGAAAGTTCTTCTTTACCGCTTATTGTATTTAAAGGAGAACCTGGTAGTTTACAAGCATTTTTGCTAATTCACAACCAAAAGGAAATAACAGAAATTCATTTAGGAAACGGCGCAACAAAAGTTTTTAAAACAAATGTTTACGATTACCAAGCCTTGTACATTACCGAAACGGCAAGCAATTGCATTACTATTACTCCCTTCGAAAGTGTTTACACTAAATTAGTGCAAGATAAACCCGATTCTAATGCGTTTAAAAAATTGTTTTCGATTCTGCGCATGGATCGGAAAGATATTTTTAATTTATTTTTCTACGCAACCTTAGGAGGTCTCATTAGTTTGGCTATTCCGCTTGGGATTCAGAGTTTAATTAATTTTTTGCAAACCGGACAAATTACCGCCAGTGGTGTTATTCTCATTGCCATTATTATTTTCTCGGTGCTGTTTAGTGGCTTACTGCAAATTATTCAATTGTGGTTAATGGAAATATTGCAACAACGCTTGTTTGCCAAAGTAGCCCTCGATTTTGTTTACCGTTTACCTAAACTTTCGTTCGAGAAAAATAAACATTTATTTGGTCCCGAAGTGATGAATCGTTTCTTCGATATTGTTTCGCTTCAAAAAGGATTAAGTAGTGTGTTGATAGATTTAACGGCTTCCATTTTACAGGTTGTATTTGGTTTACTTATTTTATCGTTCTATCACCCAGTATTTATAGCCTTTAGTGCGTTTCTTATCATTATCATTTATTTAATTATTCGGTTTACTGGTAATAAAGGTTTAGAGTACAGCTTAAAAGAAAGTAAAATAAAATATTACACGGCTTCTTGGTTACAAACGGTTGCTCGCAGTCGTTTTTCGTTTCAAATGTCCGAAACAAATAATTTACACTCGCGCCGCATGGATACGCTGGTGGGCGAATACATTATGGCACGAAAAAAACATTTCAAAGTTTTGGTAACTCAATATTTAGCGTTTGTTATTTTTTCAGTATTAATTACGGGTGGTTTACTTATCATCGGGTATTATTTGTTATTAGCCGAAGAGATAACACTTGGTCAATTTGTAGCAGCCGAAATTATTATTTTATTAATTGTAAACTCGGTCGAAAAAAGTATTCTTAAAATTGAAAGCGTTTACGATATATTAACAAGCGTCGAAAAAATAACGCAAGTGGCGGCCTTACCGCTCGAACAAAATAAAAATGGAATTGCGTTTAAAAAGCAAGAGCCTTTACACTTAAAATTAGAGCAACTTAAAGTTGGAAACACGACCATAAATGAAGCCATTAATTCGGGGCAATACATTAGTTTAATATTAAACAATCAACTCGAAAAAGATGAATTGGTAGAAATTTTAGCAAAAACAAATACTCATTATTCGGGGAGTATTTTTGTAAATGGTATCCATTACGAGTTATTGGATAAGTCGTTTTTAGTGAAAAAAATTGCTTTCTCAACCGAGCAAGAGTTGTTGTTTGATGGAACTATTTTAGAAAACATAACCATGGGGCATCACGATATTGATGAACACCAAGTGCGGCAAGTATTTACCGATTTGAATGCTTTAGAATTTATTAATCGCTTTCCACATGGATTTAATACCGAAATTATTGGTGGTCACTATGCCGACCAACACGAACTTTATCACTATTGTTTATTAGCCCGAATGATTTTGAAGAAAGCTGGCATTATGGTTTACGATACAGCTTTATTACCTCAAACCATTCTCAAAAAACAAGTAGAAAATTATTTAAAAACGATTAATAAAGATGCAATTATCATTGCTTTAAATTTAAAAGAAGATGGACAGTAATACTCACACCCCCATATCCTTGCATTTACTGAAAACGCCAAGGTTTATGCGTCGCTTTAGCAACGTGTTATGGATGCTTATTGGTTTCTTGGTTATCTTTTTATTTTTGCCATGGACTCAAAATATAAACGTGAAAGGAAAACTCACGTCTTTGAGTCCGGCTGATAGACCGCAAACCATACAAAGTACCATTGCTGGCCGAATTGAAAAATGGTTTATTATGGAAGGGCAGCCCGTAAAAAAAGGCGATACCATTTTGTTTTTGAGTGAGATTAAAGACAAGTATTTTGATCCCGATTTTTTAATTCGTATTCGGGAACAAATTAAAGCTAAAGAAAGTGCTTTAGGAAGTACTCGCCAAAAGAGTGAGGCCCTTGGTAAACAAATTAAAGCGTTAGAAAGTGGGTTACAATTTAGTTTAAATAAAGCGCGTAACAAAGTAACGCAAGGCAAACTTAAAATTCAAAGTGATAGCATTGATTTTATAGCGGCAAAAACCAATTATACAATTGCTAAAGATCAGTTTGACCGACAAGTAAAATTATTTGAACAAGGTACAAAAAGTAAAACCGAACTCGAAATGCGCGAGTTAAAATTTCAAGAGGCACAAGCTAAGTTATTGAGTAGCGAGAATAAATTTTATACGACCAAAAATGAATTTTTAAATGCCATCATTGAGTTAAATAGTATTGAAGCGGAGTACTTAGATAAAATAAGTAAAAGTGAAAGTGAGTTAAACTCTACTTTAGCTTATTTTTATGACACCGAAGGACAAATTAGTAAAATGAACAATGAGTTTGCCAATATGCAAATTAGAAATTCGTTTTATTACATTACGGCACCACAAGATGGTATTGTTGTTAAAGCCCTCAAAACAGGCGTTGGCGAAACCATTAAAGAGAACGATGAGGTAGTGAGTATAATGCCCAACAATCCGCAGTTAGCGGTTGAAGTGTATGCTAACGCTATGGATGTAAACTTATTAAACATTGGCGATGAAATTCGCGTTCAGTTCGACGGTTGGCCAGCACTCGTTTTTAGCGGTTGGCCCGGCGTTACCTTTGGTACGTTTGGTGCTAAGGTAACAGCCATTGACCGATTTGATACCAAAGGCAAGTTCCGTATTTTAGCCACGCCCCTCGAAGATAAAGCTCACATGTGGCCGCGTATTTTGCGCTTAGGCACGGGCGTTAAAGGCTGGGCCATGCTTAACACAGTTCCTATTTGGTACGAGTTATGGCGACAATTAAATGGGTTCCCTCCCGATTTTACCGAAAGTTTTTCGGAAGAGGCTAATTATATTAAACAAGCAAAAAAAGCAAGTAAAACCGATGAGTAAACAAAATAGCATACTTCTATTTTTTAGTACAATTCTTTTTTTGGTAAGTTCGCCTCTATCAAAAGCACAAAGCGATACCGTGTTTTTAGGAGTAAATGGGTTTATGAATTATCTTAAAAATTACCATCCGATTTTACAAAAGTATCGTTTGGTAACTGAGCAGGCCAAACAACAACTTTTACAAAGCAAAGGGCAGTTTGACCCCAATGTAAAAGTTAATTACGATCAGAAAAATTTTGAAGATAAAAACTACTACAATGATTTGTATGGGCAGTTAAAAGTGCCCACATGGTATGGACCCGATTTTAAATTGGGTTATGAAAACAACAGTGGACAGTTTATAAATCCAGAAAGTTTAACGCCTAGCGAAGGCTTACTAAGTGCAGGGTTTAGTATGCCATTGGCGCAAGGGCTTATTATAAACGACCGTTTGGCCACTTTAAAACAGGCGAAGATATTTGTGCGAATGGCAGGAGCCGAACGTACCAAGTTCATTAATAAATTTTTGTTTAGTGCTATTAAGCAGTATTGGGAGTGGTACGTTAATTACAACAAATTACAACGCTTTAACGAGAGTTATGCCTTTGCCAATCAACGGTATTTATTAAGTGTGCAGCGCGCTTTACAAGGCGACCTTGCACCCATTGATACAGTAGAAGCGGCTATTCAACGGCAAAATATGTTGATGAACCGCACTAATGCCGAAGTAGATTATTTTAATGCTACCATGATGCTGAATAACTATTTATGGAAAGATGAACAAACGCCATTAGAATTGAGCAGTAATGTTGTGCCTCTAAATAGTAACGAAACCGATCCGCGTTTTATTACCGATACGCTTCAACGGTCTTTGCAATGGGCGGGTTTAAATAATCCTGAAATTCAAAAGTTACGGTTTAAAATAGATCAGTTAGATGTAGAAAAACGCTTTGCTCAAAATAAATTATTACCAAAAATTAATTTAGATTATAATTGGTTGAGTTCTTATAACAATTTCTCGGATGCGAAAAGTGGGTTTAATGCCAACAATTCAAAACTTGGTGGTTCGTTGGCAATGCCCATTTTTTTGAGAGCCGAGCGCGGAAAATTAAATCAAACGAAAATAAAATTGTTAGAGGCCAATTACGAATTGCAACAAGGGCAAAAAGAGTTAGATGCTGGATTAAAGGCTATTGCCAATGAGTGTAATGGTTTGTGGCGGCAAATTGGACTTCAAGATAATGTTGTTCGAAACTCGGTGAAACTAAGAAATGCCGAACAACTTAATTTCGACAATGGCGAAAGTTCTTTGTTTTTAATTAATACCCGCGAAACGAGTTTATTAAACAATCAGTTAAAATTTTACGACATCATTGGTAAATACGAAAAAGCCAAAGCTTCGTTTTATGTAACTGCTGGCAATTTGGGGCAAGTGTATGGCATTGAGTAAATAGGTTATTACCTCTGTTGACCATTTTTTTCCATGAGGGATAATTTCGACTCCGCTCACTATAATACCAAGTGAACTTATATTTTAGTCCAATCTACTCGTTCTTTTTCATCATTACTTCTTTAAAAATTTGTTCCGTAGGCTATGCTATGCAACAAATTTTTTCATCGTACTGATAAAAAATAACTTCGCATCTTTGGACTAAAATATAAGTTCACTTGGTATAAATTCAGCAGCAGCCCAATGCGAACCTTTGCGTGATTTTGTGAAGTTGAGGGTACAAAAATTCAATGAATTTATGAGCCAGCGTTTACGGAAGCAGATTAAAAGGGGTCAGGGTTAAAAGTTGGGGATAAAGTTGGAATTAATTTTAACGACAAAATAAGCGAGCCAAACTCGCTTTCGTATTGAAATGAGAATAAGTCGCCAACGCACTATCCTACGTTGACTTATTACCCATTTCAACACGACATCAAATAAATCATATTTATTTTAATTTTTTGATTTCATTTTTCTAATCCCCAACTTTTAACCCTGACCCATTAAAAGCCACCGAAGCCATTACAAAAAAGAGGCCATCTTTTCAGACAGCCTCTTTATACATTGTTTTTAAACTACGATTTAATTTTCTGTTTTTTCGCGACGCTCTTTTTCAACGTAGCCATCGGGTTTAGGTAATAATACCTTGCGGCTTAATTTGATTTTTTTGGTTTTAGGGTCGTTGCCAACGTATTTCACTTGCACAATATCGCCCTCTTTAACCACGCCTTCTAAGGTATCCATGCGCTTCCAGTCGTATTCGCTGATGTGTAACAAACCATCTTTGCCCGGTAAAATTTCAACAAAAGCCCCATAAGCCATAATGGTTTTTACTTTAGCTTCGTAAATATCTCCAATTTCGGGAACGGCTACAATGCCTTTGATGCGGTTAAGAGCCGCGGTTAGATCTTCTTTGTTGTTACCAAATATTTCCACAATACCGTTTTTACCTTCTTCGGTAATAATAATGGTGGTGTTGGTGGCTTTTTGCATTTCTTGAATGACTTTACCACCTGGGCCAATGATGGCACCAATAAATTCGCCAGCAATTACAATTTTCTCGAAACGAGGTGCATGTGGTTTATAGTCTTCACGAGGGGTATCCATGGTTTTCATCATTTCGTTCATGATGTGTAAACGCCCTGCTTTGGCTTGGTTTAAGGCTTCTTCCATTACTTGGTAGGGTAGGCCGTTTACTTTTAAATCCATTTGAACGGCGGTAATACCATCTTTTGTACCACACACTTTAAAATCCATATCGCCTAAGTGGTCTTCGTCTCCTAAGATATCGGATAAGATTGAATAATTGCCTTTATCGTCGGTAATTAAGCCCATGGCAATACCTGCAACGGGTTTGGCTATTTTAACACCTGCATCCATTAAAGCCAAAGTACCTGCACAAACAGTAGCCATACTCGATGAGCCATTGCTTTCTAAAATATCGCTTACAATACGAATGGTATAACCTGTATCCATCGGAACTACTTTTTTGAGCGCGCGGCAGGCTAAGTTGCCATGACCAATTTCGCGACGGCTAGAGCCACGATTGGGTTTGGCTTCGCCTGTGCTAAAGCCTGGGAAGTTGTAATGCAATAAAAATTTATCATCGCCTTGGTTAAAGGCACCATCAATCATCATGGCATCTTTAGGTGTGCCTAAGGTAACTGTGGTTAACGATTGGGTTTCGCCACGCGTAAACACGGCACTTCCATGAGGCCCTGGTAAATACCCTACTTCGGCCCAAATAAATCGGATGTCGGTAGTTTTGCGACCATCTAAGCGTACTTTTTCATCTAACGCTAAACGACGCACGGCTTGATATTCTACATCGTGATAATATTTATTAATTAAACTTTCTTTTTGAGCCAACTCTTCGGGCGAGAAGGTAGCTTTGTACTCGTTTAAAACGGCTTTAAAATCTTCTTTACGAGCGTTTTTGTTAGCCTGTAATTTTTTGGCCACGGCATATACTTTATCGTAAGTGTCGGCAAGTACTTTTGCTTTTAACTCGGCATCGTTTGTTTCGTGGTTATAAGTACGTTTAGCGGGGGCATTGGCTTTAATGGCAAATTCTTTAATCGCTTGAATTTGAATTTTAATAGCGGCGTGTGCAAACTGAATGGCTTCTAACATTTCAGCTTCGCTAATTTCGTTCATTTCGCCTTCTACCATTACGATATCGGCTTCGCTGGCCGCTACAATCATATCTAACGTAGAAAGGGCTAATTGCGATTTACCGGGGTTGATGCAAAGTTTTCCATCAATTTTACCAACGCGTACTTCGCTAATAGGCCCGTTAAAAGGAATATCGCTAACGGCAATGGCTGCCGAAGCTGCTAAACCTACTAAGGCATCGGGTAGGGTTTCTTGGTCGGAAGAGATTAACGATAACATTAGTTGTGTATCGGAGTGATAATCTTCTGGAAATAAAGGGCGTATGGCGCGGTCAACAATGCGGCAGATTAAGACTTCGTAATCTGATAATCGTGCTTCGCGGCGGAAAAAGCCTCCTGGAATGCGACCAGTAGAGGCGTATTTTTCTTGATAATCAACAGTAAGTGGTAAAAAATCAACACCTTCTTTTGCATCTTTATTGCTAACAATGGTTGCTAAAATCATGGTGTCGCCTAATTTAACAACTACCGAACCATCGGCTTGTTTGGCTAGTTTTCCGGTTTCGAGGGTTACAGTTCTACCGTCTCCGAGGTTAAAACTGTGGGTGATTCCAATTTGTGACATAGTTTGTCTTTATATTTCTTAATTCGTTCATCGTAAAATATCCTCGTTAGTTAAACCTCCGATGAACGAGAAGAAGAGTGTAACTAACGTTTGTAAATAAAAAGGCATTTCAGATTACTCTAAAATGCCCTTTTTACTTAAATTACATCGTAAAAAAATTATTTACGAATATCTAATGTTTTGATAATAGCGCGGTAACGCATTAAATCGTTCTTTTTAAGAAAATCTAATAACGCCCGACGTTTACCTACTAAGTTAAGTAGTGCCCGTTGCGTACCAAAATCTTTTTTATTCTTTTTTAAATGACCTGTTAAATGGTCTATACGGTGGGTAAACAAAGATACTTGTGCTTCAGGCGTTCCTGTGCTTTTTTCGCTACCAGCGTATTTTTTGAAAATGTCTTTTTTTACTTGTGAAGTTAAATACATGTTATCAATCTTTATAAATTTCGAATGGCAAATATACGGTAAATAATGAAATGATAGCAAAATCGCAGAAAAAATATTTGAAGTACCTCATTTGGCTATCATTTTGAGGGCAATGGTTTGAAACGTGCCAATAGGTTGGCGAAACGAAGGGTTTTACTTTTTTATTCGGGCAAACAAGGCCACTTTGCTTTCTTGTTTTTTTAGCAAACGAATAATATTTTTTCGATGTGTAATAACCAGTAAAATGGCAACGGCTATCGAAAATAAAACTAAGGTTTTGTTATGATTGTGCAAAATTAGATTAAGAATAAATGGATAGCTTAGACCTGCACACATCGAAGATAATGAAACGTAGCGCGTAGATATAAGTACTATTAAAAAGATAATCAAACTTAACGAACAGGAAATAGGGGTAATGCACACCACAATTCCTAAAATGGTGGCAACGCCTTTGCCGCCTCTAAAACCCGCAAATATTGGAAAAATATGCCCCATTAAGGCAGCTATACCCAAACCCAGTTGTAGATTAATAAACGGAATGCTATCGGGTTGTAATTCGGATAAATAGCTTAAAGCCACCGCCGCAGTACCTTTTAATATATCTATGATTAGAACGGGAATGCCTGCTTTTTGCCCTAACACCCTAAATGTGTTGGTTGCACCAGCATTGCCACTACCAAACTCGCGAACATCAATGCCGTAAAATGCTTTCCCTATCCACACCGCAGTAGGAATAGAGCCGATAAGATAAGCACTTAAAACTAAAATAAGAACGACTACTGTTTCCAAATGGTTAATTTTTAGTGAAGCAAAGATACATTATTTATTTAAACAAAAAAGGTGTTTAAAAATGAAGGACTAATCATTTTAAACACCTTTTTAAACACTTTTGGTTAATTTTAATTAATTTAGTACGAACCCTTCAACTTAACACCTTGTTCAATTTTTTGAAGAGCGGTAATATAGGCCGCAATGCGCATGCCTGTTTTGAATTGGTTAGCATTATTCCAAACGGCTTCGAAGGCAATTTCCATTTTTAAATCGTGTTTGGTGTTCACTTCTTCTTCGGTCCAGTAATATCCTGCTTTGTTTTGCACCCATTCGAAGTAGCTTACCGTTACACCACCCGCGTTAGCTAAAATATCGGGTACACAAATTATTTTTTTGTCGTTTAATATAGGATCTGCTTCGGGGGTAGTTGGGCCATTGGCACCTTCTACAATTAATTTAGCTTGAATTTTAGGGGCGTTTTCTTCGGTAATTACATTTTGTAAAGCGGCAGGTACCAATACATCACATTGGCAAGTTAGCAATTCGGCGTTTGTAATTTCGGTTCCGCCAGTAAAGCCTTTTAAGGTTCGGTTATTTTTGGCGGTGTATTCTAAAGCCGCTTTAATATCTATGCCGTTGGTGTTATAAAATGCGCCTGTGTGGTCGCTAATGGCAATTATTTTAATGCCTTTTTCGTTTAATAAACGGGCGGCGTGCGAGCCAACATTACCAAAGCCTTGCACCGCAGCGGTAACAGCGTTTGGATTTAATCCCATTTTTTTAAGGGCGGCTAGGGTATTTACCATAACGCCACGTCCGGTTGCGGCATCGCGCCCTAGGGAACCACCAATAGCAATAGGCTTACCAGTAATAACGCCTGGGCTATCTTCGCCAGTAATCTTATTAAATTCATCTACTATCCAAGCCATTTCACGGCCGCTTGTGCCCATGTCTGGTGCAGGAATATCTTTATTAACACCAAATATGTCTTTCATAGCTTTGGTGTAAGCGCGTGTTAAACGCTCAAGTTCGCCAACACTCATGCTGCGCGGGTCGCATTTAATGCCGCCTTTGGCACCTCCATAAGGTAAATTGGCTACTGCACATTTGAAACTCATCCAAGCGGCTAAAGCCATAACTTCGTCGCTATTTACATCCATTGCATAGCGAATGCCGCCTTTGCTAGGGCCTAAATGGGTCGAGTGAACCACACGGTAGCCTTCAAAAACTTGAATTTTCCCATTATCCATCATCACGGGTAAACTTACTTTTACTTGCTTCGAAGGATTTCTCAAAACGTGGGCCACATCATCGCTTAAGTTCATCAGTTTAGCCGCCACGTCGAGGCGGGCTAAAACAGCTTCAAACATACTTTCTTCGTGAGTAACCACTGCATTTGCAATCTGTGTTGACATATCTATATTTTTTGATAAGTTTCTTGGGGGGCAAAGTTACACTTTTTACTTAATGCCACCAATTTGCCTTCACTTTTACTTAACATTTGCATATTGATAACCTATTTTTAGACCAATAACATTTATTAACCGTTTAGTTAAACCTTGGTTTAGCATACATTGTTACTTTTGATAATCAGTGTCTGAGTTTTTTAAAATAGTTTCGGTAATGTTTAGTTGCGCCCTTTTTTTTGGAAAGGTGGGTATGCCAGCGGCGGTGATTGTGTTTGAGTTCGATTTTGTAAAAGTTATTTTGGTTAGCTGCTCGGGAGGTATTATTGGCACCATTGTGTTTACTTACCTGAGTGCGGGGCTTTTAAAATGGTGGAAAACATTCAAGAATAAACGGTTTCCATCTACCCAAACCAGTACATTTAAAAAATCGAATCGTCGAATTGTGCGCCTCAAAAACCGTTTTGGCTTAACAGGCATTGCCGTATTAACCCCATTTTTATTATCTATACCCGTTGGGGCTTTTATTGCCGAAAGGTTTTACAAAGACAAGAAAAAAGTGATTACCGCCATTAGTATATCGGTGGTGGCTTGGAGTTTTTTACTGTATGGCGTGTTTTATTTATTTTACAATCAATTGCAGGGATGGATTTTTTAAATCAAGTAAAACACATTTTTTTTGATTTAGACGATACGTTGTGGGATTTTGAGGCCAATTCTAAACACGTTTTACAACAATTGTTTGATGAGTTTGATTTGGATAAAAAATTAAACACCGATTTTAATACGTTTCATACGGGTTATAAAAAAGTAAATGCGGCACTTTGGCGAGCATATTACCAAAAAGAGTTGAGTAAAGAAGACTTACGCGATCAACGGTTTAATACCACTTTTCGAGATTTTGGATACATTGCTTTTGAAGAGAGTAAAACCATTTCGGAAGTGTATTTAAGTCGCTCGCCCCAAGGTAAATTATTAAAGCCAGGGTGTTTGGAGGTGCTTCAATATTTGTGTCAAAAAAATTACCAGTTACACATTATTACCAATGGTTTTAAAGAGGTGCAACGCCTTAAACTAGATGCGGCTGGGTTAACGCCTTATTTTAATACCGTTATCATTAGCGAAGAACATGGCCATACTAAACCCGACACAGAGTTATTCCGTATTGCAGAGGTGTTAACGAATTCCAAAGCTCATACAAATTTAATGATAGGAGATAATTTAGAAAGCGATATAGTAGGAGGGAAGCGAGCCGGCTGGAAAACCATTCATTTTAATGATACTAAAACCTTGTTTGCCAATGCTGGTAAAAGCATTAAGCAACTCGATGAGCTAAAAGTTTTGTTATAATTCTCAATCGAACGGCGTTAATTTTTTCCAACAAAAAAAAGATTTTACGTTCCTAAGACCGATTATATTTTCTTCTTTAGATACTTTGTTGCAACAAATCATTTTTGGTAAAAACTCTAACTGGGTATAAGGCGGCAAAAAAACCAATTGCTAAAATGAGTAAGCTAATCCAAACTAAATCGCTCCACCGCAATTCGATGGGATAAAAATCTATAATAAAATTGCTCCCAAATTTGACAACATGAAATTTTATCTGAACAAAACAAACCGCTAAGCCTACCAATAAGCCTATCAAGGCTCCAAAAATAGTAATGAGTAAACCTTCGCGCATAAAAATGGAACGTATCAAAGCCCGATTGGCACCCAAACAATACAAGGTTCTAATATCTTTTTGTTTTTCAATAATAAGCATGGTTAAGGCTCCTATTATATTGAAAGTGGCAATTAATAAAACAAAACCTAAAATAATAAAGGTTACTAATTTCTCGGTTTCGAGCGATTTGAATAGAACATCATTGGCTTGGTATTTGGTTTTTATTTCATAATCTGTTCCTAAATAATTAACTATGGATTGCTTCACCGCATTTATATCGGCATTAGGTTCGCAAGCCAGTTCAACACGGGTGTAACGGGTTGGTTCTTCTAACAAGTGGCGTGCTGTTTCTAAATCAATAAACACATATTTAAAATCGAAATCGTCGTTTATCGAAAATACACCTGCGGGTGTAACATACACTTGCGAAAAATTAGCATCGGGGTTTAACCCTGTTGCTTTGCCTTTTTTGGGACTAAACAAAGCCAACTGATCTATAAAATTAGAAGGGTTAATTTGTAATTGTCCCGCTATACCACGACCAATAAATGCAAAATGTGTTTTTCCGTTTTGCAATAAAAAAGTACCATCAATAACCGAGGTATCAATGCGAACTACGTTAGTGTAAGTAATTGGCACGCCTTTAATGCTTACTAAACCTTGCAAATCGCCATTTTTTAACAAGGCTTTATCTTGCAAGCATACCGATAACTCTTTTACGCCTGGCCATTTTTTCAGCGTGTTCATTTGTACACTATCCCATTCAAAATGCTTGCCTTTGGTGTAAGTAATATTCAAATCGGGTTCAAACGAGTTGTATAGAGTAGATACCATTGAAGTTAAACCGTTCATAGCCGATAAAATAATAATTAACGCCGCTGTGGTAACCGCAATGGCACTAATACTAATCCAACTAATAATGGTAATGGCGTTATTCGATTTTTTTGAGAATAAATACCTTCGTGCTATAAAAAACGAAAGATTCAAAACTTATTTTTTTAGCAATTCATCAATTTTTTGAGCGTAATCGAGCGAGTCGTCAATGAAAAATTGTAATTCAGGAACCACGCGTAATTGCTTCCCCACAATTAAACCTAATTTTTTTCGCAGTAAAAATTGTTGCGCTTCGATGCTTGCAAAAACAGCTTTTACATCTTTAGTAGCCATAATACTAACATATATTTTGGCTACTCCCAAATCTGGACTCACCCTCACAACGGTAACTGTAATGAACGCTCCATTAAACATTGTTCGCGCTTCGGCGCGGAATAATTCGGCAAATTCTTTTTGTAATAACTTAGCAACCTTTTGCTGACGCACACTTTCCATGCGCTAAAGGTAATTAAATTTTATGTAGTATATTCGTGTTTTTGAATGAAGCAACTCTTCTCAGTATTAAAATATACGAAAAACTACAAACGTTATGTGGTTTTAAATGTTGTCTTCAACATTTTATTTGCCATTTTTTCGGCACTAACTTTAGCATTAGTGGCTCCATTTATTCAACTCATTTTTAAAACCGATATGGTTGAGTTGAATCGCATTGCCGCCCTGGGCATAGAGCCATTCCACCTCAGTGGCGATTATTTTAATAAAGGATTTAATTACCTTTTTGCTAAATTAATTGTGGTGAAAGGTAAAGAAGGAGCTTTACTACTTATTTGCTTTGCCGTGGTGGTAGTTACTCTTTTAAAAAATCTGAGTCGTTATATGGCCATGTATTTTATTGCGCCCATTCGTAATGGGGTGGTGCGCGATTTGCGAAATAAAATGTATAACAAAGCCATGCAATTGCCGCTTAGTTATTATAGCGAAGAAAAGAAGGGCGATATTATGAGCCGCTTAACTACCGATGTGCAAGAGATTGAATGGAGCATTATGCAAACCTTAGAAATGATTTTTAGAGAGCCTCTAACCATTATCATTTTATTTAGCATCATGTTGGCCATTAGTCTTAAACTAACTTTATTCATTGTGTTGTTACTGCCCATTGCCGCTTTGTGTGTGGTTCTCATTGGTCGTCAACTTAAAAATGCTTCGCGTCGAACCAAAGAAACATTAGGGCAATTGGTGAGTGTAATGGAAGAAACTTTAGGTAGCTTAAAAATAATAAAAGCGTTTCGGGCCGAGCCACACATGAAAACTAAGTTTGAAACCCTTAACGAAAAATTTTATAAGCAATCGGTAAGCGTTTATCGCCGAGTAGATTTAGGTTCGCCACTTAACGAAACTATTGTGATGGCGATACTGATGCTCATTTTATATTTGGGTGGGCAAATGGTTTTTGAAAGCAATGGCACTTTTGCCGCACTATTTATTACTTATTTTGGATTGGCCTCGCAACTTATTCCGCCAATTAAACAAATTACGCAATCGTATAATAATATACAAAAGGGCTTGGCTAGCGAAGAACGCATCAACAAAATTTTAGATGCCGAAATCGGAATTTTAGAAGCCAGTAATCCTCAAAGTTTTACAAAATTGCAAACGGGCATCACATTTAATGCGGTGAGTTTTTCTTACAAAAAAGGAGATGAAGGGTATGTATTAAAAAATATAAACTTATCTATTGCGAAAGGTAAACGCGTGGCTTTAGTTGGCCAAAGCGGCAGTGGCAAAACCACCTTAGCCGATATGATTTTAAGATTTTATGATGCCGATAAAGGTGCTTTGTTGATAGATGGGATAGACATTCGTGCTTTAAAATTAAACGATTTACACGCCCGCATTGCGGTGGTTACTCAAGAAAGTATTTTATTTAACGACACCGTTTATAACAATATTGCTTTTGGTTTAAACGATGTAACAACCGAACAAGTGATGCAAGCCGCTCAAATTGCGAATGCGCATGAGTTTATTACCCAATTGCCTTTGGGCTACGAAACCACCATTGGCGACCGTGGTGGCAAATTAAGTGGTGGTCAGCGGCAACGGTTAAGCATTGCCCGTGCGGTTTTGCGTAATCCCGATATTTTAATTTTAGATGAGGCCACCTCTGCTTTAGATACAGAAAGTGAGCGCATGGTGCAAGATGCGTTGAATAAGTTAATGGAACAACGAACCAGTTTAATTATAGCCCACCGTTTATCTACCATAATGCACGCCGATGAAATTATAGTATTGCAACATGGCGAAATCATTGAGCGCGGCACACATACCGAACTTTTTCAAAAAAATGGTGTGTACCGAAAACTATGCGATATGCAAAGCTTTGGCTAAACAGAGATTATGCAATAGAAATCTGTTATACCAATATCGGTTCTAAAAGATACAAGTTGAACCAGAATTATTTTTCTTTTAGGCGACGAAAAAATTATAGGCGTAGCAAGGCCTACGGGTATAATTTTTGAGGAAGTATAAGAGAAAAAGAAACTGGATCAACGTATCTTTTAGAAATGATGTTGGTATTATACCAAATTTCAGGAAAGAGGGTCTTTAGAATAAAAGCTATAACACAATTAAATACTAGCACGCAAAGTTCGCAAAGAAAAAAAATAATTTATTGTTGGCTTTAAATTTTAAAAAAGGGATTTTGAATACATCATTTGTGATACTAATTAATATGAGTTAGGTTCTTGGGAATAAACTTTAAAAATCTGTTACGCTTTAACCGTCATTTCAAGAATAGATTTCTCTAAAATAAAAGCTATAAATCAAGTTGGTATAAGTTGCCATTAGTATCGCCTCAATTGTCTTTTTTATAAACGTATTCAAATCTTATTTCTTTATCTAAATTAAAATCGTTTGTTATTGTATCATAATGAAGATTAACATAACTATTGTGCCGCGGCTGATAGCCTTGGTGAAACGTAACCACCAAAAAATCGGCTTTATGGATTTCAAATTTTAATTCAACGATATTTATTAAAACAAATGCTGGCTGGTTTTGGGGTTTGGTTTTACCTGTTTCGTTAGCTTGCACGATAATTATTTTATCTTCTATAACCAATGGTAATTTAATTTCTGGAAACGCTTCGTGATGCCCAATGTATAACGTATCAAAGTGGTGTTCTTTATTTCTTGTTACTGCTTTTATGTATTCGCTAATTACTTGGCAATAGGCTTTTGTTTGTTGCGTTGGAGATGGCACAAATGGTACTTGCCCCAACATTGATAAGGTAAACACTAAAAAAAGAAATAACCATTTTTGCATGGGCATATAGGTATAAGTAAAATTAGAATAAGTTTATTTTAACTTTTCATTTTAGGGCTTCTGCTCACTTTCAAAATTATCGTAATAGGTTAAATCCTAAACAGACAGTTCAAAAGAGGAAACTGTCTGCGATTAATTATCTGTAAGGGTTTCAAGGTAAATCATTTGTAAGAAATCCTCACAGTTACTAAATCGGGATTATCCACACTAAGACAGATAGTTCACCAAAAAATTTGGCTTCTGCTGTCTAATTCCATCTAACTCATTTTTAAATGTTGATTTTAAGCATTGTACAGAGTTAGATATTTTATTCTAAAGAACTTCTTTCTTGAAATTGCGGTTAAATCTTTTGTGATTTTACCGTCTCTCGTCATTGTTTGGGTGTCAGCGGAAACAAGGACGCGCTAAACACGCTTTTGTAACGCCCACTCCGTCACTTTGTTCGCGGTACAAACGCAGTTCTCAAAAGTCCTTGTTACGATTTCTCGTTTAAATAACAATTTCTGGAATTTCGCCTTCCACAATTAATTGACCAGCCGTAGCATTTCGGATGTGTTCAATACTTACGCCAGGTGCACGCTCTAATAACTTAAATCCACCTTGTGGCAAAATATCGTAAACACCTAATTCAGTTACCACTTTTTTAATGCAATGAATGCCTGTTAAAGGTAAGGTGCATTTAGAGAGCAATTTACTTTCTCCGGCTTTATTAACCTGTTGCATGGCTACAATAATATTTTTAGCACTAGCCACTAAATCCATGGCACCGCCCATACCTTTTACCATTTTACCCGGAATTTTCCAATTGGCAATGTCGCCTGTTTCGCTTACTTCCATTGCCCCTAAAATAGTTAAGTCCACTTTTTGAGCCCGTATCATTCCAAAGCTAAGCGCACTATCAAAAATACTAGCGCCTTTTAATAAGGTAACCGTTTGTTTACCTGCATTAATTAAATCGGCATCTTCTTCGCCTTCAAAAGGAAAAGGTCCCATGCCCAAAATACCGTTTTCAGATTGAAGCACCACTTTAAAACCTTCGGGTATATAATTGGCCACTAGGGTAGGGATGCCAATGCCCAAGTTAACATAGGTTCCATCTTTTACTTCTTTTGCAATGCGTTTTGCTATCCCGTCTTTATCTAGCATATTTTCTTATTTTTTTAATACGACTTCTAATTGTTGCGCTAATTTTTTTGCTAAACTTTTCCGTCCACCGCAACTATAATGTTCGGTTGTCCAATTTTTTTCTGTAAAACAAATGGTATTTAAACCTTCCATATTATTAAGAACTAAGGTGTTTTTATCCGTATAACGCTCTTGT
This sequence comes from Bacteroidota bacterium, assembly GCA_013297775.1. Taxonomy (GTDB): domain Bacteria; phylum Bacteroidota; class Bacteroidia; order B-17B0; family Aurantibacillaceae; genus Aurantibacillus. The sequence goes on from JAAFIL010000002.1 coordinate 35,147, forward strand.
AGAAAAGTAACATTTCGACGCATTAAAAATACTAAATCCTTGTTAACTAAACTATCGGCATAGGTAATATTTTCGGGAATGATGTGAAAACATAATTTGACTTTATTGTTTTTAGCCCAAGCTGCAATCTCATCAAAATCTTTTAAACGTGGGTTATCGGGTTTAATAGTAAAAGCAAATCCTTTCACGTAATGGCAGGCTAAACTTATTTTTTCCATATCCCAACTTCCATCGGGTTTTAAATGGCTGCCATTGCCTTGAATAGAGTCCCACTGTTTTACACACTTATACTTAGTTTCGTAAGGAAAATCAAGTGTTTGATGTTGCCAATCGAATTTCACTCGCTTTTCGCGAATAGAGTCGGGGGTGTTATCATACGCTTTTAACGAAAGCATAAACCGATTGATTATATTCGGATACGCTTGTGCTAAAACAACCGATTCTCGCAAGGGGGTTTCTAAAGGTGAGTTAATCCAATCGCTATTAAAACTTCGTAAACCAATGGTTACAACTATTACTTTAGGTTTCCAATCACTAAAGTTTAAATGCTTTAACCACCACTTAAAAATACCAGCATGCGAAGCAGATTTATCTATGGAAATCATTTTCAATTTCGGAAAATAAGTGTTTAAATGTTCGACAACACTTTGTTGGCAAGAGTCACCTTCAACGGTGTTAGTATTTGAACAATCGGATAAATAAATTAAATCAGGACGTGTTTCTTCTAATTGTATAGCTTCAAGTACCTTATCACTTTTTAGTTCTAAATCGTTTGGATAAAGAAATAAGGTGTAAGCCACGTTAGCCAATGCCAACACTAGTATTAAACTCACTATTTTAAGGGTTACCTTTTTCATTAAAAACGAAAATAAATAAATTCTAATTGTTCAAGTCCCGACATACCCAGTAAAAAAAATAGGAGTATGAAATAAAACGTCCAACGCAATGCCATAGGTTTAGGTTCTATCCATTTATCGAATCGTGTGTTGTACAATAACAGTTCACATACTATTAATACAAATACGAAAAAGAAGGTATATCCATACGTTGGTATTGCAGTAACAGAAAAGCCATTATGTATTAAGGCTTTAAAAATAGACACTACTTTTTCCCAAGAGTCTGCTCGAAAAAAAACAAAAATAAATGCAACCACAAAAAATGTTTTTAATTTCAAAAAGCTATTTAAAAGGCTTTGTTTATTTTGAATTTCAAACTTAAAAACTTTAGAGGTTAACCGTTCTAACAAACACACTGCTCCATGAAGCAGTCCCCACATTACAAAATTCCACGAAGCACCATGCCATAAGCCACTCAATGCAAACACAATTAAAAAATTAACAGCCATTCGTGTTTTCCCATTTTTACTTCCGCCTAACGGAAAATAAACATACTCTCGAAACCAATTGGTTAAAGATATATGCCAACGTCGCCAATAATCGTTAAGGCTATTGGCTAAAAGCGGAGTTTTAAAATTATCCATTAACGGAATACCCATTAAACGCGCTGCTCCTATAGCAATGGTTGAGTAGCCATAAAAATCGGCATAGATTTGAAAAGGAAAAAGTAAGATGGCCACCAACACCTGCAACGAACTATAATCTTGTGGGGCATCAAAAACAACATTAACAACGGGCGCAATGGTATCGGCCACCGTCATTTTCACAAACAAACCAAATAAAATAAGCCGAAAACCATTGGCAAAGTTTTCGTATAGTGGTTTTACGGGTTGTTTTAAGGAATGCCCTAAGGTGCTATATTTTTCGATAGGCCCAGCCACCATTTGCGGAAAAAATAAAACGTAATTTGCAAAATACCCCAAATGCGTTTCGGCTTTTTGATGACCTCGATACACCTCAATAGTGTAGGCCATAGACTGAAAGGTGTGAAACGATAAGCCAATAGGAAATAAAATAGACAGCGTTTTAAACGTATAGTCTAAGCCCATGAGCGATGTTAGTTGGGCTATGTTTTCATTTAAAAAATTATAGTATTTAAAAAAACATAAAATACCAAGGTTCGAAACCAGACTTAATACAAGGTACCCTTTTTTTAGTTTTGGCTTTGTGGTTCCTTCGATGGCTTTGGCTGTAAAAAAATCAATTAAAATTATAGCAAAAAGAATTAAGATGTAAGCAGGCACAAAGGCCATGTAAAAATAACAACTTGCTATAAAGATTAGTAACCAACGGTAAGTGGCTGGCAAAGCATAAAATAAACCAATAAAAACTGGTAAAAAAAATAAAAAATGTATTGAGTTAAACAGCATTACTTGCGTTTAACCGTTCGTTGTTCAATTCGTTTTTCGTAATTAACACCTTGAAAAATGCGATGTACATAAATACCTGGCGTATGAATTTGAGCGGCATCTAATTCGCCAATTTCTACTAACTCTTCTACTTCAGCAATGGTAATTTTACCACCTAAACTCATCGGTTGATTAAAATTGCGGGCGGTGCTTCTAAAAATTAAGTTCCCAGCTGTATCTCCTTTCCAAGCTTTTACAATGGCAAAATCGGCTTCAAAGGCTTCTTCCATTAAATAATCGCGTCCTTTCCAATTAATAAGTTGCTTTCCAATGGCTACCTCTGTGCCAACGCCAGCGGGAGTCGGGAAAAAAGGAATGCCATAACCAGCCATCATGCAACGTGTGGCCAAAGTACCTTGTGGCACTAACTCTACTTCGAGTTCGCCACTTAACATTTGCCGTTCAAACTCCGCATTTTCGCCAACATAACTCGAAATCATTTTTTTAATTTGACGCGTTTGCAAAAGTAAACCCAAGCCAAAATCATCAACGCCAGCGTTGTTACTGATACAAATTAAATCTTTTACCTCGGTTTTCATCAAGGCACTAATGCAGTTTTCAGGAATGCCACATAATCCAAATCCTCCCACCATTAGCGTCATTCCGCTTTTAATATCTTTAATAGCTTCTTCTGCGTTTTTTACACTCTTGTTAATCATTGGTCTATTCGCTAAATTATTTATCTTGTTTGCTTTGGGTATCAACTCAAGCAATCGTTTTATTTCTTGAAGTTAAAATTAGGCATTATCTCTAAAACTTTATCTATACCTCTAAATAAATTTAAAAAATACACTAGACACTTTGAAACCAAACCTTAAACTAATTGAGTTGTTTTATGACGTTTTTATATTGGGGTAGAACCGTAAACGATTTCATTCTACTTTTGTAGTTGATAGTTGGTACAACACACAATAATTATTTGTAGAGGTAAATAATTTATAGCCATGTTGGGCGATGCAATTTTTTATGGGTCTGTACTCTGGATTATCCAAACGGCTTTGATCGCCAAATATCAAAATATAGTCAGGTAATTTTTTTACTTGCGTTGAGTCGTAAGCCGTAACGCTTTGCCTTAGTTTCTTAATTTTATTTTTGTTACGCCATTTTAAAGGAAACCAATCTAAATCGGCTTGATAATTTTCAAGTAAAACAATGGGTCTATTTAAAACGGCATAACTTGCAAAATGCGCTTCGAGCCATCCGACATTAAGTGCAATAGGCATAACATACGAATGCGAACGTATGTATTTAGAACATTGCATCACTTCTTTAGCTTTTCCTGAAACATCTCTTAAAGTTGGTGCTTTAATTTTTATACAAATGCTATTACCTAAACACACCATACCTATTGAAAGGTAAAGTAAAGGGCGCGAAAACTCAGTTTGAATGGAAATCCAAAGGACTAAAAAATAAAAGCACATAAATAGTAGGCGTATGGTAAGCATGCCACTCAACCATCCATCTTTTGTGATAAAAACTAAAATCAACATGAGTGCGGCAATTATTAAAAAAAAATTTTGAGGGCGTTTAGTCAACTGAAAAAATACACTATATCTTTTCTTACTTAAAAAAGTAGTTAACAGCGCACCAATTAATAAAACAATGAAAACAACTCCCGATAATTCGTCATCGCCATACCCAATAAAAAGACTACCTTTTACAATAGATTCTATTTTTTTAAAAATCGCAGAATCATACGAGAAGTTAGGGATGTTAAATTGATGTTGAAATAAAAAGAATAGAACTAAAGATAGTCCACTTAATCCAAGCACCCATAAGGATTGCTTTATTAAAATTTTCCAATCCGATCGAAGGTAAATGAGCAGTAGAAAAGGAGTAAGTACACAGCCTAATACATAAACCATGGCGTGTGCGTAAAACAGAACTAATGAATTGATAACAAAAGCCAGCTTCCATGCTAGTGTTTCTCGTTGTTTTAAAAACGTGTGTAAAATAATTAAATGCAGGTTTAACGCAATGAAGGCTAAGTTAAAATTATAAAAGCCAACAATAAGTAGCACATTAAATGCAAATGGAAATATAAGCAAGGTAAATTTAGCTTTGTGTTCTGAATAAACGTTAACCAATTGCCTAAATGTTAGAGGTAAAAACACTACAATTAAACTCAAAACAATTTTTTCAGCTACTATTAATCCTGTGAAATACGAACATTTACTAATTAAAAAACTGCATAAATAATTCGATAAGAAGGAGCCATTATTCAAAAAATTAGCTTGAATAAACGCATCTGTTTCCATTAAATTAAGTAAACCTGCGTTTTGGGTATGCGTTGAGCCATCAAATGTAGGAAACGTATAAACCGACCAAATAACGCCTACATTAAAAATGAGTAGCCCAAGAAAAATAATTTTTTCAACTAAGTTTTCATTTGATTTAATAAACTGAATTGATGCTTTCAAATGTAACCCTATTGGTTTTCTCATCGTAACGGTGTTGCTTAAACAAACTAAATTAAAATACGCATTTAAAAAGTGAATTTAATCCATTCCACCATTAAATTCATTGTCTTCTAACAAACCTTCAACTGGTTCGGCATCATATTTACTGCAATCTACTTCTAAATTTTCTGGAAAATTTTTTGGTTTCTTAAACTCGCTTTTACTTACTTTTAGTTGTTTATCGGCATAAACTTTCTGAAAAAATTTACCCCAAATAGGAAGTGCCATAGCCGCACCTTGCCCTTGAGCGGTGCTGTTAAAGTGTACGCTTCTATCTTCGCCCCCTACCCAAGCACCCGCTACCAAATCGGGGGTTAATCCAATAAACCAACCATCGGCATTGTATTGTGTAGTGCCTGTTTTACCTGCAATTTGATTGGTTAATTTATAACGACCCCGCAAGCGCGCACCTGTTCCATAGTCAACCACACCTCGCATCAATTGTATCATGGTATAGGCTTTCTCTTCGCTAAATACCTCATCGCTATTGGGTACAAACTCTTCTAATACTTTTCCATTTTTATCTTCGATGCGGGTAATAAAAGTAGGTTGCACATAAGTGCCTTTGTTGGCAAAAGTAGAATTAGCCGCCACCATCTCAAACACATTAATATCGGCCGTGCCTAAGCAAATAGAAGGCACTAAAGGAATATCGGAAGTTACCCCTAAACGTTTTACTAAATTAACTGTTGCCTGCGGACCATATTGTTTCATAACCCAAGCTGTTACATAGTTTATAGACAAGGCCAAGGCTCGGCGCAAGGTAATCATTTGCCCAGTGCCTTTATTACCATCGCTGTTATCGGGACACCAATCGCGTCCGTCGGCAGTTTGAATGCACGTGCGCACGTTGGGTACTTGATAACACGGCGAAAGTCCTTCTTGAATAGCTAAAGCATACACAAAAGGTTTAAAGGTTGAACCTACTTGCCGGCGGCTCACCTTCACGTGGTCGTATTGGTAGTGTCGGTGATTAATACCTCCTACCCAAGCTTTCACATAACCTGTTTGTGGCTCCATGGCCATAAATCCGGTTTGAAGAAAACTTTTATAATATTTAATGCTATCCCAAGGCGATAAAACAGTATCCACATCTCCACGCAAACTATAAACGGTCATAGGCACTTTAACTTTAAAATTGGCTAAAATTTGCGTTTGTGTTAAACCGCTGTCTTTTAACGAACGGTAGCGGTCGCTGCGTTTTACAGCCGATAGCATTAATTTTTCAATCTCATCCTTACTCACATTCCACGCAAAAGGTGCATTTTTTTTGGTTTTACATTCTTTTAAAAACGATTTATTTAAATCACTCATGTGCTCGGCGACGGCTTCTTCGGCATGGTGTTGCATACGCGAGTCGAGTGTGGTGTAAATACGCAAACCATCTTTGTAAATGTTATAAGGTTTATTAGTTTCTGGATTGATATGTTTTTCGCACCAACTCTTCAAAAAATTATCGCGCAAATACTCTCGAAAATAAGGGGCTAAACCATCGTTATGATCTTCGGGATGAAATTTAATACCTAAGTCTTTTGTTTTTAATGAGTCGAATTGCGCCTTGGTTATATAGCCATACTTCACCATTTGACTCAACACTACATTGCGTCGGTGCTTGGCTTTTTCGGCTTTACGAATGGGGTTATACAAACTCGGGTTTTGAGCCATTCCTACCAACAAGGCCGCTTCTTCAATTTTCAAACTATCGGGGGTGGTGTTATAATAAATTTTAGCCGCCGATTTAATGCCAACGGCAAGATTTAAAAAATCGAAACGGTTAAGGTACATGGCCATAATTTCTTCTTTTGTATAATTCCGTTCGAGGCGAACCGCAATAACCCATTCTTTTATTTTCCGAATCACCAATTCTAGTTTATTAAGTTTATCGCGCGGAAACATCATCTTAGCCAATTGCTGTGTTATGGTGCTACCTCCACCATTACCGCCTACTTTAAAAACGGCTCTGGCCACGGCTTTAAAATCTATACCGCTGTGTTCGTAGTAACGGGCATCCTCTGTGGCAATTAGTGCATTGGCTACATCTTGATCCAAATCGGCATAACGTATGTTTACACGGTTTTCGCTGTAATACTTCCCCAAAATTTCCATATCGCCGCTATACACTACCGTTGCCAAATTACTTTTCGGGTTTTGAAGTTCCTCAACACTTGGTAAACTCCCAAACAATCCCAAAGCGGTAAGCATAACCAGTAAAAGCAAAGCCAATACTGGACTCCAAATTCCAATCCAAACGTATTTAATGTATTTTTTATTAACTGACATATTTTTTAAAACCTTTTTTTAAGGAAATCGAATATTAAAATTAAGTAAAAGTAAAGCTAATATTTCACATGCAAAAGTTAGGGTGTTGTATTCATAAAATTTATGGGATCACACACTGCATCGCACTTCTCTTTGAAGTTGTTTAAAGTTGAAATAAATTAGATTCAAGAGAACCTCAAAAAATTATTCTTTCTTGTTCAGTTTTAATACAATGCTACTTCCCTTATCTGCTGTATATTTCAGAAAATACAGACCAGGTTTTTCTTTTAGTAAATCTATTTTTCCACCATTTCCATCCGATACTCCATTAGAAATAATTCGACCTGTGCCATCAAAAATACTATATGTTCCGGTAGGTAAAGTATGGTTAAAAAAATCATTAGAAGGGTTAGGATAAATGACTGTATTAGGAAGAGATTCAACTTCATTAACGTTTGTGCACAAATCAACGGTAACGGTAACAACAGTTGAAGAAACACAACACCCAATAACGTATTGTGCTGAATAGGTATAGGAAGTGGTTACACTCGGAGAAACAGAACCCAACGAAGAAGTAAATGGTGTACTAATCCATTGTTGATTAGTTACTTGTCCTGGACCTGATGTGCCAGGATAGCCACTCAGCATTGCCGATTGTCCGATGCAAATCGTAGAAGGATAAGCAACAGCAGCAACTTGGAAAGGTGTACCGATTGAACTGCCAACAACCATAGAGGAGGTGCCACAACCCGGAACAGGCTGAGTAGTGGTTAATGTAAATTGAGGTGTTAACGTGTACTCTCCCGAACCAAGTGTGTAAACGACACTACTACCCGTAGGGCTACTGTATAGTCCAGTACCGCCGCTCCATACAATACTGGAAGGGGGATTTGAATTTGCTTGAAACGTTGCAGAATTAGCTCCTGTGCAAAATAAATAAGAAAATGAAGTAGAAATGGAAGCAGGATTGTTTAACTGAACCAACACCGAATCTTTTGTCGTTAAACAATTACCCGTATTGGTTAGGTAAAATGTTAATGAGTTTAAAAATAAGTCAGCCGAAGAAAGTGAATAGGTTGTATTAACAAGATTGGTATTAGAGATATATGGGGCAAATGTCCCCGTACCGTTAGCGGTAGTCCAAATGCCATTAGGGGTATTACCCGAAATAAAGCCGCTTAGTGTTAACGTATTAGCCCCTCCTTTACAAGCGGCGGTTGGTGTAGAAGCAAGCGATATTTCAACATTACCAGTAAACGAAGCACTTTCGTAATAGGACGATCCAGTTCCTGTTCCGCCTTCTGTAACTCTTATAACAAAAGAACCAGCCGCATTGGATAGCCTGTAATTCCCGATAGGCAAAGGTGTTACTGTTCCAGCAATTATTTTGGCAACAACAGAGTAGGGGGTAATAAGTGTATTGCTACCCGCAACAGGCACAAAACTTAACGAAGAAATAGAAATAGGTGTATTAGCGGCATCGGTAAGTGTAAATGTGCTTTGTATTGTGTTCGGGCAAATGATATCAATTTCCATTCCTTGCAAGCTATACCGACTAAAGGAATGTGAGTTAATGCCTGAGCAGTTAGCAGGTGTTAAAAGTTCAGCACTCATCTCGCAACCTACGCCTGCTAAAAACCAGCAGTAGCTAGGTGCACTACAAGTTACTGAGGCCGACGGCGTAGTTAGATTATAGTAAAACATAGAACCTTTATTAAGCGAAGCCGTTGTGGTAGAAATGCCATTATTAAAACTGATTTGTGTATTGTTTTGTGTAGCCAAAATATAGGCACCAGCGGGTGTATTGGTAAAGGTACTGGTTTTAACTAAAATATATTTACTCCCCGTTTTCTGAACAGGGACGAGTTGATTGCCAACCAAGTCGAAACACCCGGAGTTAAGACCTCGAAACGCATCGTCGGCTAACGTTACAGCAATGGGTTTATTAGAAGTAATTTCGCAACCCGATAAATTATTTCCTATCGTTGCTGTGGATGCACTTACATTTTCAATGGCATAACAATCGCCAGCATTTATAAGCAAAACACTATGGGTTGTGTTGGCCGAATAGCCATTAATAGCGCAAGGTGGGGTTATCCACACGGTGGTGTTGGCTTTAGAGGCTACTATCGCAATTTTTTGCCGTGTTGGTGTCAAAATGCCATCTCCATTTAAGTCTGAAGGTAAGAACTGATTATAACCTTGATTTGAAAAGGGACAGAGGAAGTGAGTACCTAAAGCATTACTACCTTTGAGGGAAAAGGATTCTGGATTAAAAAAATTAGGACTACGACTTAGCATCGCATAAATTACCCGTATTTTAGAGCTCGACGAAATTTTTAAACCGTAAGGAACAACGGTGTTGATTGGTCTCACTTCTAAAGAGTCGAAACCCAGCGAAAGCGGCGAGGCAAATTTATGTTGCCATAAATCGTAGTTAAATGTTGAGTTAGCACCAATTACCAAAGTTGTATCGTATTTGCTGTTACCCGCAATACCTGGTTGGTGGATGCGCACCGTAGCCGAGCCGCTTACAGTTGAAATTTGTAGTTTAATATCATCTTTCCACCAAGCATCGGGCGAAATAGCTGGGGCGGCAAACCAAAACGTAGTATCTGTTTGCGCGAATGAACTGGATAAACTTAATAAAATAAAAAGCAGCGAATAAATAATTTTTAGCATTCAGAGAATTATAATCAGTTTTAAAAATAGGGTTTTTTATTAGTTTCTTCAAAAATAATGGGTTAGATGTAAAAGCTATCAATAATTAATTTGATTTCTTGTTAGCTTTTTTTGATGGATGTTGTGTTAGTTTTTTTCGATAATGTTGACTTTATTAGATCTCTAAAATTTACTTAGACTACACCGAAAATGAGCATTAATAAATTCATTACACAAATCACATACAACCTCTAAGAGGAACTAGTAAATAAAGTTAAATAGAGTTGAAAAAGAGAAATAATACTAGAAAGGTTTCTAGAGAAAACCATTAGATGGGATTATTAATAGCGCAGCATTAACAAAAACGATAAACCATCTAAGGCCATTTTATTTTTATCATTTCCATAAGAATTAGTAAAACCTTGGTACTTTAGAAAAGAAAGGTGTTATGTTAGTGTTAATATTTTAGAAAGCCAACTTTTTACAAGTACTAATTTTGTATTTCTAGTAAAAAACCAGTAGTTTTGATAAAACTTAAAAATTTACACATGAAAAAATTAACAATTTTAGCGGTTGCTGCTTTAGCAATTAGTTTTGCATCTTGCAAAAAAGATTATACATGCGAGTGTACAGCAACAGGTAATGGTTCAACTGCAACTACCACTGTTACTATTAAAGACACTAAAAAGAAAGCTGAAGATGCTTGTTCAGCAAAAACAACTGCATCAAGTGGTGGTACTTCAGTTTCTACAACTTGTAAAATCAAGTAATCAGTATCTAATTAAAAAAGGTCATTTCAACATTTGAAATGACCTTTTTTATTTTAAGTCAGTCCCAATAAACAGGTTTGTTATAACTCGCTTTTTTCTTCGGTAAACCTTTTTAAATTTTCGGTTTTCAAAATTTTGGAAATAAATAATAAGTTTTACTATTAAACATAAAAGACCCGAAGCCATTATTTCGAGTTTTAGTTCTATAATTTATCACTTCAAACCGACTAATTTTTTAATAATGTAAATTTGTGTTTACTACGACATAAAAAGACATGATGGTAAAATACAGAAATAAAATTAGTCGGACAGCCAGTAACATTGATAAGGTAAATATTAAAAAAAGAAATAACCATTTTTGCATGGGCATGCAGGTATAAGTAAAATCAGAATAACTTTATTTTAACCCTCCATTTAAGGGCTGCTGCTCACTTTCAAAATTATCGTAATAGGTTAAATCTTTTGTGATTTTACCGTCTTTAATTTCAAAAATAGTACATATCGGTAATTCAAATTTGGTTTGGTCGGGCATCGTTCCTGTGGATACAAACTCAACAATCACGTTGTCGCCAGCTTCATACAGCGTTACAATTTCATCGTGTACATCTGGTATAAGATGTTGGAGTTCTGTATATTTTTTTACGATTTCGGCTTGGGTCATTTTAACAGCTTTGGTACCATAAACTGGATCTTTTAATTCGGGCGTTTCCACATATAAGGCTGCCATTTTTTGCCAGTTATGTGTATTAAAAATTTGATAATAGTTTTCAATCAAGCGTTTGTTGAGCGATTCCGTCGTTGAAGCCTGCTGAACTTTTATATGGCACGAAGCCAAAATACTACCAATTGCAATTGAAAAAATGAAACGAAGCATAGATTTAATTTTACTTTCAAGATACAAAAAAATAGAATGTAAGCGCTCGAATAATTTTAAAGATTTTTTTGGATGGAAAATAGATTTATGTTGGTATAAATAGAAAGATATACGTTAACATAATCAGTTGATTTTATACAGTTGGAATTGTATTTTCTAAAAACTAAGGGTAAAAATATCCTTGAAAACACTAAATAATATCACTTAAACAGATGAGTTTTATCTTTTTTGAAGTCTTTAAATTTGAAGAAAAAATTAATATGGTGAATTTACACACTTCATTCAAGAAATTCGAAGCTCAAATTTCTTTAACTTCCACTCAATTGGATTTGATTAAAAAAAGGCATGCTGCACTACGTGGAGTCATAACTGATTACTTTAAACAAAAAAATAGCATTTCAACTCCAGATTTTTTTATTCAAGGTTCCTATAAAATGGGTACAATGGTTCAAAAAAAAGATGGAAGTTTTGATGTTGATTTGGGTGTATTTTTTCCTGATAAACCGAGCTTAACGCCAACAACTATGCAAAATCATATTTTGGAGGCTGTAAAAAATCAAACACATAACGGGGCACAGCATTTAAAGAAATGTATCCGCGTAAATTATAGCGGCGAATTTAATGCAGACTTACCCGTTTATTATCAAATTAGTTCAAATACTCAATCATACTTGGCTGTTAAAAATGGAGATTGGATAAAAGACGATCCAGAACAATTTATAAATTGGGTCAATGCGCACCGCCGATCGAAGGAGATAGATAATGATGGTCAATTATTACGCATAATAAAATACTTAAAAGTATGGGCTAATTTACTTTCGTTTAAAACACCTAGTGGCGTAGCTTTAACGGTTTGGGCTTGTGAGCATTTTATTGCTGTGAAAGATAGAGATGATAAGGCTTTATCAAAAACAATAGATGGCATCTATTCTAATTTTTATTGGTCTGTCTCTTGTAAATGTCCAGTTGAACCGTTTGACGATTTATTAAGTAATTTAGATAGCATTCAAAAGGATAAATTCAAAGAATCTTTAAAAAACTTTAAGGAAGATGCCAGTAAGGCTATAGACTCGTCGGATGTAAACTCAGCACTTTGGTATTGGAGTAAACATTTAGGTAGTAAATTTCAAAAGTAAAGGAATGAGTCTTCTTAAACCAAAATTATTTATAGGCTCTTCTAGGTCGAACTTAAGTATTGCAGAGAAAGTAAAAAGTTACTTATCAAGTAATGTAGATTGTTCTATTTGGAATAGTCCAGAAATATGGGAAATTAACCAAAGTACTTTTGATAATTTATTGCGCTGCGTGTCTTACTTCGATTTCGGCTTATTTATAGCAACTGCAGATGATTGGACGCTTACAAAAGATAAAATTGTTATTGAACCCAGAGATAATGTCATTTTAGAAATGGCATTATTTTGTGGGGCGTTAGGAAGAGACAAATCATTCTTGATGGTGGAAGAGGGGATTAAACTCCCTACTGATTTTGACGGTATTTATATGCCATATTTTAAAAAAGAGGATGAAAAATCTATTCAAAGTGCCTGCGACGCCTATTCAAAAAGGATAACACAGCATTACCGATTGGGGTATCTTAGTTTATATCCCACAACGGCTTTGGCTATTGGTTATTATAAAAATTTTATTTCAGGGCTTGTTGAACGAATAAATGAAGCAGAAGAAATTATAATTGACGGTAAAAGATATTCAGATTTTAAACTAAAAGTAGTTCTCCCTAAAGATTTAAAAGGTAACATTCGCGAAAGAGCAACTTTATTTTATAAGCGGAACAATCTTTTATCGAATTCGTTAAACACAAAATATAGACCCTATCCTTCGTGGTTTATGTTTGATGCTGCTCAAGCACCACAAGCCTTTTTGTACGATATGCCAACCACGTTAACTGGAATTGACGATGCTATTGAACTCATTTTACAAAAAACATTTCATGGGAGAACCAACTTGCAAGAGATTATTGAACAAAGGGAATTAAGTAACTTTAAGCGTGTGCTAAAAATGCAAATTGATAAAAGTCCGTTTGCGCAGGAAATAGTAGAAATTATAGATGAATTTTAGAACGGTAGTCCTAATCTAGATTTGGACCTTTCTATTTATTATTATAAAAAATTGGAGTAAAAGACTAAACGTTAGCTAATAGTTTGTCCGTTTAACAGATAGAACACACTATTAAAATTAAAACCTCGATATTAAATATCCCCTCAACGTGAGGGATTATTTCGACTTCGCTCAAAATAAATTCTGCAATAGCCTACGAAGGGCTTTTGCGAACAGATACGCGAGCGGCTGAGTTTGCGCACGAGGACCCCCGAACGCCGCAGTAAATGTAGCAAAAGACCAAGCAGCTAAAGCAAGTTCAACCCTTCAATAGAGTTCTGCATTAACTTAAATAGAACAGTGTTAGAGACTCTCTATCTGCCAACAAACCTTATATAGAACACGCCATTAAAAAAATAAATGTTGAATCGCTCACGTTCTTAATGAATCGTTAATGGATTTATACTCAAGAAAAGTTTTCTACAAATTTAAGTTCAGCCCTTTCCTCTCCATTTAGTGTTATACCAATATCGGTTCTAAAAGATACAAGTTGAACCAGAATTATTTTTCTTTTAGGCGACGAAAAAATTATAGGCGTAGCAAGGCCTACGGGTATAATTTTTGAGGAAGTATAAGAGAAAAAGAAACTGGATCAACGTATCTTTTAGAAATGATGTTGGTATTAAACATTGCTGACGGAACCGCCCTCTGTTTCATAAAATTTTATAAGGTTTATAAACACAAGCACCCGCAATCGAAAGTTTTACCTTAAATTTAACCTGATATTTTTCATCTACTCACTATGGCATCAACAGTAAAAAAAAGCATTTTTAAACGCCTTTTAAAATGGACGGGCATTGGTTTCTTAGTAATCATTATTGCATTAATAGCAATTCCTTTTTTATTCAAAGATAAGTTAGTGGCGTTGGCTAAAGCCGAAGCCAACAAAAGCCTCAACGCCAAGGTTGATTTTGGAGAGTTTGATTTAACTGTATTTTCTTCTTTCCCCGATTTGCGTTTTAAAATTAATAACGTGCAAGTGATCGGGATTAATGAATTTAAAAACGATACCCTCGCCAATATTGGTCAACTTAGCACCGATATAAATCTCAAAAGTTTATTTGGCGATAAATACCAAATTAATTCTATAGTGATTGATAAGGCTCGCTTGCAGGCCAAAGTGCTTTTTAATGGTAAAGCCAATTGGGATATTGCCAAACCATCTACCGACAGCTTGGGTCAACCAACCCCCGAAAGTACCGAGCCTTCTAAGTTTGCCATGAAGCTAAAAGAGCTCAAAATTAAAGACGCTTATATTGTTTACGACGAACAACAAAGCAATATGTATAGCAAACTCGAAGGGTTTAATTACGATTTATCGGGCGATTTTACGCAAGATAATTTTGTTCTTTCTAACTTATTAGATATTGCCAAAACAACTTTTAAAATGGGCGGCGTGGCGTATTTAAACGAAGCACACACACGCTTTAAAGCCGATTTAGAAGCGGATATGCCTCAATTGAAATTTACTTTTAAAGATAACCAACTCGATCTTAACGATTTGGGTTTGGGCTTTAATGGCTTTGTGGCTTTGCCCGATACCAATGTAGATATGGACCTAACGTTTAACGCCAAACAAACAGCATTTAAATCGATCTTATCTCTTATACCTAGCGTTTACAGTAAAGATTTTGCGAATGTTAAAACAGAAGGCAATCTTCGTTTAAAAGGTTTTGCTAAAGGTCGTTACAACGGTGCTTCGATGCCCGCTTTTGGCCTCGATTTAGGCATTCAAAATGCAATGTTTAAATACCCCTCTTTACCCAAAAGTGTCAACAATATTAACGTAGATGTAAACGTCAACAATCCCAATGGTCAATTAGATAATACGACTATTGATGTCAATACATTTCACATCGAAATGGCTGGCAATCCAATAGACTTAACGGCGCATGTTAAAACGCCCATCTCAGATCCTAATTTGCAAGCCAATGTAAAAGGCATTATTGTACTTAGCAGCGTTAAAGAATTTATTCCGCTCGAAAAAGGCGACGACATGAATGGCACAATTAAAGCAGATGTAAGCGTAGCCGGACGCATGAGCTCTATTGAAAAAAAACAATATGAAAATTTTAAAGCCAGTGGTGCTTTAGAAATAGATAAAATGAATTATAAAACAACAACTTTACCTTACGAAGTTATTTTAAACACCATGAAATTGAACTTCTCTAATCAGTTTGTAGAACTAGCTGCTTTTGATGCTTTGATGGGCAAAAGTGATGTGCAAGCCAATGGTAAGATTGAAAATTTTATGCAGTATATTTTTAAAGACGATTTAATTAAAGGGAGTTTTAATTTAACCTCTAAGTTGATGGATCTCAATCAACTGATGGCATCGTCAAGTTCGTCGGTGGCAGCCACAAACACAGCAGCACCAAGTTCTACGGCAGCAACAGGGCCAGTTGAAGTGCCAGGTAATATTGATTTTGTATTGAACTCTAAACTTGGCAAAGTGCTTTATACCAATTTAGAATTAAACAATGTAGATGGCACCATTATTGTTCGCGAACGTAAAGTGGATATGAGTAATTTACAAATGAACACGATGGGAGGCGCGCTAACAGTAAATGGCTATTACGAAACTACTAATCCTAAAAAACCAACCACCTCTTTAAATTTAAAGGTAGAGAATTTCGATATTCAACAATCGTTTAAAACGTTTAATACGGTTCAAAAATTAGCACCTGCCGCCGAGTACGCTAAAGGTTTATTTACGGCCACTCTCGAAAACTTTAAAGTGGGTTTAAACGAAAAAATGGAGCCCGATTTAAGTACGGTTAATGCCCGTGGTACTTTTAAAACCAATGCCGTAAGTGTGGGAGGTTTTCCACCTTTTGTAAAATTAGGCGAGGCCCTTAAATTAGAACAATTGAAAAATGTAGATGTCAAAAATTTGAGTTTGGATTATTTTATCAAAGATGGACGTATCAACTTTAAACCTTTTACGACTAAGATTGCGAACATTCCGGCCAACATCGAAGGCAGTACAGGCTTAGACCAAACGATTGATTATAAATGGAAAATGGAAGTGCCTCGTGCCATGTTTGGTGCGGGTGCCAATTCGGTTGTTAATGGATTGTTGGGGCAGGCCAATGCCGCAGCAGGCACCAACCTGCAATTGGGCGAAAAAATTAATGTTACGGCTCTGTTTGGAGGCACCGTTACCAAGCCAACCATTAAAACAGGCCTAAAAGACGAAGCGAAATCGGCTGTAGCCACGGTAACTACGCAAGCCCTCAACACGGCTATTAACAAGGCGCAAGAAGAAGCACAAAAAATACTCGACGATGCCAAAGTGCAGGTAGATAAATTAAAAGCCGATGCGCAAACTCTAGCCGATAAAACCCGAACAGAAGGGTATGCCGCTGCCGATAAATTAGTAGAGGAGGCTAATAACCCAATTGCTAAAATAGCGGCGCGCAAGGCTGCCGAAGTAGCTAAAAAAGAGGTGGATAAAAAAGTTCAGAAAGCCTTAGACGAGAGCGATGCCCGCGCCAATAAAATTTTAGAAGATGCCAAAGCCAAAGCCGATGCTAAAGCCAATGAAGCTAAAAAATAAATGTTGTATAAAGTGCCTTCTTGAAATTTGGCAATAAATCTAAGTAATTGACCATCAAATTATTGTATATCAACTAAAAACTAGTACTTCGGGTTAATTTTAATAACTTTGTAATCGTAAAAAAAGAGTTTTATTTGTTAACTAGAAATCTACAAAACAATTTAATGCTGCTTTTTTTGAAACAATGCTTAATTATTTAATACGAACAGGAATATAGTATGAGTGAATTTGAGAACGATGGACCCGATAACGACGAGTTTGAAGAAAGTCTAAAACGTTTCGAAGAAATGGTAAGCACTGGAAATCCCGCTTTTTTTGATGTGGATGAACTGTGCGATATAATAGATTATTTTATGCAATGGGCCAATTACGAAATGGCTAAAAAAGCAATTGACTATGGCTTAGAACGATTCACCTATTCGAGTGCCATTAAAATAAAACAAGCCCAATATTTATCTACTCAACATTTTACACACGAAGCCTTAACGCTTCTAAATGAAGTGGAACAAATTGAACAAAATAATTTCGATTTATACATGGCGCGTGGCTACATCTACAGCCAAATGGGATTGGGCGAACAAGCCATCGAAAATTTTAAAAATGCTTTGCCTTTGGCCGAATATAAAGACGATGTTTACCTCGCTTTAGGAATTGAATTTTTAAACGAAGATAAACCCGACGATGCTTTGTTTTACCTCAAAAAAGCCCTTAAAACCAATCCTAAAAACGAAGTAGCCTTAAACGAATTAAGTTTGTGCTACGATTTAACTGGAAAAAGCGAAGAGGCCATTCAATTTTTTGAACAGTACATTGATCAATTTCCATACAGTTATTATGCTTGGTTTAATTTAGGTTTAGCCTATAGCCGTTTTCAATTATTCGAAAAAGGAATTGAAGCGTATGATTATGCAATTGCCATTAACGAGCAATTTAGTTCGGCTTACTTTAACAAAGCCAATGCCCTAGCGCAATTAGATCGTTACAAAGAAGCCATTGACGTTTATAAAGAAACCTTTAAGTACGAAGAACACGATGCCATGACGCATTATTACATTGGCGAGTGTTACGAAAACCTGCAACAATGGGAAGAAGCCTTAATTCATTATAACAAATCGGTTAAACTCGACCCCGCCCATGGCGACTCGTGGTTAGCCATAGGTGTGGTGCTCGATGCGTTGAACCGCCTAACCGAAAGCGTACATTACGTTAAAAAAGCACTCGAAATAAATCCGAACGATCCCGAATATTGGTACGTGTTTGCCGAAGTGCAACAAAAATTAGGCTTCTTAGAAGAGTCGGCTATGGCGTTTCAACGGGTAATAGAATTGGAATATACCGATTACGACGTGTGGCTCGATTATGCTAGTTTGCTGCACGAAGCAGGGTATATTAAAGATTGCTTAGAAGCCTTGGCCGAAGGTATTAAACTCTTCCCCGATGTACCCGAACTGTATTACCGCATGGGTATTGTTTTGCTGCACCAAGCCGAGCGCGAAGAAGCGTTTGGTTTTTTACACAAAGCCCTCCAAATGGATTTTAGTAAACACGAAGCCCTTTTTGAATATGCTCCTTTGGTTATGCACGACCAAGAAGTTATGCAATTAATCAATCATTATAAAAAATAAGACCCCAACTTTCACCCATGAATACATTACTTTCTCATCTCCCGCAACGTACGCAAAAGCCCCGCAGCAATGGTTTAACCATGATAATGGACAAAGGCATTAGCTTACGCCAAGCCGAAGACTTAATTAGTGCAGGCAGCGATTATATAGATTTTGTTAAACTTGGCTTTGGAACTTCGCTTGTTTCTAAGCATGTAAAAGAAAAAGTAAAACTTTACCAAGCGGCTAACATTAAAGTATATGTGGGTGGCACATTACTTGAGGCATTTGTAATACGCAACCAATTCGATAATTATTTACGCTACATCGAAAACTTGGGTTTAGATAGTGCCGAAGTAAGCGACGGCAGCATTGAATTGAACCACGATAAAAAATGCGAATACATACACACCCTTTCTAAAAACTATACCGTGTTAAGCGAAGTAGGAAGCAAAGAAGAAGGCGTCATTATTCATCCGGCACGTTGGATTAAAATGATGCAATCGGAACTAGAAGCGGGTTCGTTTAAAGTGATTGCCGAAGCCCGCGAAAGTGGAACGGTGGGCATCTTCCATAAAAATGGGAGTGCACACACGATGCTCATTAATCGTATTGTTAACAAAGTTAAGATTGAAAATATAATTTGGGAAACCCCTCAAAAATCTCAACAAGTTTATTTTTTAAAATTGTTTGGAGCCAATGTTAACGTTGGTAACATTGGGGTTGATGATATTATTCCACTCGAAACCTTGCGCATTGGTTTAAGAGGCGATACCTTTTTTACCTTTTTGCCCGAGGCTATGAAAAATCCGATTGAAAACTAATTAAACAAAACCTTACAAAATAGCCATGTTTGCCGAACACAAACACTTGATGATGATAAACTGGCTATTCCATGTATCAATTAAAAAATAAATATTATTATGAAAGAGATTACACCCACCGAACTAAAGCACTTGCAAGATACTAAAGCCGATTTTCAATTAATTGATGTGCGCGAAGTTTATGAATTTGAAGAAGACAACTTGAATGGTGAATTAATGCCCGTTAGCGAAATCATTGCTAACGTTGAACGGGTTAGCCGCGATAAACAAGTCATCGTGCATTGCCGCAGCGGTGCGCGTAGTGCTAATGTTGTTAAATTATTAGAAGCGCAACATGGCTTTACCAATTTATACAATTTAAAAGGGGGCATTATGGCTTACCGCAGCGAAATAGGCTAAACCATTTTTTGTTTCAAAGTGTATATTTTACACTTTGAACGTTTAATTAATTTATACGAACTATGAAAAATATATTTGATAAAAACGAGGTAGAAACATACATTTCGCGTATTAATCAATTAAGCCCTGAGGCAAAACCCACTTGGGGTAAAATGTCGGTGGCACAAATGTTAGCCCATTGCAATGTAACCTACGAATTGGTTTATGATAACAAACACCCTAAACCTGGTGCATTTACAAAACTGATCATGAAACTTTTTGTAAAAAATATTGTAGTTAGCGAAAAGCCTTATAAACAAAGTTCGCAAACGGCACCCGAATTTATAATTAAGGACGAACGTAACTTTGAGCCCGAGCGTCAACGTTTAATTGAACACATTCAAAAAACACAGGCTTTAGGTAAAACACATTTTGAAGGCAAAGCGTCGCATGCGTTTGGTGCTTTAAGTTCAGTAGAATGGAATAATTTATTTACCAAACATTTAGAGCATCATCTGACTCAATTTGGGGTTTAACTTAAATGAAAGGTAGAGGTACTTTGGGCGTTATCTATTCTTGCTGAACTTAATCACCTCTAATATTGGATGCCTAAATTCTAAAGCGAATAAAAATAAAATGTTGGCTTTGGAAAAAGGGAGTCGCTTATTCAATCCAATGAAATTATTGTATTGTACTCATTTTTATTTTTGGTAATATCAATTAGAACAAAGAAAAAATTAATGACTCATACCAAAAGCAAGCGGGTAGGCCGGGGGCAGAGAACGTTTACGCTTTGCAGATTTTTCACCTCCATAAAAACAGTTGTACTTTTTAAAAATGTATTAGAATAACATAAGTTATATTTTGTAAGCCCATCTAATTGTGTGTGCAAACAATACTGGAGGTATTATATTTAGTAGATTTATAGTTTAGT
This sequence comes from Bacteroidota bacterium, assembly GCA_013297775.1. Taxonomy (GTDB): domain Bacteria; phylum Bacteroidota; class Bacteroidia; order B-17B0; family Aurantibacillaceae; genus Aurantibacillus. Next base: position 55,889 of record JAAFIL010000002.1, read on the forward strand.
TTAAAGAGGCAAACTTACTTCTCATCTGTAAAAAGATGAAAAATAGCTTTATGAAACCAGCATTATCTATACTACTTATTCTAGTTCTATTCGTAAATAGAATTTTTTCTCAAAATGTTGATTTGGGTAGTTGGAATATTTTGAATTTGAAATACAACCCTACTGAAAAGTGGAGTGTATTTGCTGAAGCCCAATTACGTTCATTAAAATTTTATGATAACTTTCATTATTACGAGTATAAGGGCGGTATCAATTACGGATTACATAAAAACGTAAAATTAACTTTAGCTGCGGGCAGCTACCAAACTTATAAAGAAGGCGGAGATTTTGTTTTACCAAAAAATAATGATGAATTTCGACTTTGGCCTCAGGTTATTCTTTTTCAATCCGTAGGTAAGTTGAAAATAGAACAACGTTACCGTGCAGAGTTTAGATTTACAAGTAATGGCTACCGCAACCGTTTTCGTTACAGACTTGGCGTTGCTTACGCATTTGGAAAGGAGCGAACTACTTACAAACCGTTTCAAATCAACGTCAGTAATGAATTATTTTTTACAGACCAAGAACCTTACTTTGAGCGCAACAGATTTTTAGTAGCTTTTAATTACAAACCCTCGAAAGCAACAACTTTACAAATTGGGTATTTACACCAGTTCGACTATAAAATAAATGACGAAACGGGTCGTGATTTTTTACAAATAGGTTATTTTATAGAATTGTTTCGACGTAAATCTTCTAACACTTCTGTTGTTACAGACATCAAGGATAATTAATTTGCTTGGGCCAATATTGTTTTTAACTCGCGCTTGTAACGGGGCTTACGAAACCCATAGAATCGTCCATCTTGTAAAATTTGATGAATGTCGAGCCACACACCGTAACCAAAAAATAAGCCATTAAAATTAAGTTTAGGATTTCGATCTAAAACGTGACGGTAGCCACCAGTGCCGCTAATTCCTATCCATTTTATGGGCTTTAAAATTAAGGTTAAGCCCAACGAACTAGGCACTATTCCTCCCATTTTTTTAAGTGCCGGACGGGTTCGGTTTATATCTTGAGTAGTTATTTCGTAGCGTCCTAGCCCTAATTGAGTTGGCATAAAAAGAGCCAAGTAGCGGTTGTTAACGAAGGAGTATTGGTAAAAAAAAGAAATATAACGTAAGCTAGTTCGTTCGAGTACGTTAACGCTATCTCTGAACCGAGTTATTAGTTTGCGTTTATCTTGCGCAATAACGCCATTTGTTCCAATCCCAAAAACATGAACATTTTTATACCATACACCAACACTTAGCCCTCGTAGGGTTACCAAATTCTCATCCAAATAAGTTTGGTATTGGTCCACATCAAAGTAAGGTCTGAAAACTTTAAATCGGTAAATATATGCAGAGTCCTTTTGAAAATTTAATAGTAACGAATCTTTTGAGGCTTGCGTGGTTTGGGTAAAACTACTCAAAGTAGCAAACACCATTAAGGTTAAAAAAACAATTTTTTTTAATAGCATTAGGGTTTAGATGTAGGCTCAAGTGAAGGGTTTAAAGGCTCATCTAATAATTGTTCATCATCTACTAAGGGTTCGGCTTCTATAAATGTTTTATCGGTAAGTCGTTTTTCTAACGATAAAAGGAAAGCAGGCAATAAGATAAGATTAGAGCAATACGCTACAATTAAAGTAAAGGAAATGAGAATACCTAGTGCTTGCGTGCCTCCAAAACCAGAAAGGGCAAACATGCCAAACCCAAAAAATAAAACAATGGCTGTATAAACCATGCTTACACCAGTTTCTCTAATAGTCAGGCGCACGGCATCGCCAATACTTAATTTATTTTTACGGATTTCGTGCCGGTACTTGGTTAAAAAATACAGTGTGCCATCGCTACTTATGCCAAACGCAATACTAAACACCAAAATAGTGCTGGGTTTAAGTGGGATGTTTAAAAAGCCCATCAATCCTGCGGTAATTAACAAGGCAATTAAACTGGGAATGGTTGAAATTAAAATCATGCGGAAGGAAGTAAAAAGGGTCAACATAAAAATAGCAATGAGTACAATGGCTAACACTACACTTTCGATGAGGTTGTTGACTAAAAAGGTACTTCCTTTTAAAAATACAATGCAATTTCCGGTTAACCGCACATCGTATTGTTCCCCTTTTGGTAACCAGGTTTTGGCTTCATCGTCATAATTAAAAATGCTATCTAAGCGTGGTTTAATTTCGGTAGTAAGTTCGCTAACGCGTGTAGAACCCACGTCAGCAATTTGAATAGCAATACGTGTGTAGCGTTTGGTAGAATCTATGAAAGCAGATAATTGATTTTGTTTTTCTTTCTCTGTTTTTACATACTCTGCAATATTTTTTAAATCGGTTGCGGCGGGCAATTTATAAAATTTTTCTTCGCCGCCTTTGTAACTTTGATATAAAAATTTAACCCCTTCTACTATGGATAAGGGCCTACTTAGTTCTTCGTATTTACTGAGCATTTTTTGTGCTCGGTTAATTTTATAAAGTGTGCGGGCGTTGTTGGCAAATACACCGTTTTCTTTTTTTGTATCTATGGTTACTTCAAAAGGTAAAACCCCTCCGTAGTTTTTTTCAAAATATTTTAAATCTTGAATTAAGACATCTTTTTTAGGAATGTCATCTACTACAAACCCGAAAGCTCTGATTTTAAACAAGCCTATGCCGCATATCACCGATAAAATAATTACAGATATATAAATGACTTGACGATTGTTTTGGGTAATGAGGGCTACTTTATCTAAAATTAAACGTAAGCGTTTGGCATCTAAGTGATTTAAGTGTTTGGGCGAGGGTTGTTTGAGGTAAGAAAAAATACTGGGTACCAGAAGTACCGAAAATAAATAAGTAATCATCACACTTAGGGAAGAGATGATACCAAACTCGAAAAATAAGTGGTTTTGAATGGCACAAAAAACGGCGAAGCCAATAGAGGTAGTAATGTTAGCAAAAAATAAAGAAGTGGTTGAGCGTTGAATAGCTAGGTGTAACGCATCGTGTTTAGATAAACCTAAAACGAGTTCAGTGTGGTATTTATTTAAAATTAGAATGCAATTGGGTACACCAATAACAATAATAAGCGGTGGAATTAATCCTGATAGCACAGATATTTTATAACCAAATAATACAATTAAACCTAAAGAGGCAATAACCCCGCAAGCCACCACCAATAACGAGTAAATAACGGGGCCAAACGAACGGAAAAATAAAAATAACAAACCTGCTGTAACCACCAATGCCACTCCTAAAAAGAACGACATCTCATCGCGTATCTTACGCATAACTGTTGTGCGAATGTAAGGTAAGCCCGAAAAATGGGTTTCAATTTGAGTTTTTTTCGAGAATTGATTGACTACCGAATAAATATCATCTACAATTTGAAGACGACGTTTACTGTTTACATCTTTCTCGTAAAACGTAATGGCCATTAATGTTGAATTGGTTTTCGTGTTATAAATAAATCCTTCGTAAAATTTAAGCGATTGCAATCTAAATAACAAGTCGTCTAACTCATCTTGTGTGGTGGGGTTTAAGCCTTTCAAGGGTTTAAATTCAAACTTTCCGAGGCTGTCGTTCAACACCAAATCGTTAACGCGCGCCACCGATACCACACTTTTTATTCCTGCTAAATTTTTTATACTGTCGCCTAAACTGGCCCAAGCTTGGTAATTACTAAGGGTATTTAAGGCATCTTTTTTTATACCAACTACTAAAACGGTGCCATCTTGACCAAAGTATTTTTTGAAGTTATCGTAATCTATACTGGTTGAATCGTTGTCGGGTAGGAGCTTTGCAAAATGATAAGTAATTTCAACTTTAGAGGCGAAAAACCCCATTACTGCCGTGGCAATGGCAACCGATAAAATAATCGCAAAGCGGAAACGTAATATAAAATCAGCTAGTTTCTTTAACATAAAGAACAGCGAATATAACAAAAAAAGCATCGTGTTAAGATGCTTTTACACGTGTTTTTTAAACCTAAGTTTAGTCTAAATAAATTAATGCCATGCGATGAGTTTATGCGTGGTTGACGGTTGTAATTACCAATTTGGTTAAACCAATTGTTCCATACTTGATTGAGAATTTGTGTTTCGCGCCCTCAGGTATTAAACTGGTTATAATGATTGGAGGTGTGTATTTTTGTTTATGTAAAAATATAAAATGAAAAAAAGGAGCAGAAAAAAATAAGAATTTTTTATAGTGTTAACGGGATGTTTAGAGGGTATTAGTGAGTGCCATTATTGGTTTTAATAAATAGGCTGTTGAATTTACTTTTAAAGAATAGTTTAATAGTATTGCTTTTAAAATGAATGCGTTAAAGAACCTTGTAAATGCGATAAGTTTTTATAATAACAAGGCGATTATAAAATTTATTTATTTTTTGAAGTTTTTTTGTGAGAATAAAATTAATTACATACATTTGCACACCCAAATAAGAAGTATTTGGATTGGTAGTTCAGCTGGTTAGAACGCCGCCCTGTCACGGCGGAGGTCGCGGGTTCGAGTCCCGTCCAGTCCGCAAAAAGGACTTAGTGTTTTCAGTAATGCTAAGTCCTTTTTCTTTTATAGCCAAATTGCCTGAAAAATAGGTGATTAAAGGATCAAACGGAAAAGTTGATAAGATTTAACACCATTGCCAAATCAATAAGAGAGCAACATAATGCTATTTTAAACTACTTAGAAAATAGAAGCACTAACGCTTCGGCTAATCTTTCAATGCTAAAATTAAAGCCTTCGGTACTTTTTTTAGAGGTATCAAAAACGGATGCTTCTACCTTTTTAGACTCTCCAATATTTATGCTTAGATTTTATCCCCCCCAACTTTTCCGATTGATCCTAAGTACTTACAAACTCTTCAATTATTTAGTAGGTTGATAGTGGAAATAAATAATACGCTTTACCATTAAACATAAAAAACCCGAAGCCATTGCTTCGGGTTTTAATTCTATAATTTATAAAAACCGAATTATTTAATCTTAAAAGCGGCTTTTACTTTCGATACATAATCTAACTTTTCCCAAGTAAACAATTCAACTTTCATTGTTTTTGTTTTACCATCGGGCGATTTGAATGTTTTAGTAATGACCTCGTTTTTACGTCCCATGTGTCCGTAAGCCGCTGTTTCGCTATACATAGGTGAACGCAATTTTAAACGTTGTTCAATAAAGTATGGACGCATGTCAAATACTTTTTCAACAATTTTGGCAATTTCGCCATCGGTCATTTTTACTTTAGCTGTATTGTAAGTATTGATATAAATACCCATTGGTTGAGCCACCCCAATAGCGTAAGATACTTGAACTAAAACTTCGGAGCATACCCCTGCGGCTACTAAATTTTTGGCAATATGACGAGTAGCGTAAGCCGCACTACGATCTACCTTACTTGGGTCTTTACCCGAAAAAGCACCACCACCGTGCGCACCTTTGCCGCCATAAGTATCTACAATAATTTTACGGCCTGTTAAACCAGTATCGCCATGTGGGCCACCAATTACAAATTTACCAGTTGGATTAATGTGGTAATTGATTTTATTGTTAAAGAGATGAGCATATTTGGGATAATTCTTTTTAACACGTGGAATAAGTATTTCAACAATGTCTTTCTTAATTTTTGCCAACATTTTTGGTTCCGAATCAAAATCATCGTGTTGCGTAGAAACAACAATTGCATCAATGCGAACGGGTTCGTTATTATCGTTATATTCTAAAGTTACTTGCGATTTGGCATCGGGGCGCAAGTATTTAATTTCTTTGTTCTCGCGACGTAAGGCAGCTAATTCAATCAATACAGCATGTGCTAAATCTAAAGCCAAAGGCATATAATTAGCCGTTTCGTTAGTGGCATAACCAAACATCATACCTTGATCACCTGCGCCTTGGTCTTCCTTCTTTTTACGCTCAACGCCTTGGTTAATGTCGGCCGATTGCTCGTGTATGGCCGATAAAATACCACAAGAGTTAGCTTCAAACATATATTCAGATTTGGTGTACCCAATTTTACGAATAACTCCACGCGCAATTTCTTGCACATCTAAATAGGCTTTCGACTTCACTTCGCCAGCCAAAACAACTTGACCAGTAGTAACTAATGTTTCGCAAGCTACTTTACTATTGGCATCAAATGCTAAAAAATTATCAATTAAAGCATCCGATATTTGATCGGCTACTTTGTCTGGATGCCCTTCCGATACAGACTCAGAGGTAAATAAATACGCCATTTTTTTATAAATTTATTTTATAGATTTTTTGAATAATTTGCGAATGTAAGTTTATTCTTTTGAATAACGAAAATTTAAAGCACCGAAAGTTTAAATTCGTACGATTCCATAATTTGATTGCACAATAATTTTTTACAGGCTTCGTCAACTTTAGCTTTAGCCTCCTCTTCCGATGTGGCTTCAATTTCGAGGGTAATGTGTTTCCCAATTCTTACATTTTCGATTTCGGGTAAGCCCAAATTTTTCATAGAACCCGTTACCGCCTTGCCTTGTGGGTCTAACAATGCTTTTAAAGGCATAATATCAATATCAGCTAAAAATTTCATATCCGTTACGTTAAGTTTTTTAAGCGACGCTAAATTAGTAAAATCAACCTTTTTATTAGTAACTGTTTTGATAATAGTTACAAACAATTTCACTCAAGCAGTAAACGACTTCTAAATTATTTATTGTATTTTTAATCATTAAATCAATCGCATGAAAAATCGTTTATATCTTGCTTTAGTTGGTGTAGTTTTGACCGTTGTTTCTACTTACGCTCAAATTAATAAAACATTGCCATCTGCTCCTGTTCCAGCCATACCAGCTAATTTGCCTTTATCTACCATAAGTGCTGCCATTCAACGCCAATGCGGTACCGCCGTTCCTGACGAAAAATGGAATAGTTGGTTTAACGAACAAGTTGAATTATTTAAAGCCAATTTAAAAACAGGAAAATCTAAAGCTGCGTCTTACCGCATTCCTATTATTGTGCATGTTATTCATGGTGGAGAAGCCATTGGTGTTTATCCCAATATATCAGCAGCACAAATTACTTCTCAAATTCGGGTATTAAATGCCGATTTTGCAGGAGCGGGTTTAAGTGTTGGTAATTATGCTTCTACGGGGTTTAGTTCTAATGTGCCTATTGCTAATTGCGAGATCAGCTTTTGCGCAGCCACTATTGACCCTAACGGTAATACCTTGGCAGAACCAGGCATTGAACGCATCAATTATATATCTAAAGGGTGGACTGACCCCGCCTCAGGTTCATTTAATTCGTCGGCTAGTTTTCAGAATTATGTAAACACTACGATGAAACCTGGCACTATTTGGGATCCGAACCGCTACTTAAATATTTGGATAAGTGACGTTAATTCTGTTGTTGGCTTATTAGGTTTTGCCACTTATCCAGGCAATACAGGTCTATCAGGTATTAACTCTTTTATTGGCACAACTAGTACCGATGGGGTTTGGAATTGGTCAAGAGCTTATGGAGATGTTGGAACCTTGAGTCCGCCTTATAACAGAGGACGCACAGCTACACACGAAATTGGCCATTGGCTAGGTTTACGGCATATTTGGGGAGACGGGAATTGCGTAACCGATTTTTGCAACGATACTCCACCTGCATCGGGTCAAAATTTGAATTGCCCTATTTATCCCCATCGTGCTAACTCTTGTGGTAGTCAAAATCCGCTTGGAGATATGTTTATGAATTTTATGGATTACACCGACGATGTGTGTATGTACATGTTTACAAACGACCAAAAAGCGCGCATGCAAACCGCTATGCAATTGGGGCAGTTTAGAACAAATTTACAAAGCAACGTTAACACGGTTTGTGGCACTTCTGGACCAGCCAGTTGCTCCACGCTAACAGCCGTTGCGCCGACGCATAGTTTAAATGCTTTTATTGCTTCTCCTGATGTAAATGCAGCAGGTTGTTCACCCAAAGCTGGTTATATTTATGGCACCAATTGTTACGGCGATAAAGAAAAGGCAGAGTTTTTTCCTGGCTCGCTTTATGGAAATACCGCAGGGCAGTTAAAAGAAGCAACGGTACTATTTTTTCAAACCAATACCTTGGGTACTTTTGGTAACTCAGTAACACCTGTTAACATTAAAGTATATCAAGGCAATGGTAGTTCGGCACCGGGCGCGTTAATTGGCTCGGCAAGTGTTTCGATGGGTGTACTTAATACAGCACCAATATACAGCACCAATGCCTATTGTGGCAATCCAAACATTGTGTATAGCGAAAAGATAATTTTACCTTATACCTACACCTTTTCGCCAGCATTGAGTGTGCCTGCGGGAGGCTTTTACTTATCTGTTGAAATTCCGAGCGGCAATGGCGATACGGTAGTGGTATTAAATAACACCTCCATAAGTGCAAATTCTGTTTGGGAAAAAATGGCAAATAATACATGGATAGCGATGAGTTCATCGTGGGGTGCTTCACTAGGTAATAAAGGCATGGGGTTATTGCCAGTAGTATGCACTGGCGTTATTGGGTTAAACGAAAACATAAGTATTACCAACCAATTTATTGTTAAACCTAATCCTTCCAATGGTGTGTTTACCATTCAAGCGTTAAGCGGTAGTTATAACGCTTCCACCTCTATAAAAGTAGTTAACCTGTTGGGGCAATTGGTAGTTGAGAAACAGATGTCGTTATTAGTCGGCAGTGAAACAACGCTTGACTTACACGGTCAACCCAATGGTGTTTATTTATTAATGCTTGGTAATGGTCAATCAACATTTACTAAAAAAATTATTGTGCAGCATTAAATTTTTATAAGGAGAAAAGAAGCGCAGGCAAGAAAAGGAAGCCTAATAAATAGGCAATTTTTAATTGAGACTTGGTAATTTAAGTGGAGTGGGAAAATGTAGTGGCTTGTTTTGGTTTCAAGAAATGCGAATCATAGTGGAGGTTTATCACCTATTTTTAAGTTAATCTTACATACTAATAAAATGAAGCACAGTGTACTCATTTCTATTTTAACGCTCGTTTTATTGGCTTGTGTACCTCATCGAATAAATTCAGTTGATAAACGCGGTAAACGTCATGGGCACTGGCTAAGTTATTACGATAGTGCGCAAACCAAAGTATGGACTAACATTGCATTTCGACATGGTAAAAACCGAGGCTATAGTTATTATTATTACGCATCGGGTTTAATAGAGCGTAAAGAATTTTATAAACGCAACAAGCGTTTAAACGTTTGGCTCTATTACCCCAATGGCCAATTAAAAACAAAAGGAAAAGCCATACAAGAAGAAACGAAGGAAAAAATTCACTTTTATTTTACAGGCGTTTGGCCACTATTCTCCGACTCGGGTCAATTAATGCGCATTCAGCATTACGAAAAAGGACAAATCAAAAAAATAGATTATATATCGCATCAACATAACGATTCTTTAAAACGATTTTTGGAATTTATTGATCGTCAATTTCAAGAAACCAATCAACGTTTAACCGATAGCATTAATAAAGCCAACAACCCTATTCAAAAAAAATATTTTCGTCAACTCAAAAAAGAAGCCGATAGTTTGATTTTTTCACTTGTATTAAACCACATCCTTTACAATGGTTATCCCAGTAAAAAGGAAGTAGATGAAGCCGCTAATATTCCCTTTTTTATTTTAAGTTTTGCACCTGTTATTTACCGCCATGTGGCTTTACCTATTTTTGAAGAAGCCGCTCGTAAAAAAGATATCGAATTAAAAAGTTTAGCTTTTTTTATAGACAAACTCCGCATGGCTAACCAACAAAAACAATTATACGGTACACAATATTATTTAGAAGGCGACTCTATAAAATATTACCCCGTTGAAAAACCCAATGAATTGTTAGAGCGGCGGCGAAACATGGGTTTAGAGTAATCAAAAAAATAGTCTATACAACTTAGCTTATCCCCATCTTAGTTGATAAATATTAAGGTTTACTTTAAATCTCTTTCCTTAAAACTTATACCAACAATTCATCTATTTCATTCTTTGCGTCCTTTGCGCCTTTGCTTGCCACGCTTACTTATAAAAACAAATCAACGTATTATTTATAACTTTTATTAGAAACGATTCCTACAGATTTCATCCTTTGCGTCCTTTGCGCCTTTGCGTGCCACGCTTACTTATAAAAACAAATCAACGTATTATTTATAACTTTTATTAGAAACGATTCCTACAGATTTCATCCTTTGCGTCCTTTGCGCCTTTGCTTGCCACGCTTACTTATAAAAACAAATCAACCTATAATTTATAACTCTTATTTGGAAACGACTTATCTAAATATAGCTCTTTGCGTTCTTTGCGTGCCACACTTACTTTCAAGACCACAAATCAGATTAAAATTATTTTGAAAAGCGCATTTTTAAAACCCCTAAAAACGCTTCCTTAAAAATTTTGGTACTCATTTTACTTGTTCCTTCCACGCGATCTACAAATAAGATAGGTACTTCTTTAATTTTAAAACCTGCTTTATAAGTTTTGTATTTCATTTCAATTTGAAACGCGTAGCCTACATATTGAATAGCATCTAGCTGAATAGTTTCGAGAACTTTTCGGCGGTAACATTTAAAACCTGCCGTTGTATCTTTAACGGGCAACCACAATACCATACGGGCATATACCGAACCAAAGTAACTTATCAAAATACGACTAAAGGGCCAATTTTTTACACTTCCACCTTTTACATAACGCGAGCCTATTGCCAAGTCGGCACCAGTTTCGCAGGTTTTATAAAGCCGTTCTAAATCATTTGGGTTATGCGAAAAATCACAATCCATTTCATAAATGTAGCTATACCCTTTTTGAAGCGCCCATTTAAACCCATGTATATAGGCTGTTCCTAAACCCAATTTACCTTTGCGTTCCTCTAAAAATAAACGATCTAAAAATTCAACTTGTAATTGCTTAACCTTGTTAGCAGTGCCATCGGGCGAGCCATCATCTACAATTAATAAATGAAACGGTTCGGTTAAAGCAAACACTTTACGAATCATTTTTTCAATGTTTTCGATTTCGTTAAAGGTTGGAATAATAACAATATGCTTTAACATAGGAACGTCGAATATACGAATAAACTGTGGTTAGCGATAACTATTTCATATAAGTCGTTTCTTTTATTTTTTTAACAAGCGTTCGTAAAATTGAAGAGTTGGTTAACGAACTTAATGATTAAAAATAATTCTTTTGCTAACTTCTAGCAGCAGTTATTTTGTTATCAAACATAAAATTTTACTATTTTGAAAAAGGAGTGATTGCTTTAAATTCATCTCTAAATTAACGCTGAAAAATCAAATAAAAACTTAGTGAAATGTTACAACATATCGTGTTAGTTATCGAAAGCTATAAAAACTAAATCCTTTTTTTAAATGATAATACACCGCTGTAAGCCCAGTAAAATTAGGGAAAAGTAAAATAAATAAAAATAAATTTGGAAAATCAAAAATCAATAGTTTAACTTTGTATCAAATTAATTACCTCTAATGTGTGTAGTTAATTTATCAAGATGCGGCGAGAGAATAGGCTCATTGACCCGCGGCAACCAACTAAAAGTTGAAGCTTAGGCCGAAATTGGAAAACAGGTGCCAAATCCTACCTCTGATGAGAGTAAGAGGAAAGATAAATTAAAAATTAAAAAAATGAAACAGGCACACGATTTTCTTAAAAAAAGTAATTCAAAAAAAACTCCTTCCATTTTGCATTGGGCGCACATCTGTTGGTGTATGTGTTGCTGTTGTTGTTGCATGTTGAGCTAATCCAAAAGGTATTTATAATACTTTTTAGTTGAAGAAGCTAACATCGCTTCTCGGAAATCTCTATTTCCAAAACTCAATTCAATCAATCATTTATTACGTTTGGGTAAACACCCGAGCAAATTAAAATAAAATAAAATGGAAACTTTTAATACCACTTCTTTAAACGCCCTTAATTTACTAAACGATAAACAATTTAATTCTTTCATTCAATTCCAAGCCAATTATGGCACTAGCATAACAGGTGGACATTTACCTAATTACTTTTCGGATAAACAACGCCAACGTTTAATAACCGAAGTGAATTTGCTAACGGAACCAGAATTGCGTGGATTAGTGCAAACCGTTTATCAATCGAAAAATTAACGCTTAACGCAAAAATATTGACCTTAAAGTTTGATCACCTTTACGTCCGTCAATTCAATAAACCAGAACCCTTTACGTGCTATAAGAACTTAAAGGAAAAAATAAAATAAATAAATCTTAAACCAATCGAAACGGACTTATAGACCTCAGTAGATTTTAAAATTAAAAAACTAGAAACCATGAGTACAACAAGTAATTACCGATTTGAAACCTTACAATTGCATGCCGGACAGGAAGTAGATGCCACCACAGGATCGCGTGCCGTGCCCATTTATCAAACCACTTCTTATGTGTTTAAAAATTCTAAACACGCCGCTAATTTATTTGGCTTAAAAGAATTTGGAAACATTTACACACGCATTATGAACCCCACCACCGATGTGTTTGAAAAACGCATTGCCGCTTTAGAAGGTGGTGTAGCCGCTTTGGCCGTGGGTTCGGGACAAGCCGCACAATTTATTGCTTTAAATAATATTTTAGAAGCTGGCGATAATTTTGTATCCACCTCGTTTTTATATGGCGGCACCTACAATCAATTTAAAGTAGCTTTTAAACGCTTAGGCATTACAGCTCGTTTTGCAAAAGGCGATAGTGCAGAAGCATTTGAAGCGTTAATAGATAACAACACCAAAGCCCTATACTTAGAAACAATTGGTAATCCTGGATTTAATATTCCCGATTTTGAAGCCATTGCTGCGCTTGCCAAAAAACACAACATACCATTAGTTGTTGATAATACATTTGGTGCGGGAGGCTATTTATTTCAACCCTTAAAATTTGGTGCCAATATTGTTACAGCCTCGGCTACCAAATGGATTGGCGGGCATGGCACAAGCGTAGGTGGCGTTATTGTTGATGGTGGAAATTACGATTGGGGTAATGGAAAATTTAAACAATTTACCGAACCAAGCGAAGGGTATCATGGCTTGAAATTTGCAGAGGTATTTGGCGTAAATAATCCATTGGGTTTACCAAATGTAGCGTTCATCATTCGGGCACGTGTAGAAGGCTTACGCGATTTTGGTTCAGCTATTTCGCCTTTTAATTCGTTTCAATTGATACAAGGTTTAGAAACCTTATCGCTACGTGTGCAACGCACGGCCGACAATGCCTTGGCCTTAGCGCAATGGTTAGAGCAACGCGATGAAGTGGAGTACGTTAATTACCCAGGCTTACCTTCATCGAAGTACCACCATTTAGCTAAGAAGTATTTAAAGAATGGATTTGGCGGCGTTTTAGCTTTCAAATTAAAAGCAGGAAAAAATGCAGCCGATTTTGTAGTGAATAATTTACAGTTGGTAAGCCATTTAGCCAATGTAGGCGATGCCAAAACATTAATCATTCAACCAAGTTCAACCACGCACGAACAATTAAACGAAGCCGAACAAAAAACAGCAGGCGTAGAGCCGGGTTTATTGCGTGTGTCAACGGGTTACGAACACATCGAAGATATTAAATTTGATTTTACGCAAGCCTTTGAAAAATTAGCCAAAGTAGGAAACGAAGAGTTAGAACTCTTATTAAATTAAAAATACCAAATAAAGCCGAGGGCTTAAAAACTCCTCGGCTATTTTAAAATCAATTATGAAAAAAATCCTTCACCATCGCCAAGCATTTGTGTTAGAGAACGGACGTGTTTTACCCGAACTTCAAATTGCCTATCACACCTACGGGGTATTAAATGCCGATGCCAGTAATGTGGTGTGGGTGTGCCACGCTTTAACAGCCAACAGCGATGTGTTCGACTGGTGGTCGGGGTTGTTTGGTGCCAACGATTTATTCAACCCAAACGATTACTTTATTGTGTGTGCCAATAATTTAGGTTCGTGTTATGGCACTACTGGCCCCATTGTCAACAACACAGGTAATTCGTTGTATGCGGGTTTTCCTTTAGTTACCATTCGCGATATGGTAGAGGTACATAAACTTTTAAAAGCACATTTAGGCATTCAAAAAATTAATGTACTCATTGGTGGCTCGCAAGGTGGTCAACAGGCTTTAGAGTGGGCTATATCCGAAAACGAACACATCGAACACTTGGTATTAGTTGCTTGTAATGCCAGGCATTCGGCTTGGGGTATTGCGTTTAACGAAAGCCAACGTTTAGCCATTAAAGCCGACCGCACGTATTATGGTAATACCCCTGATGGCGGGCAAAAAGGATTAGCCGCAGCACGAAGTATGGCTTTATTAAGTTACCGTAATTACGAGCCTTATAACGCTACACAAACCGATGCAGAAGACGATAAACTAAACGACTACAAAGCGGCGGCCTATCAACGTTACCAAGGCGAAAAATTAGTGAAGCGTTTTAATGCGTATGCCTATGTAACTCTGGCCAATGCTATGGATACGCACCATGTGGGGCGTAAGCGCGGCAGCATAGTGGCTGCACTACAATTAGTGAAAGCGAAAACTTTAGTAATAGGTATCACGAGCGATGTTTTATTTCCTCACAACGAGCAACAATTGTTAGCGCAACATATTTCAGATGCTAAGTTAATTACCATTACTTCGCCTTATGGACACGATGGATTTTTAATTGAAACCAAACAATTAAGTCAGCAAATTCAAAAATTTTTAATAAAAACAAAAACACAAGTAGAAGCTACTGTAAGCTATCCACTTTAAAAACGTAAATTATGTCTCATTCAACTTTAACAATAGGCTTATTTGGCTTTGGCTGCGTAGGGCAGGGCTTATACCATGTTTTACAAAATAGCAAAGGCTTTAAAGCTGGAATAAAAAAAATAGCCGTCAAAGATCCTCATAAAAAAAGAAGTTTATCGGCTAATGTTTTTACATTTAATAAGCACGAGCTATTAGAAGATCCGGAAATTAACTTAATTGTTGAGTTAATTGACGATGCCGATGAAGCCTTTCAAATTGTAAAGGCGGCGTTGCAAAATAAAAAACACGTAGTAACAGCTAATAAAAAAATGTTGGCCAATCATTTAGAAGAACTCTTACACTTAAAAGAAGCCAATGGTGTTTCGCTGCTTTACGAAGCCTCTTGTTGCGGCAGTATTCCCATCATACGCACATTAGAAGAGTACTATGACAATGAGCAAATTCACCATGTATCGGGCATTTTTAATGGAACAACCAATTATATTTTAACCAAAACACTCACCGAAAAATTGAGTTATGCCGAGGCTTTGAAACAGGCACAAGAAAAAGGTTTTGCCGAAAGCGATCCTACTAACGATGTAGAAGGATTTGACCCTAAGTTTAAGGCTGTTATTATTGCCTTACATGCGTTTGGTATTATAGCCAAGCCCAATTCCATTTTAAATTTAGGAATTACAACCTTATCTGACTACGATAGCCACTATGCCAAAGAAAAGAACTATAAAATTAAATTAGTACCTACCATTCAACGATTTAAAAATGGAGCGGTGAGTTTATTTGTGTTGCCTAAGTTCATTAATGCCGACCATGCTTTGTATGCTGTTGACAATGAGTTTAATGGTGTGTTAGTAGATGGCGATTTTAGTGGCGAGCAGTTTTTAAAAGGACGAGGCGCAGGCGGAAACCCAACAGGGGCGGCTGTTTTATCAGATATATCGGCTTTATCATTTGGCTATCACTACGAATTTAAAAAACGCCAGCAGTTAGAAAAAAATACACTTACGCAAGCTGTTAGTTTGAAAGTATATATTCGGTATGCAACACTTTTAGATTTAGAGCAGTTAAAAATAAGTACTATCTACGAGCAATACACCAGCGAATATTATAACTACGTGATAGCGCAAGTAGATTTACGCGAACTTATCCAATCGCGCTCATACATTCTACAACACCAATTATTTATAGCACTTGTAGGCGATACCATTGCTTTAAGCGAAGCGTTTATAAATGTTGAACAAATGGTGCAGTTAAACTAGAAACGTATCCGTATTTTTAAAGCCTAAAATTAGTTGATATGTTATTTTTTAAAAAGATGTTTCCTTTAATGGTATTGGTAAGTACCTCGGTTTTTGCTCAGGTTAATTTTATTAAAGATAGTTTAGACACTTATTTAGAGCGTGAGTTAAAGCGTTGGAATGTGCCGGGCTTAGCCATTGCCATTGTTAAAAATGGAAAAGTGATTCATCAAAAAGGATATGGTTACACCAGCACCGATAAAAAAATACCAGTAACCGAAAATACGGTATTTCAAATTGCTTCGGTAAGTAAAGCGTTTACAGGAACTTCTATAGCCTTGTTAGAGCAGTATGGGAAGTTAAAATTAAACGATAAAGTGGTACGTTATTTACCTTATTTTAAAATGCACGAAGAATGGAAAACAAAAGAAGTTACCATTGCCGATTTATTAAGCCACCGCATTGGTTATAGTACATTTCAATCTGATTTATTAAATTGGGCTAGCAATTGTACCCGCCGCGCTTTAATCGAAAACATGGTTAACGTAGTGCCTAGTCAAGGTTTTCGCACACGTTATGGCTATTGCAATGTGGGGTTTTTAACTGCCGGAGAAATTATTCCTGCGGTTTGTGACACTTCTTGGGACGATTATTTAACCTACCATTATTTTAAACCTTTGGGCATGACCAACACTAGCACACGCTTTGCCGATTTCAAACAATCGAAATTAGCCTCAAAAGGTTATACTTTGTTTGATGGACAGTTGACTGAAATAATTCCGGCTAATATTGATAACATTGGCCCAGCGGGTAGCATTAGTTCGAGCGTTAACGATTTAAGTAAATGGATACGCATGCAATTAGAAAACGGCGTGTACGAAGGGAAAGAGATTGTACCTGCCAAAGCGATTGCGCGCACTCGGCAATCGTTTATGATTGTTAACCCAACTAGTTTTAAAGGAATGAATTTTTATACTTATGGGTTGGGTTGGTTTTTGCACGATGCCGAAGGTAAAAAAGTAGTAACTCACGATGGTGGAGCTACTGGTTTTTTAAGTAAAGTAATGCTAGTACCTGAAGAAAATTTTGGCATTGTTATTTTAAGTAATTTGGATGAACAAGCCTTGTATGAGGCTTTAGGTATGCAGTTACTAAACGATTTGTTAAAGCAACCTTATACCAATTTGAGTTTAAGTTATCACACTTCATTTTTAGAAGATCAAAACGAGAAGCGTACCGCGTTAGCCGCATTGCGTCAAAAAGCACAAAATTATAAAGTTGTTTCGGGGGCCTATACACCATTTGCGGGTACCTATACAAACGCTGTTTATGGTAAAATAAGCATTGAGGCTAAAAGTTCGTATGCCGAAATTTTGTTTCAACATCACCCGCAATACACGGGTAAATTGGTGTTTACATCGGCCACCACATTTATGTTAAGTTATAACGACCCCAGTTTAGGGGTTAAAGAAGTGCAGGGGCAAATAGAACAGGGTAAAGTTACGATTGAGATAAAAGTAAACGAAAATTTAGATGGCGATGCTTATACATTTACCCGTATTGGCGCGTTTGAAAAATTTAGCAAAAATTAAACCCGCTAGTCCATTAAAAAAATGTACTTTTGGAACAGTTCTTTAATTTATGGGTCCGACTGGTTTTGACAGTAGATAGGATAGTATGTAAGCAGGTAGAGCGTTGTGGGTATTGCTCTTTAAACTGAACTTTCAAAATTTTATCTGGCGAAGAGAATTCTTACGCTATGGCTGCCTAATTAACTCAGTTAATTCAGCCTTTGCAAACCCTATAGCTTTTTTGCTTGGCGATAGGCTGTTTGCATCATAAATAAGCAAGTTGTTTTGGTAAGGTTGCGCGCCAAAAACAATATAAGTAACTAAGTGGTTATTTGGTTTGGCAAAACGCCTGGTAACTACCGACAATTAAGTTTCGCCTAAACTTGTAGAAAGCTTACCATTCGTTTATTTGGACGAGGGTTCGAATCCCTCCGGATCCACCAAAGCGGAATATCCTAAATTTAAAATAGGTATTCCGCTTTTTGTTTTGGTTAAAGTCTGCGGGGGTCAAGCCCCTAAAGAAAAGAGACAGGTTGAATTTATAGTTCGAACCGAGGTGTTTTTTTGGCTTTCTATTATTTATTTTTTTTGACACTCAATGCCCCAGATGGACATTTAGTAACGGTTGCAATAATCTGTTCCGTTGTTGCATTTTCCATGTTTATCCAAGGGTGCTGTTGCGGCTGAAATACAGATGATAAATGTTTTACGCAATTAGCAGAATGAATACATTTTGAAGACTGCCATACAATGGTTATTTCTCCATTGGTATATTCTTTGTTGATGTTTGTTTTATCCATAATAATTTAATTTATAGTACATCTTTAATTTCAATCGTTTTATCAAATACACTTTTTGCAAATGGACATAAAGGTAATATTTTTACGCCTTTTAAGCGGGCAAATTCAACTGCTTTTAGTACTAATAATTTACCAGCTCCTTTGCCCTTTAGTGAAGGACTTACCTCTGTGTGGTCAATAATAATTCTGTCATTACCAATCCAAACATAAGTCATTTCGGCTACAATACTATTAGTTTGTTTAATAAAAAATAATCCTTTTTGTCCGTTGTCTTTTTGTAATACTTCCATATTTTATGCTGTTGTATTTATCTTTACTTTATTTTCTAAAATTTTTGAAACTGGGCATTTGCCAGCTATGAATAATAAACGTTCTTTTTGTTCGCTACTAATATTTTGAGGAAAAGTTATGTTTCGTTTAATAATAGTAGTCAATTCAGTTTCCATTTCTTGATACATATTTAACTGAACTCCTATTTCAGGAATATCCCAACCTTTTCTATCTATATACATTCTTAACGTTGAAAGGGTGCAGCCTGCTAAAGATGCCAATAGTGTCGAGTAGGGGTCAGGCCCTAAATCTTTACCTGCAATGCTTTCAGGTTCATCCATTATGAAAGTGCCGTTTCTCCAACTAATTTTGCAAAGGTATTTTTCTTTACCAATGCTGCCTATAATGTCGTTTTCTAAAATATTTGTTTCAATCATCGTTTTAAATTCAATTTTATACTTATATCTAAATTTATAGCATTTGTTTCATAAGGGTACTGCACACCAGGTTCACTAATCTTTGTGTAAGGTAAATTTTCTGCTACAAATTTTCTGATGCGTATGCGTTGTTCATCAGAGTATCTACCACCAATAATTACTAAATCTACTTTTGATAAGGTAGTGATTTTTTTCATTCCCTCTTCCTCGCTCAATGTGCCATATATCGTCAAATCGCCGAGTTGTTTTAATTGATTGATTACTTCGTCTCTTCGGAGAGGATTGCCTCCAAAAAGCAAAAGCACAGGAGCTGTATTGTTTACCGAAATATGTTCTGATAATAGCATGTTACTTAAATTTTAACGCCTCTTTTCATGGGTACTTCCACAAAAATAAGTTCTGCATCGTTTACGGATGTTACGGTAACTTTATCTGTTTCATAAACACCTAAAGCATCGCCTTCATTTAAAGTAAAGTTGTCTATGCTAATAGTTCCACTCACACAATGAATGTAAACACCATTACCACTTAAATTCATTTTGTAATCTACCGCCACTTCTTTTTCAATATGACTGACACTAAAAAAAGCATCTTGATTAATAAGGGCTGTATTATTTCTTTTATCGGGCGATAGCGTTAATAAAATTTTATTTTTTTTGTCATCGGGGGTGTATAAAAATTTTTCATGGCGGGGCCTTACGTCCATTGTTTTTGGATATACCCATATTTGATAACTGTGAAACGGCTCTGTTTTTGAAGCATTAAATTCGCTGTGAACAATACCTACACCTGCACTCATTGTTTGCACGCTATTTTCATTAATAATACCTTCGCTACCCGTATTGTCTTTATGAGCCTGAGAACCTGCCACTACAATGGTGCTAATTTCCATGTTTTGATGCGGGTGCATACCAAATCCTTCGCCGCCATTTACAATATCATCAGCAAAGCCACACAGTTCGCCAAAATGAGTTTGATAAGGTACAAAAGCGTAAGCACTGGTTTTCCATGCATCTTGTTTGTGCATGCGTTCTTGATTTGGTCTGTTTAGAAATTTCATAACAAGTTGGTTTAATTGTAGAGCAAATTATTTCTTAGCTCTTTTAAGAAAGTATAATAATGATAAGGCTACTACAACGTGCATTACATCAAGCACAATGCCATAAGCAATTGTAATTCCTGGGATTCCCATAAATGGATTTACAAAAGACAAGACCATTAATGTAAGTGCTATAATGCTAAAAATTTTGAAACCATTTTTTGAGTACTTTTCAAAAAGAAAGAATATACAAGCTCCAACCAATGAAGGCATAATACTTGAAATTAGTATAGGTACAATAGTTAGAGGTTGGTTGGGTTGGATAAAAATATCATCTGCAATTACACCTACTGCTTTAAAAATAAAAAATAGGATTGCATTGATAACAAGAGATACTCCAGCGGCTATTGCGCCTGCTGTAATAATTTGTTTGAAGTTTAATTTTGTGTTCATGGTTTCTAGGGTTTAAATATTAATGAATTTTTTTATTAAATTTTAGTGAATAATTTTTCAGCAGACCAACGGTGCTTTGGAGCCTTTTGATACATATCGTTTTCTAAATCTCTATAACCCAATGCTAATATTACCACACTACCTAAGTTCTTTTCTTTCAATCCTAATAATTCATCTACTTGTGCAGGTATAAAGCCCTCCATAGGCGTAGCATCAATTTGTAAACTTGCAGCTGCAATTAAACCTGTTCCCAATGCTATGTAAGCTTGTTTAGCAGCCCAACTAAATTGTTGCTGTGGAGACAAACTCACTATGGCTTGCATCATTCTATCTTTTAAACCAAATGCTATTAATTTTTCAACTGGCATTCCAGATGTGTCTGAATACGCCTGTAAATACTCGTCAATTTTTGATTCGTTTACATTACTCCAAGCAGTAAAAACTAATACATGTGAACTTTCAACAATTTGTGCCTGCCCATAAGCCATTGATTGTAATTGCTTTTTTACAGCCTCGTCTTCAATAATGATAACATGGTAAGGCTGCAAGCCATAGCTTGATGCCGATAACCTTATGGCATCTAAAATAGTTTGTAAATCTTTTGCAGGTAGTTTTTTTCCTGTCATTCTTTTTGTTGCGTAACGCCAATTAAGGCTTTCGATAATGTTCATTTTATTTAATTTTAAGTTTATTGATTATTAATTTAAAGTTGGGTAATCGGTGTAACCTTTTTCTCCACCACCATACATGGTTGCACGGTCGGGATGATTAAGCTCTGCTTGTGTTTCAAAGCGTTTTGGTAAATCAGGGTTTGCTAAAAATAAAGCACCGTAAGAAATGAGTTTGGCAATCCCTTTTTCTAATTCGTGTTCGCCCGTTTCGCTGGTATAACCACCATTTGCCATTACTAGATTTTTACTTAGTTTTCCAAATACACCCATCACATCTCTTGGGTATTGTGGTAAGTTATCAGTTGGAAATAACGCATTCATTAATTGTACATAAAGCAAAGGCAAGTTATTAAGTTCATTTATCAAATAAGAAAATAAATCTGTTGGGTTGCTATCAATCATGCTATTGAAAGGAATGCTTGGCGAAAGTTTTATAGCTACTTTATTTTCACCTATTGCTTCTACCATAGCCTGCATCACTTCTAATACAAAACGACTTCTGTTTTCAATGCTCCCACCATATTCATCGGTGCGTTGATTAGCACTTTCTACCAAAAATTGATTGGGCAAATATCCAAAAGCCGCATGCAATTCTACGCCATCAAAGCCAGCATCAATGGCATTTAATGCAGCTTGTTTATAGTCTTGTATAATTTGTTTTACTTCGTTTGTTTCTAAAGCTCTTGGTGTTTCATAATCTTTAGGTCCTTGTGAGGTAAAGTGTTGTTGTCCTGCAATAGCAATAGCCGATGGAGCAACTGGTAAAATACCACCTCTGTCAACAGAATGACCAACACGACCTGTATGCCACAACTGAGCAATAATTTTTCCACCTTTTTCGTGTACTGCTTTGGTTACTTTTTGCCAAGCATCTATTTGTGCTTTAGTATAAATGCCCGGTGTAGATGGGCTTCCCTTAGCTTGTTCTGAAATATTTATTGCTTCGGTAATTAATAAACCTGCGCTGGCTCTTTGAGTATAGTATAATACCGTTAAATCACTGACTAAACCCTGTTCACTAGCGCGACTGCGTGTCATAGGTGCCATTGCCATTTTGTTTTGCAATGCTAAATTTCCAATTATTGTTTTTTCTAAAAGTTTCATATTACTTGTTTTTTAAGTATTAATTATATTTTTACAATTCCCATTTTTCCCATTTGGTAATCCATCATTACTTGGTGTATTTGCTCCTCATCATTCATCACATAAGAAGCATACCCAACTATAGGCTCGTTTAATGGTGTGCCACCTAATACTATAAAATGACTGTCTTCCTTTGCCTTTACAACTAATAAATCTCCTGTATCATCCAATCGTGTAATTGAGGTTGGTAATAATTCTTTAGTATCAGATAACACAGAACCACTCACCATATACAAACCACAAGAATCTCCTAACTGTATTGGTAATTCTAAAGTTTGATTGGCTAATAGTTTTATTTCATAAATGTAAGCGGGCGACAAGCTTTTTACAGGACTTTGGTAATTAAGCAAATTTCCTGCAATTACTTTTATAGTGGTTGTTTCAATTGTAAAGCTTGGCAAATCTTTAGAAGCATAATGATAAAAATTAGGTTCTATAAATTTATCTTTTGCTGGTAACGAAATCCATAATTGTAAACCATGCACTGTTTCTGCCTGCGTCTTATTTTCATTCCTTCCTTCGGCGTGTACAATGCCTTTGCCTGCTTGCATCCAAGCTAAATCACCCGCATGAATTACTGCATCGTGTCCGTAACTATCTTGATGACGATTACTTCCTTCGAAAAGGTAAGTAATGGTTGCAATACCTGCATGTGGATGCGGAGGAACACCCTGGCTTTCTGGCTGTTTAACAACTGGCCCAAAATGATCTAGAAAAACAAATGGGTCAAAATCCCCAAGTGCACTTGGTATCACTTGTCTTACATGTGGTCCCATACTTCTACTGGCATGGGCTTTTTGCGAATTGATGATTGTCTTATTCATTCTATCTATTAGTTTAGTTATACATACAACTATTATTGTAAATTTTTTATTCTTCTCTGAGTTTATCTAATAGGGCATTTAAGTGAAAAGCTTCCGATGCATTTAATCCGTTCATTGGTTTTTTATTTTGTTTGAATCCTTTATCGATTTCTTCCAATAGGCTTAACCCATTGTTTGTAATGGTTATTTGGTATTCGCGTTTATCCGTTTCTGATTGATTTACTTTGATTAATTTTTTTATGATTAATTTTTTTATGATAAGCGTAACATTTGAGTTTGGGGCTATCATTCGAGATAAAATATCTTTTTGACATAAGTGTTTTGGATGGCTTCCTTTTAAGATTCTTAACACATTAAATTGTTCGTGAGTTAAGTTAAATGGTTTTAAGTTAGCCGATATTTTATTATATAACCAGTTAGCTGTAAATAGCACATTTATGTTTGCTTTAATGTGTTCGTTTTGAAACTTTGATTGTTTTATCTCTTGTTCTAGCGTACCCATATTAATTTATCACAGTACAAATATAACTAAAATAGTTATATATACAACTATTTTACAAAAATATTTTTAACTCTTTTACAACAACCTGTCACGTTTTGTCGTTATAAGAAGCTAGAGATTTCTAATCATAGGACCTTTTGCTGATAAAGGACTCGATAGGAAGTATATATCTTAATTGATCCTTATAACAGCCAGTTTGTTTAAGTGCTTTTCTGGGCTGTACTTGTTTGGCTGAAATTTTAATGATCTTGCCAGTAATATTAAGTCAAAATGCGAATGGAAACATAAATTAAAAAATAAGAATTTTTAAGTAAAGTTATTTTAATCAAAAAAATTGGATACATCTTTTAAAATTCAGATTAATACTTTTCTCACCAATTCTACTTTTATTACAAAAGCGTAACCCATAAATTTTTATACTTATTAGCTTTTTACGGTTACCTAAGCCAAAGAATTTACTCCTTCGCTAGTGAAAAGGGTAGAATGAACATCACTAGAATTAGAAGGAGATAGGAGAGGATAAATAGATTAAGTTTCCTGTCTTAAAAGGTGTAACTGAAATATAGATGGGCGTTTAAGTAGGATTTAACCTCAAATTATTTATCTTATCGCCAAGCAAAGTAATGGTAAGTTACTGTGAAACGCTAATTTTTTCGTATTGCTTTGGTGATACCATTCGTAAAAGAAATGGTGTTGAGTAGGTGAGGTAATGAGCATATCTATTGCATGTTCTTTTCCTAACTGGATGATGCCTTGTGCAACATCTTTATTGGAACTATAAATAATAGATGGATTTATTTTTTCTAAACTATCTTGTACATGTAGTTCGTGATTAATCACATCAATGGTAAATTGCGTATCTGAATTTACTATATTAAATAACAACAACTCTGCACCAAAAGCTTTTGCAAAATATTTTAAGTATATTAACACATTACTCTTTTTAAAATCGTTGTTATAATCGCAGGCATAAGCTATCTTTTTAATTTTATGAAATAAAGTATAGTTTGGTATAATGAGCGTAGGCACTTTTGAATCTCGGGCAATGGCGGTTGAAGTGCTGCCGATAAAATATTCGTATAATGAACTCACTATATTATCAATACCTAAAACCAATAAATCGTATTTACCTGTGCTTAATTCTTCATCAATGCTAGTCTCGCCCTCGCCTAACTTGGTCAAAATAGTAATATCTATTTGCGGAACTTTTTCGTGCAATGTTTCTTTAATTTTGATGAGGCTATCGGCGGCTTCTTTTTCGTATTCATCAACCGAAAAAACAACGCCTGCTTCTGGATAAGGCATGGGTATTGTAAACGCATTAAACAACACAACTTGAGCCGAAAAATAAGAGGCTAATTTTACCGCATAATGTGCGGCGTTAATAGATGATTCTGAAAAATCTATACCAACTAATATTTTTTCCATACTTTTATTTTTTTAGAGGGTTAATGACTATTTTTTTCGACGTTCAAACGTAAGGTGCCATTTTCGTGGTTACTATCTCTATATTACGATAGGTTTAGAATTGGTATAATTTATAACATTGAACATTTGCCTTCTTTATTAAAAATTACAAGACAAAATTACTAGGTACTTAAATCAAAAGATATGATTTAAGTTGTAGATTAAAATGATGTTAGTCATTACTCTGTAAAATAGGGTTGCTCAGGTTATGGAACTCTAATAGTAAATTTTAACCGTCAATAGGGTGTCCTTAGCTGAATAAAAGTTGTTGAATTATGAGAGAGGTTATTGTTTAGTTGGCAAACACGTATTGAATAATTAAAAATCGTCAGTATAAAATTACTGACGATTTTATTTTATAACGATTGAACTTGAAAGGTAAACTGAGCAGGTATCAAACCCAAATGCGCTTAGATGTACCATTATTGCGCATAAGATAGTCCAATCTTCGAGAGATTTTTTTAATTCTACTTCATTAGAAATATTCGACCTAGCAAAAGCTATGCCTGTATTTTCTACCTCGTATGATTAAAAAATTTCTTACAAATTTTTGGACTATCTTATATGTATAATTGGTGTTATAAGTTTATTGAGGTGTTGGTGTTAGGATGCGGCGGCTTCTGCTGTTAAAACCGCTTTGATTTTGGCTTCAATTTCATCGGCTAAATCAGGATTTTCGTGGAAGAGTTGTTTAACACTATCTCGCCCTTGCCCTAGTTTGGTATCTTCGTAACTAAACCACGAACCGGCTTTTTTGACAATACCTTTTTCAACACCAATGTCAATAATTTCGCCTACTTTACTAATGCCTTCTCCAAAAATAATATCAAATTCGGCTTGGCGAAAAGGAGGCGCCACTTTGTTTTTAATCACTTTTACGCGTGCACGATTTCCACTAACAGTTTCTCCATCTTTAATTTGACTAATGCGACGAATATCTAACCGAACCGAAGCGTAAAATTTCAGCGCATTACCTCCTGTTGTTGTTTCTGGGTTTCCAAACATGACACCTATTTTTTCACGTAATTGGTTAATGAAAATGCAGCAGCATCCTGTTTTGTTAATGGTGCCTGTTAATTTGCGTAAGGCTTGACTCATTAAGCGCGCTTGTAAACCCATTCTACTATCGCCCATTTCGCCTTCAATTTCAGCTTTTGGGGTTAGGGCTGCAACAGAATCTATAACCACTAAATCTACGGCACCGCTTCGGATTAAATTATCTGCAATTTCGAGTGCTTGCTCACCATTATCGGGTTGAGAAATTAAAAGACTTTGGGTATCTACGCCCAATTTTTCGGCATAAAATCGGTCAAAGGCGTGTTCTGCATCTATTATAGCGGCAATGCCTCCACTTTTTTGAACATTGGCAATGGCATGAATGGCTAAGGTAGTTTTACCCGAACTTTCTGGGCCATAAATTTCGACCACACGTCCTTTTGGTAAACCACCAATGCCCAAGGCAATGTCTAAACCTAGAGAACCAGTAGATATAGATTCTATTTGCTCTACTTGGCTATCACCTAGTTTCATGATGGTTCCTTTTCCATAAGTTTTTTCAAGCTTATCCAATGTTAATTGAAGTGCTTTTAGTTTTTCTAAGTTTACTGATTTTTTAGAGTCTGTTACTTCAATAACTTCTTCTCCATTTTTCTTTGCCATATTTATTTATTTTTATTTTTTATACTTTAAATAAAGTTATGGCATTAGATGTGTTTTATTCGGTTCTTTTATGCACTTCTTATACACGAATCTATTAATCTTACTTACTAATTCATTTAGCAGTTAGTTTTAGTCAGAAATTAAAGTTTACCACAACTTGATGTCAAAGGTATTTGGTTTTATAGCAATTGATTGCTACTAATTGTAGTATTTTGAAAAAATGTTTTAGGCTACAATAAAAAGTAGAAATCATTAGTGAAAAATAAAATTTATAAGGCATTTTATATCTGTGTCGCAACGTTTGATAAGCTATACAAAAGTTAAACCGAGGTCTCAAGAAATAGGGTACTTTAGAATAAAATAGCTAACGTTGTAGAACGCTTAAAAATATTTTAGTTACTGAGGAGACCCTAGTTAGGGTTAAAGAAATAATTCATTCATTCCTCATAAAACCAATTCGATTTATTCCCTTATTCTAAAGTAAAGTTTTCTTCAGATTAGAGATCACTCTTTTTCTTCGCTGGTTAGTTGCTTAAACACATCTTCTAATTTTTGTTCGACTCTATTTAAGGTAAGTACACTTAAATTATTTTGAACTGCAAAATCGAAAATGGTTTTACGGGCATCGTCGGGCGAGGCAATGGTTAGTTGCCAAGTGGTGTCGTTGATGGCTTTGGCATTGGTAACCATTGGTATTTTGCGCAATTGTGAGGCTGAACTGGCTTTGTCGAACTCTACCGTTATAACTTGGCGTTCGTTACTTTTTTGCAAATCTTTGGTTTCGGCGTTGGCTACAATTTCGCCTTTGTTAATGATTATAACACGGTTGCAAAGGGCTTCTACCTCTTGCATAATGTGTGTACTTAGCATCACTGTTTTTTGGCCACCCAACTGTTTAATTAAACCTCTAATTTCGTGTAATTGATTGGGATCTAAACCCGTGGTGGGTTCATCCATAATTAATACTTTGGGGTCATGTATCATGGCTTGAGCCAAACCTACCCGCTGGCGATACCCTTTACTAAGTGCCCCTATTTTTTTATGTTGCTCACGTTCTAAACCAGTTAGGGCAATCATTTCTTTAACACGAGCACTCATGTGTTTAACCTTGTATAAACCTGCGGCAAAGGCTAAAAATTCTTTAACATACATGTCTAAATAAAGTGGATTGTGCTCGGGCAAATACCCAATTTGCTGACGCACGTGAATACTTTCTTCGGCTACATTAAACCCACAAACGGTAACGGTGCCTTGGCTTGGCGGAATATAGCCCGTAATGATTTTCATCATGGTACTTTTTCCGGCGCCATTAGGACCTAAAAATCCAACAATTTCTTTTTCGCCAACGTTAAAAGATACATCGTTTAAGGCCTTTTGCGTACCAAATAGCTTAGTAATATGTGTAACTTGTATTGACATGGTATTTATTTTGCTTTTGCTTTTTGCATCGGATTAGTTCCACCTGAACTTTGCCCGCGCACCGCACCCGCCTTGGTTTTAAACGCATCAAATTTAGTAGGTTCATTTTTAATATTCCACACATTATTTTTGACGCTAATGTCGCCCGTTTCTAAATAAGGATCTATTAAAACGGCAATTACTTTTTTCGATTTCATGTAGGCTTTGGTAACTTCCTTTTCGTTTTTGCGCCATATATAGGCATTGATGCGCTCTATTTCTTTGCTACCATCGGCGTAGGTCCATTCCAAAATAATAGGGCTTACACAGCCGCCTTTATTGGTAAATTTTAGTTCATAAAAATAATGGCTACTGTATTTATTAAACAAACTATCAGGAAGGCTTTCGTAATTACTATATTTATCGCGGGTTTCTTTAGTGGTGGTTGTTTCGCCTTTATAGGTATAATAAAAATCTTGAAGGCTGGTATCTTGTTGCACCAATCCTTTTAAGCCACTTTGGCGGTTACGAATTTGTGTGATGTACTCAAATTCTTTCGATTTAGGGTAACTAACAACGGTATCTATTTTTACTGGAACTTTTTTGTTATCGCTGATTTGAAATACTTTCACTGTGTCTAAACTTACATCAACGGGTTCGGTATCAAAAAACCAAGCTCGCCAAAACCAGTCTAAGTCAACGCCACTTGCGTCTTCTAGGGTTCTAAAAAAGTCGGCGGGTTCAGGATGTTTAAATGCCCAGCGGTTACAATAGACTTTAAACGCATAATCGAACAACTCGCGCCCCATAACGGTTTCGCGCAAAATGGTGAGGGCAGTAGCGGGCTTGCCATACGCGTTAGCCCCAAAATTATTAATGTTTTCGCTATTAATCATAATGGGTTCTAATTGATTTTTGGGTAAGCGAAAATAATCTACCATTTTGTGAGCTGGCCCGCGGTTAGAAGGGTAATTGGAATCCCACTCTTGCTCGGTAATAAATTGCATAAAGGTATTTAAGCCTTCATCCATCCAACTCCATTGGCGTTCGTCGCTGTTAATAATCATTGGGAAAAAGTTATGGCCAACTTCGTGTATAATTACCATAATCATCCCATTTTTAGTGCCTTCGGTGTAGGTACCATCTTTTTCGGTGCGCCCGAAGTTAAAACAAATCATAGGGTATTCCATGCCGTTGGCTGCTTCGATACTTTGTGCAACAGGGTAGGGGTAAGCAATGGTATATTTAGAATACGTTTTAATGGTGTGGGCTACAACTTTGGTAGAGTAGCGGCGGTATAAGTTATAGGCTTCTTTGGGATAAAAACTCATACACATTACTCGCTTTTTTTCGCAAGTAACCGGCATGGCATCCCAAATGTATTTACGAGAACTGCCCCAAGCAAAATCGCGCACGCTATCGGCTTTAAAAATCCAAGTTTTGGTAGCACCACTAGGGTTTTTAGTAAGCTCGGCTTTTTTGGCATCGTCTAACAACCCAATTTCAACGGGCTCTTTAGCCGTTTGTGCCTTTTGCCAACGCGCCAGTTGAGCTGCACTTAACACCTGTGCATAGTTTTGACATTCGCCGGTGCTGCAAACCAAATGGTCGGCAGGTACCGTCATTTTCACTTTAAAATTTCCAAAAGCCAAGGCAAACTCTCCGCGCCCTAAATACTGTTTATTTTGCCAACCTTGAAAATCGCTATACACACACATGCGCGGGTACCATTGCGTGAGGGTAAATAAGTAGTTTCCGTCGTCGGCAAAATATTCGTAACCCCCACGGCCGCCTACATCCATGCGATTGGGCATTTTATAATGCCATCTAATTTTAAATTTTACTTTTCCTTTTGAGGGTAAACTATTGGGTAAATCTATCCGCATCATGGTTTGGTTAATTGTAAACTTTAGGGGTTTACCAAGTTCGTCGGTTACTTCATCAATTTTATCGCCAAGACCTGTTAAACGTTCTTTCAATTGAAATCCTTTAATACTTTGGTCGGTTAGGGTATTGGGTAACGACGACTCGTCCATGTTATTTCCATCTACCAATGGGTCGTGTTGATTTTCATCGAGTTGTAACCATAAATAACTCAACTTATCGGGCGAGTTATTATAATACGTTACCCATTCGCTCCCAATAATTGATGTATTTTTTTCATCGAGTGTAACATCAATATCATAATCGGCACGTTGTTGCCAGTAGCTATGGCCGGGTGCACCACTAGCCGCCCTGTAATTATTGGGCGTTGGTAATATTGTTCCCAATTGCTCGAACTTGTTGCCATGGTTAGAGCCAGGGTTATTCATAATGTTTTGCGCCGAGAGAAAAGAAAAGGCAGCAGCACTTAAGGATAAAAAAAAGTGTTTCATAATAAGTTTATCAAACGTTGAATGCTCATTTCTAAAGCAACCAATCCAATTATTAAAACCAATCCAAGTTTGTAATAAGGGAAAGGAATTTTAAAAACAAAAGCTAAAATTAAAGAAAATATTAATACCCCTACTATGATTAAGATTTGCCCTACTTCAATTCCTAAGTTGAAATACAGTAAAGGCAAAACGATACTTTTTTCGGTTCCTAACATCCCGTTTAAAAGAAACGAAAACCCCATGCCATGAATAAATCCAAATATTAGAACTGAGATGTAAATAAAAATAGCCCGTTCGTTTTTTGCTTTTTTAAAATGAACTAAATGATAAATGGCAACTGCTAAAATACTAAAGGCAATTAATAACTCGATTAAATTTTGAGGTGGTTGAATGAGGTGAAGGCTGCTTAAAGCCAAGGAAAAAGAATGTCCAATTGTAAAAGCCGTTATTAAACCTAGCAAACGCCCCCAATGGTGAAATGGATACGTTAAAACCAATAAACTAACAAAGAGAAGGTGGTCGTATCCATTCAAATCGGTGATGTGTTCGAGTCCAGTTACGAACCAAAGTTTAAATGCATCCATTTTAGTACTTTTGCAAGATATGTTTAAACGCTTTTTTCATAAACGGTATTTAAAACTATTTTGTTTGGTGGTGTTCACCAGTTTTTTTATTTCTGCGCGGCATCCTTTTTTTATTTCGGTTACCACATTAAGCCACAATGTTAAGGATAAATCGTTAAATATTACTTGTAAGTTATTTACAAATGATATAGAAGATGCTCTGCGAAAATTGAATACCAAAAAAATAGATTTGATAAACGGCAGTAACAAAGCAGAGTTAAACACCTTGCTACACAATTATATTAAATCCCGTTTGTTAATAACAATAAATGGAAAAGCAAGTTGGCTAAATTGGATAGGCTTTGAGCAAGAGGCAGAAGCCATTTGGTGCTATTTAGAAATAAAAAATGTGAACGCCTGTCAACAAATCAATATCGAAAACACGTTGCTATACGATTTTATTAAAGAACAAACGAATATTTGTCAAATAGAAATAAATGGTAAAACGAAAAGTGCTAAGGTGAGTTATCCCGATAAGCAATTGATTTTTCAGTTTTAGAGCCGTTGATTATTTTAATGAGTTAGGTTAATGTATTAGTCAACAAATGTTTAGTTTTGAACCTCTGAAAACGCTAAGGTATAGTTTGTGGTTGCTTGCAGGATTTGTTTTGCTTTATTGCAAGCCCAACACCCCTGTTTATTTAGAAGGCTTTAGCCAGCACAACGAGGGGTATTATTTCAAATTAATTGAAATTGGCGAAAACACAAAGCCTAAATTAGAAGAGTGTTTTTATTGGCTAGATGTAAAATTTAAAACCTTAAACGACTCTGTTTTTTGGGACAGTCAGCACGAAGGGGCTAACAAAGTATTTATTCGTGCGAAAACACAAGCCGCTAATTATTTAATGCAGTATGTGCAACAACTTAACACCGGCGATAGTGCGCAACTTTATATAAAACCACCGATTTTTTTTAAGCAGCAATTTGGCAGCCAACGCATTCCTTACTTTTGCCAAGCCGATAGTTTTGTAAAAATAGAACTGAAGGTAAAACAGGTTTTAACAGCTACGGATTGGTTAGATTTGAAGGTCGCCTATTCTAATACCGAAGCCTCTGCTATTAAAGCCTATCTGAAACAATCCTCACCATTGGCATTTACCGATTCGTTAGGGGTTACTTGGTTCAATACAAGCCACTTACCCAATATGCAACTAACAGGTGGTGAGGTGGTTACTTTTTCGTTTCGAGGTCAATTTTTAGACGGTCGTTTTTTAGATGCCACCCCACAAACCTTAACCTATAAGGTAGGAACCCCCGACCAAGTGCTAAGAGGTATAAATTATGTTATAAAACACTTAAAAAAAGATGAAAATGCTAAAATTATATTACCTTCGCAACTTGCTTTTGGCGAATTAGGTAGCAGCAACGGTAGCGTGCCACCATTTACGCCTCTAGTTTATACACTCACTTTAATAGATGTTAAACAAAATGATTAAAAAAACTTTATTATTAGCTGGTGCTGGGGCATTAGCAATGGTATCTTGCAAAAATGATTCGCAATTTGATGGATATACCCGTTCTGAAAACGGTATTCATTACAAATTTTTTAAACAAGACGAGAAGGCTGTAAAACCTACCGAAGGTTCAGGATTTTCTATTCGTTACACCATTAAAAAACAATCGAACGATTCGTTGTTGGTTAGTTCTAAAGATGTGGTGCAAGATGGAAGCGGTATTTTACGTCAGGTTATGACCAAATCATCGTGCAAAGGCTGTATCGAAGATGGGATTATGCTTTTGGGCAAAGGCGATAGTGCAGCGTTTATTATAAGTGCCGATTCGTTTTTCTTGAAAACAATGCGTGGTAACGAGTTGCCTACATTTATTAAAAAAGGTGAGTTTTTGCTAGTTAACATGAAAATGGAAGACGTAAAAACTAAGCAAGAAATGGATGAAAACAATAAAAAACAAATGGCAGAACAAGAAGCCATGGTTAATGCGTTGAAAGAAAAAGAACAACCTTCTATAGATACTTACATTGCTACTAATAAATTAAACGTTAAACTAAATGCTGATAGTATTTATTTTATTTCAGATAGTCCGGGTAGTGGCGCAGTCGCTCAAAACGGAGATTCGGTAACGGTAGCTTATACAGGGATGTTTTTAGATGGCCGCATATTTGATACCTCTAATTTTGAAGAAGCGCAACAAGGTGGTTTAAATAAACCTAAAGAAAACTGTATGCCTTATACATTACTTTTAGGCGGTAACAGAGTTGTTGCAGGTTGGGAAAAAGCACTTCGCCTTATGAAAAAAGGGTCTAAAGCGCGCATTATTTTACCTTCTGCTTCTGGGTATGGTCCAACAGGTTACGGCTCAATTCCACCTTATACGCCAATGGTCTTTAAACTCGAATTGGTTAATATAAAAAAGAATAAATAAGAAAAGTTTGGCAAGGATTTTGTATTAGTTCTGTAAACAAATTCAAATCATGAAAAAAATAGTAACAATATTAGCGGCAATAGGCTTATTCAATGCGAGCATTGCTCAAAACAAAAAAAATAATAACAAGATGGACAAAGAATTTTTAGAAAAACAAGCTGATGGTGTTTATGCAAAAATTGAAACCAACAGAGGAACAATTTACGCATTCTTAGATCACAAACAAGCACCTATTACAGTTGCTAACTTTGTTGGATTAGCCGAAGGTAAAATTAAAAATAATAAGAAAGCTGAAAACGTACCTTATTACAACGGACTTAAATTTCACCGTGTTATTCCTGGGTTTATGATTCAAGGTGGATGCCCAATTGGAAATGGAACGGGCGATCCAGGGTATAAATTTCAAGACGAGTTAGACCCTAATAACGACATTGGAAAAAGAGGGTATTTACGTGGAGTTTTAGCTATGGCTAATTCAGGTCCCAACACCAACGGTAGTCAGTTCTTTATCATGCATAAAGATTATCCTTTACCGTTAAGTTATAATATTTTTGGAAACGTTGTAATGGGCATTGAAGCCGTTGACTCTATTGCTAGTGCACCGCGTGGCAGTAACGATTTACCAAATCAAGACCAAACCATTACCAGCATTACCATTTTACGCAAAGGAAAAGAAGCCGAAGCCTTTGATGGTGCCAAACTTTTTGAAGAAGAGAAAACAAACGCTGTAGCTAAACGCGAAGCAAAATTAAAAGCTGAAAAAGAAGCTGTTGAAAAAATTCTTGCCGAAAAGTATGGTAAAACGCAAGTAACTGCTAGTGGTTTACGCTACATTGTCGAAAAAGAAGGAACAGGCGAATCTCCTAAAGCCAATAGTAATGTTACCGTTCATTATCACGGTACATTTTTAGATGGAAAAGTTTTTAACAGCAGCATCGAGAGTGGCGAGCCAGCCACATTTGATTTAACAAGGGTTATCCCAGGATGGGTAGAAGGCATACAGCTATTAAAACCAGGTGGAAAAAATAAATTTATAGTTCCTCCAGCTTTAGGGTACGGAGAAAACGGATACCCTGGTGCTATTCCTCCTAATACTTGGTTAGTTTTCGATTTAGAACTTATCAAGATAAACCGGTAAACGCAGGCAACGATTTATTCGCTTTCACAATTAAAAAACACCTTTTTTAAAGTTAATATCCAATTAAGGAACTTTATAAAAGGTGTTTTTTTGTTCCTAAACAGACCATTGAAATAGTAGTGAGAGATAAAACTGCAATAATATATGAAAGTTCAGGCTTGAGGGGTTTAACCGTAAACAGCCAGTTGAAGCTAATTTGAACCGTATCAAATTCAAAATTTATGCCAAATCCCCACGATATGGGATTGTTCCATTAATTCTTTTGGAAACTTTGTCTGCCCTTATTTTATGCACTAAATCTCTTTGGGGTTAATTTTCTTTTTAAAAATTTCCCTTTTTTGAAGTGGATGGATTTAACGAATAACCGTAATAGTGCCGTTATAATTGTACTCTTTGCCAAATTCATCTTGTAGTTTGGCTTTCCAAATAAAAACATCGGGTTTTACCAAAGTTCCCTTGTAAGAACCATCCCAGCCTTGGGCAACGTCGTTGGTTTTAAATACCGAAAAGCCCCAACGGCTAAATATTTCGAGTGAATAGGCGTTTTTATTCCAACCAGTTCCTTTAGGTATAAATACTTCGTTTAAGTCATCGTCATTTGGGCTAAAATGATCGGGTATATAAAAATTAAAGCCATCACTTACACAAATATTTCGAGTTAAAGAATCGCTGCAACCTTTATCGTTAATAGCAATAAGAGTAAAGTTATAACACTTGGTATCGTTAAATACATAGTTTAAATCTTTTTGATTAGAAATTAATTTTTTATCGAGCCACCATTCATAAGCTAGAGCAAAATCAGTTGTGTTGCTGAAGAATACTTCGGGTTCATAAAAGGTAGGATTAGGATTACTAAGCGAAAAACCAATTGCAGGTTTTTTTAAAACAGTAATGTAATTTTTTTTGGTAAAATCTTGCTTGCAACCATTAGAGTCTGTTAAGCTTAAATTAACATCAAAGCTCCCGTTGGTTTTATAACAATACGATGCGTTGCTGCCTGTTTGTTGATTGGGGCCATCGCCAAACGTCCAAATTTCATTACTACTTTTAGGAGTGTTATTATCAAATTGCGTACAAAAAGGTTCGCATCCCGTTTGCCAAACCGATTCAAAATTGACTTTTGTTTTGGGGAATATGGTTAACGTTATTACCCTCACGGCGGCAGGTGAGTTGCAACCATCTCTTACCACTAGAGTGAAATTAGGGACATTTAAGTTTTTTAAATTGATACTCGATGTGGTAACGCCCAGCGGTAACCATTGATAGGTATAATTACCATCGCCACCAGCTACCACGGGATTAATGGTTAACTCGGCACCTAAACACAAACCCGTGTTGTTAACAGGCACCGATGCAGTTAATGCTGGTCGTACTTGTAACGTGTTACTAGCGCGGGTTATGCAACCATTGTTATCAGTAATGTTTACCGAATAGCTTGTTGTTACGCTTGGCGTTACACTGATAACGCTTTGGATGGCAGCAGCAGGTATCCAAGCATAAGTAAAAGGAGGCGTGCCACCATTTATAGAAGCCGTTAAAGTTACAGGATTACTAACACAAGTGATGGTATTGCCCAATACACCTGCCCCAATAGCTGGCGGATTGGCTAAATTGATTTGTTGATAAGTGGTACAGCCCGTATTGTCGGTAATGCCAATGGTATAATTGCCTGCACATAAATTAGTTATGCTCGAAAGGGTAGAGGAGATAGGTCCTTGCCATTGATAAGTGAAAGGAGGAATACCTCCTGTCTCTTGCGCACTTATGCTGCCATTACACGCGCCGAAGCACGAAATTAGCTTGGTAGAATTAATAACAACTCCAAATCCGTTTAACAAGGTCAGATTAGTTGTAAATGTAAAATTACAGTTGTTGGCATCTTTTACTTGTAGGCTGTAATTGCCAGCACCAATGTTGTTGAGGGTTGCACTGTTTTGCGCTGGTGTAACGCTCCACGAATAGGTGTAGGCTGGGGTTCCTCCGCTTACATTGGCTATTATACCTCCGTTTTTATTGCCATCGCAAGTTTCGGGTGTTTTTACATAAGTAGCTAAAAAGAGAGGAGGTTGAACAATGGTATTGGTAACGGTAAGTAAACAGGCATTGGCATCGCGTATTTGTGTAGTATAAATACCAGCACTCAACGAAGCTAAATTAACCGCAGTTAGATTACCAGGCGTGGTGGTTTGTGTGTATGGTGCTGTGCCACCATTTAAAACAATAGTAGCAGTAGTTTTACCATTAGGGCAAGCAATGGTTGGGCTATTAAATGCTGCTGTAAGACTTGAAGGTTGTGTAATAGAAACAGTATTTGAAAACGGACAACCCGAATTATCGGTGGCTTGCAAGGTGTAAACGCCCGGAGCTAAATTGGTTAACGAAGTAGTGTTGATGCCAAGCCCCGTCCATGTGTAAGTGTATGGTGCTACGCCATTAAACGCATTGGCAACAAGCGATCCATTGGCCGCTCCAAAGCATTGCACATCGGTTACGGCGAAAGTAATGGTTGGACTACTGGCACTCACTATAACCAATTGCGTGCTAGCTACACAGCCATTAAAATCGGTAACACTAATGTTGTAAACCCCAGGGCCAAGTCCGTTAGCCGTTGAACCCGTTGAAACGGCGGGCGACCAAGTGTAAGTATAAGGCGGTGTACCTAAAGAACCATTTAGAGGGGTTACTGTAGCCGAAGTAGAAGAGCCAATGCAGAAAAGTGGATCGTTGGTAACATTTACAAAAAAGTTGCATTGTGCCGAAAGTTTACCGAAAGTTAAAAAAAGTAGTAAGACCCCAATACATTTAGGAAATAGATACCTTATTCGACTCATACTTAAATTTATAAAAAACGACATGATAAATGCGTAACAATTTAATAAGTGGCCACTTTTATTTAATAAGTGGTTAATCCATTAAAAAGTTTGTAAAGATACAATTTTATGCCAAGAACAGAGGCTTGGTTTAGATGAGTTTTAACCAGTTATACCTAAATTCTATTTACGGTTTAACTGTTAACGAAGCTATTTATCCTCAATCCAGCATCAATGGTTCATACATTTCCTCCTTTGCGAACTTTGCGCCTTTACGTGTCATCATAAATGGTTAACAAATACCAATAGACTTAATTCCTCCTTTGCGTCCTTTGCTCCTTTGCGTGCCTCAAAAAATTTAGCAACAACAAGCCAATCCCTTTCCACCTCTGCGAACTTTGCGCCTTTGCGTGTCATCATAAATGGTTAACAAATACCAATAGACTTAATACCTTCCTTTGCGTACTTTGCACCTTTGCGTGCCAAACTAAAAGAAGCCTTTAATCCATTCCCCGAAATCAATCTTAAAACAAATCAAGGCGATTCGGAAAGCCCGTATTTGTATTAGGAGCATTAGGATCTTGATTCCAGTAGGCTTCATTTGGATTGGCATCGTCCTCATCTTCCTCTTCCCAAACGTATTGCCGTTTTTGAGGTCCTTCTTTTCGATAATTGTAAGCTACCAAAAGGCCAGCTAAAGCCCCCGATAAATGCCCTTCCCAACTCATTTCTTGTTTAAGCGGTAACACGCCCCACATAATGCTGCCGTACAAAAAAACAACTAACGCCGATACAATCATTAACCTCAAGTTTTTTCGAAATACGCCGCTAAAAAATAAAAAAGTAGCAAGTCCATAAATTAAAATACTGGCACCTGCGTGTAAAGTTGGACTATCTTGGCTATTACGACCACCTATCCACAACCAAAGGCCACTAATTAGCCAAATCCAAACAATAGCTGGCTTGGCTATTTTTTTATAGAAGTAAAAAAAGAGCGAGCCTAAAACTAAAATAGGTAAGGTATTCGATAAAATATGCTCTAAATTAGCATGAAGCAAAGGCGAAAAAAGAATACCTCTTAACCCAATAACAGTGCGAGGTAAAATACCAAACGTAAAAAGTTGTAACGAAAAAATTTGGTCAAAAATGAAAATCAACCAACACAAGCCCATAAAAATTAAAGGATAAAATGCGGTGGCTAGTATTTGTTTTTTTAGATAATTTTTTAATGCCATAACGAAATGGTTACAAAAAAAGGGAAGCCTAAGCCACCCTTCTTTTTTTAAAGCAATTTAGTAAGCCCTCCAAAATGTTTAATTGGTTTCATACATTTTATTAAACTCTTGAATGGCTTTCACCACAACTGGTAAATCAAAATTGAATTTATCAAAATCAGTCCATAGCATGGGTTGATCTTTCATAAACGGTTTCAAATCTTTTTTATAAAAATTTTGACTGATTTTTGTCAATTCGCGTAAAGCTTTGTCTTCCTCGCCAGCTTTAGTATCTTGTACATAATACATACTCTTGATGAGTTCTTGTCCGGCTTCGGTAACGGCATATTTATACTCGAAAAAGTTTAAACGCCCTTTGGTGAGGTATCTCAAATAAACATTCGTTTGTTGATCGAACGGCACTAATAAAAAATGCTTGTCATCGAAACCATACGCTTTAGCTTTCTTATCGCTTATCTCAGCTAATTTTCCAGCACCTTTAGGTTTAAACATTAACTTTTGATAAAAGAAAATTTCTTCTGCGGGATTGGTTTGCACTTCGCCACGAATGGTGTCTCCTTTTAAGTTAACATAATAACCTGCACTAAGCATGGGTGCCATTTTTGGGGTTTTACCCTTAGGGCCTTGTGCCAATAAACTTCCGGCTGCACCTATCCATAAAATTGTTAAAAGCGATTTCATAATTAAATAATGTGTAAATATAGATTTGAGAAAGTTAAAAACAAAATTTATGCCAATTCTAATAGCTTGGGTTAATAAAGGTTAATTTACCAATACCCTAAAGTTCTTCATTTGGTCTTCACTATCCTTTTCACCAAAATACTTGGGTTTAACCTTGTTCTTTTTTCTTCACCATAGTTAAAATAGTAGCAATGCCAACGGTTTGCCCAGCTTGATCTTGCGCACCATATTGTGCCAACACGTCGGGCGAACTGGCATCATAAATATCAACCACCCATTTAACAATGCCTACTTTTGTTTCTGTTCCATTAGCGGCTAATAAAGGTTTATCGTTTTCAATTTTTTCTTTGCACGTAAATTTAACACCAATGGTCATTCCTGGGTAAATAGGACGTGTAAAACGGCATTCATCAATGCCATAATTCAGTAACACAGGTCCCTTAGGCGGATCTACAAATAAACCAGCTGCTTTCGATAAAATAAAATACCCATGCGCTACGGTGCGTTTAAAAATGGTTCCATCTAAAGCCTCGGGCTGCAAATGGGCATAAAATTTATCGCCGCTAATGTTAGCAAAATTGACAATGTCTTCTTCACTAACGGTATGCGTTGGTGTAATAGTGGTTTCACCAATTTCTAAATCCTCAAAGTATTGTCGAAACGGATGCACCTCTTTAATAAGTTGTTTAGCACCTACTTGATAATTATTTAGAATCGCCGTAATCATACTGGGGCTACCTTGTATGGCGGTACGTTGCAAATAATGAAACACCCCACGTTTACCACCCATTTCTTCGCCACCGCCCGCTCTTCCGGGGCCTCCGTGCACAAGCATAGGCATGGGCGAACCATGACCTGTACTTTCTTTGGCACATTCGTTATTTAAAACCAAAATACGTCCGTGCATACAAGCCGCACCAATGGTGTATTGACGAGCAATGCGTTCGCTGTTTGTTATAATAGAACTCACTAAACTGCCTTTCCCCATTTTACTAAGTTCAATGGCCTCTTCAATAGTTTTGTAAGGCATAATGGTACTCACAGGGCCAAAGGCTTCTACATGGTGGCAATCGGTGTTGGTAAAAGGTTGTTCGTTTAAGAAAATAATAGGAGGCATAAAGCAGCCTTTGGTTTTATCAGCACCTTTAACTTCAAAGTTTTCAAAGTCGCCAATAATTATTTTTTGTGTTTTAGAAAGCAGTTCTACTTTTTCTTTTACTTCAATTAATTGCGACTTGCCAGCCAACGATCCCATGCGCACGCCTTCTATGTTGGGGTCGCCAATGATGTTAGATGCCAAGCGTTTGCCCAAAGCAAGGTGAACATCTTCTATTAAATTTTCGGGAACAATGATGCGACGCACAGCCGTGCATTTTTGTCCGGCTTTGGTTGTAATTTCGCGCACTACTTCCTTAATAAAAATATCAAATTCAGGTTGGTCGGGGCTTACATCGCTACCCAATACGCAGCAGTTTAACGAGTCGGCTTCCATATTAAAATGTACACTTTCTTCGAGCAAACGTGGATGCGATTTTAGCATTTTACCCGTTGAAGCCGATCCTGTAAACGTAATCACATCTTGGCTTTGCGCATAATCTAAAATACCATTGGCACTGCCGCAAATTAATTGCAAAGCACCTTCAGGAATAATGCCACTCGCAATAATTTCTTTAACAACCGCCTCGGTTAAAAAACTGGTAAGTGTGGCAGGTTTAACAATAGCTGGTACTCCAGCAAAAAAGTTAACGGCAATTTTTTCGAGCATGCCCCACACCGGAAAGTTAAACGCATTAATGTGAAGGGCTACACCTTCTTTGGGTACGCAAATGTGATGGCCAATAAACGTGTTGTTTTTAGAAAGCCTCGCCACATCGCCGTCGTAACAAAAAGTTTCGTTCGGAAATTGACGGCGCAAACTGGCGTAAGTAAATAAATTGCCAATGCCGCCTTCTATGTCCACCCAGCTATCAGCGCGGGTAGCACCTGTGGCCCAACTTATTTTATAAAACAATTCTTTTTTACTTAATAAATGCGTGGCCAATGCTTTTAACATCATTCCCCTTTGGTGAAAGGTAAGTTGGCGCAATTTAGGCCCTCCTACACGGCGCGCATAATCCATCATTTGTCCAAAGTCTAATCCTTTGCTACTGGCATTTGCCACTAAATCGCCTGTTATGGCATTAAACAATTGCGTGCCACTATCGGCACCACTTACCCATTGCCCGCAGGCATAATTTTGTAAAGTCGTCATACATTTTTAAACACGGTTAAAGATACCAAAGGAAATTCAAACTACAACACGGTAAAATGAGTTGCGTTACTCTAAATTTGAATCAACTTACTTTAAATAAATCGTCTAATGGATTTCTGAACGGCTAATAAAAAGAAATGGAGAATAAATGATAGGGTTGCAAACAACTTCTAATGCCAACTACTAATTATTTTTTGGACGTGACCCCTTATCTACTTTTAGTGTTTGTATTTAATCTGTAGTTGTTTGTGTAATTAAAAAGTATATCATTAAAATTTTAAATCGGGGTCGGGCTATCGGCTTCCGCGCACGCTGGCTCAAAAGTCCACCAGACTTTTGCCCCCCTCCTCATTCACACAAAACCACGCTAACGCCTGCATTGGGCTATCGCCGAATTTATATTGAGCGAAGTCGAAATTGTCCCTCACGCAAAAAGAGTTTACATTAATAAAAGTGTTCACACTTACAGCTATTGAGTTTACCCCTATCTCGTCCTTGTTTAGCGAAGCGTAACGAGGACGTTTGGGAACTGCGTTTGTAACGCAGATAAAGTGATGGTATGGGCGTTACAAACGCCTGTTTAGCACGTCCTCGTTTCCGCTAACGCTCAAAAAAGGACGAGGGGGGTGCTTTACAATTTACCACTTTTGAGGATGCTAAAAACACACCATACATTTAATAAACCTCTTTCATTCTGAGGACAAATTCGCAAGATAGCTAGCAATTGTATCTTTAATTTCAGTGCCATTCTTGTCCTTTAAGTAACTTTAAGAGGAAACGGTTGGGGTTTCCCTCAAGTAAAAGAAAAGTAAATACCTAATATTAAAAAAGACTTGCTTCGAATTAAAACTACAGGTTGTTTACAAACATAGAGCAACACGAAAAAACCCTCAACCTATCTAAAACTAAAGTTTAAAAGCTGGAAGTGAAAATCTAAAGTTTCAAGAAACTACCAGTTGAATTAAACGCATTAAAAGTTACTAAGGACGTGTTGTAAATAATTTATTAATAGAAATAGATGGTTGGCTCTGTTTTGCTTTGTAAATTTATCAGAACTATCTAAGTGAATTATATTTAAAAATTAAACATTAAACGTTTACTCATATTAACGCAATATTTTCCGCCCGAAGTAGGTGCACCTCAAAATCGTTTATACGAATTGGCGTTGCGACTAAAAGCTTTGGGTATAGAAATAACGGTGCTTACCGCCATGCCCAATTATCCACAGTACGAAATTTACGAAGCCTACAAAGGTAAACGGTATGTTGTGGAAGACATGAACGGATTAACCCTACACCGCAGTTCCATTTACGTTTCTAAAAATAAATCCATTATTAACCGATTGCGTAATTATTTTTCGTTTGTTATATCAAGTGCTCGGCAAGGTCGGCGGCATTTAGGCACATTCGATTTTTTGCTCTGTGAATCGCCACCCCTATTTTTAGGATACAGTGCCATGTACTTAGCCAAACGTACGCAAGCTCAATTAATTTTTAATGTAAGCGACTTATGGCCCGAAAGTGCCGAAAAATTGGGGGTTGTTAACAACGCTTTTTTATTACGTCTAGCCTATAGGCTCGAAGCCAAATTATACCAACGTGCAATTCTTGTAACTGGGCAAACACAAGGTATTTGTAAAAGTATAAACCAACGTTTCCCAAAAGTAAAA
The DNA here is from genome assembly GCA_013297775.1 of Bacteroidota bacterium. Lineage (GTDB taxonomy): Bacteria > Bacteroidota > Bacteroidia > B-17B0 > Aurantibacillaceae > Aurantibacillus. The sequence goes on from JAAFIL010000002.1 coordinate 99,277, forward strand.
ACCTATTGGCTACCCAATGGGGTAGATTTAAGTTATTATCATCCCGATAGTGTTGTTACCTCCAATTGGCGCAATCAACAAGGCTTTCAACAAAACGATTTCATTTTATTATACGCCGGCATTATTGGCATAGCCCAAGGTTTAGAAATTATTTTAAATGCTGCGGAACACTTTAAAACAACTACAAACATTAAATTTGTTTTACTAGGAAGTGGTCCCGAAAAAGAACGCTTACAAATTTTAAAAACCGAAAAGCAATTAAACAATGTATTTTTTTTAGAAGCCATCACCAAAACACAAATGCCCTCGGTTTTAAAATCGGTAAACGCTGCCATTATTCCTTTACGAAAATTAGATTTATTTTTAGGAGCTATTCCCTCTAAACTATTTGAAACCCTAAGCATGGAAGTGCCTGTTTTATTAGGGGTAGATGGAGAAGCTAAAGATTTGTTTATTACCAAAGGGCAATGCGGCTTATTTTTTGAGCCCGAAAATGTTTTAGCTTTGGTAGAAACCATTCATTACCTCGTCAACAATCCAGAAAAAGCCAGTAAAATGGGGCAAAACGGACGACGCTTTGTGCAACAACATTTTAACCGCGATACAATTGCCCAATTGTTTTTTAATCAATTAAAAACATTAACATGAGCAACGCAGCCGAAGATATTAAAAAACAATACGAACGACGCTATCAACAAGCCTTGCATCGCCAAAGCAAAAGCGGCTATTACGAACAATTTGTGGACCAAGAGCGCGAGCATAAAACACGTGAACTGTTAGCCCATTATTTTACCAGTTTTGAAAACGTACACTTCTTAGAAGTTGGCGCAGGGCAAGGCGGTAACCTTCCATTTTTTAACCACTTAGGTATTCCGTGGGCCAACCTCAATGCTAACGAATTATTACCCGAGCGTATTTTAGCACTCGAAACATATTTCCCCAATTGCAAGTGTTTACCCGGCAATGTTTTCGATTTAACGCTTTCCGCTCAGTTCGATATAATTTATCAATCCACAGTATTCACCTCTATTTTAAACACAAACGATCGTATTCAATTAGCAAAAAAAATGTGGCAATGGTTAAAGCCAAATGGTATTATTTTATGGTACGATTTTGCATATAACAATCCCAATAACCCAGATGTTCGAAAAGTAAATCGCACCGAGTTAGAAAGCTTATTTCCGTTGGCAAAAAATAAGCACATCAAAAAATTAACCTTGGCACCACCCATTGGGCGTAGGGTAGGGCGGTTATATCCTTTTTTAAATTGGCCTATTTTACAAACGCATTTAATAGGTGTTTTTCAAAAAGCATGAAAAAAAATTGGCACCATAGTTCGTTTCATCACTGGCCCATCCTGTTTGCATTTTTACTGCCCTTTGGCGGCGTTGTCCTATCGTGGGTTATAGCTCTTTGGGCCTTGCATTCATTTACATTAATTAAATCCAACTTCTACCCAACCGCTTGGCGTAAACCAGCGTTTTTATTTCCTGTTTTATTTTTTGTAGCCACCGTTATTAGCGCATTAGGCTCGGCCAACGCAAAAGAAGCACACACCGCTATTGAAGTTAAATTATCGTTTTTACTTTTACCCTACTTATTATTTTTATTTCATTACCGCTTTGGCACGTTTTATAAAACAATAGGTTGGTACTTAGCAGGCTTGGTTGTTAGTTTACTTTTATTACTAGCTAACGGATTAATTAGCTATTTAAAAAGTGGAACGTTTCCTTATTACATGAGCTTTTCGGCCTTTTTACATCCAAGTTATTTTAGTATGTATTTAAGTTTAGGAATTGTTTTTTTAATGGTACTTCCACACAAAACACTAATGCCAGTGTTGCAAAATAAATTGGTGTTTTTAGCAGTACTTATTTTTTTGTGCATGGGTGTTATTTTAGCGGCTTCTAAAATTGGAATGGTTATTTTGGCTCTGGTACTGCCCTTGGCGGGTATCTATAAATTTCGTTCGTACTTTAGTTTGAAAAAATCACTTTTACTTATTTTAGGATTTATAGTTTTAGGATTTTTATTTACCCGTTTATTTCCCGAGTCATTAAACCGATTATCGAGCATTCAACACATCCACTACCAACAACTCAACAAAGCCAGCACCGAAAGCACAGAGGTACGTTTATTAATATGGCAACAATGTATGGATGTATTACCTAAAGCAGGTTTTTTTGGGTTTGGTGTAGGCGATGTAAACGATGTGCTTTATCAACACTATTTTGAAAACGACTTATCGGGGGCTTACGAACATCGGCTCAATGCTCACAATCAATATTTCCAAACGCTTTTAGGCATGGGCTATTTAGGCGGTTTAATTCTACTAACCTTAACCATTGGTTTAAGTACCTGGGGTTTACTAAAACGAAATGTATTAATGGTGTTAGCAGGTCTTATTTTCACGCTTAATTTTTGTGTAGAAAGTATGCTTCAAACTTCGGCAGGCAATTTGGGTTTTGTATTTATTTTGGTGTTATTAACCGCATTTTATGATAAGAAAGAAAAACGTTATTCTGTTTAATATAACTCTTGTTTGTTGGTTGGTTGTGCAAGCCAGCCTGGCTCAAAAGTTACCTGCATTTGCTTCGGGCTATTTTGTATATCCAATCGATTCTACTTTAAGCATTACAGGAAATTACGGCGAGTTGCGACCTAATCATTTTCATGCAGGAATAGATTTTTCAACGAATAATAAACAAAATTTACCTGTTTATGCAGTGGCCGAAGGGTATGTATCGCGCATCAAGGTGAGTAGCACAGGCTATGGCCGTTCTATTTACATTACACACCCCAATGGCATGGTTAGCGTGTATGCACATTTGAATAGTTTTTTAGAAGCCGTTCAAAAGCGGGTTAAGCAAACCCAATTAAGTAAACAAAGTTTTGAGGTAGAATTGTTTTTAAAACCCGGAGAAATTTCGGTGCTTCAAAAACAAGTGATTGGTTTAAGCGGCAATTCGGGTAACTCAACGGGAGCGCATTTACATTTCGAGGTTAGAGATGCCATCACCGAAACACCTTACAATCCCTTGTACTTTTACAGCTTTTACGATTCGCAAAAACCACGCATCAAAGCATTGGGCTTTTTTGATTTACAAGATACCTTAATGCCAAAATTTTTAAACACAATAGGCGTGCGTTTGGTAAAAGATAGTTTGGTTGTGGACAACGACTCGCTTACGTTTAACAGTAATTTATTGGGCTTGGCTTTTGAAGGCAGCGATAAAATGAAAGCCAATGGAAGCGAAAATAATATCCACATGATAGACTGGTATTTAGATGGGCGGCTAAGGTATAACCATGTGTTTAAAGCCATTGATTTTAAAGATCACCGTTACGTGAACGAATATAGCATCACCAAAAATAAATTACGTTTACAAAAATGTTTTTTACCTCAAGTTTATCCCGCTCGTTTTTACGACAAATCGGCTGCTAAAGGACGTATTATATTGAGCGATACCAATTATCACCAGTTACGTTTGGTTGCAACCGACGAAAATGGTAACCAAAGCGAAGCGGTGGTTTACATCCGTTCTAATAAATTACAGTATTGGAAATCGAATTTTATTACCAACGATTGCAAGGTTAATTGCTTAGAAGATTTTATCTATCGGAAAAACGATCTAACCATTTTTATTCCCGCTAAAACGTTGTACAACTCCACCAATTTAATTTTAGAAAATACCATTTCAACCACGGGCAAGTTAATTATTTTACCAACCGAAGCTAACCTCAATTCGACCGCCATTATTGGGTTTAAAGCCCCCGCTAAGTATTTAAACGATTTACCGCATGTAATTATGCAAAGTAATAATTTGGTGTTTCCGCCCATTGTTTCGGGCGACTCGTTGTTTTACTCGGTTAAAAATTTTGGTTGGTTTACCTTAGGGAAAGATACCGTAGCACCAACTATTACTTGCGAAGTACCTAACAACAAACTATTGAAACAAAAAAAATGGAATAGTATTTCGTTTCTTATCGAAGATAAATTAACTGGAGTTGATACTTATGCGTTTTATATAAATGACGTTTGGCAATTAGCAACGTTCGATTTAAAAACCAACCGTTTAACTTACACGTTCGACGCTGAAAGTGCGAAAGGAAATTTAAACCTAAAAGTAGTGGTTAGCGACCGTTGTAAAAACAATAGAACTTTGTTGTTAAACATTAAACGCGACTAACAGTTACGATTTGATAGCTGTTTTTAATTCGTTTAAAACTGCACGCGCCTCTTCATCATTAAGCTGCATGCCAAACAAAATAGTTTTGGCTTGTACTTTAAATTGTAAACGCTCGCCACCTTTCACCCAAAAACTTTGATTGATACTATCGCTCCAACTGCTACGGCTCAGTTCAATCAGTTTTAAATCGTTTATTAATTCTAAATCAAAATCTTTTATTTTACCTTTTTTACTGATTTCGCGTTGGTAGTTTAAAAAGCCACCTTTAATCCAAATTTTTTCTTTCCCAAATCGTTTCCATAAAAAGGTGCGTAAAATTTGAAACTCGAAATACGCCCAAAAAGAAAGGTAAATGATGATGAACAATTTTGAATCTTGATTTTGGATTTTGAAATAATTAAAAAAAACAATCAAGCCACAAATGGTCCAAGCCATGAGCCACAAAAACAAGAACCCGAGTTTCTTTTTATCGGTAGTTGGTAAAATAACAATACTTAATAAATCTTCTTTTTTTAAAATGCTTATTCTATTCCCAATTACTTTCATACTTATTAATGAACTGCAAATTTACTTATATTAGCGATTAGATGAATGAAAAAACACGAACACTTGGGTTATTAGATACTACTTTTTTAGTAGCAGGGAGTATGATAGGCAGCGGCATTTTTATTGTGAGTGCCGATATGATGCGAGAATTAATGAGTCCGTTTTGGGTGTTACTTTGTTGGTTATTAAGTGGCGTACTCACCTTGTTTGCGGCATTGAGTTATAGCGAGTTGGCGGGAATGATGCCGCAAGCGGGCGGGCAATTTATTTATTTACAAAAGGCTTTTGGCAATAGAACAGCTTTTGTTTACGGGTGGACGGTTTTTATGGTCATCCAAACGGGCGTAATTGCCGCTGTGGGGGTTGCCTTTGCAAAGTTTTGCGCCATCTTTTTTCCTTTTTTTGAAGCCAGTCATGTATGCCTTTCCATTGGGTTCTTCCGCGTTACGTGGACTCAGGTTTTAGGAATGGCTTCTATTTTATTTTTAACGTGGGTTAATACCCGAGGCATCGAAAACGGTAAATGGATTCAACGTTTGTTTACCAGTGCTAAACTATTAGCCTTGTTCGGCATCATTGTATTAAGTCTTTTAGCCTTGGGAGGGTCTAATTATTTGGCTAGTAATTTTACAAATCCATTAGCGGCGGCAACCTATAACCCAAAAAATGGAACAACGAGTCCATTAACGGGAATAGCCATTTTTTGCGCCATGGGCACAGCCATGATAGGTGCGCTTTTTAGCAGCGATGCGTGGAATAATGTAACGTTTATTGCGGGCGAAATCAAAAATCCGAAACGTAATATTCCTTTAGGCTTATTAATTGGCGTTGCTTTAGTAACCATTTTATACTGTTTAGCCAATGTAGCTTACTTTATTGTGTTACCAGCCATGGGCGAGCCTAACGCCACCGACCAAACCTTACGAAATGGCATTTATTTAGCAAGCAACGATCGGGTAGGAACCGCGGCATTACACGCTTTAATGGGGCAAGGTGCGGTTTATGTGATGGCCATTTTAATTATTATATCAACCTTTGGCTGCAACAATGGTCTTATTTTAGCCGGCTCGCGTCTGTTTGAAAGCATGGCCAACCAAGGTTTATTTTTTAAACAAGCCGCTCAACTTAATCGGTATAATGTGCCCGCCAAAGCCTTGTGGGTACAAGGTATTTGGGCGTGCTTATTGTGTTTAAGCGGTTCCTATGGCGATTTATTAAATTACGCCACGTTCTCTTCTCTCATTTTTTATTGTGTAACCATTGCCGCTTTATTTTGGTTACGAAAAAAAGAACCTACTTTAGAACGCCCTTACAAAGCCTTTGGTTATCCGGTTGTTCCAGCTTTATATATTTTAGTAACCGCGGTTATTTGTATTAACTTAATACTAGCCAAACCATTTAATACAAGTATGGGATTGGTTATAATTGCCATAGGTATTCCGATTTATTATTTATTTAAACGAAGTTTTCAAGAAAGAAAGTGATTTCGTTTTATTAAATTTAATTTTTTATTATTTAGTTATGAAAGCGAAATTTATTAGTACCTCATTGTTAGTTGTCCTACTTCTGGGTTGGGGAGGTTTTTATTACCCGTGGTTATGGCCTTTACTTGTTTTAGCTTTACTTATTATTTATTTGGGTCTAAGCGATTTGTATCAAACGCAGCATAGCTTACGGCGCAATTTTCCGATAGTTGGGCGCATGCGTTGGTTGGCCGAGTGGCTGCGCCCAAAGGTGTTGCAGTACTTTGTTGAAAGCGATACCAGCGGCACACCCTACAACCGTTTAAGTCGAAATGTTATTTATCAACGGGCTAAAAAAGTAAATGATACAACGCCTTTTGGCACACAACTTAATGTTTACGATGTGGGCTACGAATGGTTAAATCATTCCATTGCCCCTTTGCCACCTCATAAAATAGATCATCATCCACGGGTTAAGGTAGGCGGGCCAGATTGTAAACAACCTTACTCGGCAAGTATTTTTAATGTGAGTGCCATGAGTTATGGTAGCCTTAGTAAAAATGCCATCTTAGCTTTAAATGCTGGGGCTAAACGGGGTGGATTTGCGCATAACACGGGCGAGGGCGGTTTAAGTCCTTACCACCTCGAACCTGGGGGCGATGTGATTTGGCAAATAGGTACTGGGTATTTTAGTTGTCGCCATGCCGATGGAACCTTTAGCTACGAAGCCTTTGCCGAACGGGCGCAACACCCCAACGTTAAAATGATTGAGGTAAAACTCAGTCAGGGTGCAAAACCCGGACATGGTGGCATTTTACCAGCTTCAAAAGTAACCGACGAAATTGCTAAAATTCGTTTGGTCGAAAAAGGAAAAGATGTACTCTCTCCACCTTACCACACCGCTTTTTCTACCCCCGAAGAGTTAGTAAATTTTATAAAAAAATTGCGAGAGTTAAGCGGTGGTAAACCCATTGGTTTTAAATTATGTATTGGTCAAAAAAGTCAGTTTTTAAGTATTTGTAAGGCCATGTTAAAACACAACTGCTTTGCCGATTTCATTACCGTAGATGGCGGCGAAGGCGGAACAGGCGCGGCTCCACTAGAGTTTAGCAATTCGGTGGGCATGCCTTTGCGCGATGCCTTGGCGTTTGTATCGGATGCTTTAAACGGATTTGGTATTAAAAAACACATCAAAATAATTGCATCTGGAAAAGTACACACTGGATTTGATTTAGTTAAAAACTTTGCGTTAGGAGCCGATATGTGTAACGGCGCGCGCGCCATGATGTTGGCCTTGGGCTGCATACAGGCATTAGAGTGTAATACCAACAAATGCCCAACTGGTGTAGCCACGCAAGATCCCAAACTTTATAGTGGCTTAGATGTTAGCGATAAACACGTGCGCGTGGCTAATTACCAATCCGAAACCATTAAAGCGGCGGTCGAATTGATGGCTGCCGCAGGTATTGATCATCCCGATCATTTGCACCGCTCGCATATTTACCGTCGGGTGAGTGCCAATCAAATTCAAACCTATGCCGAAATGTACCCGCATGTTTTAAAAAGTAGTTTATTAGAAGCACCCTATCCAAAAGATTGGGAACTATTGGTAATGGAGGCACAAGCCGAAAGTTTTGATACAGCCATTAAATATGCGTAATAAAAAGACGAGTCATTTGTGTTTTTTGAAAGCCAGTAACGTTTATTTCATTCTAAATATTTTTACTGTAATACCGTTTTTTGCCTTGCTCCTATAAAGTTTGTTGGTAGCTTAGTGTATAATTGAAACTATCTATTTTAGCTAATGTACAGTTCTATTAAGGCGGTCGGGCTATCAACTTTAGCCGCCATTTCAAGAAAGAAGTTCTTTAGAATAAAATATCTAACTCTGTAAAACGCTTAAAATCAATATTTAAAAAATGAGTTAGATTGTATTAGACAGTAGAAGCCAAATTTTTTGGCGAACCATCTGTCTTAGTGCGGTTAATGATTCCGTTTCATCTAAAATTTTATTTGTTTTTAGTTAAGTGTTAAATCGTCGTTGTTGTTTGTAATTTTTTTCTAAAACCATTTTAAAATATGTATTTTAGCATTGCATAAGATATTACTACCATGATAAAACATTTACGTCAAATTGTATTAGGGTTCTCGGTAATGGCAGCATCTGCGCTTACCGCTCAAATTAATATTGAAAAAGGAGTTCCTAATCGTACCTGCGCTACCCCTATACCTGGTGCCGAGTGGGATGCTTGGTTTAACCAGCAAGTAGAGGCTTACAAGGCTTCGCACATTAATGGGAAAACGGCCATGCCTTCTTACGTTATTCCCGTTGTGTTTCACGTTATACATGGGGGCCAGGCTGTGGGAACACATCCTAATTTAAGTATTGCGCAAATTACTACGCAAGTTACCGTTTTAAACAACGATTTTGCGGGAACGGGTCAAAACGTGGCCAATTGTCCTGCGGCATTTCAACCTGTTATAGCTTCTAGTGGCATTTCGTTTTGCTTGGCGGTAAAAGACCCGACCAATGGCATTATGCCGGACCCAGGTATTCATCGGGTTAATTTTAATACTTTTACTTTATCGGGTACATTTACCAATAAAGACCCGGCTGGCAATGCTGCAGGGTTTACCAATTTTATTAATCAAATTGTAAAACCACAAACAATATGGGATCCTACCAAGTATTGTAACATTTGGGTAACCGATCAACCGCCTAATGGTGGCTTATTAGGTTTTGCCACGTTTCCTGCTGGTACAACGCTTCCGGGTGTAACTGGTGGTGGTGGCGCAACAACCGATGGTTGTTGGCTTTGGACAAAAGCTACGGGAAGCGTTGGTACATTGGATCCAACGTATAACTTAGGTCGAACGGCTACTCACGAAATTGGGCATTGGCTGGGCTTGCGCCACGTTTGGGGCGATGGTAATTGTGTTAACGATTTTTGCAACGATATTCCACCTGCCGAAGCTGCACATTATGGCTGCCCTTCCGCTCCTCATCATGTTAATCAATGCGGTGCTGGCCAAAGCCCCAATGGCGAGCAAACTATGAATTTTATGGATTATACGGATGATGCGTGTATGTACATGTTTAGTAACGATCAAAAAACAAGGATGTTGACGGCCATGAGCCAAGGTACTTATCGTAATTTATTAGGTACCCATGGTTTGTGTACAGCAGGTCCTCCGCCAGTTCCGGGTCCTGCAGTAGCTTCTTTCTCGTTCTTATCTGAGCCTTGTAGTGGTCGCCCCATTAATATTAGTAACAATTCGAGTGGCGGTCCTCCTCCCACGTTTTCGTGGAGTGTTACACCAGCAACAACGGCTAGTTTTTCGCCTAACAGCATTGTGGCCTCGCCAGCTGTTACCTTTTCGGTGCCTGGTACTTACACGGTTACTTTAGTAGCTACCAATTCGGTTGCTGCCTCAACGTTTAGCACGGTGGTAACTGTTACACCTTGTCCCAAAGACCCCGTTTGTTTAGACACCTTACGGGCGATTAGAAAGTTAGATACGTTAACCACCTACAAAGCACCTATTAATGCTGGAGTTGGTGGTTGTGGCGCAAGTGATAACCGAGGTTGGTTAACAGGAACAAATTGTTATAAAGACCGAGAAAAAGCACAATATTTTTCGGCAGCTACTTATAGTGATACACCGGTTCCGCAAATTAATTCGTTAATTGTGTTGTTTGATACAGTTGGAACTAAAGGAAATGCAGGCACACAAATTACCTCAAAAATTTGGGGTTATTCAGCAATTTCAGGTGCGCCAACTAACTCTTTAATTGCCAGTAAAGCCGATAGTTTAGGACGCATTACGGGTAGTTTAACTGTAAGCACCAATTCTATTAGTTATGTAGGTGTACAACCTTACACCTTGCCTAGTAAGCGATTAAAAATTCATAAGTTTAATTTTAGTCCACCTAAATTGTTACCATCCAATGGTTTCTTTGCATCGGTCGAAATGCCAATTTTTAATACGACCGATTCATTATTGATTTTTTCGAATACTTATGCAAACACGGGCACCGACTCTAGCGCGTGGGTAATGGAGTTTATCAATAACAATTGGAAACGCATCAAAACAAAATATGGAGTATCGGTTAAAATGGGTATTATACCTATTATTACTTGCCAACCTAAAGCAATTGGTGTAAGCGAAAATACGATGCTGGCTTCTAATATTAGTGTGATGCCAAACCCATCGGAAGGTGTTTTCAATATTGTTACTAGCTTTGAACAAAGCCGTGATATTAATATTGAAATCTACAATTACCTTGGTCAGATGATAGATCGGGTAGAATACAATTCGGTAAGCACCAATGTATTTACAACCGATTTAAGTTCGCGTGCTAATGGCATTTATTTTTTAACCGTTACAAGTGAAGGTCAAAAGGTAACTAAGAAATTAATTGTAGCTAAATAAAAATTGAGTTCATTTTTCTTTAAAAACCCTTTGGTTAATTTGACCAAAGGGTTTTTAAATTAGGTACAGCTCAAAAATTAAAAAATCAATATTATCAAGCATCCTAGAAGTAAAAATGAAAAATATCTGCAAGGTAAAAATACTTGAAGATCAACAAAGCTAGAAAAAACCTTGCATACATTTCATAGTGGAGAATTATCAAACTAAAAATAATTATGTTTTGTTTAGAATCGGCAAGCGAACCAATCAAAACATCAAAAAATACAGCTAAATTGGCTATTTTGAAGATAACTGAAAAAGGGCTGAGTTTAATACCAACATCATTTCTAAAAGATACGTTGATCCAGTTTCTTTTTTTCTCTTATACTTCCTCAAAAATTATACCCGTAGGCCTTGCTACGCCTATAATTTTTTCGTCGCCTAAAGGAAAAATAATTCTGGTTCAACTTGTATCTTTTAGAACCGATATTGGTATTATAAAGCAATAGCATTATAACGTCAATATTTGTTCATAGTTTAGCTAATGTTACCAGATAAAATCAATATCCGCAAATGTTTCGCTTGGTTTAAAGTCCTTGTTAGTTCCAAAATAAATTTCGCTTTCGTGATAAAACAACAAAGCCCAGTTTAAACTTTGGTCAATTACAGTTAAGTCGTCAGAAGAACCGTAATAAAAGCTATCGAAGTATTTTACTAATAATTTCCAAGGAACAATCATTGCGTCTGTAGGTTGCCAAGAAAGAAAAATAGGTTTATCAAACGGAAGACCTCTCTGATAGAGCCATTTTTTGATTTCCTTTTCGTTGCTGTCTAAAACTCTAGCCTTGTCAATTGTCCGAAAGAAGTCCTTTTTAAACCTAGATTATGCAATAGGAATCGTAGTGAGAGGTGAAAGCCCAATAAAACAGGCACTTTTTCGACTGAGGCATAGTGTTGCTATGGTGAAGAAGAAAAAGTGACTGTTTTGAAGGGATTTCGACTCGTAATAGATTCCTATTGCATAATCTAGGTTAAATGGTATGTCGTTGTGCAAATTTGTCTTGGCAATATAGTCCCACAAAAACTTTGCAGCTTCTTTGTCCAATGGTTTTAATTGGTCAAGGTGTTGCTTGGGCAATAGATCATATTTCTCTTTCGTAAAACGCCATTTTAGTCGGAAGTCATCCATTGGAATTACGTGTTGAAATAGGTTGTCAAAGTCTATGTTCATTTGTCGTAGCATTGTTTGTTACGATTACAGCTAACCAACAAATACCCAAAGATAGCATTAACGTGTACTTGTTTTTACTTTAACGTATTGGTGTTTTTCGTATTTAGCTTTACGCTTTCGGAAATCACTTTTAAATTTAGGACCATTAACGTTATAGGTATATTTTATTTTTAAATTGGCTAAGTTGCCACCTTTTGCTTCTAAGGCTGCTTTTATCTTTTCGCGGGTAGCGCGGGCGCGGGCGCGGGCCAAGTCTTTGTTATTACGGAAGGCTCGAGTAGGCACATAAGAAGCACTCGATTTAATGGAAACGTTTACTACTTTTTCTTTAGTTAATTCTGCTAATTTAGCAATGTAATTCGTCCAAGTGGCTTCGGTTTCATCTATTTTGGTGCGGTTATATTTAAAGTAAAACTCGTATTCGGTATTAGGCAAATTACTTTGACTTAGTCCGCTATTATCTGGAGTGCCTGTTTCTGCACCTTCTAAATACACCGTTTTTTTAATGGTTTTTCCTCCTTTTACATTAGCGGTCGATAGCATTATTTTATCGGAGGTTTTATCACCTTTGGTTACTACTAATTCATAATTGGTGTTTTCATCTAAATCTAAGTTTTTCACACGCCCTTGTTCATCGGTAACGGCTTCGCGTTTATTGCCATCGCCGTCGGTTAACACAACGTTGGCGTTGGCTACAGGCTTTTTACTTTTGCGATCGGCATAAACAACCAAGTCTAATAAAGCATCATTATCCGATTTAGGGCGGCTTCCATCAAGGTATAAAATTTGATTTATAATTTTGCCCGTTTTAATATCTTTAGTGCTAATGGTTTGTGGTTTCGATTTTTTACCATTGCTTTCGGCTGTTAAATTATAACTGGTTTTGGGTTTAAGGGAGATACCTTCGTAACGCCCATTAGCATTACTGGTAAAGGTTTGTTGCATTCCTTTCTCATCTTGTAGTAGGATGGTTGCGCCTTCAACTGGTTTTTTATTTTTAGGGTTATTTAAAACAATGGTGTTTAACAGTAAGGCGTTGCTTTTGGCTTGCACTTTGCCCACCAGTTTAACGGGTTCTAAATTTACTTCGCGTTTAATTTCTTGATAGGTAAGTTCGTTGGTTACGAAAATATCTTCGTTATAAAATTCTTCTCGGTCTTTAGTTTGGTAAGAGAAGTTGTATTCGCGACCCGGAGGCAAAATGGTAGAGAAGGTACCGTTCACCATTTTAGGACGGTAATTGCCAACTATTTCTCCAGTGTTTTTATCGGTTACAATAATAATCAAATCTTCGGGTAAGGGTTCGCCATCAGCTGGAATAATTTGACCTTTAAATAATGCCAATGCTTTTTCTTTGGCATCGGGTATGGATATAAGGTAAATGTCTTTTTCGCCAAGTCCTCCTTCTTTTACAGATGAGAAATAAGCGCGTTTGCCATCGGGGGAGGTAACGTAAAATATATCATCGCCAGGTGTATTGATGGGATGCCCCATATTGGTGATGTCAATAAATTTATTTTCATCTTCCATGGTGGCAAACATGATATCGTAGCCTCCCATGGTTTTATGACCTGTGGAAGCAAAGAAAAAGGTTTTACCATCGGGATGAATAAACGCCCCATCTTCGTCGTAAGGCGTGTTAATGGTTTTGCCCAAGTTTAATGCTTTGCTCCATTTTCCGTTTGGTAATTTAATACAACGGTAAATATCTTTGCCACCATAACCACCAGGGCGGTCGCTGGCAAAGTAAAGGGCATTGCCATCGGCACTTAGGCAGGCGTGCGATTCCCAAAATTTACTGTTTACATCGGAGCCAAATTCTTGCAAGCTGCTCCAATTGCTGCCATCCCAAGTCGAATAATAAATGTTTCCATCCTTTTCGGATATGCCTTTGTAGAGAATGAGTGTTTGCCCGTCAATAGACAAGTTAATAGAGGCTTCCATGCCTCGTGTATTAATGTAAGGCGAGAGGTTAACGGGTTTACTCCATTTACCTTGGTCGTCTTTATAACTTACCACAACATCTTCGTTGTATAAACCTGTTACATCTTTTTCGCCGCCTGTGGTGTTGGGGCGACGCGTGGTGTATATCATCATGCGTTCATCGGCACTTAAAACTGGGCTATATTCGGGGTAGGGGCTGTTAATGCTATCGCCCATGCTAGTAATTTGAACGTTAAGTGGCGAACTTACAATTTCTTTAGCAAACATGCAGGTGGCTTTATCGTAGGCTAATTCTTTTTTCCATTCGGTATCCTCGGCTTTCATTCCCTTTTCAAATAAATTAAATTGCTCTAACGCTTCATCGAATTTATAGTTTAAGTGAAGTGCGCGGGCGTAATAATACCTTGCTAAAGTTGGAGCACTTTTTTCGTTGGCATCGTCTTCTTTATAATTTACTGAAATATTTTTAACGGCTTTTTCGAGGTAATACTCGGCTATGTTGCGTTGGTTGCTCGATTGTAAGTAACAAAACCCAAGGTTGTAATTGATATTAGCACTAGATGAATCTATTTTATAGGCTTTTATAAAATTAGCTAAAGCTGAGTCGTAGTTTTCTTCTATTAATAAAAAGGAGCCTTCTTTAAAATAGTCTTTATAGGTGGCTGTTATTTGAGCCTTAGAAACAAGGCTTATAACCAAAAGAGATAGAAGTAATATTTTTTTCATGTGATATTTGAAGCAATCAACAAATATAAATTTTATTAGGGTTGTTTAGTGCAAGTTTGGGCTTTAAAAATCGAATTTTATAAACAAACTTATTAAGAGGTATAGGTAGTAAAAACACAAGAATTACAACGGGATAAATGTTGTGCTTATCAGTAATTCCGAATAAGAGGGACTTTAGAATAAAATAGCTAACTCTGTAAAAATACTTAAAAGCACATTATGCAACATAAATTTATGGAGAACCCAACTGCGTGAGGGGTATTTCGACTTCGCTCAATATAAAACAAGCGGCAGCCCCCGAAGGGCGTTTGCTAATTTTGCCAGAGCGAGGCGGCTGAGGCACGAAGACCCCGCAGCGACTTGGGCAGGCTCAGCGTGGCAGCAGCAAAATAGCAAAACACCCGAGGGGCTAAAGCGGATGACCCGACCCCAAAGTAGAACCTGCGTTACCTTAAAACTGATAGTGTAATTATTACACTAAGCTAAGTAAAACTTGATAGGGGACACGCCCAAAAATTTTTAATAAACCGTCATTTCAAGAAATCGGATGATTTAGAATAAAACGTTTAACTCTGTAAAACATTTAAAATCAAAACTTAAAAATGAGTTAGATGGAATTATGCCTTTGTTTCGAGAAATGAATAGTTATACCAAGTGAACTTATATTTTAGTCCAATCTACTCGTTCTTTTTCATCATTACTTTTTTAAAAATTTGTTCCGTAGGCTATGCTATGCAACAAATTTTTTCATCGTACTGATAAAAAATAACTTCGCATCTTTGGACTAAAATATAAGTTCATTTGGTATTACAGTTTTACAAACGTATCCAACACCATTTTATAAATGCAAATGATGCAACCAAAGTGTTATAGAGATTTTAAGAAGGCTATGACATTATCACGTTCTTTTTTTGAAAGTGCTTTGAATGCATTTTTTGAATTGGCGGCCTCACCGTCGTGCCACATAATTGCTTCTACAATAGTTCTTGCTCTTCCGTCGTGTAATAAATAAGAATGCCCATTTACTGTTTGGATTAATCCTAATCCCCATAAAGGTTGAGTGCGCCATTCTGCGCCACTTGCTAAGTAATCGGGTCTATTATCTGCCAAGGCAGTTCCCATATCGTGTAATAAAAAATCAGAGTATGGTCTTATTTCTACATTGTTTAAAGCGTTAATGGCAGCATTCGTTCCAGTTATCAATTTAGCTTTATGACAACTTTCGCATCCTAGGTTTTTAAATATCATTTTTCCCATTAAGACATTGGCATCCTTGTAGTTTCTTCTTATTGGAACGCCCAATGTTCTGGTATATAAAACTGTGAAATTTAAGTTGGTGCTATCTATTTCAGGAGTTCCTCCATTAATAGCGGTTTGGCAGGTATTTTGAATAGAGGTACAATTTTCATTTTTAAAAAGCCAAGTAGTAATTCCCAAATCGCCCAAAAAGGCACCTGCTGTTTGATGATACAGGTTGGCTACATTGGCTTTCCATCCAAACTTACCAAGTTTTTGATTTTTAGATACCGCATCGTAAACGTAATTAGCTTTTCCACTTACACCATCGCCGTTAATATCATTTTCATCGGCATTAGCTAAAATGCTATTATCAGATAATGCTTCCACTAAACCTAAGCCAATCATTTGCTGGCCAACGCGCGGTGAAAACAGGATGCCTGAGTTCATTGCGCCATAATTTAACCCTGTAAATGTATAGAGTGGTGTTCGCAACGAATAGGTTTCGCCATCACTAAACGCACCGCTTTGTTCGCTGTAAAAAATAGTAAAAGCACCTTCTTTGTTTACCCCTTGAATGGCGTTATCGCTTAATTGTCCCCCGTAATTAATATCTGCATTTGGTTCTCCATTTGTTCCAACACCCGGAATGCTTAATCTAAATAATAATCCTTTATTGGCAAGGGGTTCTCCTCTACCATCTCTGAAATGACAGCTTGCGCACGAGCGGGCATTAAACATAGGCCCCAGGCCGTCGCGTGCCGTTGTAGATGAAGGAGCTTCGACCCAGTTTTGATTAAAGAATGAATTGCCCACAAAAAAATTTAATTTCTCTTGTGGATTTAAGCCCGATAGTTGATAACTAAACGCCAAGTTCGATTGATCGTTCACAGTTCTGATGCCAGCAGAAAGTTCTTCTCCCTCTTCGTAGCCCACTAGGTCTTGTGTTGCGGGCGATTCTGTTATGGTATCTTTTTTACAGGAAGCTAACCAAAAAATAATAACTAAAAGAAAGTAATTGGGTTTCACAATGAGGAGAAGTTAAAAGGTTATTCCTAATGTAGCTGCGGCGGCAATTAGTTTTGTTTCGAGCGTTTGTAATTCGTTAACAGCCGCTAAAACTTTTGGTCTTTCGGCTGCTAAAATAATGGCTTGGTCAAAAGGAATATACATTAAATTAATTTTGGTAATAGAGCTTGCTAAATAATCTACAACTTCGGTATTTTTTGGAACATCGTAAAGTGCTATTAAATCTTTTAAGGCGTAACCCGAAACAACGGATGAATTGGTTCTGGTGTAAGTGCCTAAATATAAATTTTGCATGCCTTTAGCGTTTAAGAATATATCGCGGTGGGTGTTATCTGAAAAACAACTATGTTCGTCTTCTTGATTCATGTTGGTGTAAGCGGTAAACATGCGCTCGCCCGCTAATTCAAAGCCGCTTAAAACTTTTAAACTGTTGAACATTTTGCGCAACGCAATTCCGTTTTCTAATGCTAAAAATTCGTTGTAGTAATTATTTGATCCTGCGGGATCCCACTCATCGCGAACTTGTTTTAATCCGGCAAGAAGAATATCAACAGTAGTGTTAAGGTAAAGACCTCTTCGGGCTTGGTTAGCAGCGGTTCCGCCCGAAGTTACATAATCGGT
Source organism: Bacteroidota bacterium (assembly GCA_013297775.1). Taxonomy (GTDB): domain Bacteria; phylum Bacteroidota; class Bacteroidia; order B-17B0; family Aurantibacillaceae; genus Aurantibacillus. The sequence continues at coordinate 116,676 of JAAFIL010000002.1, forward strand.
ATAAGGACGCATGCCTGCGCTGGAAGCTGATACATCTTGACCCCACAATAAAAATTCGATGGCATGAAAACCGAGTGATATATTTTCTTCTCCGCCATTTTCGTTGGCACTTAAAAGTGCAGCTTGGTCTATTGTAGGATAGGTTGCTGTGTTGTTTATGATACCCGATGTGGGGCTTCCTACCACGTAATCCACGTAAGCCTCATCCATTGGCCAAGCGTTTATAAAACCTTCGGGACCATTTGCCTCGTTATCTATTGGGCCATCGGCAAAGCGAAAGGTTTCTGTTAATCCATAAATTTCTCTTACATCTAACCATTTTTGTTTACAGGCCTTAAAGCCCGTTGATGTTGGGTTAGCAACAAATAAATTGATTGCCGTTTTTAGAGCAATGGCACCTTGATAGGCATCATCGTAAACGGCAAAGGCAATGTTGGCATACGTTTGTTTAACTTGTTGTTTTTGTGAAGTATTTGGGTCAACCGATGTTGTGTTAGGAATTGGATCTGTTTTTTTATCTTTTTTACAAGCAATAACTACTGTTGCAACAACTAAGGCTAAAAGGAAAACTTTTTTCATAAACTGTTTATTGAATTATTATTAAATTAATATTTTACTGTATTCTTCTAAAAATTATTTTTCGCACCTAACTTCTTTAAAACCTTTGCTTTCAATTTCTTTTTTGTAAGCCTCTGCATCATCTTCTTTGCAGTTTTCATATTTAAAAGTATATTCTTTTTGAAGTATCTTTTGATTTGCACGTGTATGTTTTTCACAGGTGCTTCAATAGGTTACTACACAAGTGCAAACAATTAATTTGATGTAAAGGAAAATCTCATTTTAAATAAATTCGATTGTAAAAATAATTGATCGTTAAACGTTGCACAATACCACAATCGAGGTATTTATAGGGCAACAGTATTTTAGCTAAGAATATTGATAAGCGGTTCGTATTATCATTATTACGATAAGTGTTTAATGGGTGTTTATGGCCAACATGATTTCTAAGGGATACGTTGCTCTAGTTTCTTTTGCTCTTCTGCGTTCTCAAAAATGATCCCCGTTGCTATGGCTACACCAATAATTTTTTATTGCCTAAGCAAAAGATAATTTGGGTTCAACTTGTATCTTTTAGAGCCGATGTTAGTTTAACTATGCAATGCGCCGCGTGTTGAGCGGGTCAATCTATACTTGAACAAAGAAGTATTCAAAAAATAATAAGTACATAGAATTAAAATCTATAGGTTTTAGTTAATGGGCCATTCATCGGTTTCCAATTTTCCTATCCACATTTCTTTTATTTCTTCTGGATTGCAAAGACAGGTTTCGAGATCACGGCGTATCTCATTTTCATCTAAGTCTTGACCAATGAAGACCAACTCGTTTTGTCTATCGCCAAATTCTTTATCCCATCTTGACTCGATGTTTTTTTGATTTTCGTTGAAAGAAGCGTAGTTAATGCGTTCGCTAAACGGCATACTTGACCACCATACACCAGCGCTATCTGCTCTTAGCGAACCTCCAGCTTGCCCCCAATTGAGGGCTTGTTTTGGACGCGATGAAATCCAAAATAAACCTTTGCTTCTTAAAATAGTTGCAGGAAAATGATCGTTAATGTATTTCCAGAAGCGTTGGTGGTGAAATGGGCGTTTGTCTCTAAAAACAAAAGAGGAGATGCCGTACTCTTCCGTTTCGGGAGTGTGTGTTCCGCCTTCGAGTTCTTTTTTCCAACCTGCTGAACCTTCGGCTTCTTCTAAGTTAAATAGACTTGTATTTAAAATTAATTTGGAGTCTATTTTACCGAACGAACTTTTTATAAGTGTTGCGCTTGGATTTAATTTTTTGAGGATGGCTTCTAATAGACCAACTGTTGCTGCATCCACCAAATCTATTTTGTTTAAAATAATCACATTGGCAAATTCGATTTGATCGGTTAAGAGGTTTACAATCGTTCTATAGTCGTTCTCTATGTTGGTAAGGTCTCTATCCATTAAGGTTTCGTTTGTGCCAAAATCTTTAGCGAAGTTGAAAGCATCTACAACAGTTACCATGCAGTCTATGTAGCTAAATTTAGAAAGATCAATGCCCTTTTCTTCGTCTATAAAAGAGAAAGTTTGTGCAACAGGAACGGGTTCTGAAATACCTGTACTTTCGATGAGTAAATAGTCGAACTTATCTTGAAGTGCTAGTTTTTCAACTTCAATCATTAGGTCTTCTCTTAGCGTGCAACAAATGCAGCCGTTACTCATTTCTACTAATTTTTCTTCTGTTCTTGAAAGGGTATTTTCTCTTTCAATAAGTTGAGCATCTACGTTGACTTCGCTCATGTCGTTTACAATAACGGCTACTTTCAATCCCTCGCGGTTGTGAAGAATGTTGTTGAGCAAGCTGGTTTTACCTGCCCCTAAAAAACCGCTTAATACGGTTACGGGTAATTTTTTCATGTTTAAATTGCTGATTGGTGAAAGTTAATGGACGGTTACAGTACTGATGACTTATCCTTAAATTTTGCTGTACAAATGTAAGTTGGGGTGTTCCTCAACTAGAATACTATTAAATTAAGAATGCAGTCTATTCAAAAAAATCAACAAGCGGGCGGTCCTCTGAGCGTTAGCGAATGTTTTGGAGACGTTGTGGTGTTAGAGACAAGTACTGATGTATAATAATGGATAGAATATAAAATACCATTAAACGAGGTGTTATTTTTTGTTGCTGTTGTGGATGTTGAAAAAATATAATCGCACCCACCACATTTAAGATCCAATTCGCAAAAATGGGGTTCTTTAATGTTGCAATGCGTTTCATTCAAATGTTTAAATTCGTGCAAAGCTTTCTGTACCATAGGAAATAGCACGAGTGTAAGCATTACAATTGAAATAAATGATTTGAATTTTTTCATTTTACTATTGGTTTCAAATTTAGAAATATATTGTGGTAACTTGAAATTTTTTAGGTTAAAAAAGTTCCTCTCATTTATTCATTTTTGGTATAATACAAATTTCTGGAAGGGATTTTATGGACTGCATGATTAAGCGCAGTGATTTTAGTTTGCCATTGGCACAAGCTCCATTTTAAATTCCAAGTTTTTCTTTTGCCTCGTTACTTATGGTAACGCCATTGCGATACAGCCATTCGCGCATCACGTTTAAAAATTGCGTACCGTTTTCTATTTCTTCTATTTTGAAGCTAAATGTGGTTTTGTTTTTTTTTACTAAGTATAAAATATGGTGGCGGTATTCAATCCTTTCAATTTCTGAGGCAAATACTTTACTTTGGCGCGTTTGCGAAACAAAGACATAATTAGCATATACACTCACAAAGCATAATCTTTTTTTATAGCGTAATGCCATAATAACCAATTCGGTTAACGCAATAATTATACAAATAGGGTAGAGGTATTGGATGCGGCTACCTGCGCGCCACAACACACCTGCACACAATAAGTACGCGCCAATTTTTAAAACACTAAATACAAAAAAGCGGTAAGGATAGTAGGCGTATCTTTGCATAGGCACATTGGCCATGTAACTGGCGTTGAGGTATTCGTAACAACTTAAAAAAACATAAACTAAACCCACCAATATTTGAATGGAAAGTAAATCGTGGAAACTAAACCAACCATAGAAGAAGTTAAAAACCGATACAATAACTAAGGCAATTAAAAGAAGGTTTTTTCCAAGTGAAGCAAAGGCACTATTCATCGTGATTAAGAAACCCTAAAGGTAACGATTTGTTTCCGAAAATAGGAATAATAATAAATAAATGAAATTTTGGTTAGATGTATAAAAACCAATAGACTTTTGGGGGTTCTTGTACCAAGTTGATTTGTAATTAAGCACGGCCTTTAATAACAAGGTACTATTTCATACCAACATCATTTCTAAAAGAGACGTTGACCCAGTTTCTTTTTCTCCTATACTTCCTCAAAAATTATACCTGTAGGCCTTGCTACGCCTATAATTTTTTCGTCGCCTAAAAGAAAAATAATTCTGGTTCAACTTGTATCTTTTAGAACCGATATTGGTATCAGTTTATTAAAACTACTTGCCGTAAACTTTGCTAGGCGCGCAATCGAGTACCCTCTTGCTCAAAGAGCTAAAGGCTAATTGGCCAAATATTTTAGAGTTATAGGTATCGAACGTTTGGAAACCAGTTAACTTATTTTATTTTGAGCAAGGTGTTCTTAAATTTTGTATGCACTTTTTACGTGAGGGATTATTTCGACTTCACTTAGTATAAATTCAGCAATAGCCCAATGAAGACCTTGGCGAGTTTTTGTATGAGTGCGGGGGCAAAAGTACTGTGAACTTTTGAGCCAATTTACTGGCTTAGATGCGAAAGCCCTACAGCCATTGCAAAAGCCGCAAAAGACAAATAGGCTAAAGCAAACAGCCCGACCCCTAAGTAGAACATTATGTATCAAAAAACTATTTTGTTTTGATAAATGCGGAAGGGGGGCACAGCATTGACTTGTTTTAACATGTTTGCTTTCTCAAGATGTGGGGTTAAAATAAATAGCATCTCAAAAAACTAAAGTATATTTACACATCGAAAAGCAACAATGAAACTTTACAGTATTAATACGGGTCATTTTAAATTAGATGGAGGTGCCATGTTTGGCGTTGTACCCAAAAGTATTTGGCAAAAAACAAATCCAGCCGACGAAAACAACATGTGTTCGTGGGCCTTGCGTTGTTTACTTATCGAAAGTGGAAAACGTTTAATTTTGATAGATACGGGCATGGGTAATAAACAAAGCGAAACGTTTTTTGGGTATTACTATTTACATGGCAACGATAGTCTTGATGGGTCTTTAAAAAAGTATGGGTTTCATCGAGATGATGTAACAGACGTATTGCTAACCCATTTACATTTCGACCATTGCGGAGGCAGCATTATTTATAACACCGATCGCACTCAATTGCAACCTGCCTTTAAAAATGCGCAGTATTGGTGTCATCCGCAACATTGGAACTGGGCTATAAATCCCAATCCACGCGAAAAAGCAAGTTTCCTTAAAGAAAATATTTTACCCATTCAAGAAAGCGGTCAGTTAAATTGGTTAAACGATACCACCTCTATCATTCCCGAATTAAAAACGATTGTGGTTAATGGGCACACTGAAAGCATGGTGTTGCCGCTTATTCAATATCAACACCACCAAATTTTGTATTTAGCCGATTTAATACCAAGTGTAGGGCATTTGCCTATTCCTTATGTGATGGGTTACGATGTGCGTCCTTTAGAAACATTGAACGAAAAAACAAATTTATTGAACCAAGCCCTGGCCGAAAATTGGTTATTGTTTTTTGAGCACGACCCAAGTGTAGAACTCATTTCTTTAAAATTAACCGAGCGTGGCGCGCGCGCTAATGAATACCTTACTATTCACCAACTTAATTCGTAAACACATGAAGGCACTAAGATTATTGGCATTTTGCATCTTGATAAGTTTTTTTTCAACTATAAAGGCGCAAAAAATAGCGGAAGTTAACCTAACGTTGTTAGATGGTAACGTAATTAGAGGCATGACCTTGTTTAACGATATAGAGTTGCAAACGGCTTACGGGCGTTTAACCATTCCTATCGCAAATGTTAATAGTTTGGTCATTGGTATTGGAAAAGATAATGCTTCCATTTCAACGGTTTTGCCTTTACTAAAACTCTTAAACACTTCGGCTAACGAGGAGGCGCGTAAATCGGCGTATAACGATTTGGTAAAAATGGGGCCAAAGGTATTGTTTACTATAGACCAATTTTTGGGCGATCCTAAAAACGCATCTACTGGTGATTACACGGGCGAATATACATTAGACAATGCCATTAACGACATTCGATCGCAGGCTAACTTAACGGCCGATGTTCCTTATTTAGATGTTATAACCATTGATAACCTTTACACCATGGGTGGCACTTATACGTTTACAAAATTGGAAGTAAAAACAGAATACGGTATTTTATCTATTCCGAAAGAAAAAATTAGAAGTATGGATGTTTCGGTGGTTAATCCTGTGGCTAACGGCGATTTTCCGTTTCGTTTGCTGGCTAATAAACACATTAGTGGTAATCAAACCGGAGGCTGGTTAAAAACAGGCATTATGCTTAAAACGGGGCAAACGTTTCAAATAACAGCCAGTGGCGAAGTTGTTTTGGCTAGTTTAAGTAACGGAAAATATAAACCCGATGGCAGTTACCGAACCGTTAACGGAACCGATGGTGCGAATGGCGCTAGCGAAGATGCTGATTATGGCGGAAACACAGGAGCTTATCCTACCTACGGGCAAGTGGTGTATCGCATTGGCGAAGGGCAAAACGATATGACGAAGGCAGGCAAAAAATTAAATGCCACGGCTAAACAAAGTGGGATGTTGTATTTAGCTATTTACGAAACGGTGTTTAACTCGGCTAATACTGGATTTTACACGGTAAAAGTTCAAACGGGTGCTAAATAGTTCTAAGATTTATAAATCCACTATGTTCTGAGGACTATTCAAAATGTAACGGTACTTTTTTGGTCAACTTTACTCTCTGTTGGTCTCGGTAATGCGCGAATACCACTCGGGAAACGCATTTTTATTGAAAGTAAAACCAAAATTTAGTAACTTTGAAGTCTAAATTTGTGTACCATGTCTCCAGATACTGAAATTTTAGAAGAAGTTAACGTTGAACTCATTGAAAACGTTGAGCCTTCAAAGGCACTTATTCTTTATAACGATGATGTAAACACTTTCGATTTTGTAATTGAGTCGTTAATAAAAGTTTGTAAACACGATTTATTACAAGCCGAGCAATGTACTTATTTGGTGCATTATAAAGGGAAATGTTTAGTTAAGAATGGCAGCTTTGCCAAATTAAAGCCTATGTATGATGGGCTTTTAGACAGAGGCTTATCGGCCAAAATAGAAGAGTAATTTTATGAAAAAACAAATAATGGCACTAGCAATTTTTGCTAGTTTAGGATTAATATTTTGGGCTTGTCATAAAAATGCAATCACCGGAACTAGAGGCTTAACTCTTATTCCCGAAAGCGAAATGATGACCATGAGTTATTCGCAATACGACCAGTTTTTAACTGAAAATAAGCCTTTGCCCGACTCGGACGAACGGGTAAAACTGGTGAAACAATGCGGCTTACGCATTCAAAAAGCAGTTGAAACGTATTATGCGGAGCGCGGACTTAGTAAACAATTAGATGGGTTTCAATGGACTTTTAATGTGGTGGACGAAAACACGGTAAACGCTTGGTGTATGCCCGGTGGAAAGGTTGTTGTTTACACGGGTTTGCTGCCTGTTACACAAGATGAACAAAGTTTGGCAGTGGTGATGGGGCACGAAATTGCACACGCTATTGCGCGCCATGGCAACCAACGCATGAGCCAAGGTATGTTAATGCAATTTGGTGGTATGGCTTTATCGGTGGCTCTTTCTCAAAAACCACAAATTACGCAACAGTTATTTATGCAATCGTTTGGTATAGGCTCGCAGCTAGGTATGTTAAGCTACAGTCGTAAACACGAAACGGAAGCCGATAAAATGGGATTGGTATTTGCTGCTATGGGTGGATACAATCCGGAGGCGGCTGTAGGGTTTTGGCAGCGCATGTCGGCAGGAGGTGGTCAAAAGCCCCCCGAGTTGTTAAGCACGCATCCGAGCGATGAACGTCGTATTCGCGATTTACAAGCCTTTATGCCCGAGGCCAAAAAATATTATAAGCCGCAGTAATGCGGTTTTTTTGTAAAAGAATAAGGCATTATCTTTTAATAAATCCTTAATTTTAATCCCATGAATTTGGAATTTGATGTAATTATTGTTGGTGGCGGTATAACAGGTTTAGCAACAGCTTACAAGTTAACCTTGATGCACCCTAACAAAACTATTTTAGTACTCGAAAAGGAAAAGGAAGTAGCTATGCACCAAACCGCCCGCAACAGCGGGGTTATACACAGTGGCATTTATTATAAACCAGATTCTTATAAAGCACGAAATTGTGTAGCGGGTAGGCGAGAGTTGGTTGCGTTTGCAAAAGAATATAATATTCCTCACGATATTTGCGGTAAAATTATTGTAGCTACCGACCCAAGTGAGTTACCGCACATGAATAAAGTATTTAATAATGGCGTAGCTAATGGGGTTGAGGGTTTAGAGTTAATAGATGCCAATCGTATTAAAGAAATTGAACCGCATTGCCAAGGTATTGCAGGTATATGGGTAGCTTGCACGGGCATTATTGATTACGCCGATGTAGCGCGCAAATATGCCGAATTGATTGAAGCTAAGAGTGGAGGAAAAAATAAAGTACTTGTTAACCAAGAAGTGATTGCTTTTGAAAAAAATGCCTATAGCACTTTGGTCATTACCAAAACCAATCGGTTTGTTGGCAAAAAAATTATAACATCGAGTGGGTTGCAAGCCGACCGTTTGGCCAAAAAGGAAGGGCAAAAAAGTGATGCTGCTATTGTTGGATTTAGAGGCGATTATTACGATTTAACCGAGAAGGGGCGAAGTAAAGTAAAAAACTTAATTTACCCAGTACCCAATCCAGAATTTCCATTTTTAGGGGTGCATTTTACACGCATGATAAAAGGTGGGGTAGAGTGTGGGCCTAATGCGGTGTTTGTGTTTGACCGCGAGGGCTACTCTCGAACGGCTTTTAGTTTTAAAGATACGACCGAGGCTTTTGGTTTTGGTGGCACTTGGAAATTTTTTGGTAAGCATTGGCGTTTTGGTTTAGATGAATACCGAGGCGCTTTTAGTAAAAGATTCTTTTTAAAACGTTTAAATAAATTACTACCCGATTTGCAAATGGATGATATCGTCGCATCGCGTTGTGGTATTCGGGCCATGGCATTAAGTCCGCAGGGCGATATGTATGATGATTTTAAAATTGAAAAAAATGGGAATGCCCTTCATGTTATTAACTCGCCCAGCCCAGCGGCTACAGCTAGTTTAGCTTATGGAAATGAAATTGCATTGATGGCTACTGAGTTTTTTAATTGGAAATAGTTGTGGCACGCCAAGGCGCAAAGGACGCAAAGGGAATGGTGTGTTAGTTAGTTTAATAAGAGCCATTGAGAAGAGAAGCAATACCTCGCTTAAAATTTTGTTTGTAGAATAAGTGTGGCACGCAGAGGACGCAAAGTTCGCAAAGGGAATGGCGTGTTAGTTAGTTTTAATAAGAGCTATTGAGAAGAGAAGCGATACCTTGCTTAAAATTTTGTTTGTAAAATAAGTGTGTCACGCAAAGACGCAGAGGACGCAAAGGGAATGGTGGACGTTTGGCTAGTCTTTATATTAAAGAACAATTTAGAATAAATCCTAATCTTTATCAACTGTGTTTTCGATAATTTGTATTATCTCGAATAGTTGAAACTATCAAGAAATTCTACTAAACTATAAATTGATTTCTTATTTCTTGTTATTAATACAGGAGAGTTTTTAATTTAAAGAACGATTTCCTTGACATTTGAAGGAACTTTTTTTTCGTGAGGGATATTTCGGCTTCGCTCAATATAAATTTAGCGGCAGCCCGCGATGTGTGTGTGGCACATTTTGCATGAGCGGCGGCGGCTGAGGCACGAAGACCCCGCACGCCATAGCAAAATGGCAACACACGCAAGGGGCTAAAGCGCAAAGCCCGACCCCGATTTCAATTTTAAGCATAATTTTTTTAGCTATACAAAAGGCTTTTGCTTAGACCTAACACTTTACATAGATAAGGGGCACGCCAAAAAAATAATAAGTTTATTGGATGAGAATCTATTTGCTTTCCAAATAATTTATTCCATTTAACTGTAAATAAATTCACCAAATGCCGAACGGATACTTACTTGTTTAGCACCAGGTTTTGCTTCTACGCATCCGATTAGTTTGGCTTTGATGTTGAAGGATTGGGCAATGCTGATGATAGAATCGGCGTGGTTAGCATCGGTATAAATTTCCATACGATGCCCCATGTTAAACACCTTATACATTTCTTGATAATTGGTTTGGCTTTCGCTTTGTATCATTTTAAATAGCGGTGGCACATCGAATAAATTATCTTTTATAACATGTAACCCTTCGTTTATAAAATGCAGTACTTTAGTTTGCGCGCCACCACTGCAATGTACAATGCCATTAATAAATGGACGGTGGTGTTGTAAAATTGTTTTTATAACTGGTGCATAGGTGCGGGTAGGGGATAGTACCAATTTTGCGGCATCTATTTTTTCGGTGTGTAGCACACCTGTTGGTGTTGTGTAGGTTACTTCTATTTTATCGGTGAGTTGCTTTTGCCCGCAATAGACCACGCTTTCGGGTAAGTTGGTATCGTAGCTTTCGGGAAAACGTTTGGCTAAGGTTTTTGAAAACACATCGTGGCGCGCGCTGGTTAAGCCATTACTGCCCATGCCACCGTTGTACTGATGTTCGTAAGTTGCTTGCCCGTAAGAGGCTAAACCAATGATAACATTACCTGCTTTAATGGCATCATTTGAGATAACATTTTTTCGTTCCATGCGGCTTATAACAGTGCTATCTACTATGACGGTACGCACTAAATCGCCTACATCGGCCGTTTCGCCACCAGTTGAGTAAATGGGGATTCCATTATCGCGTAGGTTGGCTAACACCTCTTCTGTTCCGTTAATGATGACACTAATGACCTCGCCTGGAATTAATTGTTTATTGCGCCCAATGGTTGAAGATAATAAAATGGTATCGGTGGCACCCACGCAAATTAAATCATCTACATTCATAATCACTGCATCTTGCGCAATTCCTTTCCAAACGCTTAAATCGCCTGTTTCTTTCCAATACATATAAGCTAAAGCCGATTTGGTGCCTGCCCCGTCGGCGTGCATTAACAAACAATGTGCCTCGCTTCCGGCTAATAAATCGGGTACTACTTTGCAAAAGGCTTTTGGGTAAAGGCCCTTATCTAACTTCGCAATGGCGGCGTGTACGTCTTCTTTACCAGCCGAAACACCACGTAATTGATATTTAGTATCACTCATACTTTTAATTTAAGCTTTGTAAAAGTACTAATATTTAACCGATGTTTTTTTAGTGCTAAGGGCTATACTTAAAACAATTATCAATTAGTTTTTAATGGTTTTTAAGAGGCTGTCTAAACGTTGTAAAAATTGTTGCTGTTGCTTAATAATGGTTGAAAATTTCTCATTTTCTGGTACATTATTTTTTTGATAATCTTCCATGAGGGCCAAGGTTAGCAAAAATTTTAAGCTGGTATGTGTGTCGTTAATAAGAGCCGTATTGGCATCTATTTGAACGTGATAAGCATTAGAGGAACGTAGTTTTTGAGTGAGTAATTGCTTACTTCTACTTAACTTGGTTAATAGTTGATGCTGCAATACCGTATCGTTTATGGTTTTGATTTGGTGGAGTGCGCTCTCGTAGTAACGAGTTGAGTGATTTTCGTAAGTGACTTTTTCGGTCAGCAACTCATTACTGTTTTTATAAATTAATTGACGTGTTTGGTTTAAGGCAATAAGCTTCTCATCTTTTTCACTTAGTTCTTCATACAATTCTTCAAGTAAGTTTTGCTTTCCATCTTTTCTCAAAAAAGTACTTTCTAAACTTTCTACTACGGTATTTTCTTTTGTAAGTGCTTTGGGAGGCTCTTGTTTAGCAGGTTCTACCTTTTTTGATTCGGGTTTGGTAGCGCAAGAGTATAAGCCTACACTCAATACCAAACTAAAAAAGAAATGTGTTTTCATATAAGGATCTTAATTAAACTTTTTTAAATAATTGCTAAATGTGAATGGGCGAAATTAAAATTTAAGGCCGTTAATATACACCGCTTCAATAGGCGCGTTACCAAAGGCATAGGGTATGTAGGCGTAACTGCTAATGGGTTTAGTAATTATAAAATTAGCGCGTTTACCCAACGTAATGCTGCCTACCTCGTTAAGTACATCCATGGCTGCGGCACTGTTGATGGTGCAAGCGTTTATCATTTCTTCGGGGCTTAGTTTGTATTGTATGCATCCTAAACTCATTATCAAATTCATGTTGCCACAAGGGCTGCTGCCAGGATTATAATCACTAGCAAATGCTACTGGTAAATTGTGTTCTATTAATTGACGTGCGGGTGGTAGGGGTAAGTTTAAAAAGAAAGCGGCACCAGGCAAAATAGTAGGGATGGTTTGCGCCTGTTGCAATAATTGCATGTCGGCTTTGGTGCAATATTCTAAATGGTCAACGCTGATGGCACCGCAAGCAACACCTGCGGCAATACCACCGCTATGACTTAATTGCTCGGCATGTACCTTACCTTTTAAATGATAGTGTTTACCAGCATTTAAAATATGAATGGTTTCTTCGGCAGTAAAATATCCGTTTTCGCAAAATACATCTATGTAATCGGCCAGTTGTTCGGCAGCAATGGCGGGTAACATGGTTTCGGTGATTAGTTTAATGTATGCCGCTTTATTTGTTTTATAAGCTTGGGGCAGGGCATGAGCCCCTAAAAAAGTAGCTTTAATAGGAATGGGTGTTTCTTCTTTTAAACGCTTAATTACCCTTAGCATTTTAAGTTCACTTTCTAGGTTTAAACCATAACCACTTTTTATTTCAACGGCACCCGTTCCTAAACGTATTATTTCGTGCAAACGTTCGCGCGATTGGTCGAATAACTCGTTTTCGCTGGTTTGTTGCAATAAGGCCGCAGAGTTTAAGATGCCGCCGCCACGCTGGGCAATGGCTTCGTAACTTAATCCGTTAATGCGATCCACAAATTCGGCTTCTCTGTTTCCTGCATAAACGATGTGTGTGTGGCTATCGGCATAACAGGGCATTACAATTTGTCCGGTACAATCTAATACGTCTAAACCTTTCCAATCACTTATACCAGGAAAATCGCTCATGCTCCCATAATCTGCAAAACGCCCTTCTTCGATGGCTAACCACGCATTTTCGATAAGGGGCAATTCTTTCATGGACAAACCGTTGATGGGTTTTAGGGCTTCGGCACGCACTTGAAGCAATTGTTTAATATTTTTTAAAAGCAATTTTTGCATACGGCTTACAAGTTACACATCCTAAAGTTATTTTGAGATTATTTTTGCAAATTTTCTAATTGGCCATGCACGCTTCCAAATAGATTTTACTTATTTTTGACACATTATTGAGTGGTTATATTTAATTGCATGAAGTGTAAATAGTATTCAATAGTTTCGATTTTAAAAGCATTAAAAAAAAGATATGAAAATTTTAATTACTGGAGGTGCAGGGTTTATTGGTTCGCATGTGGTACGTTTGTTTGTTAACACGTATCCTAACTATGAAATCGTTAATTTAGATAAACTCACTTACGCTGGAAATCTGAATAATTTAAAAGATATTGAAAACAAGGCTAACTACCGATTTGTAAAAGGCGATATTGTAGATGCTGCTTTTATTAATGCCTTGTTTGAAACGGAACAATTTAACGCCGTTATTCACTTGGCTGCCGAAAGTCATGTGGATAGGAGTATTACCAATCCGCTTGAGTTTGTGATGACGAATGTGATTGGTACGGTTAATTTATTGAATGCGGCGCGTGTGTTGCATAAAGCAAATCCTGATTTGTTTAAACGGTTTTACCATGTAAGCACCGATGAGGTGTATGGTGCTTTGGGCGATGAGGGTATGTTTTTAGAAACAACGGCTTATGATCCGCACAGTCCGTATTCGGCTTCTAAAGCCAGCAGCGACCATTTTGTGAGGGCTTATTACGATACTTATAAATTACCGTGTGTGATTTCTAATTGCAGTAATAATTATGGGCCTAATCATTTTCCTGAAAAGTTAATTCCGTTGTGTATTCATAACATTCAAAACAACCGCCCTTTGCCTATTTATGGTAAGGGCGAAAATGTGCGTGATTGGTTGTACGTGATTGACCATGCGCGCGCTATTGATACTATTTTTCATAAAGCTCAATTGGGCACTACTTATAATATTGGTGGGCATAACGAATGGAAAAATATTGATGTGATTCGTTTGCTGTGTCAACTAATGGATAAAAAATTAAATCGCCCAGAAGGGACTAACGAAAAACTCATTACGTTTGTTACCGACCGTGCGGGACACGATTTACGTTATGCCATTGATGCAACTAAACTCAAAGAAGAGTTAGGTTGGATGCCAAGCGTTAACTTTGAGGAGGGCTTAAACCTGACGGTAGATTGGTATTTGAATAATAAAGCGTGGTTGCACAATGTAACCAGCGGCGAGTATCAACATTATTACGAGCAACAATATAGTTCGCGTTAATGAGGGGGTGTTAAACCGAGATTATGCAATAGGAATCTATTACGAGCCGAAATCCCTTCAAAACAGTAAACTTCGTCACTTTTTCTTCTTCACCATAGTACCACTATGCCTCAGTCGAAAAAGTACCTGTTTTATTGGGCTTTCACCTCTCACTACGATTCCTATTGCATAATTCCATCTAACTCATTTTTTAAGCGTTTCTTAATTCCTCTTTCGCCCTCGTCCTTGTTTAAGCGTTAGCGGAAACGAGGATGTGCTAAACGGGCGTTTGTAACGCCCACACCATCACTTTATCTGCGTTACAAACGCAGCTCTCAAACGTCCTCGTTACGCTTCGCTAAACAAGGACGAGATAGCAGCTCTCAAACGTCCTCGTTACGCTTCGCTAAACAAGGACGAGATAAGGGTTCAAGTATTTTTATAGAGTCAGATATTTTATTCTAAAGAACTTCTTTCTTGAAATCTCGGTTAAACCATTTTATTATTCTTTAGAATCAGCGTTATTAGCCATTTACGGTTCAATAACAGTTCCGAAGACAATATTTTGCATAAACAAATGCAACTGCCAGACTTTCTCAAAAAGTAGGAGGAGAAACTCTTCCCGTTACAATGAAAGGTTGCTTTGGTAATTCTTACAAATACATCATGTATTCCTAATTTATAAATCCACAAAGCATTTTATGTGATGTATTAAAAACTAAAACAGATTTACTACTAAAGCCTTAACTCACTACTTTTAATAAACTTTTTACTAACCTCGCTTTTTGTTTGGCTTTTAAAATATCGTTCTCTACGATGGTTACATGTCCCATTTTACGGAAAGGTTTTGTTTTTTCTTTACCATATAAATGCACATACACGCCACTAAATTTCATTACATCTTCTAAGCCTTCGTAACGCGCAATGCCTTCGTAACCAAAGTCGCCCAACAAATTAATCATAACCCCAGGTTTAACAATGGCGGGGTCGCCTAAGGGTAAATTTAATATGGCTCGCCAATGTTGTTCAAACTGAGAGGTAATGTTGGCCTCGATGGTGTGATGCCCGCTGTTGTGCGGACGCGGTGCTATTTCGTTAACCAATACTTTGCCATCTGTGGTAAGAAATAACTCGACGGCTAATAAACCAACAATGTTTAATTTTTCGGCAATTAAGGTTGCAATGCGCAAGGCTTCTTTTTCAATACTCTTTTTGATGTTGGCAGGTGCAAATAAAAATTCTACCAAGTTGGCCTGCGGATTAAACTCGCACTCAACTACCGGAAAGCATTTGGTTTCGCCGTTGGCATTTCGGGCAACAATTACACTTAATTCTTTTTCAAAAGGTACCAAACGTTCTAATACCGAAGGGGCTTCAAAAGCCTTATCCAATTGCTCGGGGTTTACCAGTTTAACAACACCCTTGCCATCGTATCCACCTTTGCGCAGCTTTTGAAAGAAGGGAAAAAAATCGGCATATTTTTGTATTTGTGATTTCTTTTCTACTAAAAAAAAGTCAGCACTTGGAATGTTATTGCGTTGATAAAACATTTTTTGTAAACCTTTATCCTGTATCAACTCTATCACTTGAGGTTGCGGGTAAACTGTTTTGCCCTCTTTTTCTAATTGTTTCAGTGCTTCGATGTTTACATTTTCGATTTCAATGGTAATCAAATCTTTGTCTTTCCCAAATTCGTAAACGGTATCGTAGTCGGTTAAAGCACCTACCGAAAATTTTTGAACCAAATGTTTGCAAGGTGCTTGCTTGTCGGGGTCGAGGGCATAGATACTTAAATTATAGTTAATGGCGTTTTGAATGAGCATACGCCCCAATTGTCCTCCACCTAAAAGTCCTATTTTAAGCTGTTGCGCTTGTTTCGTGAAACCTTTCATAAGTTTTGCAAAGTAACGCTTATTTCCCTCAATTTTTGTAATTTTAAACATTAAAAATTTTGAAATGCGTTATTTCCTCTTCTCCCTTTTTTTAATTGTTCAAGTTTGTTCAATTAAGGCGCAAACCACTGCTCGTTGCGGTGCTGCGGAGGCTTTAGAGTGGGTTTATAAAAACGACCCTAGCGCACGAACGCGCGTTGAACAACTTTTGAACGCGGCCAACCAAGCCGATCAATCAGCGTTTGCAACACGTTATGCCAATACTTCGGCGGTTACTTATACCATACCTGTAGTTTTCCACATTGTGCATTTGGGCGGTTCCGAAAACATTCCCGATGCACAAATTTTAAATGCCATGCAAATCTTAAATGCAGATTTTGCGAAGTTAAATGCCGATACCACTAACATTCTAGCTATTTTTAAACCCATTGCCGCCAACACCAGAATTCAGTTTGCCTTGGCTACAAAAGATCCACAGGGTAATTGCAGTAATGGTATAACTCGCCATTACGATGCTGTAACCAATTGGGGCAATCCCGATTTAAGTAATTATAAATTTCAATGGCCGGCTAATAAATATTTAAACATTTATGTTGTAAAGGCTTTAGCCCCGGGTGTTGCGGGCTATTCGTTTTACCCGGGTACGGTTCCTTTAAGTATGGATGGCATTGCCATACTTCACAATTATGTGGGCGCAATAGGAACCAGTTCTCCATTTGGTTCGCGCTCTCTCACACACGAAGTAGGGCATTGGTTAAATTTGGCGCATATATGGGGAAACAACAATAATCCCGGGCAAGTATGTGGCGATGATGGGGTGAGTGATACGCCGATTACCAAAGGAAATACTTGGTGCAACTTAAATGCCGCCTCTTGCACGCCTGGCATTATTGAAAATGTACAAAATTATATGGAGTATTCGTTTTGCAGTAATATGTTTACACAAGGACAAGCTGCTCGTATGCAAACGGCATTAAATAGTGTAAATGGCAACCGCAACAACGTTTGGACTAACGCTAATTTAATAGCAACGGGTATTATTAATCCTTCAGTTAATTGCGCACCTCAAGCCGATTACGTTATATCGCAAAGTGTTACTTGCGTTAATGCACCTGTTTCTTTTTTAGATGCGAGTTACAATGCCACCATTGCGGCTTGGCAGTGGAGTAGCAGCGCGGCCTCACAAAATTCAACGTTACAAAATGGTCAACTTACGTTTATTAACTCGGGGCCAGCTTCTGTTAAGCTAAAAGTAAGTAATGCTTTTGGTAGCGATTCGGTTGTGAAAAATAAAATATACGTGATGGCCAATGGCAGCAATGCGGGCGTACCCAACATTGTAGAAAGTTTTGAAACCAATACCTTCCCCAACAACCGTTGGTTTGGGTCGTTTCCACAATTTGGGTCGGGCTTTGCTTCAACCAACTTAGCCGCTGCCACGGGTAGCACCAGCGTTTACATTAATAACTTTAACGATAATCCAAACGTGTCTATTAACTTATTTACTCCCGCTTTTATGATTACAAATACGCTGAATTTAAACGTGCAGTTTAAAACAGCTTTTGCGCAACAGTTTACGGGCAATGCCGATCGCCTGCGCGTTTATTACACATTTGATTGCGGACAAACGTGGAATTTGATTTTTAATAAAAGTGGAGCAGTACTTGCTAATGGTGTGTTGCCACAATTCAATACGGCGTTTGTGCCGCAAGCCAATCAATGGACCACACACAGCATTCCATTAAACTTTATGCCCAATTTAGAAACGTATTTTCGATTTGAATACACTACCGATAACGTTAATGGCCCAGGTAATAATTTTTATATAGATGACATTAACGTGAACAATACCGTTATTGGTCTTAACGAAAATACTTTGCAAACGGCATTTTTAGAAGTAATGCCTAATCCCGCCAGCACGAACCTTAACGTGTCGTTAAAAGGATTGCAAAGTGGTGAATTAACGTGGCGTTTAATAGACGTGAGTGGTCGTGTATTAACTGAAATAAAAACTCAAAGTGTAAATTCTACACAGTTAGAAGTGAGTCGCTATCAAAAGGGAATTTACTTTTTAGAAGTAAGCAATTCCCAAACACGACAAGTTAAAAAAGTAATTATCGAATAACCTCATTTTTTAGAAAGATTAAAGATTAAACATGAAAATTTCGTACAACTGGTTAAAAACAATTTTACCTATCACATTATCGCCGCAAGAAGTAGCCGAAGCCTTAACCTCATCGGGTTTAGAAGTAGAAGGATTAGAAACTGTAGAAACGATTGCTGGCGGTTTAAAAGGCTTGGTAGTTGGCGAAATAGTGAGTAAAGAAAAACACCCCGATGCCGACCGTTTAAGTTTAACGAAAGTAAATGTTGGTGCAGCAGAATTACTTTCTATTGTGTGTGGCGCGCCTAACGTAGAAGCTGGACAAAAAGTAATTGTAGCTTTGATAGGTGCCAAGTTATACCCCATAGAAGGAGAACCTTTTGAAATAAAAAAATCGAAAATACGTGGGGCTTTAAGCGAAGGCATGATTTGCGCTGAAGATGAAATTGGTTTAGGCAAAAGTCATGCGGGCATAATGGTGTTACCCAACGATACGGCCGTTGGTCTTTCGGCATCCGATTATTTTAAAATAGAAAACGATGTGGTATTCGAAATTGGACTAACTCCCAACCGCAGCGATGCCGCTTCTCATTTGGGTGTGGCACGCGATTTAGCTGCCGTTTTAAATGGACGTGGAAATACCAGCGACTACAAAATACAACAGCAAGGTTTACAAACGTTACCCGACGAAATAACAGATCTGAATGCAGTAAATAGTACCGTTCACGATACGAAAGCATGTCCGCGTTACAGTGGCCTCGTTATAACGGGCATAGAAGTAAAAGAAAGTCCAGATTGGTTAAAGAACCGTTTAAAAGCCATTGGTGTTCGCCCTATTAATAACATTGTTGACATTACCAATTATGTGTTACACGATATTGGGCAACCCCTCCATGCGTTTGATTTAGATAAAGTAAAAGGCAAAGAAATTCACGTTAAATACTTAGCGGCCGGTACTAAATTTATAACCTTAGATGGAATAGAGCGTACTTTAACCAAAACCGATTTAATGATTTGTGATGCTAAAGAACCGCTTTGTTTAGCTGGTGTTTTTGGTGGGCAAGCCAGCGGTGTTAGCGAAACAACAACGGCTATCTTTTTAGAAAGTGCGTATTTTAATCCCGATACCATTCGCCGTTCGGCTAAACACCACGGTTTAAAAACCGATAGTAGTTTTCGATTCGAGCGCGGTACCGACCCCAATAACACTATTAACGGTCTGTTGCGTGCAGCTAATCTTATTCTTGATATAGCGGGCGGAACCATCCGTTCGGAGATAAACGACACCTATCCCGAAAAATTAGAACCCTACAAAGTAGCATTTTCATATAGCAATTGCCAAGCTCTGATAGGGAAAGATATTAACCGAGGAATTATCCGTCACATCATTGTATCTTTAGGCATTCACATCGAAAACGAAGGCAGCGATGGCTTGTTATTACACGTGCCACGTTTTAAAACCGACGTTACCCGCGAAGCCGATGTGGTTGAAGAGGTAATGCGCATTTATGGGTTTAATCAAATCGAAGTAAGTAAAAGCATTCATTACACCAGTTTTTACGAAGCACGCCATGTAGCCCGCGAGGTCGAAGAAAAAATGGCAACAACCTTAGTTAATAATGGCTTCTGCGAAATAATGGGTTTATCGCTTACCCGCGAAGCCAATTATACGCATACAGAAGGTTTAGTTAAAATGCTTAATCCATTAAGCTCCGATTTGAATGTGATGCGAGCTAATTTATTATTTGGCGCATTAGAAACAGCGGCTTATAACATCAATCGAAAAAATACTGATCTTAAATTATTTGAGCTAGGTAAAATTTATGGAAAACGAGTAGGGGCTGATTTCCCGTATTACGAAGAAAAACGTTTCAGTGTATTGGTATCTGGCAATGTGTATGCCGAAAATCAATTTGGTAAAACGGATAGAGCCGATTTTTATTATTTGAAAGCCGTTACCGAAGGTCTCTTAAAAAAATTGGGCATCACTTCGTATAAAACCGAAGAAGCCACTCACGAAAATTTGCAATACGGCCTCAATTATTTGGTGGGCAAAAAGCAACTCTTTTACTTAGGAGAGGTTAACAAATCTACTTTAAAACAATTCGATTTAACGCAAAGTATATTTTATGCTGAGTTTAATTTTGCCCTTTTAGTGGAATTGGTAACCAAACAACAGATTAGTTTTAAAGAACCTTCTAAATTTCAGAATGTACGTCGCGATTTAGCCTTGTTACTCGACCGCCAAGTAACCTACCGCGAGTTAGTAGAGTTAGCGTATAGCACCGAACGTAAATTTTTAAAAGATATTAATTTATTTGATGTGTATGAAGGCGATAAATTAGGAAACAAAAAATCGTATGCCCTGAGTTTTACCCTATTAAATGAAGAAGCAACGCTTACCGACAAGCAAATTGAAAGCGTAATGCAAAAATTAATAGAAACCTATCAACAAAAAGTAGGAGCCGAGTTGAGGTAATTTGATTTGAAATTTATTCTAATATTTTGAAATTCAAAGACTTGTAATGTGTTAATGCACTTCCTTCTTTGCGAACTTTGCGTCTTTGCGTGCCATACGATAGGTAAAAAATTAATTCAGTTATAGATTTCTTCAAAGGTGTCCTATCTTGAAATCTGAGTTAAGTAATGCGGAAATA
Source organism: Bacteroidota bacterium (assembly GCA_013297775.1). Taxonomy (GTDB): domain Bacteria; phylum Bacteroidota; class Bacteroidia; order B-17B0; family Aurantibacillaceae; genus Aurantibacillus. The sequence continues at coordinate 137,564 of JAAFIL010000002.1, forward strand.
CTCGGTTATAAACAGACCAATTTATAAGGTATTTGTTACGCATTCGACTAATAACCTCTTAACTCACTTGTTAAAAAATGTTTGATAAGTGAGAAACTAAAATGATTTATGAAAATATGTTAAAAAAAAGTAGAAATTATTAATTATTTAAAAAGATAATAAGTTTCTGTAAATCAAATCATTAGATAGGTGTTGTAACATCTTTAATTTAATCAGTCTAAAAAAGCGTTCGGTTTTAGTTAAAAGGAAAGGTTCTTAGCTTATTTTTGTTAAAAATTAACGTATGAATCTTTTTAACTCATTCAAATTATTTTCAACAAAAACAATTTTAATTCTAATAGGCAGTCTTTTTCTGTCTTTATCTGCAAATGCCCAAGAAAACTGTAACAACGGTTTAGATGACGATGGCGACGGACTTATCGATTGCCAAGACCCTGATTGCAGTTTATTTGGTAATTGTCAAATTTTCCCAGCCTGTAACACACCTTACGTGTTTTACATGCCGCCTATCTACGGCGAAAAAGCATTGAATTGCGATATTTTTGGTAGCGATGATATTCAAATTGCTGCATTATCGAGTCCGGCTACGGTTAAAATTTACAGAGGCGATAAGGTAACTCTAATTGCAACCTTAATTGTTCCAGTTGCCAATCCTCAAAGTTTCACATTTCCAAATACTGGTGCTGGAAGTGATCAAGTGCTAAAAGGCGCATTAAATACAATTTTGAACGATGCAGGTGTTTACATTACCTCCGACCAACCCATTCAAGTAACGTATCGTTTACTTTCTCGCCCAGGTTGTAATACCTACAATCAAGATATTATGCAATTGTTTGGTAACGATGCCTTGGGTTATGCGTTTTATGCGGGTTCGCAAACCGATTTTAACTCGTCCACTTATTTTGGTGCAACCGAAAAACATTTTGTGTCGGTTATTGCTACCGAAAATAATACCATTGTACGATTCGATGTGCCAACTACTGCTCAAATGGAAGGTAGTTCAACTTATAGTTTAAATAACGTTACCGATTGGAGCGGCATCAGAACTGTAACTCTAAATGCAGGTCAATCCTATATTATTGCTACTACAAACGAAAATCCAAATGGGTACACCGTTTCTGGCGTAAAAATTACGTCAAACAAGCCAATTGTTACCAATTCAGGTTCTCACCACACCCGCCAAACACAAGGTGGCAATGCCGATGCAGGTTTAATGCAACTAACGCCTACTAAGAATTTAGGTTCTACTTACATGGTTATTGATGGCGGAAACCCTAGCAATGCCAAAGATTATGTGGTAATTGTAGCCACCAAAAACAATACACAAATTCAAATTAACGGTACGGTGTCTCCAACCGACGGAAGAGGTAATGTTTTTCCTGCTACACTTAATGCAGGGCAATACGCTACTTTCTTTTTTGATGATACACGATACAAACCGTATTTAATAACCTCTAATAACGCTCGGCAATTCTATGTATTTCACGCTTCTTCGCAAACAGATAATGAGTTTGGTTTAGAACAAATACCGCCCATAGATGAGTGTTTAGGTAGTAATAAAGTTGATTTTGAAAAACCGAATACCAATGCAACATGTATTATTTATGTGCCTACTAGTGGGTTAAATACTTTAAATTTTAACAATGCACCTTATACAAGTAAAGCTTTACTCGTTAATGGAAATGCAGCAAATCCTATTCCTAACACGGCTTATTCTTATGTTGTTATACCCAACGCCAACATTAACACTAGCAACAACCGCGTAACCTGCGGCAAAAAAATTCATGTAGCGTATATTGCTTTTACAGGTGGCACAGGTAACTATGCGTTTTTTAGCGATTATGCCAAAAATGTAGAAATTTTTGACCCAATAACTAATCAACAAGTGTTTGCCTACACCGTGCCTATACCTGCTACACCTAATACTGGCGTATCGCATTGCATTAGTATGGGAGGCTGCGGTGCCAATAACACCATCCTTTCCTTTACAACAACACCAGGTATTACAGCTACAGTTAATCCTGCTACCCCAAAATGTTTTAGCTATACGTTAACTAACACAGCCCCTTGTGCTCAAGAAAAAATTACAGCAGTAGTAACAAACGAATTTGGGTTTTTAACGCAAGTTTGTCTATCCATTAATAGTTCCATTAGTACCATTAGCTTAACGGCGGGTTCTTCTACTTTATTTTCTACTTGCCAAGGCACTGCCGTTACCATGTCGGTAAGTGCTTCTGCAGGCGGAGGCACCATTAATTACGCGTGGTTAACCCCAACAGGCTCAGTGCTAACAGGCTCAACTATTTCTGTTGCTAATCCTCAAATCCAAGATGCAGGTAATTACCAAGTTACCATAACCGCAGGAACTTGTGTGAAAATAGTTAACCTTGTTTTAGCAGTTAAAAACTGTAACGATATTGATGGTGACGGCATTCCAAACAGTTCTGACCCCGACGACGACAACGATGGTATTTTGGATGTTGTGGAAGGAAGTGGCGATGCTGATGGAGATGGCATTTCTAACGACCAAGATTTAGACTCAGATAACGACGGTATTCCCGATGTAATTGAAGCAGGAGGCGTTGATCAAAATGGAGATGGCATCATTGATGGCACTATTGCTACTACTGGCCCTAATGCGGGTTTAGCAACTAACTTACCCGCGGGTGGTTTAGGTACTTTAACGCAGCTAGATGCCGATAGCGATGGCATTCCTAATTTCTTAGATTTAGATTCAGATAACGATGGCATTCAAGACATTATCGAAGCGGGGATTGCTGATGCCAATAACGACGGCCGTGTAGATAATTTTTCAGATAGTGGTAACGGTTTCCACGACCCATTTGACCCCGCGGCTAACGGAACACCTAAATTTGTTACAGGTGCTGATACCAATAACGATGGCAAAGCCGACTCCTATCCAACTAATGTAAATTTTGATGGAGATGGTCGTCCTAATTTCTTAGATTTAGACTCAGACAACGACGGCATTACCGATTGCACCGAAGCAGGTGGAACCGATCCTGATGGAAATGGTTTACCGGGTTCAGGATCCGTTACGGTTAACGCCAATGGTCAGGTTACGAGTGGCTCAGTTATTAGCTTAACGCCTCCCAATTCAGATGGAACTGGTGGCCCCAACTATCTAGATTTAGACTCGGATAACGATGGCATTCCCGATATTAAAGAAGCAACGGGTATTGGTCAACCTAATTTAGATACAAACAACGATGGTGTCATAGATAACTTTGCCGATAATGATAACGACGGTTTAGCCAATCAAGTGGACTCGAATTCAGGTGGCACACCTTTAACCGTTCCTAACTCTGATGGAACAGGCGGGGCTAATTATATTGACCTAGACTCAGACAATGACGGTATTCCAGATATTACCGAAGCGGGTGGAACAGATACTAACAAAGATGGGATTGCCGATAACACCAGTGATACAGACGGAGATGGTTTAGTCAATACTTACGATACCAATAACGTTGGAGGTACAAATGGTACAGCTTTACCCGTTGGCGATCAAGACAACGACGGTCGCCCTAACTATGTGGATTTAGACTCGGACGGTGATGGCTTGCAAGATATTTTAGAAGCCGGTGGAATAGATACCAATAACGACGGACGTGCCGACAATGCAGCCGATACGGATGGAGATGGTTTAGTAAACACTTACGACCCAATTAATATAGGTGGAACAAACGGAACAGCTATTCCAAATACCAATACCGATGGAAATGGACGACCCAATTATTTAGATATTGATGCCGATGATGATGGCATTACAGATGCTGAAGAATGTGGGGCTAACAACCATATAGATGCTAATAACGATGGTCGCCCTGATGCGGCGGCCACATTTACCGATACCAATAACAATGGGTGGAGCGATCAAATAGATGCGTCTATTAATCCAACCCTTTCAATTATTGCGGGTGCTTTCTTTGATTTTGATAACGATAGCAAACCCAATTACATTGACCTCGACTCCGATGCCGATGGGATTCCAGATGTACTTGAAACCCGCAGCCCCGATGCTGATAATAATGGAATCATAGGCACAGGTTTAAGTATTATAGATGCGGATGGCGATGGATTATCTAACCTAACCGATCCAGATTTTGGACCATTATCGGTTTTCTTTAACCAAGACCGCGAAGGCGATGGCAAACGCAACCAATACGATATTGATTCTGATAATGATGGTATTACCGATTTATACGAGGGACAAGCCTCTTCTACTTATGCACCTCCACTTGGTATAGATAGTGATAACGACGGAATAGATAACCGATACGATGTTAATATTCCAGGAGCAATTATATGTGGTTATATCAACACCGATGGTGGCTCGGCTCCAGATTGGGTAGATGTAGATTCTGATAACGATGGAACTGGACCTCCCAATGGAGGCTTCCCCAATAACCCTTTATCCGATATTCGCGAAGGCTATGCAACCAATAATGACACTGATGGCGATGGATTTGTTGGCACACAAGGTGCTGGTGGAACAGGTTATAACTTATTATCTGGTGTAATTCCTGACTCGGATGGCGATGGCTTGCACGATTTAGTGGATTTATCGGCGGGTTTAAGCCCAACCAATGCCGTTAATGCCCAAACCATTACAACTTTTCCTAACACACAAAATGCAACCACGCCCGAAAGAGATTGGCGCGATGCTCCCGATTTTGATAAAGATGGAGTAGTAGATGCCCTCGACTTAGATAAGGACAACGACGGTATTCCCGATACCCAAGAAAGCACCGCCGACACAGATGGTGATGGCTTACCCGATTTCTTAGATTTAGATTCAGATAACGACGGTATTCCAGATTGTGTAGAAGCAGGTGGAACAGACCCTGATGGAAATGGTTTACCAGGCACAGGAAGCGTTGGCTCAGGCTTAACAGTAAATGCACAAGGTCAAATTTTAGTAGCAGGTAACCCTTTAATTTTAACCCCAACCGATACCGATGGTGATGGTAAAAACGATAACGTCGATCGCGACTCTGACAACGACGGTATTCCAGATACCATTGAAGCCTTTGGTTTAGCAGCCGACCCCGATAAAGACGGTGTTTATGGAACTGGAGCTATCACCGATACCGATGCTGATGGTTTAGCAAACGGTGCCGACTCTAACAATCCAATTGTTGGCGAAACCCCTTACGGACAATTAACAGCCGCACAAATTAATATGGATGGCGACGGTCGTCCTAATTACCTCGACCGCGACTCTGACAATGACGGTATTACAGATACCAAAGAAGCAGGAGGAATTGATGCAAATGGCGATGGCATTTTAGATGGTGCTACTACCGATGCCGATAACGATGGTTTATTTGACTCGGTTGACCCTGTGGGCAATGCTAGCAATCCTGTTTCAGGCACACCTTTAAACATCCCTAATTCTGACGGCACAGGTCGTCCTAATTTCTTAGATTTAGATAGCGACGGCGATGGCATTACCGATGCCGTTGAAGCAGGAACATCCGATGCGGATAATAACGGTATGGCAGGAACGGGTTCAGGCGTGGGCATAACTGATGCCGACAACGACGGTATTCCAGATAGTGTTGATCCCAATCAAGGCGGTACACCTGTTACGCCTACAAACACCGATGGTTCAGGCTCTCCCGATTATGCAGATATTGATTCAGATAACGACGGTATTCCAGATGTAATAGAAGCACAAACAACAACAGGTTATGTTCCGCCAAGCGGAAACGATACGGATGGAGACGGCATAGACAATGCTTACGAAACCGTTGGAACTATAAATACTTTAGGTGGAGCAGGTACAACGCCCGCTAACACCGACACGGACACAACACCTGATTATAGAGATTTAGACGCTGATAACGACGGCGACTCTGACTTAGTAGAAGGTAACGACTTTAACAACGATGGTATTCCAGATGTTACACCAGGCACTACCGACACAGATGGCGACGGATTGTTGGATGGATTTGATACTGTAAATGGAAACACCAATCCTGGTCCAGGAAACACAACAAATGGCGACTCACCAACTAGTGTATTTTTCCCGAATGTAGATGGTGGAACTGCGCAATTAGATTGGAGAGATCCAATAGATACCGATAACGACGGTATTCCAAACGGAATTGATGTGGACGATGACAACGACGGCATTTTAGACACGGCCGAAGGAAATGGAGATACGGACGGCGATGGTGTAGTTGACCGATTGGATTTGGACTCTGATAACGATGGTATTCCTGATACCGTTGAAGCAGGTAACGCTGACCCTGATGGTAACGGTTTACCAGGTTCAGGTATTCCAACAGTTAACGCATCAGGCTCGCCAATTGTAGGCGGTTCACCAATTGCCATTAGCAATCCTGCCGATTTTGATGGCGATGGTAAACCCAATTTCCAAGATTTAGACTCAGATAACGATGGCTTAAATGACCTAGTTGAATCAGGCGGAAACTTACCCGATCTTAACAACGATGGTGTGGTGGATGGACCAGATACAGATGGCGACGGTTTAATGAATGCTTGCGACCCAACACCTGGAGGAGGTAATCCTGCTGGAACATTAAGCTCTAATCCAGTTAACACCGACGGTATTGGCGGCCCTAATTACTTAGACTTAGATTCAGATAATGATGGCATACACGATATTGACGAAGCAGGTTTAAGCCAATTCGATTTGAATAACGATGGTGTAGCCGACGGAGGCGACTCTGATAACGATGGTATAAAAGATAGCGTTGATGGGAAGAATGGTTTTGGAGATGCCAATTCACCGAACCCACCACGCGACACCGATTTTGATGGCATTCCAGACTACCGCGACTTAGATTCTGACAACGACGGCATTAACGACGTTATCGAGTCGGGTAACGCAGTTGGCGATGTTAATAACGATGGTTTAGTTGATGGACCAGACACAGACGGCGATGGTATTAATGACCCAGCCGATACTTCTACAAGTTATGGCGACTCAAACGATAACAGCAATCCTGATAAAGATGGCGATGGCGTGCCAAACGCTTTAGACTTAGACTCAGATAACGATGGCACAGATGACATTGTAGAAGCTGGATTACCAGATACCAATGGCGATGGTTTAGTAGATGGGTATAACCCGAACAGCCCAACGCCCGATCCAGATGGAGATGGTATTTATGGTGGAGCTGATAATAATTCTAATGCCTTTGGCGATGCCGGCAATACCAATCCAAGAGATACAGATGGCGATAACGTTCCCGATTTCTTAGACTTAGATTCGGATAACGATGGCATTAACGATGTAGTAGAAAATGGTAACGGTGCATTTGATACCAACAACGATGGTACCATTAATAGTAACGATACCAATGGAGGCGATTTAGATGGCGATGGTATTCCGAACAGCACCGATGGTAACAATAATTTATTGGGTGGCTTTGGCGATGCTAACAACACCAATCCAAGAGATACAGACGGAGACGGTGTTCCCGATTACCGTGATTTAGATTCAGATAACGATGGTATTAATGACTTAACCGAAAGCGGCATTCCTTCATCGGTTGATACCAATAGCGATGGAGTTGTGGATGGTTTAGATGCGGATGGCGACGGTATTAAAGACGTTGTAGATGGCAGCCCTAGCTTCGGCGATGGTCCAGTAAACGGGCAGCCTAATACACCAAAAGATTTTGATAACGACGGCAAGCCCGATTATACAGATTTAGACTCGGATAACGATGGCATTAATGACCTCACCGAAAGTGGAAACACAGGTTTAGTGGATGTTAATAGCGATGGCGTAGTAGATGGACCTGATGCTGATGGAGACGGTATTAACGACTCGGCTGATGCTAACGATGCCGCCTTTGGAGACCCCGATGTAACAGATACCCCTCGCGATTTTGATGGCGACGGAAAACCAGATTACAACGACTTAGACTCGGATAACGATGGCATTAACGACCTCACCGAAAGTGGAAACACAGGTTTAGTGGATGTTAACAGCGATGGCGTTGTAGATGGACCAGATAGCGATGGCGATGGTATTAACGACTCGGCCGATGCTAACGACACCGCCTTTGGCGACCCTGATGCCAACGATACCCCTCGCGATTTTGATGGCGATGGTAAACCTGATTATACAGACTTAGATTCGGACAATGACGGCATTAACGACCTCACCGAAAGTGGCAACACTGGCTTAACCGATACTAATAGCGATGGTGTAGTGGATGGCCCTGATGCAGACGGAGATGGTATTAACGACTCGGCCGATGCTAACGACACTGCTTACGGAGATCCAGATACAACAGATACACCCGCCGATTTTGATGGTGATGGTAAACCAAATTATACCGACTTAGACTCGGATAATGATGGTATTAACGACCTCACCGAAAGTGGAAATACAGGTTTAACCGATATCAACAGCGATGGTGTGGTAGATGGGCCAGATAGTGATGGCGATGGTATTAACGACTCGGCTGATGCCAACAACACCGCTTATGGCGACCCAGATACTAACGATACGCCAAAAGATTTTGATGGCGATGGTAAACCGAATTATACAGACTTAGACTCGGATAACGACGGCATTAACGACCTCACCGAAAGTGGAAACACAGGTTTAACAGATGCTGACAGCGATGGTGTGGTAGATGGTCCTGATGCAGATGGCGATGGTATTAACGACTCGGCCGATGCTAACAACACTGCTTATGGTGACCCAGATATTAACGATACACCAAAAGATACAGATGGTGATGGCAAGTCTAATTATACCGACTTAGATTCAGATAACGATGGCATTAACGACTTAACCGAAAGTGGAAATACAGGTTTAACCGATACCAACAGCGATGGTGTGGTAGATGGACCAGATACAGACGGCGATGGTATTAACGACTCGGCCGATGCTAACGACACAGCTTATGGCGACCCTGATGTTAATGATACACCAAAAGATACAGACAAAGATGGTGTTCCCGATTATTTAGACTTAGACTCAGATAATGATGGCATTAACGATGTAACTGAAACCGATCCAGCATTAGATGCAAATGGAGATGGTATAGTTGATGGTGGCGATTTAGATGGAGATGGTATTAATGACCCTGCTGATAACAACGATACGGCTTACGGCGATCCTAGCACTGGCGATACACCGAAAGATACAGACAACGATGGCGTTCCCGATTATTTAGACTTAGATTCAGATAACGACGGCATTAACGATGTATTAGAAAGTGGTAACGGTGGATTAGATGCTAACAACGATGGTTTAGTAGATGGTGGTGATGCAGACGGCGATGGCATTAAAGATCCAGTTGATGGCAGCCCAAGCTTTGGCGATGGAACGGGTGGCGCAGGTGCACCTCCAAGAGATACAGATGGAGATGGCATTGCTGATTACTTAGACCTTGACTCGGACAACGATGGTTTACCCGATGTTGTTGAAACAGGTAACGGCGGCTTAGATGCTAATAACGATGGGATGATAGACGGTACCGATACAGATGGTGATGGAATTAAAGATGTGGTGGATGGCGCACCAAATGTATTTGGAGACTCACCAATAGGTAATCAACCTAACCCTATAGACACAGATGGAGATGGTGTACCTAATGTATTGGATACCGATTCTGATAACGACGGCATACAAGATGGTGTAGAGCAAGGCGGTTTAGATGCTAACAACGACGGCATTTTAGACTCAGTTGGAGGTAATACCTTTACCTACACCGAAGATTGTGATGGCGATGGTGTTCCCAATTATTTAGACACAGATCCATGCGATTTATTTGTACCAGAAATATTTACACCTAATGGAGATGGTATTAATGATTTCTTAGTCATTAAAGGATTAGATAAATATCCAAATGCACAGTTAAAAATATTTAACCGTTGGGGTAATTTAGTTTACGAATCGAATGGGGTTTATAAAAACGACTGGAATGGTACTAATCAATTTGGTACACGCATAGGTGGCGATAAACTACCAGTTGGAACTTACTTCTATATCTTAGAACCAAACGATCCTAAAAATAAATTGAAACCTAAAAAAGGATACGTTTACTTGCAATATTAATTGAAATAAAAATGGCAAGCGGGTTGAAGCTAAGGCTCAACCCGCGCAGCCAAAATGTTTAAATTTTATAATTAAGAAATTGAAATTATGATAAAGTCAAAAAAAATAACACTTGCAGCCCTAGTTATACTTTGCATAACTAATGCCTTTGCGCAACAAGACCCCATGTACACCCATTACATGTATAACACACTTGCTGTTAATCCAGCTTATGCGGGTAGCCGCGAGGCTTTAACGCTAACGGGTTTATACCGCAATCAATGGGTAGGATTTGATGGCGCACCTAAAAACATAACCTTTACAGGGCATACACCAATAGGCGAGTCTATAGGATTAGGTTTATCTTTCATAAACGATAAAATAGGCCCTATTACCAACAATCAAATTTATGCCGACGTAGCCTATCACTTGAGGCTAAATGCCAAATCGAAATTATCTTTCGGTTTAAAAGGCGGCGTAAACTTATTTAGTGGTAACCTTACTCAATTAAAAACAAGTCAAAACTACGATGCCAATAATCCTAGCGACCCAGCAACCGCTTTAGGGAACGTTAATAATCACGTAACGCCAAATTTAGGTGCGGGTTTATATTATTACCGCGAACGTTTTTACATTGGAGTGAGTAGTCCTAAATTATTACAAAATAGAATAGGTACAACCGAAGTAACATTCAACGGTAAAACCACAAACACCAATTTAATTTCTGAACGTTTACATTATTTCGGAATTGTAGGTGCCATGGTTGATTTAAGTTCTAACGTGCAATTAAAGCCAACAGCCTTAGTTAAAATAACCGAAGCAGCACCTATCGAAGTTGATTTTACGGCCACTTTAGTATTTGCCGAAAAATTTAACCTAGGAGCTATGTACCGCACAGGCGATGCCGTTGGGGCTTTAATTGGCTTCAACCTTACCCCACAATGGACGGTTGGTTATTCTTACGATTGGAGTTTTGTTTCTAAAACGGGTTTCAATAATGCAGCTTACAACACAGGTAGCCACGAAATTATGATGCGTTACGATTTGATCTATAAAGACAAATCAAAAATTAAGAGTCCACGCTATTTTTAAGCCATTCACTCCTATTAATTTAAGTAGTATAAATACCAGTTTTACCATTAACGAATTAAAATAAAGCCAATGAAAAAAAGCTTACTTCTTTTACTCAGTATTTCTGCCTTTTCAGCAGCAACGAGTCAAAACAGCATTAAAAAAGCTAAAAATGCTTTTAGTGCTTTTAATTACAGCAAAGCCATTTCTAAATACGAATATGCCAAGTCAAGAGATATTCAATCAGAACGTAACTTGGCGAAGAGTTACGCCATGACGGGTAATCTTTTAAAGGCCGAAGAACACTATGCTAAAGTGGTAGCCATGCCCGATAAAACATCGGATGATGTTTATAACTACGCTCAAACTTTAATGAACAATAAAAAATACACCGAAGCACAAACGCAGTTGCAGGTGTTTACGAGTATGGCCGTTAACGATACGCGCGCCATGCAATTAAAAAATGCTGGTGATTTTATCAATAAAATTAAAGCCGGTAAAGATAATTTTACCATCAAAAATTTGGCGATTAATACCAATCAGCAAGATTTTGGAACCAGTTATTATAAAAATCAAATTGTGTTTGCTTCATCGCGCCGCAACTTAGGTTTAGTTTCTCGCCGTTGGAATGGTAATAAACTACCTTTCTTAGATATGTATGTAAGTAACCGCAATGCTAGTGATTACGAGCTTTCTAAACTTGAACGTTTTAAGCAAAATAAAAAACACCACGAAGGTCCAGCCAGTTTTTCGGCCGATGGGAATTTTATGGCCTTCACACGCAACGATTACAAATCGAAAGCCAACGATGGCGTTGTTACTTTAGAACTTTGCACTTCCGAAAATAAAGATGGAAAGTGGAGTACCCCACAAATAGTAGCCTTTAACACAAAAGATTATTCGTTTGGTCACCCCAGTTTAACACCCGATGGCAAAACCATGTACTTTGCATCTGACATGCCCGGTGGCAAAGGCGGGGTAGATATTTATAAAGTGGAACGCAATGGCAATACTTGGGGAACGCCCGAAAATTTAAAGGCGATTAATACCGAAGGCAACGAAATGTTTCCGTTTTACCATAAAGATGGCATTCTATTTTTCTCATCGAATGGCTTACCTGGTTTAGGCGGCTTAGATGTATTTGCTATTAAATTACGCAACGGCACTCCTACTGGAAATGCACAAAACGCTGGTTATCCATTAAACGATAGCCAAGATGATTTTGCGTTAATTGTAGATGAGAATCAAAAGACGGGTTATTTTTCTTCTAACCGCGAGGGAGGTAAAGGCGATGATGATATTTACAGTATAAGTTTTGCTAAGCCTTTCAAATTTGGTAAACTGATTAAAGGACAAACCAAAGATAAAGCTGGTAATATAGTAAGCGATGCTAAAGTTGATTTAAAAAATGCGAATGGTGTTGTGGTGAATACGGTTAACAGCGATGCCAATGGTAACTACGAATTTTTTGTAGAGGAAGAAAAAACCTATAATTTGTTAGGAACAAAAACTAAATATTACGATGGTTCAAACACGGCTAATACTGCTGTTCCCGACGATATTATTTACAGCGATGTAACTTTAGAAAAAGATCCAGGTTTATCACTTTATACCTTAGTAACGGATAAGGCAACTGGACAAGCCCTCGAAAGTGTAAAAATTAAATACATCAACAAAGTAACTGGTAAAGAAGAAGACATTACCACTCCCGAAACGGGCGATCATTTAATTCCGTTAACCAACAACCGCTTAGGCGATAATTTAAGCTACGAAATCCGTTTAGAAAAAGCGGGCTACTTGCCTAAAACAGTAACGTATAATCAACTAATAGATCGCGAAGGCCGTTACGACATTCACAAAGCATTAGATATATCGCTCGAAAAACCCCAAATTGGTGGCGACTTAGCCAAGCTCATTAACATCAATCCTATTTATTTCGATTTGGGTAAATACAACATTCGGAAAGATGCAGCCATTGAGTTAGATAAAATTGTGAAAGTAATGACCGATTACCCAACTATGGTTGTTGAATTAGGTTCGCATACCGATTGCCGCAGTAGCATTGCCAGTAACATGAAGTTATCTGATAACCGCGCCAAAGCAAGTGCAGCATACATTAAAGCCCGTATTACTAATCCTGAACGTATTTTCGGTAAAGGGTATGGCGAAAGTAAATTACTAAATGGATGCGCTTGCGAAGGCAAAGTAAAATCAACTTGCTCTGAGGAAGAACATCAAAAAAATCGTCGCACCGAATTTGTAATTATGAAAATGTAAGTGTTTGAATAGTTAAAAAATTTTCTATCCCCAAAAAAGCCCCATTACCCAAAAGCGGTATGGGGCTTTTTATTTTGTGGGATTAGAGACAGGGAAATCAAGGGGCACTTTTTTAGAAAAGGTCGCAAAGGTAGAAATGCTTAATTGTAGGTATTGTGCCAAAAACTTGGTTAATAACATTAGACCAACATCGGCTCTAAAAGATACAAGTTGAACCAGAATTATTTTTCTTTTAGGCGACGAAAAAATTATAGGCGTAGCAAGGCCTACAGGTATAATTTTTGAGGAAGTATAAGAGAAAAAGAAACTGGGTCAATGTATCTTTTAGAAATGATGTTGGTATAAGACCTAGTGGTGCTATGTTGAAGAAGAAAAAGTGGCGAAGTGCTCTGTTTTGAAGGGATTTAGGCTTGTAATAAATTTCTATTGCATCATCTCTGTTAAAGGTAACTTGTTAATTAGTATTTCTTTTTAGAACAATCTAAAATGATATTTTTGCAGCCATTATGGCTTTACAAGTAAAAAAATCGCAGTTACCAAAAGCAGGCAAAGGTCTGTTTACAACACTTCCTATTGCTAAAGGTGAACGTATCATTGAATACAAGGGTGAAATTATTGACTGGAAAGAATACGAGAAACGTGTAGCTGAGGATAAAGATGGTTACTTATTTTTTATTACTAAGAAACGCTGTATTGATGCGTATTCGACGCCACGCTACAAAGCGCGTTATGCCAATGATGCAGCAGGTTTAAGCCGAATTAAAGGACTTAAAAATAATGCGTATTACGAAATTGTAGGCGAGCAATGTTTTATATTGGCTACCCGAAACATTGAGGCTGGCGAAGAAATTTTTGTAAGCTACAGCAAAGAGTATTGGGATTGTATTCGGTATAACATAAAAAATAATTTGTACAAAAAACCGTCGAAGACAAAAGCATAAAGAGAATTTATTAGACTAAACTTCGATAAAGTTTTACTTCAGATTAAAAACGATAAGGTATTTCAATCTTTTGATTTTAAGCAATGAGTAGCAAGTTGTATCCATGGATGCTCGTTTAATTAATCTTGTAGATATAAGTAAAGGCGGCTAATCGCTGACGAGATTTTTTAATTTAACTTTGTTAGAGATTTATACCTGTGTAGGTTAAAAATAAATAGCCTATTTGATACACTATAAACTTTTACTATATTTGATTAATTAGTTACCACCATGTAACTGAGGTAGCGAAGCGTAACCAAAATATAAAAAATAACTAGGAATGATGATGGATAGTTTGGAGAAGATACAAGGTAAGGTTTGTGTATTGTTTTGGGGTTATGAAGTGAGGCTTGTAAGGGAGTTAGCGGTATTTATATTTGACGACACATTAACTATAAAGTAGGCGACACAAATTTAAACTAACCTATGCTATCAACTATTTGGATAAGAGAACAAACACACAACATTAACTCTATTTTGTGGTATATCAGTTTTATAAGTAGAGGTTCAAACTCATACAGTAAAAAAAATAAAACGCCTCTTTGCACAAAAGAAATTATTTTTTTTGACTCTCCGTTCCACACTCTTTTGACGCTTACTTATATTCAAAATCAATGCAATACAGCTATTAAAAGTGTGCAATTTTTACTAATACTTTATTTAGTGCGGAGTTATTGGTTAATTTCAATACTTCAATATAGATTTATATCATTTAAAATTATTATTTTGCGAATTATAAAATGAAGTGAAAAGGATAAAAAAACGAAAATAATAGTGCGAAAGTAGAAAAGATATATGTCATTAAACGTACAACATTTAGAAAACGAAATTATAGATCAATACCTCTATGACGAACATCCATCAAGACCATGGATAATCGGATTTAGTGGCGGAAAAGACTCCACCATGCTTTTACAAATAGTTTGGAATGCACTGAAAAGAATTGAACCCGTTCTGCTTACAAGACAGATTTATGTTGTTTGCAATGACACCTTGGTTGAGAATCCGAGAATTGTAAAGTTTATCAATAAGACTTTAAAGCGAATTCAGAAAGAGGCAAACCTTAATGACTTCCCAATTATTGTGCATCAAACAATGCCTAATTTGGAAAATACTTTTTGGGTTAAATTGATTGGACTCGGCTACCCGGCTCCAAACAAGTTTTACAGATGGTGTACTGAACGATTGAAAATTGATCCTACAACCAGATTTATTAAGGAAACTGCTTCAATAAATGAAGAGGCTATTATACTTTTAGGAACAAGAAGTGATGAAAGTTCAAACCGTGCGGCTTCTATAAGGAAACATGAAGTAAAAGGACAAAGATTGAGAAAACATTTGTTGCCGAATGTTTTTGTGTATGCACCAATTAAAGATGTTACAACCAATGAAGTTTGGCAATATCTTAATCAAGTGCCGCCACCTTGGGGCGGAACACACAAAGAATTGGTAACACTTTACAGAAATGCAAATGCAGGAGATTGTCCATTGGTAATTGACGACACCACGCCAAGCTGTGGTAACAGCCGTTTCGGTTGCTGGACTTGCACAGTAGTGAATAAAGACAAATCAATGGAAGGATTGATTGATAACGGAGAAGAATGGATGCAACCATTGGCAGACATCAGAAATTTCTTAATTGAAACAAGAGATAACCCTGAGCAATATAGACAACGGGAAAGAAGGGATGGTTCAGTTCACGAAAGATTTTGGGGACCCTATACTTTTGAAACCCGTGTTGAAATTTTAAAACGAATTCTAAAGGCACAAAAACTAATCGAAGCATCAGAAGGCATTGAATTGATAACACACCAAGAAATGGTGTTAATTCAATACTACTGGTTTAGAGATTGCTTTTTCAAAACCAAAGTATCGCAAGTTTATAATCGCATTTTCAAAACACAAATTGATATGAGCAAACAAGAAGAAAAATACAAACAAGAAGCTGATTTGCTAAAAAAATCTTGCAAGCAAGAACCCAAAGATGTGGAGTTGATTCAAGACTTATTGGCATTACAAAAAACCAAAACGCTGATGATTCGCAAAAGAGGTTTACAGTCAGACATTGACAACCGCTTGAATCAGTTTATTGAAGAATTAAAAAAATCGAAAAATGAGAATTAATTTTGAATTAGTCGATGCTGGTTGTTTAATGCATGAAAATACTGGCGGAAGGTGGATTATTGAGCATCCAAGAAATGGTTATTTACCTACTGTTTCAAAAAAGTGGGATGTTCTTATAGAGCACCCTGAAATGCCTCATAAAGAGCCATTAAAGTTCTTAGGTTCATTCAACTCTAAAGAAATCTCTATTAAATTTATGAAAGAATTAATAATAAAAGACGAAAGTTATTTCACGGTTACCCCCATAGAAAATCAATTCTACAACCAAGATTACTCACGAAAATGACTATAAAAGAAATTGAACTCTATAATTTTCGTATATATAAAGGCGAAAATACCATTGACCTAACAAGCGTTGGCAAGAAAAATATATTTGTAGTAAGCGGAAGAAACGGCTTTGGAAAAACTACTTTTTTGATGTCAATGGTTTGGTGTTTGTATGGAAAAAACATGCAAGAAGTTGACGACTTGTACAAAAAAGAAATTGTTGATCAAGGCGGTTACAGCAAATACATTGTAAACTCACTTAACCGATTAGCAAAAACTGAGGAAGACCACAACTTTCATGTGTCTATCAAATTTACCAATGTGAGTATCCCCGAAGTTCCTTGCAAAGAAATTGTTGTTAAGAGAAGCTATAATGCCAAAACTAGTGTTGCTGAAGAAGTAGAAGTTCTAATTGACGGCTATCCAAGTGAATTAGCAAAAGAAGTTGGTCAAGAAATATTCATTCGTGAGTTCATCATGCCGATTGAGATTGCTAAATTCTTCTTCTTCGATGCTGAAAAGATTGTGAGTTTAGCAGAAGTAAACACAACCGAACAACGTAAAAATTTAAGCCGTGCCTATTCAGAAGTTTTAGGTATCAAGAAATATGAAGACATCAAAAATGAGTTGGAGAATTTACAACTCAAACTTCGCCAAGAATCAGCAAGTGCAATTGAAAAAGGGCAATTGAAACAATTGGAAGCAGAAGTTGAAACTTGCGAAATTAAAATTGAAGAAAATCACAAAAAGATTGGTGAACTAAGGGAAAAGAGAAACGAAAAGAACAAAGATTCTAGAGATATTCAAGAAAAGTTAATCAAAGCTGGAAGCTTAATCACAGTTGAAGAATTACAAAGATACCGTGAACAAGAAGAGGAATTAACCAAACGCCAAAACGATTTACAAAACGAACTCAAAGATTCATACGATATTATTCCGTTTGCTATTGCAGGAGAGAAATTTTTAGATGTAAGCAGACAACTTGAAAACGAAGCCAACCATAAAGCCGCAAAATTTAAAAATGAGAATGTAAATGGAGTAACCAATAAAATACTTACAGATTTATCTACACTTGAAAAACCGACAAACATTGTAATTGATTATCAAGTCCAAGAGTATTATGCAAACGCCTTTAAAACATTAATTCGTAAACACTTTTTTTCCGACACTGAAATTTTACCTGAAGATTTCAAAGTAATACATGAATTTTCAGACTCTGAAAAACACGAATTGCAAGCAGTTCTGAGCAATATTCGATTATCGTTCCGTGAATCATTCAAGAGAATTAATGGTGATTTTAACCAAACCAAAAATGAATTAAACGGAATCCGCAGACGTATTAAAGTTGCAGAGGCAAATCAGGAAGACCCAATCATTGCCGAATTCAGAAAGAATAAGGAAGAACTAGACAAGGAGATTATCCGAATTGATGAGACGATTGACTCATTAAATCGTGAGATTGGCGAATTCACCAACGAGAAAACACAAAAAGGAAAATTGATTGAAACGCTTTCACGCAAACTAAAAGTTTCTGAAAATAATATTGAAAAGGACACTGTTATTTCAAGATTAGTAACTGAACTTAAAGACATAATTTCTAATTATAAAGCCAAAACAAAATCCTCATTGGAGGAAAATATACTCAATGGACTTAATACCTTACTTCACAAAAAGGGCTTCATCAAAAAAGTAGAAGTTGAAATTATTGGAGATGATATTGATATTGTTTTGAAAAACGCAAGAGGCGAAGAAATCAAGAAAGAATCGTTGAGTAAAGGTGAACAACAAATGTATGCAACTGCCTTGCTAAGAGGATTGGTGGAGGAAAGCGATATTCAGTTCCCTGTATTTATTGATTCGCCAATGCAGAAATTTGATGAACAACACGCTGAAAACATTGTGAAGTATTTCTACCCGAACATTTCGGAACAAGTTGTGATTTTCCCTCTAATCAACAAGGAATTAACCGAAAGAGAGTTCAATATACTTTCAAAACATATTGCTCAAACTTACCTCATTAACAATGTGGATGAAGATAAGAGTGAGTTTATGACTATTGAACCCGACAAATTTTTAAGAACTTACAATAGAATGTATAACAATGCTGATTAATCTACGAACATCGGAAGCGAACAAACCAGTTGTTCAGGAGCTAACTAAACGGCTGAATCTTGGAACGGAAAACGTAGTTTCAAGAATTGCATTTGCCTATTCACTTTCCAAAGGAGTCAAACTCAATTTGGAAAATGATTTAAAAGACAGCAAGGGTAAGGAATATAAAGACGATATTCTTTTTGGCAAGTACCGTGATTACTATATCGCAATGATTTGTCAACATTACAGCTTGTATAAGTCCGATAAAGACATTGGCAAATACATCAAGATGCATATTGACCACGGTTTAACCTTGATGAATAAACTGTTTGAGGACAACAAAAACTATTCAGGTCTTGATTTTCTTTTGGAAAATATTGAAAGAGGAATTGAAAAGTTAGAGGAAAATGATGTAACCAATGATGCAATAATTTTTGACGAGCAGACTAGAAGAAACAGAATTTCAAACAAAGATTACTTCACTGAAACAATCCGAATTTTGGTTGGTAGTTCATTTGACGATGAAAAAATCTATTTCTATCTTAACGACACTTCAACTCACAACAATGCACACATAGCGGTTGCAGGAAATTCAGGAACTGGTAAGACTTATTTCGCCAACAGATTACTCGAACAGGTTGTTTCTGAAACTAAGGGAGAAGTGAACTTTATTTTTCTTGACTTTAAAGGAATAACCGAAGAAGATGAAAAGAAGAATAGCGTATTTTTCAATAAAACTAAAACTGAATTAATCAAAGCACCTTATAAGCCATTCCCTATCAACCCGCTTTCATTCATTGACAATGTGAATGAGAAAAATAAAATAATGGGCATTAGCAAGTTTGTTGACATCATTACCAGTTACAGCAACATCGGTAAAAATCAACAGCAAACATTGAAAGATGCAACCCGTGAAGTTTTTGCTTCAAAGAAAGGTGGACGATATCCTTCTTTCAAAGAGATTTATGATAAAGTAATTGAGATAGAGGGAGAAAAATCGAGTACACTAAAAGAAGTGCTACAAAGTTTGAGTGAACTGGATTTATTTGAAACTAAAGTGGATTTGAAAAACAGTTTTCTGAACAAGAACTACTATATGAGTTTAAGTGGCGACTTGCCTAGAAATATTCGTTTCACTTCAGTTTTCTTAATCATCAATTACATCTACAACACATTCATGAACATGGACAATGCCCCGATCGAAGGCAAAAATCAGGGAATGCGATATGTATTATTGATTGATGAAGCACATGTAATTTTCAAAGAAAAGAAGAGCCAAGACCTTTTGGAAAAAATACTTCGTGAAATCCGTTCTAAAGGCGTTTCGGTAGTATTGCTTTCACAGGGAATTGAAGAATTTAATCAGCCATCTTTTGACTTTAGTAGCATGTGTGAAACTGCATTTCTGTTTGACATCAAAGACAAAACCAACTTAAAAATGATGCAGAAGTTTTTAGGAATTGGCGATAAAGACGGACAGAAACTAAAAACGAGCATGGAGAAAATTCAGAAGTATCAATTGGTATCTAACCTTAAAGAATTTAAGGTTGGGGAATTGTTTAAAGCATAAAGTTTTTCTTAATGGCACTTACGATAAAACAAATCTCTGAAATAGTAGCATACAAGAACTATGAATTCAGTATTTATTTCTCTCCTAAAGATTTTTCTGAATCAATGAATGCCCTAAAACTTCTTGCTTTAGGCAAAGTTAAGAGGTATAAGTTTGAATACAGTATAACAGACCATCTACCTTCAACTAAAGGTTTCTATGTATTTACAATTGAAGAATTAGGTTTCCCGCAAATTGATTTTAGATACTTACTTTACATTGGAAAAGTCGAAAAGACAAACACATTTAAGAATAGATTTTACAAATATCGAAACACAATTGATGATAGTTCAGCGGCGGAAAATGTAATGCTTCTAACTAATTTATGGCCTGACAACACTTATGTTTATGTCTTTGAATTATCCAATGATCATGAAATAGTTGATGTTGAGAAGATATTGATACATAAGTTAAAGCCAAACTTTAATGAGGAATATTTTTCATCAAAGACAGTTACTTCTACTTCACTTTATAAAATTGCAAATCCATGAACCAATTAATATTACCATCGCTAAAGGGCAAGTTTGGTAGCTGGGTATATTTCATAGTCACAATGAAACTATCTGATGTAGCCAATAAATCAAGAATATCAACTGTAACAGAAATTGAAGAACTTTATTCAAAGAATATTAACGATGTTCTCCAAAGGGATTTAGATAGTAAGAGAATTAATAAGATTGCAGAATACCTTCAAAACCAAAACGAACGTTTTTTAAGTTCACTGATTGTTGCAATATTTAAAGGAAGTCCAATTTGGTCTGAGATACGTATTGAGGATAATTTTGAAATCGAAAAAAAGAAAATTGAGAGCGAGAAACTTCAATATGCTAGAGGCAGATTAGGATTTCTTACTCTAAATGGAGATGAATCAATGTTTGTTCTTGATGGACAACACAGGTTGAAAGGAATAAGGGAAGCGTATAAACGAAATAGTGAACTTGTTGAAGGTGATGATATCATATTAACACTAGTTGTTCATGAATCGAAATTCAAGGAAAGAACAAGACGGCTTTTTACTGTATTAAATCGTTACGCTGAAAAGCCTAAAAAAGCTGAATTAATAATAATGGAAGAAGATGATGCCGCTGCTATTCTTACTAGAAGATTATTATTAACACATCCTATTTTCAAAAAAGAAAATTCAATTGCCAAAGGAAAGGGGGCTGCGATAGCTGCAAGTGACCACAGAAGTTTCACTACAATACTTTGTCTATATGACATAGTTAAGGAACTAATTGAATTCAAATCTATTTATCCCAAATCTAGTATGATAAAAAGATTGGATGATAAAAAGTTAGACGAATTATACGACAACAAAATATTACCATTTTGGGATTACTTTTTTGACAGTTTTCCTACAGTTGAAAAATATATTGACGGTAAAATACTAGACAGCAAATTTTTAAGAAACAAAGAAAACGGTGGGTCTTTACTTTTACGACCAGAAGGTCAATTATTAATAGCTTCTTTATACAAGCACTTTGAATCTCTCGGGAGCAAGCAATTTTTAGCTTTTAAAAAGAGATTACCGAAAACGAATTTTCAACTATCTAGTCCTCTGTTAAAATACTTGTTTTGGACTGGTGAAAAAATGAATACAAAAAATAAAGCACTCAAACGAAAATCATTTTTGTTTCAACTAGGTGCTAATATTGATGCTACAATACTTAAAAAAGAATTTACTGCATTGTATAACGAGTATAATGACGAGTTCAAAACTACCCTTAAAGTAATATCGGAATAAAGGATGATAATTTTTCACTATCAACCGACTAAATAATTAAAGAGTTTGTAAGTGTTTATTGTCATTGCCTTTGTGATTAATTTTTAACGGTGACCTCCCTTGATTTGTTTAGGTGTCGAATAATGTTGTTTCAATTA
>JAAFIL010000020.1:0-55256 GCA_013297775.1 Bacteroidota bacterium
AAAAATTCAGAATAACTTTTTGGCGAAACTTAGACTGTGTAAACCCAATTTAGGATTAATTTAAAAGTGTAAATTTGTATTAGGATTATTAACCAAAATGTGTCAACTAAATTCAGGACGAGACAACCTGCTTCGCAGACCTTTAATTTGTTTTGGCTTTGCTAACAAACATTTGTATCTTTAAACAACCTTTTGTTCGTACAGACAGTTTAGTGTTTCAAAACGTCAACTACTGGTAGCCCCAAACCGTTATATGCGATTTTGGGAAACCAGAATAAACGACAGAAAAAACTAAATTTGACATTATGATAGAGATAAATAAAGAACTGTTATCGCCTGACTTGACTCAGAAGATAAAAAACCTTGAACTTGAAGTTAACGAGTTTAGAGACACCCCGCTTGACAAAATTGCGCTTGAAAAATTAAGAGAACACTTTCGGACACATCATATTTATCATAGTGCGGGAATAGAAGGAAACAGACTTACAATGGCAGAAACTGCTATTGTATTAAAAGAAGGAATTGATATTTCAGGCAAACCTCTAAAAGACAGCATTGAAGTTAAAAATTTAGGTCTTGCTTTTGACTTTTTGTTTGACCTTTCACAACAAGATGTTCCAATTTCAGAAAACTACATAAAACAGATTCATAAATTAATCATTGGTGATGACCCATCTTTAAGCCCAGGAGATTATAGAAATATTGGTGTAATAATCACAGGTTCTGAACACCGACCACCAGAACCATTTGAAGTTCCAATAAAAATGATGGAATTAGTTGAATGGATAAGAGAAAATCAAAATCAAAACCCAATTATCGTTGCTGCTATTGCTCATCACGAGTTTGTAAAAATCCATCCATTTAAAGACGGAAATGGTCGAACAGCAAGACTATTATTAAACTTAATACTCTTAAAAAAAGGTTTTCCGATTTGTAATATAAGAAGGGATGAAAGACCAATGTATTATGAAGCATTATCAATCGCAGACATGGGCGTATATGAACCAATTGTAGAAGTAGTAGCTGAAAACTGCTCTATTCTATTCTCTGAATACACCAGATTACGAGACGAATCAAATAGACTTAAAGAATGGGCTAAGAAAATTGGAAATAAAGACCAACAAGCAAGACTATCGAAAACAAAGACGGAGTTTGAATTGTGGTTAAATAAAGTGAATCAAATAAAACTAGAATTCAAACAAACTGTAAATATATTGGACGACACGATTGAGTCATATTATATAAGCTTTTATGAATATCCAGCTTTGACACTTGAAAAGTATCAACAACTGAAAGAAAACGGAATAGCACCTGCGACTAATTTCTTTTCAATAAGATTTCATAATAAAGACACGGACAGAATTGTTGCGACCTTTATGTTTAGATTTTTCAGGAATAATGACAAGTATCCAAACGCAAAAACTGCAATTCCTTTAAAACTAAACTACTTTGACAAGGAATCAGATAACTTTAATTTTATTGGATTTTTCGATAAAGCCCAGAAAATCGAATTAAGGTCATTCTACATTAACGAAAAAGGAGAAACTGTTGTTCGTTTTATCAAGCCAGAAGACGAGAAATATTATGAACACGAGACAACAACAGAAAGAGTAACAGATGTGGTAATGAAATTTTTTGACCAAGTTTTTGAGAACATAATAGGACTGTAAAGAACGCATCATTTTTAATAAATCGTACCCAAAAAAGAAACGGGATGAACGCCTCTTTTAGAAATGATGTTGGCATAAAACCCTAAGTAATAATATTTTACATAAAATTGGGAATTATAGCCTAAACTACTATATTTGCACCCTTAATTTAACAAGTTACATCATTCATTATGCAAAACAAAGGTGCCATAAAAATATTTGCCGTTTTACTAACGTTGTCATGTATTTTTTATTTATCGTTTACTTGGATTACTCGTGGCGTTGAAAGCGATGCCAAAGACTACGCTAAAAATTACATTGCGTCTTCAAAATTCGCTAAACTGTTGCAAGATTACGCAACGCTTAACCCAAGCAAAAAAGCCTCGTTTAAAGATTCTATGGAAATGTTTGTGCATGACCGTTACTTAGACTCGATGAAAAAAATTCCGGTTTATAATTTGCTCGTAACCGAATACACTTACGAAGAGTGTAAACGAAACGAATTAAACCTAGGTTTAGATTTACGTGGCGGGATGAACGTAACCTTAGAAGTTTCGATTCTTGACATCATTAAAAACATGTCGAACCAAAGTTTGGATGTAGCTTTAAACGATGCTTTAAAAGAAACACAAACCAATTTAGGGGTCGAAAATAACGACGACTTTATTACCCTCTTTGAAAAAAAATATAAAAAGATAGCTCCCAATGGTCGCTTAGCCCCTTTGTTTACCAGTGTTGGAAATAAATCAGGTATTGATTACCAATCTACCAACGAAGAGGTTATTACCTACATTCGCGCACAAGTTAAAGAAGCCGTTCAAAATTCGGAAAACACATTCCGTAGCCGTATTGACCGTTTTGGTGTAGCGCAACCTAACATTCAACAATTAGGAAACAGTGGGCGTATTTTAGTTGAATTACCTGGTGTAAAAGATAAAGAACGCGTCCGCGATTTATTACAAGGAACGGCTAATTTAGAGTTTTGGGAAACATTTGATAACCAACAAGTGTATCAATACTTTGAAAAAGCCAATGCTATTTTAAGCAAAGAACTTTATGGTAATATTAACGCTTCTAAAAACGATTCTATTAAAAATGATTCGTTAGCCATCTCCACTCCTACGGCTGTGACTAATTCAACGGCTAATTCAACCTCTACTTTGGTAGTAAAAGATAGTACTAAAAAAGACAGTGCAGTTGCAACGGCATCGTCAGCAGCCACACCAAGCGTTAATGCTAACGATACAGCTTTAGTAAATTTCAAAAAACGTTTCCCTTTAATTTCGGGAAGCCAGTTTAGTCCTTTAAGTTACATTTTAGGAACCAACGAAAAAAACCAACAGTATTTGGTGCAAGGTGCAGTTGTAGCACAAGCTAAAACAAAAGATGATGTTAAAAAAGCTAACGAATTTTTAGCCAACGAAAAAGTACGCGCTGTATTCCCATCTAAACTCCGCTTTATGTGGGGTGCTAAAGAAGAAGAACAAAAAGATGCAGAGGGCAAAGTCATTCAAACGTATTTTGTATTGTATGCCGTAAAAGCAAGCGATGCAAAAGGCAGCCCCGCATTAAGTGGCGACCTTATTACCTCTGCATTTAAAGATTACGACGCGCAAAGCGGAGGCACACCCATCATTTCGATGACCATGAATAACGATGCCGCTAAACGCTGGCAAAAGTTAACGGGTGCTAATATTGGTAAAGCCATTGCCGTTGTAATGGACAATATGGTTTACTCGGCGCCTAACGTTAACCAAGAGATTGCGGGTGGACAAAGCCGCATTAGCGGTAATTTTACCGATAAAGAAGCCGAAGCCGTTGCCGCCATTTTAAGTGCTGGTAAATTACCTGCCCCTGCTCGTATTGTAGAATACAGCGAAGTAGGCCCTACATTAGGTCAAGAAGCCATCTCATCGGGTTTATTAAGTTTTGTAATTGCTTTAATTGTAATCTTAGTATTCATGGTGGTTTATTATAACAAAGCAGGTTTAGTAGCTAACGTTGCCTTAATTGCCAACATGTTCTTCATCATGGGTATTTTAACTTCGATGGGTGCTGTGTTAACCTTACCAGGTATTGCAGGTATCGTGTTAACCATTGGTTTAGCGGTAGATGCCAACATCCTTATCTTTGAGCGCATCCGCGAGGAACTAGCCCTTGGAAAAAGCACTTCTCAATCTATTAAAGAAGGCTTTAAACACGCCATGAGTTCAATTATTGACTCGAATGCCACCTTAGCCATTTTAGCAATCATCTTAATGGTATTTGGAAGTGGTCCTGTTAGAGGTTTTGCAACAACTTTGTTAATTGGTATTGGTGCTTCTTTATTTTCAGCTATTTTAATTACCCGTGTTATTTTTGAATGGATGTTAGATCGTAAAATGCCTATTCCATTTGATAATAAAATAACTAGCAATGCCTTTAAAAATATTGCGTTCGACTTTGTAGGTCGTCGTAAACTGTATTACACCTTCTCGGCTCTAATTATTGTGTTAGGTGTTGTGTTTTTCTTTAAAAATGGCGGCTTTAACCTAGGCGTTGATTTTGAAGGTGGACGCACCTACCAAGTGCGCTTTGAAAAAGAAGTGAATACCGATGATGTAAAGAAAGCTTTATCGAAAGGTTTTGGTTCTTCGCCCGATGTAAAAACCATTGGCAGTGCCACGCAAGTTAAAATTACAACGACTTACCGCGTTAACGATAATAGCAAAGATGTAGATACCGAAGTAGAAAAAGTTTTAGAAGAAGGCTTAAACACTTTAAACACACCACATCAATTAGTGCAATCGCAAAAAGTAGGACCTGCCATTGCAACCAACATTGTTTATGGAGCTTATGGTGCTATTTTGTTCTCTTGCTTAATGATGTTTATTTACATCGTTTTACGTTTCCGAAAATGGCAATACGGATTAGGTTCAGTAGTAGCCTTGTTTCACGATGTGTTAGTAGTATTAGCGTGTTACACCATTGGCGATGGGTTGTTACCATTCTCCCTCGAAATTGGTCAAGATTTTATTGCAGCCATTTTAACGGTTATGGGTTACACCATGACGGAGAC
This sequence comes from Bacteroidota bacterium, assembly GCA_013297775.1. Classification (GTDB taxonomy): domain Bacteria; phylum Bacteroidota; class Bacteroidia; order B-17B0; family Aurantibacillaceae; genus Aurantibacillus. The sequence continues at coordinate 4,708 of JAAFIL010000020.1, forward strand.
CGTGGTTGTATTTGACCGTATCCGCGAGCGTTTAACCGAAAGTGGTAAAGCCGATGTATTTGGCGAAGAACGTAACAAATTAATTAACTACGCTTTAAACAGTACCTTAAGCCGTACCATTTTAACCTCGTTAACGGTATTCTTCGTGTTATTAGTTATCTTTATTTTTGGTGGCGAAAGCATTCGTGGATTTATCTTTGCCTTGTTAATTGGCCGTATTATTGGTACTTATTCATCGTTATGTATCTCTACACCGATCGTAGTAGATTTCGACAAGAAAAAATAAAAACGATTAGCATTTTTAAAAGCCGTTTACTAAAAAAAGTAAGCGGCTTTTTAATTTATTGCCTAGATGTAAAAACATCATGCTTCGAATACATACACTTTTAGCATCGAATACTATTAGTTTTTTAACTAAATTCGTAATGTGTTAGTTATAAAAGATACGACAGAATTTAGAATAGAAACGCCCTGCATTTTAACCATTGGTACCTTTGATGGCGTGCATTTGGGACATCAAAAAATTTTAGCACGTTTAAAAGAATTAAAACAACTTTTGGGTTTAAAAACTGTTGTTTTAACGTTTGATCCTCATCCTCGAAAAATCATTCACTCGCATCAAAAAGATTTAAAACTATTAAGCCTAGTTGAAGAAAAATTAGAACTGCTGCGCCAACACGAGGTAGATGTAACTGTGGTTTATCCCTTTTCAAAAACCTTTTCGCAATTGAGTGCCGCCGAATACGTTAGCGAAATTTTAATAAAACGTCTCAAAGTCAATTATTTGGTGATTGGTTACGATCATAAATTTGGGAAAGACCGCGACGGTGATATTTACACCCTCATCAAATTAAGCGTTCAATATAAATTTGAAGTAGAAGAAATTCCTGCCAAAGACATTGACTCCATCAACATCAGTTCAACGCGGATACGCAACGCCATCGAAACGGGCGATGTTGCCACGGGCGAGCGTTATTTAGGACACCCTTATTTTATTAAAGCACGCGTTATTGAAGGAAAACAATTAGGACGAAGCATTGGCTACCCTACCGCCAATTTAGCAGTAGAAGATAACGACAAACTTATTCCCAAAAATGGGGTGTATTTTGTGCAAGTTACCATTCATCAACAAACCCATTATGGTATGATGAACATTGGCACTAACCCAACTACCGATGCCGACAATGCTCTTAAACTAGAAGTAAACATTTTCAATTTTTCGGAAACAATTTACGGACAAAGCATTCAAGTAGCGTTTATAAAACGTTTACGCGACGAACTAAAATTTGAATCGTTGCAAGCTCTCATTTCGCAACTTAAAAAAGATGAAACAGCATGTTTAGAACTTATTTCATAAAATGGTGTGTTATTTCGTTTTGTGCTGTAGCCAGTCTTTTAAAGGCGCAACTGCCCTTATTGGACTCGGCTTCACTCGAAAAAATGCCCGCCATTACCGATTTGCAGGTCGCACTACAAAAACCCGACTCGGTTATTAAACTGGTTTTACGCAAAAAACATTTCCAATCTTTTCCTACCGAAATTTTACGCTTTAAAAATTTGCAATACTTAGACATCAGTAAAAACAACATTAAAGAATTGCCCGATAGCATTGCACAACTGAAGCAATTGCAATACTTAGCTTGCAGTAAAACAGGCTTGCAACGTTTACCCAATAGCATAGGCGAATTGAGTGAGTTACGCTATGTTAATTTTAATCAAAACGAAATAGTGGTTATTCCTTATAGCTTTGGCCTCTTGCATAAACTACAAGTTGCCGATTTATGGAGCAATGAATTGGAAGGTTTTCCTAGCTCTATGGCTGGCTTAGAGGCTTTAATGTGGATAGATTTCCGAAATATTTTAATTCCTCAAAATAAACAAGATGAGTTGAAACGTATTTTGCCAAAGGCTAAAATTTATTTCAGTCCACCTTGTAAATGCAGTTGGTAAAAATGGGTTGAATAGTTAAACTCTACGCTTTGCATACTTTATGAGTCTGAGTTAAACTATTACTGCTCGTTGCTGTTATCAATTAAAATGAACAATTATAAAATGAAAATTTATTGTTTAATAGGTTTACTCTTTTTCTATCAAATGACTCCTGCTCAATCCTCAAATCCTGAAAAAATTGTTCAAGCTAATTTAGAAGCGTATAACAACCGTAACATTGACGCGTTCATGGAACATTTGAGCGATGATGTTGCGCTTTATAATTTTCAAGAGGCCACTCCAATTAAAGAAGGCAAAGAGGCACTTCGAATTCTTTATAAAAATTTATTTGAGCAATCGCCACAATTACACTCTACTATTTTGAAACGCATTGTTTTCGACAACAAGGTAATAGACCACGAATACATTGTTGGCAGGCTTGGCTCCACTACACCACTCGAAATTATTTTGATTTACGAAATCAGAAACGAAAAAATTTACCGATTAACCACCATCCGAAAATAAAACGAAACTATAAAATGTTGGTTAATTTTAATAAAAGCAAAACTTGTACGCTTATTTTGTGTTATATTTGTAAGGCATTCATTAATTTAAGAAAAATCCTTCTTCTGTATCATGGTGCTAATAATTGTAAGATGGAACACCCCATCTAAAAAAAGATGAACTAAAATTAGAACTATGAATTACAATTATATTCCGTCCTTAGAGTTTGGTATTGGTATTGTCCCTTTAGCTGCTCAACTTCCACACATCGAATCTATTTTAAGTGCCGAGTTCCGTGGTAATTTTGCCCGAACCGATTTTTCATACCATTACGAAATGGATGTAAAAAGTTTAATTGATTTTTTAACCATCGAAAATTTACAGCTTTTTAAGCCCGAAAAAAATTACTTACGTTTTAAAAATCATGCTGTACTAATTACCAACCGCAGCAATCAAATTAAATGGGCAAGTCAAAACATAGAGAGTATGACGGGCTATAACTTAGACGATGTGTTAAATAAAAGTCCACGTTTGTTTCAAGGTGAGCAAACCGAACAAGACAAAATTAAAAAGTTAGCCAGTTGTTTAGCCAAAGAAAAAGAACACGAAACAGCATTAACGAATTACCGCAAAAATGGCGAAACTTACATTTGTGGAATCAAAATAAGTCCTTTGCGAAATAAAATAAGTGGCGAGGTTACCCATTATTTAGCTTACGAAAAAGCAGTTTAACGGTCTATTTTCATTTCCTTTAACGCCTCTTAATTCACCACACCAAGATTTATTTCAAATCCCTTTCTTCCAATCTAATATCCCTCTTTGCGAACTTTGCGCCTTTGCGTGCCACTTTCAGAACAACTTAGTATTTAAGCAAGTTATAGCTTTCCTTTAACGCCTCTTAATTCACCACACCAAGATTTATTTCAAATCCCTTTCTTCCAATCTAATATCCCTCTCTGCGAACTTTACGCCTTTGCGTGCCACTTCTCTTACAACCTCGCATTTGACATTTGACCGAATTATAGGCTTCCATTCCATTTAGCACCTCGTAATTCACCACACCAAGATTTATTTCAAATCCCTTTCTTCCAATCTAATATCCCTCTTTGCGAACTTTGCGCCTTTGCGTGCCACTTCTCTTACAACCTCGCATAATTCCTCTTTACTAAAACCCAAGTTAAAATGTCTCTATATCATTGCATGCGTTTCAGTAACCTATAAATCAAACGGCGTAATTTAGTTAAAGCATTCAAAACATAATACACCGGACGCTTACGAATAGAAGAACTCATCGTCCAATAAAACGGATGTTGCGCCAATTGAAATTGCTGATGAAACATAGCAATAACCTCGGCAGTAAAAAATTGAAGTTGTATAAGTTGACGCTCGTGTTGGATAGCCAATGTATTCTCGGGTTTGCTGCTCATTCCATCTAATTTATAATTGGCTATTACATGTGGCAAAGCCTCAAAAGCATTCGCCTGTTTTAGGTAAACCTTCAGAAAAAATTCGTAGTCAGCAACGTACTTATAATTCAAATGATAGCAACCGTATTCGATTAAACACGCTTTTAAAATAAATGCCGATTGGTGATTAAGCGTCGAGTTCATTAAAAACGATAAATTCATAGTTTCGGGCTGACTTTCTAAAACCTCTTGGCGACCATTGTTGAATACTAAATTAGGTTTACCATATAAAACGGGTACAGTTTTTGTTTGCAAGGCTGGCCAAACGGTTTTTAAAACTTGGGCATTATAAAACGTATCGCCCGAATTTAAAAATATAATATAATGCCCCCGAGCTAAGGCAATGCCTTTATTCATGGCATCATACACCCCTTTATCTGGTTCGCTGCAATACAAATGAATGTACTTCGCATTGGCTTTAATATGTTGCAAACTCTCATCCGTTGAGCCACCATCAATCACCAAAAATTCAACCTCGGTTTGTTGTTGCGCTACCACACTCTCAATGGTTGCCAATAAGCCCGCCGCATTGTTATAATTAACAGTTACTATACTTAAAATCGTATTCATTGAAGCATACTTTTACAAAGATGAAAAACCTTTTCGACACTTATTGTATTTATATCTAAGTTGCTGCCCGCATAAAACGGATTTTTGGTTGGTTCTCGAGCCATAGCTTCTTCTAGCTGTGGAGGCCACACACACGTTTGGCTCGTTGCAAATGGATAAGGTACAAAACGCCGATAGTGATTTCCGTTAGAAATACAAATATGTTTTACATCTAATGCCACACTTAAATGAGCCGGTGCCGAGTCCATACAAATCACTAAAGCACTCTCTGAAAGGGCATCTATTAACGCGGCAAAGCCATTGGGTTCGCCATGCGAAATAGCTATGGGCGATGAGGCTTGGATAGACTCATAAAAATGCGCTTCGCCTGGGCCAGTTATTACACGAAATATTAAGTTCGAATTCCATTGGTGCAAAGCCCTTATAAGTTGCAGGTGATTAGCTGCCAACCAACTCCGACGTGGGTTACTTGCCCCAGGGCATATACTAATCAAATTAGTTAATGCCGCTCTACTCCGTTTTAAAGTGGGCTTATCGGGTAATAGATTGGCTCCTAAAATCGTTGAAAAGAATAGCTTTTGTTTTTCAAACTCGTGCTCAACAGCAGCCTCAATAAGTTGTGTGTAAAACGGAGCATAATACGCTTGCTCGTGTAAACTTATATTAGAGGTATCGCCAGAATAGGTTATTTTATGTTTTACTTTCGAGTAACTAACCATGCGCTCAATGTGGGCGTTAGGCGAATACGTTGGATGCAGAAGCCTATCAAAACGATAGGACCACAGCTTAGTAAAAAAATGCAATTGCGTTTTAAGTGCGTAAAGTTCTTGAGGGCATTCTATAAAGCCCTTTACAAATTGTTGATCGAGCAATTGCGCCAAAGGCATAACCCTTGGGTGCACCATTAAATAAACCTCATATACTTTGTAATGCGGGTGTTGCTGAAGTGCCTCTATAAAATTTCTGAAAATAATGTAATCGCCAAGCGCATCGTTTTTAACTATCAACAGCCGTTTAGTTTGAGAAGGGTATCGAAATTTAAATCCTAAAAAATAAACCATAGCCCGAATGCAAGTGTGTAAAACAGCTCTCCATTTCATTCGCCAGCGGTATAACTCTAAACGCCAAGTCATTTTCCGATGTAATACGTTTTATAAAACCAATCGTCGGCATCGTGGCAAATGTAGCGCGAGTCGGCTAATTTTAATTGGGTTACATCCATCCGATTGGCTGGTCCGTTAGCAAAAACATGATCGTCGGTGGTGTGCGTGGCATCGGCTCTAAAGCCCAAGTTCGATACTAAATTTACATTCGGAATTACCATAACTCCACCTTGATTCAAAATACAAAACGTCCATTGATAATCCCAAGTATCTATTTGTTGATGATATACTTTTTTAAAATTTTCGAGGCATAAGAGGGCAATGTTTTTATTGGTATAGTAATTATAAATTTTGTCTTCACGCACAAACAAATAAAACGACTTTACTTCAAAATCGTAATGTTGCCAAGCGCGTCGCCAACTGGCCCAGCCCCATACATGGGCAATTTTAGAAAAGTAATACGCCTCTTCGCCCCACACCTTTCCGTTTTGAAAATTAGTACCACCAATGTGCATCACGCGTGTATCGTGTCGGTAAAGTTCGAGCATACGTTGGCAATACAAAAAAAACGAATCGTCGGGTAAACAATCGTCTTCTAAAATAATTCCTTCTTCTACGTTTTTAAAAAACCAAGTAATAGCCCCCGAAACGGCTCGCCCACACCCTAAATTGGTTTCGCGGTACAAGGTATGCAGCCTACACTCCCAATCTATTTGCGTAACAATAGCGCGGGTTTCTTGACAAAGTTCAGCCTCGCCCGGTTTATTAGCCCGAGGCCCATCGGCAGCTACAAATAAGTGCGTGGGTTTTAACTGCTTCAATTTATTAAAAATTTGTTCGGTTAAATCGGGGCGATTAAAAAGAATAAGTAAGATGGGGGTTTCAAATGCCATAGAGTTACGTTTAATCGTTGTGAATGTTTACATCGCGTTTAGTGTTTTACTTCCCATTGCGCCTGATCCATAAAAAAATACCCCATGTCAATGCCTTGGTATTTGTAGTAATCAGAACCGTTATCGAAAATAGAAAGGGTACTCAAATTGCGGTGTTCATCTAATACCTGAACATTAGGAACGTGCAAAGCCACAGTAAAAAAATAAGTGTTGGCCGTTAACAAATGGCTAGGCAATGTTAACTGTAGCGAGAGCGAATCCGTATTTCCAAATTTATCGTTAATTGGAATTTGAGTAGTAAACAGACGTTTATCGAGCATGTCGTTAAAAAACACACTCACCAACACATCGCTCACGGGGCGTTGACGTTTAATATCTATCGCTAACCGAATCGATTCGTTGTGCGCAAAATTTTTTGTTAGTACGTTTTGTGTATTTAACACCCGAATGCGTTCGATGCAATAGGTTTTTTCGGCTGTATGTTCGTAAATAAATTCAGCTTTTTCTTTTGCAGTATCCGTTCCAAAGTACGTGTTAATAATACCACCTAAAGCTCCTTCTTGAATAATGCGTCCTTGTTTTAATAAAATACCTTTATTACAAAATGCTGAAATTTGTCCAATGTTGTGGCTTACAAATAAAATGGTTTTACCATCGTTTTGACTTGATGCTTCCATTTTACCGATGCTCTTTTTTTGAAAGGCCGCATCGCCCACGGCTAACACTTCATCTACAATTAAAATATCGGGGTCTAAATGCGCCGCCACCGAAAAGGCCAAGCGCACGTACATGCCGCTGCTGTAACGCTTCACGGGGGTATCTAAAAATTGTTCTACCTCGCTGAATGCCACAATTTCATCAAATTTTGAATCTATCTCTTGCTTCGTCATCCCTAAAATAGAACCGTTCAAATAAATGTTTTCGCGCCCCGTTAAATCGCCATGAAACCCTGTACCTACTTCCAATAAACTGGCTAAACGCCCTTCGTAAGTAATGCGCCCACTGCTTGGTTTAACAATGCGGCTCAATATTTTTAAAAGGGTAGATTTTCCCGCTCCATTATGGCCAATGATTCCGATTCGATCGCCGCGTTTCACTTCAAAGTTTAAATCTTGTAAAGCCCAAAATTCTTCTTTTTGTTGAGAAGCATTCTTAGCTGAAAAGGTACGCTTTAGCCCTCGAAAGGTGCTTCCTAACAAAGAGTCGTAGCCCCCACCAATGTTTTGCGTTAGTTGATAGCGCTTACTAATGTTTTCTACTTTTATGGCAATATCGCTAGTCATACTTCCTTAAATAAAATCGGCAAAGGTGTTTTCAACTTTCAAAAAATAACGCACCGAACCCCATAACGTTAAAAGAGTAATGGCAATACTAATTAAAAAATAATTTAATTGAAACCCTTCAAAACTACCAAACAAACACCATTTAAAAGCATTAATAATTTGCACCAACGGATTAATTTGATAAATCGTTTTTATAAACTCGGGAATGGCTAAATTCATAAAGTAAGTAGTAGAAATAAATACGGGCGTTACATAAAATAAGAGTTGTAATAAAAAAGGCAAGATAAATTTAACATCGCGGTATTTTACAGAACTGGTAGCAAAAAATAAACCAAAACCAAAAGCAAATAACAAGCCATAAATAAGCACCAAAGGCATAAAAAGAAAAGTCCAAGTGGGTAACCCTTTAAAAACAAAAAATAAAATCAAAAACAAAGAAAACGAAATAGCAAAGTCTATAATGCAAACTAAAATACTCGACAACGGCAATAATAGTTTTGGAAAATAAACCTTCGTTAAAAGATTGGTGTTATTAGAAAGGGCATTGCTTACATCGGCAATGGCCGTTGAAATAAGTTGCCAAAAAATAACACCTGCCGAAACGGTTATAAATTGCTCGCCCGCCGATTTAGATTTATCTACCAACAACGCCAGCCCGCTAAAAATAATAATGTTAATCAGGGGTCTAAAAATACTCCATCCAAAACCAATCCACGTTTGCTTGTAACGCACCATCACATCGCGCAAGGATAGGTTTTTGAATAAGCCGCCATAGCTTTTGAGCTCTTTAAAATCGAGCCGCGTTTTATCTTCACTAGAGATAACTGTTTTCATCACAAGTGTATAAAGATACATTTTTTTACGCCAGAATAAAGAACTCTATAATGGGTAAGATTTTTGATTATTTTAACCGAAATAATGTACAGCCTATGGGGAGTAAGAATCAAAAAAATTTACTAAAATTAAACCCATTAAAAAATAAATAGGCTGTGTCCACTGCCAACACAAACAGGTTTACAAAACAATAGTGTTTAATCATCAAAAAAGTTGAATGTCAAACAATGGGCAGCGGTTGAGCCGTTTGTTACAGCCAATTGGTTCTTTTCGGTTTTTGCAACGGCTGCGGGGCTGCCACTATGTTTATATTGAGCGAAACCGAAATATCCCTCACAGAAAAAAGAGTTCTCCTATTTTAAACGATTCGGGTTCTAATACCAACATCATTTCTAAAAGATACGTTGACCCAGTTTCTTTTTCTCTTATACTTCCTCAAAGAAAAATAATTCTGGTTCAACTTGTATCTTTTAGAACCGATATTGGTATAAAACTTTGTTCAATTGCTATAAACTATTTTACTACCTTTAAGTATAAAGTTATTTCATGAAAAAATACATCTTACTTTTTACAGTTATCTTGTGGAGCTACCATTCATTGAAAGCGCAAGCCAGCCAAACACTTACCGTTTTATTTTTAGGAAATAGCTACACGTATTATAATAATTTACCCACTCTAATAGATAATTTAGCCTTGTCTAATAACGACGATTTGGTGTTCGATCAAAACACACCCGGCGGACACACGTTTAATAATCATTTTAATAATACCCTTAGCCTATCCAAAATTAATCAGCAAAATTGGGACTATGTTATTTTGCAAGCACAAAGTCAAGAGCCTTCTTTTTCACCTGCACAAGTTAATGCGCAAACCCTTCCCTTTGCTATTAAATTAGACAGTGCCATCCAACACAATAACGCTTGTTCTCAAACTGTATTTTTTGAAACTTGGGGCCGTAAGTTTGGCGACCAAAGTAACTGTGCCAATTACCCACCCGTTTGCACTTACACAGGCATGCAAAACCGTTTAAGAGCGTCGTACAAATTATTTGCCGATACAACTAAAGGCATCATGGCTCCTGTTGGCGAAGCCTTTCGATCTGTTATAACCGCAAGCCCCAATTTAAACCTGTATGATACAGATAACAGTCATCCTTCTTTAGCAGGTTCCTATTTAGCCGCTTGTGTATTTTACGAAAGCTTGTTTAAAAAATCCTGTGTCAACTCTACTTACTTCGGTGGATTACCAGCCTCTACTGCCTTATTTTTACAGCAAATAGCTAATGCCACGGTTAACGATAGTTTGTTAGTTTGGAACATTGGCCGCTACGAACCTTATGCCCCCTTCACTTATACAAATACCACTGCAAACACTGTTCAATTTCAATCCATTGCCAACGGCCCAGGGCTAAACCACTTGTGGTATTTTGGCGATGGCAATACCTCCACTGTCCAAAACCCTTCGCACACTTACACCAATGTGCAAAACTATATTGCCAGTCATGTAGTTTATAATACTTGCAAACGCGACTCTTCTACAAAATCGGTTTCTATAAATAGCTTGGGCTTAGGCTTGTTGACGGCTAATACCAATGTGTTTAGTTTATACCCTAACCCCGTTTCTAATTACTTGTACTTAAACGGTATTTCAATAAATAGTGTCGTTAAAATTTATTCCTTGCAAGGACAATTGTTAAGCCAACAAAAAGGAGTAAGTATTATAGATGTAAAAAAACTTCAAGCAGGTACTTACATTTTAGAAATAACAGGCACACATTCCAGTATTCGAAAACAATTTATAAAAGAATAAACCTTACCAGTTTTCTTTTTTTAGTAAAATTCCTTCGGGGATTTGTTGCATACTAATAAGAAATGCGTTCGTAAAAACAAGTTGTAAAGGCTGTAACAAAGGCGTTTCGTATAATGTTTGAGATTGCATAACTTTTCCATCAAAATAAAAACGACTTAGCATTTGCAATTGCTTTTTGAGATCTGTTTTTTGAAGTAAATACGTTTTGGTAAGCCCTTCTGTTTTAAATGCCTTTAAAAAAGGAGTTTGTTTATTGCGGTAATATAAACCTGCGCTACCATTCACACTATCGGCAACCAACAAACCATTGGTGTTTAATTTATCGTTAGTCCAAAAATAAAGTGCCAGATTAGGTTGAATTAAAAACTGCTTTCGATCCAACAAGTAATCATCGCCCAAAGGTGAGGCTATTAATGGGTAAGAGTCGGCATACTGCCAAACGCCAGGTAACTGTTCATAAACCTGAGCCTCTAAAAGCAATTCACCACTCGGTAACTTTTTGTTTACCAATACACGTAAACTATAATTTCTTAATACCGTTTTTAAAGTACTCTTACCTATTTTTGCTACCGAAATACTTATACTTTGCGAAGAGCGACTGGTTATATTTCCCATGCTATCTAACTTTACTACAAACGCTTCTACTTTATTAGCCGTTAACGTGGTACTGGTTAAAGCCTCCAGCTTACGCTCTCCCAACAAGAGTATATACTTGGTTAGCGAGTCGCGGTAAAAATCAGAAAAGTGATACACCACTTTTTCGGTTTTAGTATTTAAACGTGTACCTCTGATTAAAAATCCATTTTGCGCATTCACCCGCAAGAGCCACTGCCCCTTGCGTGCGCCATCGCTCACCTGAACAAACAACATCACTTGTTGTGAATCGGCATAAAAAATATGGGCATTGGTAATAAACTGCCTATCTAATGCAAATTGCCATTTAAACACATAATCAAACGCCTTATTTTTATCTTTTAAATGATACGCCGATAAATAAAACTGTTTTTGCTTACTTGTATCTGCCACCGTTTTAATAGTGTACAAAGTATTTTTATAAATAAATTGCTCTTGCCGAAAATTAGTAAAACTATTAACACGGGTTAAATCGGTTTCGGTAACCCCATTTAATAAACTTAGCTTTTTATCGAAACGCAACACACTCACTTTTGTACCCGATTCTTTTTTTTGAATAACGTAATTCAATGAGCCATGCAAGGTATCGGCACTAATGGGCAAATACAAGTCGGGTTTTACGTTACCTATGTTCACACTTACACTATCTAACGCCACCAACGAAGCGTTTAAACGTACTAGTTTGAAGACACTCTTAGTTCCAGTCCATTCCATACCGCCAACATACACGTTACTTCCACTCATCACCAAACACGCATTAAACAAGGGTACCTTTTTTTCTTGCGACCAACAAAAACCAAAGCAGCAGCTAAGTATTAAAAAACAAATCCGTTTTAAATCCATTGCTTAAATATAATACCAATTCTTTTTAATACATTTGAAACATGTCGCTTTTGCAAAAAAATAATCCCCAAACCATAAAAGCTTGGACGTTTTACGACTGGGCTAATTCTGTTTTCCCATTGGTTATTACCTCGGCCATCTTTCCTAACTTTTACGATGCCGTTACTACCACTAAAGACGAACTTGGGAATTTGAGCCATACCGTTTCCTTTTTTGGTATGCCCTTCGAAAACCAAAATATTTATTCGTTTGTGTATGCCTTTGCGCTATTTATTGTTGTGTTGTTAGCTCCTTTATTAAGTGGTATTGCCGATTACTTAGGAAATAAAAAACGCTTCTTGCAATTCTTTTGCTATTTAGGTGCTTGCTCTTGTATGTGTTTATTCTTTTTTTCGGCGCAACACATCGAACTTAGCTTTTTACCCTTTATAACCGCCACCATTGGCTTTTGGGGCAGTTTGGTCTATTACAACTCGTATCTACCCGAAATTGCCAGTACCGAAAAGCAAGATAGCGTGAGTGCTCGTGGCTTCTCTTTAGGCTATTTTGGAAGTTCATTATTACTCATCATTTGCCTTGTTTTAATAATGGTATTTCACGTTAAAGCAAAATTTAGTTTTTTACTAGTAGGTATTTGGTGGGTTGGTTTTGCGCAATACACCTTTAAACATTTACCGAATCACAACCGCTCCAATGCTATTAAAAATAAACAAAACGTTATTGCCAAAGGATTTAAAGAACTCATTGCAGTAGCCAAACAATTAAAACATCACCTTCAACTCAAACGTTTTTTATCGAGCTATTTCTTTTTTAACATGGGTGTTCAAACGGTAATGGTAGTGGCTGTTTTATTTGCACGCAAAGAAATTGATTGGGGCATGGGCGAGGCTGCCGAAAAAGCAAAAACTACGTCTTTAATTGTTAGCATTTTAATTATTCAATTTGTTGGCATTGCCGGTTCTTTTTTATTCTCCAAACTATCTTCTAAAATTGGAAATATACGGGCCTTAATGATAGCCATTGCAATATGGATCTTTATTTGTGTGTTTACCTATTCCATCGTTCGTTTACCCGCACATTTTTACGTTGTTGCTTTTTTAGTAGGCTTGGTAATGGGTGGCATTCAGGCTTTATCGCGCAGCACCTACAGTAAATTTTTACCCGAAACGGAAGATACTGCCAGCTACTTTAGTTTTTACGATGTCATGGAAAAATTAGGAATGATTATTGGCACCGTTTCGTTTGGGCTTATTAGCGAAGTAACAGGCGGCATGCGCAATAGTGTTTTGGCACTCACTGTTTTTTTTATTCTAGGATTTCTCCTATTATTTAGAGTTTCTAATAACGTTACTAAAAATGTTGAAAAGTAAACGTTTTGGGTTTTTAAAATTCATTTACTTTTAAATATGTCAAATGCGTTTAAAGAAGAAACCGAAAAATTATACTACTCCATTAGCGAAGTATCGGAGTTATTAGAGTTAACGCCTAGCACAATCCGTTTTTGGGAAAAAGAATTTGATCAATTAAAGCCTACCAAAAATAAAAAAGGCAATCGCTTATTTACCAAAAAAGACATTGAACACTTAAAAAATATTATTCAACTGGTAAAAGAAAAAGGTTATACCATACAGGGCGCACGCGAGCAATTGCGGCAAAAAACGCCAGTTATACCGCCTCACGCAAACGCCGAGGTAATTTCAAAATTGCAAGCCATTAAAAGCCAACTCGAAGATTTACGAGATAAACTTTAGGTTTATACCAAGCCTCTAACCATTCTACCCCATTTTAGTAAAACCAATACTTAACAACTTGTTAAGATTAGAACAACTCCCATCTACTTTTTTTTAAGTAACTTTAAAGTATGTACAAACAGTTAAGAAATATTGGGTGTGTTGTGTTTATCAATTTGATTTCTCAAGCACCTCTCAAGGCTCAAACGCCCCTCAATTTTTACTTCGGGAATATACATGCACATACAGGCTTCTCAGATGGCAACAAAGATGCTGCCTTAACGGGTGTTAACGATGCCGCAGGTAGTTATGCTTATGCCAAGAACTCTCAAAACTTTAATTTTTTAGGCATCTCCGAACACAATCATTTTACCAATACCAATAACCCAGGTTTTACAGTAAACGAATGGCCGCTCTTAGTAAATCAATCCAATGCTGCCAACCAAGATGGAACGTTTTTATGTATGCCAGGCATGGAGTATGGCGTTTCATCTAACTTTAACGGACATGTACTTATTTATAACTACCCTCAACTAATAGGATGGGAGCCTAACAATTACCAAGTGTTTAATGGCAAATCGGATTACGATGCCTTGTGGCGTAAAGTCAATTTACAACCTGGTGCTTTTGCGTATTTAGCGCATCCAAGTTTTAGCGATTACACGCTTAATGGAAGCAGTTCTACCAGTTTATTAAACGGGGCTTATGTATCGGCTTACGATAGTGCAATTGTGGGCATGCCCTTTCGCAGTGGTTTAGCTTTTAGCACCGATACAACTTACTCCGATTATTCATTGGGAAGTTATTTAGATTATTACAAACGTATTTTATGTAAAGGCTATCATCTCGGCATTGGTTACGACCACGATAACCATTACTTAACTTTTGGAAGAAGCAATGCTGGCCGTTTAGTGGTGATGATGCCCACTTTAACCCGTGCTAATTTTTATGCAGCCATGCGCAACATGAAATTTTATGGCAGCGACGATTGGAATGCTAAAATTACTTTTTCGATGGGGAGTGCCAACATGGGCGATATAACAAGTGGAACTATTGCCCCTTCGTTTAACGTGGTGCACAACGATATGGATGGCGAACAAGCCGACTCTATTATCGTATGGACGGGCGTTAGCGGTGGCTCAGCCATTTTACCAACCCGATTAGGCTTTGTAAAAGGCAGTAACACTTACGCCTTTACCGATAATGCTAACCTAATAAACGGACAAGAACGGTTTTACTTTTTAGAAATAAAACAAGCCGACGGACAAGTGATTATTAGTTCGCCAATTTGGTACACCTTTAATGGTATCATTTCGGTAAACGAATGGCAACTCACGCCATTAAAAACCAGCGTGTTTCCTAACCCTGCCAAACATATTCTAAACATCAGTTCTAACATCACCGATAAACCTTTAGAAATAAGCATCCAAACTACCGATGGAAAAATAATGAAACAGCTAAAGTCAAACGAATCTACTTTAAGTTTGCCTACCCACGATTTAAAAATGGGCTTATACATTTTAACCATTCGACAAGGCTCGCAAACTCAAACCCAAAAATTGGTTATTGAGTAAAATAAATTTAGAATTTGTTGTTTCCTCAAATATTTTTTACATTAGTTCACTATAAACCAATTTAAAAAAATAACTATGGGAACATTTGCACTAAAAACAGGAAAAGACGATCAATTTTACTTTAATTTAAAAGCAGGAAACGGTCAGGTCATTTTGTCGAGCGAGGGTTATACCACGCAAGCCGCACGCGACAATGGCATCGAGTCGGTTCGTAAAAATTCAACAAACGACGAGCGTTACAAACGTTTAGAGTCCTCTAACGGGAAACCCTATTTTACACTCACCGCAGCAAATAATCAAGTTATTGGTAGAAGCGAACTTTACGAAAGCAATTCAGCCATGGAAAACGGCATTGAATCGGTAAAGAAAAATGCACCAGATGCCAACGTGAAAGAAGAATAATAAATGCTACTAATTTCCAGGCTATTAAATTAAATCAATAGTCTGGAAATTTATAAACAACAAACATCATAGAACTTATCTTATATTAAATAATGGCAGCACATCATACCCACCCTATTGATATAGACAATGGCATAGATACAGATGCGTTTTTTTCGTATTCTACCGCGGAAGTACTTATTATTTTTATACATGGTTTTGGAGGCAAATCTACAGCAACGTGGAATAACTTTCCACACTATTTAATTTCGGAAGATACGTTTCAACATTGCGATATTTATTTTTATGGCTACGATACGTTTAAAGGTCAGGCTGGCGACCACGCTGCCGAATTATACGATTTTATTGACTTAGCCAGTACCCCTTTAAAAAATGGTTTTTTACCTGCTACTTTAAATCTCCCCGAGCGTGCCTACAAACGCATCCTCTTAGTTGCGCACTCGCTAGGTGCTGTGTTAGCAAGGCAAGTACAAGTATTGGCAACAACTGCTAAAAAAGATTGGGTTCATAAAAGTGAATTGGCATTGTTTGCGCCCGCCCATCACGGTGCCGAGGTGGTATCCTTAGCTAAAGAATCTTTGTCGGGTATTTTTGGATTAATTGGCATCATTGCCCGCTACAAATACCCCGTGTTAACCGATTTGGATGCAAACGACGAGGGCATCTTAAAAGAACTAAAAGAAACTATTGAAAAATTGCAAGATAAAGGCGAAGCCAACTATACCAAAGCCCGTTTAGTGGTGTATGCTAAGAACGACAAAGTAGTACGAAACTTTCCCTATTTGCAAGATGCGCCACCCAAAGTTGTAACCGATGCCTCGCATACTTCGGTTTGTAAACCAAACGATGCGTTTATGAATCCCTTTCAACTCTTAAAAAGTATTCTTTAAAACCTTGCGCATGGAAACTACAAACTTAGAACTGCAAACACGTAACCTCAACGCCCTCTTGGCCGAAATGCATCAAAACGGAAAAGCGGCAAGAGGACTTTTAATTATACAAACCTATTTAGAAAAAAACGATCATAAAGGTTTGGCGCATTTATTACGTTACCATATTCCTGATGGCATATATGGAAAAGAATTAGAACAACGCTTTGAAGTGGATGCTTTGATTGAATTTTATAACTTACTTACCATTGCTGCGCTTTGTGCTTACGTGCCTTTAGAATTAAATCCAAGCATTCGTGCAGAAATAAAAACAATACTCGAAATAGAAGCCGTAAAAAAGTATTATACCGAATTTTATCCTTACGAAATGACGCATTACACGCTTCAATTTGTAAATGGAGAACACACATTAAAAGAGCAAGCTATTCCATTGAATACATTGGCGTTTTTTAATTTACTTTCGTTGCATCGTCAATTAAAAAAAGATAAAGAAATGGAGCGATTTTTAGGGATGCTTGATTACGTTAGTTACGATACGAAAAATATATCTACCGTTATAGATACTTTAAAAAACCAAGAAGAACTAACGACTGCATTAAGCCGAAAAACACGTAACGAAAACGATAAAGCCACTTGGGGTTTTATAAAATTTGTTGCGTTCTTAAATGATCTCACCGCCTTATTAGAAAGCGTGGCGTCGTTTCCACCTTTGCAATCTGCTATATGGCTCTTTTATGGCTATTACCTCGACCATTTAAACACACATATAAAAAGCATGATGAACGAAGCCTTCGGAAACTTACAAATAGCGTTAAGTAATAGCCGTGTGTTTAATGCCATGTCTGAAACAAACACTGATAATGATAATGCAGATGCACTTTTTCAAAAGGAATTAAATGATAATGCGGCTACGATGATTGAAACTTTAAAAGCTAATTTAATACCCGTTTTAAATACTGAGCATAGAAATGGAATTAAACCTCTTTTTAAACAGGGTTAATATCAACAGTAAATATCTTTTTGAAACCCGTTTAAGTTATGAAAAATAAAGTCATCTATTTTTTAGTTTTTCTTTTAAGTGTAAACGTATTGTTAGCACAACGAAATTACGCTAAGGGTATAGTTTATTTAACCGAACACGACTCGGTTCGTGGCTTGATTAAAAATAATTTTCTTATTGCCCGTTACAAAAAAATCAAATTTATTGGCAGCAATGGAAAAAAACAAAAACTTAAAGCCTACAAATTACATGGCTATAAAATTGATGGCGGTAAGAAATTCCTGCGAACGCCATATAACAGGCGTGGTGGCAACAGCATGCTGCTTGAAGTAGTTGTAGAAGGACCTCTAACGGTATTAACAGTAACTTATACATTAAGAACCACGTCGTTCAACAATACATTTACAAATAGTTCAAATTTTGTTAGTTCAACAAATTCTGTAAACGGAATGGAGTTTACTAGATCTACAAATACATTTACAGATTATTTTTTAAAGAATGAAAAGTTAGACTTACCTTTTAAAAAAGTAAGTCCTAGAAAATTTAAAAAATTTATAACTAACTATGTAAAGGACAATAAAGAAGTTAAAGAGATGGTGGAGAGTAAATGGAGTAAATATGAAAACTTATTCGAAATTGTTAAACTTTATAATTCTAAAACTAATACGCCTTCCAACTAACGCCATTCATTTTTTGTAGAACAAGGCAAAGAAAAAAAATTGAAACTAGTTATGAAACTGTAAACCCGATTTAATTTACAGGTTCTGAAAAATTAACAAAAAACCAATTGCTACAAAATCTTATTATACGGTAATGCTTCATTTCAACTACCGCTTTAAATTTGTTGAACTAACCGCAGTTTAACTGCATAAAACCAATTTACAATGAAAACAAAAATTAAAACAATGAGTTGGATTGCATCCGCCTCTTTACTAGCCCTAATTGCTTGTAATAAAACCAAACAACTCGAACCCACTAGCGCACCTGTTGAAAATGAAACACCGAGCAATACCCAAGCAAAATCATCGGCTGGGTATAACGTAGTTGCCCTACAACGCAATTCTGCTGGTGTTAGTAATTTGAATACGAGTTACAGCATAATAAGTGGAGGTGGCTCTTTTGTTACCATTACTTATTTAGGAGCAAAATTAACTCACTTAAACGGTGTCAGTAGTGTAAGAGGTATTCCAGATTATTTATTTGGCACTACAACCCAAGCTTCTAATTTTCCTGGTAAATTATTTAGAATCAATTCTTCTACCAAAGTGGCCTCTTTAGTTGGCGATACGCGCATTGGTTCCAGCACAGGACCCATTGTTTATTTACAAGATATTGAACGCAATGTAGCTGGCGATGTTTACTTTGCTATTGAATTTGGTTCTAAAAATATTTACGTTTCGGTTCCAGGCGCACCGGGCAACCCACCGCTTATTTGGAATTTAGCCGCTGCTTTACCAAATGCTCTAGGGGTTTCAACCGAGTTAGTAGGCTTAGACATTTACTCTAGTAACTTAGTCGTATTTGGTCAAGGTCAAATACCGGGAAGTCCGTTTCCAAACGTAGCAGGTAAATCGGGGTATTATGTAAAATATACCATTAGTGGTGCCAGCTTATCGTTTGTGGGTGGTGCTGGAACAAATTTAACTTACTCGCCAGTTGCAACTGAAGATGCCGCATTATTAATTAGCGATGACGGCTCTATTAACGGTACTTTTGCAACCATACCTACGCCTTACAACGGGGTTAGTCATTATTTTAACAGCAACACCAATTTACCCTATTGGTTAGTAAACGCCACTACCAATTTTAGCGGTACTTTACCAAGTGCCAAACAATTGGTGGACTTTACTTATTTTAATTAATACGATTATCCGAGATTATGCAATAGGAATCTTAGTGAGAGGCGAAAGCTCAATGAAACAGGTAAGTTTTCGACTGAGGCATGGTGGCTCTATGGTGAAGAAGAAAAAGTACCTATTTTGAAGGGATTTCGGCTCGTAATAGATTTCTATTGTATAATCTCGGATTACTAGGTTACAATTTTTCAAACCCCAGTTCTTTAACAAAGGAACTGGGGTTTTTATTTTCGACCTAATACCAACATCATTTCTAAAAGATACGTTGACCCAGTTTCTTTTTCTCTTATACTTCTTCAAAAATTATACCCGTAGGCCTTGCTACGCCTATAATTTTTTCGTCGCCTAAAAGAAAAATAATTCTGGTTCAACTTGTATCTTTTAGAACCGATATTGGTATAATAAAAAAATTTTTTGCTTGGGTTAACGAAATGCGGTTATACTAAATTTTAAAAGCATTGCTTTAAAAAGAAAACGATAGTTTGTAGGAAGCCCTTGAAGTAAAACGTAACACTCAGTACATTTCAAAAAATGTATTGATTTTAACGCGCTGTATTATTCGGTCGTGCATAAACCATTTGCATCACGTGTATATTGCGCATGGCAAAGGCCGCTTCGCAATAACACAAATAATAATTCCATTTGCGAATAAATACATCATCAAAGCCTAAATCTTTTACCTCTTTTAATTGCGTATTAAAATTATCGTACCACGTGCGCAAGGTATGTGCATAATGCAACCCGATGTCTTTTAAATCTACTAAAGTTAAATCGCCCGATTTATTAACTGCTGAATTGATGGCTGCCACCGAAGGCAACAAAGAACCTGGGAAAATATGTTTCTGAATCCAATCTACACCATTTTTTAAACTCTCAAAACGCGAGTCGGGACAAGTAATCACTTGCAATGCCAAAATACCATTCCGTTTTAATAAACTGGTACACTTCTGAAAATACATTTCCAAATATTCAGCACCCACAGCTTCTAGCATTTCAATCGAAACAATTTTATCAAACTCACCTTTTACCGTTCGGTAATCTTGAATAATCACCTCTACCCTATCTTGTAAATTTTCGGCCTGTATGCGCGCATTAGCCAACCTATGCTGCTCCTCCGAAATAGTAACCGAGGTTACTTTGCAACCGTAATGCTTGGCCATATAAATAGCATTGCCGCCCCAACCACTACCTATCTCTAACACATGGTCATCGGCCTTCAAATGCAATTGCTCGCACAACCGTTTATACTTTGCGTATTGCGCTGCCTCTAAACTCAATCCTTCCGACTCAAAGTAAGCCGACGAATACGTCATGCTTGCATCTAAAAAAAGAGAAAAAAAAGCATTGTTCAAATCGTAATGCGCTTGAATATTTTTGCGAGCACCACTTAAACTATTGCTTTGCTTTAAATGACTCAAGCGATTAAAAAACCGAAGGCCATTAAGCACGATACTTTTAACCGACGAGCCACTTACCGAGGGCGCATTATCTATATTTAATAAAAACCATTTAATAACGTTGGTTATGTTTGGCGTGTACCATTCATCGGCCATATACGCTTCTCCAAAACCAATATCTCCATACAACACGCAACGCTTAAAAAAATAAACATCGTTCACAAAAATCTTAGCCTCCAATGGCTCTTCACCATTTCCAAAACGCAAGACCTCGCCGTTGGGCAGGGTTACAATTAATAAACCCCGTTCCATTTCAGAAAATAAATCTAAAATAGTTTTTTCATAAAACCGACGCTTCGTATAACTAGCAGTAAGTGTTGACATAATTAATAATTCAAATGACGTTTATAAACTTCTTTTTGAAGTTCCTTAAATTCTTCTTTTTTATAATACCGTATTTTTTTTAACCAAAGTAGTAAAGCATTCCAATGAATCAAAGTAATAATTTTTAAGGTGATAAATGGAAAACGAATCAAATACCAAAGTAATTTAGTATTTGTTAAACTGGTAGCCTTGCCCGTAAGCGTACTTATAAAAAAACGTTTCTTATTGGGGTCATGCGTATTAATTCGGATATTTAATTTCGCATCGGGAGGCGTTAAATAAAAAGCAAAACTACTATCGTGACTTATAAAAGGCGATACATAAAAATATTTTGTTGTTTCTAATTCAAACGTGTTACCCCGCAACGTTTCTTTACTTAAAAAATAAGGTTTCTGTTCGCCAAACGTGTTGCCCACCTCGGCTACTGCACAAAGCGGTTCGTGGTTAGCATCTATAACAAAATAAAAAGATACCGGATTAAAATTATAGCCCAACACACTCATATTCGTTAACAACATCATGCGCTCGTTGGTGTAAACAAAACCTTGCGTGTTCAAATAAGTGATAAGCTGTTCTTTAACCCGCAACGCCTTATTCGGTTTATCTTTGGGTAACTGCAAATGCTCGCTATCCTTAAACGCAAACGCATTAAACCGATTGCGGCTAAACAACAAAAGTGTTTTACTCAAAAAATCCAACTCATCCAAATCCACATAAAACATAAACAACCGATAATTAAAGCGGTGTACCCTCGGCTCTAAGCGGTGGTGCATAACCTTACATGTATATAAACAAGAATTCAAAATCGTTTGTAAATATACGTTTTATCTACACCATTAGTTTTACAATTACCCCAACTAACAACACTACCTAGAACAAACTAATTTCAATACCGTGCCCCCCTTAAAAAGTTCTCGACTACTAAAAAATAATACCACTTATAAATGTGTCATTCTAAACAACAGTTCGATACTGGGGTCGGGCTTTACGCTTTAGCCCCTCTGTTTTTTGTGGCATTGTTGCGGCTCCGGTGGCTTCGTGCCTTCGCCTCCTCGCCTGCACAATGGCCAACAAAAACCAGTCGGGGGCTGCCGCTTCAATCCCTCACGGAAAAAAGTACAACGCCGTTTTAAAGGTTCTTGCACTAGTATTGCCAAAGCAAAAGATCTGGGTTTAACCGTAAATAGACAGTTGAAATCGTGGTGAAAGACAAAAGCTGCAAGGATATTAAGAAGCACAGGTTCGAGGACTGTAAGAATAGCTAACGCTATTTTGAAGACCGCAGAACCGAGCATTTCTAATAGCTGCCACAGATTTTGTTTTGTAATAGATTTCTACTGTCTATTTACGGTTTAATTCAAGCACAGCAAGGCATACAACCAAGTAGTAAAAAACATAATAAACATAAGTATAACAACGCACCGAACTGCCTTAATCCACTAACTCTAGGGCTTAACTCTTAAACCCATGCCGAAACCCTTGCTATGAGAGTGTTACAGCCTCAACTTATTAACAAAACTCTAATTTATCAACAAAATAGCCTCTTTTCGAGCTTCGTCCCTTGACAAACCGCGTTTATACTATACATTTGCTGTATAATAAAAAATTGTTTAACCCTTAAATTAAAACAAAATGAACAAAGCAGAATTAATTGATGCTATCGCTTCAGGCGCTAAATTAACAAAAGCCGACGCTGGTCGTGCTTTAGATGCAACTATCGAATCAATCCACAAAGCCTTAAAAAAAGGTGACCGTATCGGTTTAGTAGGTTTCGGTTCTTTCTCAGTTTCTAAGCGTGCTGCCCGTACAGGTCGTAACCCACAAACTGGTAAAGAAATCAAAATTGCTGCTAAAAAAGTAGTAAAATTTAAAGCTGGTAGCGACTTAGCTGGTTCAGTTAACAAAGGAAAATAATTTTTAATTATTTGTCAAAAAAGCCCGAATACATGTATTCGGGCTTTTTTATTTTATACCATTTGCTCATACCAATTATAACAATGGCTTCCTTCCTTTGCGAACTCAGCGTCTTCGCATGCCGCACTTATCTTACATGCAGAATCTTTAATCAAGTTATCGCTTTTATTTTTAAGCAATACTTTCTTAAAATACAATTTCAACAATGGCTTCCTTCCTTTGCGAACTTAGCGTCTTTGCGTGCCACACCTAATCTTTTATCCACCTCAGCGTGCCACAACTTTACT
This sequence comes from Bacteroidota bacterium, assembly GCA_013297775.1. Taxonomy (GTDB): domain Bacteria; phylum Bacteroidota; class Bacteroidia; order B-17B0; family Aurantibacillaceae; genus Aurantibacillus. The sequence goes on from JAAFIL010000020.1 coordinate 28,009, forward strand.
ACAATTTCCTTCACTCTATCTACACTTAAAACTCACAATTTTTTGGTGTACGTGGAAACGGTATAACATCTCGTATATTCGTCATGCCCGTTACAAATAATACCAAACGCTCGAACCCTAGGCCAAATCCCGCATGTGGGCAAGCCCCAAAGCGGCGCGTATCTAAATACCACTCTAACTCATGCGTTGGAATGTTCATTTCATTCATACGAGTTACTAAATTTTCCAAACGTTCTTCGCGTTGGCTCCCCCCCACTATCTCGCCAATACCCGGAAATAAAATGTCCATAGCGCGAACCGTTTTACCATCATCGTTTTGGCGCATGTAAAACGCTTTAATAGCTTTGGGGTAATCCGTTAAAATCACTGGCTTTTTGAAATGTTTTTCTACCAAATACCGCTCGTGTTCACTTTGTAAATCGGCACCCCATTCATTAATTAAATAATTAAATTTCTTTTTCTTATTGTGGTTACTTTCTCTTAAAATAGAAATAGCCTCGGTGTAAGTAACCCGTTCAAAATTATTGGCCAAACAAAATTGTAATTTTTCTAACAAACTCAGTTCACTGCGTTCGGCTTGTGGTTTTTGTTTTTCTTCTTCTAACAAACGTTGACTAAGAAGTTCTAAATCTTCGGCATGGTGCGTTAAAGCATATTGAATTACATATTTCAATAATTCCTCTGCCAGATCCATGTTGTCGTTTAAATCATAAAATGCCATTTCGGGTTCTATCATCCAAAACTCAGCTAAATGGCGCGTGGTGTTGCTATTCTCCGCTCTAAACGTTGGCCCAAAGGTGTAAATATCACCAAACGCCATAGCCGCCAATTCACCCTCTAATTGCCCCGATACCGTTAAGTTGGTGCTCTTCCCAAAAAAATCTTGCGAAAAATCTATGCGCCCATCTTCTTGGCGAGGCGGGTTATTCACGTCTAAAGTTGTAACTCTAAACATTTCGCCAGCCCCTTCGGCATCGCTGCTAGTAACAATAGGTGTGTGTATATAAACAAATCCACGTTCATTAAAAAATTGATGAATAGCAAACGCCAAACTATTACGCACTCTAAAAACAGCTCCAAACGTATTGGTTCTAAACCGCAAATGCGCCACTTCTCGCAAAAATTCTAAACTATGTTTTTTAGGCTGCAACACATAACGCTCGGCATCGCTATCGCCCAAAATCTCAAACGATGTGGCCTTTACTTCTACGGCCTGTCCTTTTCCTAAAGAAGCAATTAAAACGCCGGTAATGCTAAGGGCCGCACCAGTAGTAATGCGTTTCAATAAGGCCTCTGGTGTATTTTCAAAATCAACAACAACTTGTAAGTTAGAGGCTGTGCTGCCATCGTTAAGCGCAATAAATTGACTGTTACGAAATGTACGAACCCATCCTTTAACCACCACGGTTTGGTTGTTGGGCGTTGTTTTTAATACTTCTTTAATGCGTATGCGTTTCATAATTTAAACTTTGAAAAGCATCAAAATTACACATTAGTTTTTAATTATTTTCTGAGTGATAGGAGGTGCATTGCGACTGTACATCCGAATAAAATAAACCCCCGAGGCCAACCGACTTAAATCTAAGGTTTCGGGATTTCCATTCACCACCATTAATGTTTCACCTAAACTAGATTCGATGCGGATAGACTCTACCAAAGTATTCGTTTTAAGGGTTAATACATTCGTCATCGGATTAGGATACACCTGCAAGGTAACCTCAGCTACCTGCTCGGTTACACTCGAAAAAGGATCTAAATTATACACCGTAATTTTATCGGTAGCCGCTCCACCATTATTAATTAAGTAAAGTGTTTTCCCGTTTGCAGACACGGCAATATCGCGCAGTCGTCCGTTTAAAGCCTGATCGCTCGTAAAAAAACGTTGCGGATTTGGCGTTAGGGTTGTTGAAGGCACTAGGCCCGTGCCAGCTGCATTTAATTGCAGTTTAAACACTTCGTTGTCGGTGAGGCTGCCATTTTTTAGGGTAACCACCAATAAACTATTATCCCAACCCGGAATACCCGTTCCGTTAAAGTGATAAAACAAACCATCAGAAGGCGCAACTGTACACCAATCTAAAAACAAACCCGTAGTTGGTTGAGGCGTGGCGCACCAAGCAAACAAGGCCTCTTTTATGCCATCGCCCGTAATAGCAGGATTAACGGTATAATTGGCTACAAAAGCAGCCTCGCCCAGAAAATTATTATCCGAATGGTAGCCTCTCGCCAATTTCCAACCGTAATTTTTTCCCTTTTCTAACACGTTTACTTCATCATCGGTTCTATCGCCATGTTCTATATCGTAAACCAAACCTTGGAGGTGATTAAACGCTAAACCTTGTGGATTGCGATGCCCTCGGGTGAACATAGAATTGCCCGCAACGGGGTTATCGTTCGGGATAGTGCCATCCATGTTAAAACGGTGTATTTTTCCATTTTTAAAATTAACATCCATTGTAAAATTATTAGGATTGTTCGATTGCGGCGAATAACACGTTGGCTCGTTTACCTCCGATACGCCGTGGTCGCCAATGCTGTAATACAAATAATTGATACTATTTTGTTTCACCGCTAAAAGTCGCCCACCCAAATGGTCGTAGCTAGTTGGTAAATTACTAACTAAATCAAAGTTATTGGTAACCACTAATGCCAGAGGATCCCAAGTTAAACGCACTATCTTAAATTTTGTAGCTGGTGCTTGAGCAGTGCCGCTGTTATACGAATATACATAATACACAAAAGAAGAACCCGCTGTGGTGAAATCGGGATGAAGCGTTAAACCCAAAGTTCCTGCGCCAATATTGGGTTGAAAACACGCATTTAATTTCTCTAAGGGCGAACCGCCAAAATAATCGGGAGCTGTATAAACAACTGTTTTAGCACCACTCAGCGGATTTACCCGACTAACTTTGCCTCCAGCTTCGGTAAGCCACAAATAATTATCGGGGCCATAAGTAATTTCCCAAGGTGTAGTAACACTAGTTGGCAACTCGCTACGAATAAAACTTTGTGCCATACTAAAGGCAGCGAAATAAATAAAAAGAAGGGATAGTGTTTTTTTAGAAATAGTAAATACCGTTGTCATACATTTTGATTTGCTACTAAAAATAACGAAAAAAGGATAGCACACCTGCTACGCCTTTGTTAATTAACAATTACCTATTTACTTTTTAAAGAAAAAATAAATCGCCACTATCAAAAAAATAAATCCTACGGCATGATTCCAGCGTAAGGATTCGGTTTTAAAAAACAACAAAGTAAACACTACAAACACCATTATAGAAATAACTTCTTGAATTAATTTTAATTGCCACATATTAAACGGTCCTCCCTGAGAGGCCGCACCCAAACGGTTGGCAGGCACCATTAAACAATATTCGATTAAAGCAATGCCCCAACTAATTAAAACAGTGCCCACTAAGCCTATGTTTTTTAAATAACTAATATCCTTAAACCGCAAATGACCATACCAAGCCAAGGTCATAAATGTGTTAGAAGCAACTAACAATAAAATAGTAATAAACGGACGCGAAGTAAACATCATTTAAGTTTTATAAACCAGTGTTTGTACGAAATAATTTAATGGCTAATGCCAACAAAATAATACCAAATACTTTTTTTAAGATGGCAATACCGCCCACGCCCAACAAGCGTTCCAGCACATGCAAATATTTTAAAACAAAATAAACAATAACCACATTAATAACAATGGCCACCAAAATAGAAATGGTATGAAACTCGGCTCGAAGCGATAACAAGGTGGTTAAAGTTCCTGTACCCGCAATTAAAGGAAACGCCAAAGGCACAACCGTAGCCGTTTTGGGCACTTCATCGCGATAAATGCGAATACCTAAAATCATTTCGAGGGCAATAAAAAAAAGAACAAAAGACCCAGCAATAGCAAAGTCGCCCACCGAAATACCAATTAACTCTAAAATACTATTTCCCAAAAATAAAAACACCACCATAATTACTAACGACACCCACGATGCTTTAAACGATTGAAGCGTGCCACCAGCCGATTGCTTAATTGAAATAATAACAGGAATAGACCCCACAATATCAATAACCGCAAATAAAATCATGGTTACCTTTAAGGTTTCTACTAAATCAAACTGAAAATTCATACACAAAAATAAACATTACTAGGCAGGAATAACACAATAAATCACTTATCATTTTTACACACCTTTATCCCAATTCTTATTTCACTGCGCTAAAAAAAGAAGAACATTCAACACTTTTTATAAAATTCGGGTTCAACTAAAATTAAATCACTTTATTTCTTAAATTGACCCAGCCATTCCCCCCTTTTTTTGTAAAAGTTAATTAGCAGGTATTTTAACCGAGATTTTAAGAAAGAAGTTCTTTAGAATAAAATAGCTAACTCTGTAAAATGTTTAAAATCAAAATTTGAAAATGAGTTAGATGGAATTAGACCGTTGAAATCTATCACAAAACAAAACCTGCCGCAGTGATTAGAAATGTTTTTATCTCGTCCTTGTTTAGCGAAGCGTAACGAGGACGTTTTAGAACTGCGTTTGTAACGCAGATAAAGTGATAGCGTTGGCCTTACAAACGCCCATTTAGAACGTCCTCGTTTCCGCTAACGCTCAAACAAGGACGAGGGAGGGGAAAGAGGAATTAAGAAACGCTTAAAAAATGAGTTAGATGGAATTAGACAGTAGAAGCCAAATTTTTTGGCTAACTATCTATCTTAGTGCGGTTAATCCCGATTTAGTAACTGTTAGGGTTTCTTACAAATGATTTACCTTGAAATCCTTACAGATACTTAATCGCAGATAGTTTTCTCCTTTGAACTGTCTGTTTAGGGTTGAAAATTCAACTACATGCCCGCACCCAATTTAATTACGAAGATACATGTTTTAAAACGGAGGCAAACAAAAAAGGTTGGCGTAGCAAGCAATAATGTTAACCGAAAAGTTTGTACGCTCTGTTGCAGGCGCTTGCTTGGCATCATAGGTTGGCTGCGGCACGAAGGTAAGTCTCGCTGTCATCTTACTCTAACTCGTCATAAGGAGTAAAGCTTATGTCGTACCCGAATGGCTCGTCTTTTGGTGGTTCAACTGCTTCGGTAGAAAATATTTCAACTTTATCGTATGGTGTGAAGCCAATTTGTTCGCCTAGACTAAAGAAAATATCTGCGGCCTCTTGTGTGTCTGCTGCCCAAGCTTTTGCTGCAACAAATGCGGAACCAGGCTTACACGAAAAACCATCAACAAGCTCACCGGCTTCGCAATTTCCAATAACTGTGAAGTGTTTGAATGGCGTTGTTATTTTACCATAGCGTAATTTTAGTTTCCAGTCTTTTAGTCCCATCTCCGATTGTTTTTAAGTGCCAACATACCAACCGTCTAATTTACAGTCGTATTTATAACCTAAGTCCCACATTTTTCTATTCCAATCATTTATGTCTTGAAGGTTCATTTTTATTTTATCTGTGAGTCCGATAACTTCAAATTGTTTGTCATAAGGTACGACTTCGATGTCAGAATAATTTTTATAGGTTGATTTGAGAATAAGAGCAAAGTTATCAGCTTTATTTTTGGTGTCTGTAATGAATGCAAAGTTTACATTTAGCTCGTCGGTCGGTTTGATATTGTCACCGTAAATTCTTTCGAGAACGTCCTCATTGATGTCGAGTCGAATGTCGTTGACGTATGTATCTTTATGAAAAAATATGTTGTCTGTCGGCATGATCTTTTTTTATTTCGTTCGTCGGCAACTTACCTACAAAAGTTTGGGGCTTGCCGAAGCGAAGGGATAGAAAATACACTTGATAAATTTAGCATAAAAGTTCATAAAATTCCAAATGTTCAATTTAGTACTTGTGTCAATCTTTCGCAAAATCCTAGTTATCAGTTTGGACTTTTTTACTTTGATGTCAATTCCAAATTTCATTCATTTCAGTCAATATAATTGGTTTTCCTTCAGTAACAACTATGGTGTGTTCGTGTTGAGCCATAAATCCACCGTTGTTACCAACCATTGTCCAACCGTCATTAAGCGTTTCGGCATACGTTGATTTTGTAGTAATAAACGTCTCAATGGCAACAACAGAGTTTTTCTTAAATCTTTTGAGATTAGATCGGTCTTTGTAATTGGCTATTTCGCTTGGTTCTTCGTGAAGGCTTCTGCCTACTCCATGTCCTGTAAGGTTTTTGATTACTTTATAACCACGTTTCTTCGCTTCGGTTTCTATAAGATGTCCGATGTCTGAAATACGAACACCACCTTTTATATTATTAATTGCTTTGTATAAAATTTGTTTTGAAGCATCTACAAGTTTTTGATGTTGATTTATATCCGCACCAAGTACAAATGAATTTCCATTGTCTGACCAAAAGCCATCAAGCTCAGCAGATACATCTATATTGATTAAGTCGCCTTCCTTTAGAGTTCGGTTGTATGATGGAATACCGTGACAAAATTCGTGGTTAACGCTTATACAAGTCCACCCTGGGAATTTATAAGTTTTGAATGGTGCAGAATTTGCTCCAAAGTCCGAAAGTAGTTTAGCACCATAATCGTCTAACTGTTGAGTTGTCATCCCCGGTTGAGCATAATTACACATTTTTTTCAAAGTAAAGGCAACAGCTTCACTTACCTTTTTCATTCCTATTAGTTCTGATTCTTTTGTTATTGACATAATTTCTGTTGATTAATTTTTTCTGTGGTGTCTTGTTGTAGTTTAACTGCTAAAGGTTGGATTGAAATTACAAAAAATTTCTTTGCTTTGCTCAGCTCCTATTTTTTGTAATTTTATAAATATTTGATTTAGTATTTCTGCCCCACTATTGCTTGCCAGATTGGTATTTTTTGTAAGTCTTTTTTCTCCCAATAAATTGTACCCATTGTATAAAATTAAACTCAAGATTATCAAACATCATTTTTTTATTGTCAATCTTCATATTTAATTCTGGTATCCATCGTAAATTGGTACGCAAAAGATTAGTTCCTGTTTTGGTTACTCGGATGTCCCAACCAAAAATAAAACCTATGGCTGGTTTTGTTTCACTGAATTTTAAATTATTTACACGAACATTCAAATTTTCAACAGAGCCTGTTATCCCGGCAAAAGGAACAAAACCAAGCCAATTGAACAAGTTTTTGTAAGCCTCTATCATAAATGAATGCCTCCTTATAGATATTTTATCATCAAAACCTTGTAAAGTTGAACCCAACGTTCTGTACGACAACCCAATATTCATATCAGGCTTATTGAAAAATCTACCAAATGTTATGTCGGGCATGAAACCGCCAATGAAGTTGTCATACAAATAAGGAAAATTTGCTTTCAAGTAAGGCGACTTACTCATTTGTAATCCGGCCGAGGGACCTAAACCCCAATACCAACTGCTTAACTGTTTTTCTTTATCTAAAATATGATACTTTAAGTTTTCTTGTGCTGCACTTTCTGAAGACCGCATACCCTTATCTATATCAATGTAACGTGTTAAGCCTATTTGAAACGAAATTGGATTTAAACTAACTTTTGAAAGTTGATTAGGGGAGATATAATTATTTATTTTTTGAAGTGCTTGGTAGGTTAATCCCAAATTCCAAATATATTTTTTTGATGTGTAGGATATTCCTGTATGTATTGGAAAAATCATTTTTTGCCATTCGCTACCGCCGTACTTGTATGAGGTATTTTCTAATTGTTGCTCAAAGCTTAAAAGCCTAAAACTTGCTCCAAAATAAGGACTAATTCTACCTGGTTTTAAGGCGAGAGGATAAATTTTTAATCCTGTTTCAATGCCTTGTCGGTATTCTAATTTCTTAAATTCTTTTGGCGTCGATTGAAACGACAAAAATGAAAGTGGAAAACTCACATAAAAGTCCGCGTGTCCCCAGAAGTGTATGCCACCGATTGTTAGGCGAGGTGTAAAAGTGGGGTTAAAGTTTATTTTTTGAGTTATCCCGTTATTCATAAAGGAACTGCTGCCACCTCCTAACATTAGTAAGTCTCCGCCAAAAGTTGTCCACGCAAAACTTGTACTTTTTTCTAAATACTTTTGCGTGTAAATGGTATCAATTTTTTGAGCAAAAGTAATACTCTTAGAATAAAGAAGTATCAGTAGAAGTGCTTGTATTTTTTTCATGGTATGACTATTCTGAAATGGCACATAACGTTTTGAGACCTTGCGAAGTGGCGGATTTAGAAGTACAACTATTCGGTTTAGAACAAATGTTGATTAGAGTTCCGAATGTTCAATTAGCATTGAACACACTTTTTCGCAAAATCCTTGTTAATGGCAGTTTTTATTTTTCGTTATTTATCAATTCCCAAATTTTATCGTTATAGTTTGCTTTTGTAATTCCCGTTAACTTTTCAAGTGTCTTATAATACTTTTCATTGCCTTTTTCAAAAGGTCCAACTTTTAAAAATTCCCAAACGCCTACAAAACCTTTTTCCTTTTCTATTTTCTTAACTAATAGTGCATTTACAATGTAGTCAGCTTGATTTGAATAATTTCCAGTCTTAAAAGAAATGGGTGTTTCCTTTATTTCATCCCATCTTATATTTTTATTACTTGCCATTTGTTCTTTAAAAGCTTTGAATATTTCTCTCCAAGTAAAACCCCAACTTCCACCGTAAAGATATGCACAACCTTCGTCAACAGGCTTGTTTACTTCGCTTCTTGGAATTACTAAACTTAATCTGTCGTGAAATAAATCGTGTGGGTCAAACTCATTAAAAGTTGAATTGTTGTTGCCAAATACAATTAGTTTTCTGTCTCCAAATGAAGCACTCCAAACACTTTCTTCCTGTCCATTGTAGTCTGATTTGTAATCAATACCTATTAATTTTTGCATTTCAATAATGTTGTCAGCACAATAATAATCGGATATTTTATTTGTTGCATTAAGTTTTAAATCAAATGAGGAAGTCAATTTGCTAAATTCCTTTATCTTCTCTTTGTTGATTGTATTTTGATAGTGAAAAATATTGTTACCAATTTTTTCTCTTTTCCAATTTTTAGTATTCCGTAAAAGTGGTGAAGAAAATGTGAAAGAGTTGTTGGACTTGTGTGCAATAAACTCAAAACTTGCTCTTAACATAGCTACATTCTCATTCGTTCCAATATAAGAAACCTTAATTAAATAATTGTTGTCTTTCAGCAAAACAACATTTGTCAAATACGGTTTGTAAAAAAAGTCATCTTTATATTTTCCACTTTTTTCTATTCCGTTTATTTCGTCAAGCTGAATAAACGTCTCAATTTTTTCGTTTTCAAAAACATACTTATTTTCTTCGTTAGTTTTCCTCGCAGAAAACAAAAAGTTGTTAAGCGAAGTGGTTAAGTTTTTACTTTCAATGCTATCGTTTGGTAAAACAATATTTGGGTTTAGTCGCAAAGAATTTATCTGTGCAGTTGCGAAAACTGTCACAAAAATTAGTGTCAAATTGTAAATTAATTTCATTATCATTTTTATTAAATTATCTGTTTGTAGTATTTCGGCGAAATTGCTACACACGTTTTCGGGCTTAGCGAAGGAGGCAATTTTCAGCATACGTGTTTTAAAAAATACCAATTTTAAATATACGAAAAACCGTCATAAGAAACACTGAACCCATCATTTTACCAAACTACTGTTAACGGTTCGAGATTTCTTGGATTCCATTTTTTTCATTTGAAAAGATGTCTTTATCCCATCTTCGAAAGCCATAATATTTACTTTTTGGTTCTCCTCTCTAACCATTTATACCTTTTGTCTTTGTTAAATAATAACTGAACAGACAACAAAGGAATCATACATAGTGATATAAATGTTATTGCTGCAAGTCTATCAAAGTAAACTGAAAAATGCACGGTAGGTAATCTTTGTAGTTAATTTTTCGGCAATAATACTCTCTTTTAAGTTTTCTGTTATCATTTTAGTTGACTTTTATGTGTCAACCTATTTTAGGACGAGACATGTTTAAATTTTGGTCGGTCTGTCGTCTTTGGAACGGTCGTCTTACCATTGGCATTTAACTACTATATACCCGCCACATATTATCACTTATCCAAACCTTTCCAAGTGTATAACCGCCATAATGTAGCTTATCACTACTAAAAGTAATGAATAATTTTGAATTATAAACTGTCAAAGGGTGATATTATTTGTTGTATGTTTTTGTTACTTACATGGGCGTAAATTTCCATTATTTTACTGCTGCTGTACCCTAAAATTTGGTATAACTCAACTATTTTAAACTACCTATACTAACACCATTTATACCTGCTAAATAGTCCAATCTTCGACGAATTTTTTCAATTCTACTTCGTTAGTAATACTCGACGTAGCCATTACTATACCTGCGTTTTCTGCCTCGTATAATTAAAAAATTCTTTTAATTTTTTGTACTATTCTACATTTACAAATGCTACAACAACACTACTTTATAAAAAGATGAACTCATATTTATTGTAAAACTCTAAAGTATTAGCTTCCTCCATAAGGGATTAAAATATATTTGCTTTTGGTATTAAATACATAGTGTAAATAATACACTAAGCTACCCATAAACTTTACAAGGGACACACCCAAAAAACAATTTTAAATAACCAATTACTCCGCAGAAATTGCACGTTAAATCAATGCTCTCGTTTTCTAACTCAATTCCTGCAAGGCTAACCAAGTTATTAAACCAACGCCTGTTAGTAAAGCGTGTTCATCAATATCGAATTGGGGTGTATGCACGCCTGCGGTAATGCCTTTGGCCACATTGCCTGTGCCTAATCTAAAAAAGCAGCTTGGTACTTGTTGCGATATAAACGCAAAGTCTTCGGCGGTCATGCGTAAGGGCAATTCTACAACATTTGTTTTGCCTAAATAATGTTCGGCGGCTAAACGGCAACGTTCGGTAACCTGTGGGTCGTTTACTAAAAAGGGGTAGCCTTGCTTAATGTGCAAGTGGGCTTGTCCGTTGAAGTGTTGCGCCGTTTGCTCCACTAATTCACCTAGGCGTTGGTGTACGGTTTGTCGCCATGTTTCATCCATGGTTCTAAATGTACCCGCTAAATGAACCACGTTTGGTATCACATTGGTTGCCCCTAAGCCTTCTATTTTTCCGAAGGCAATAACGGTGGGTATGCTTTGCATTGCCTTTGCGGCGGGCGACATAAAGGTTTCTTCAATTTTTAATAGAATGGCTGAAGCAATTAAAAGTGGATTGATGTAATCGTTAGGCATGGCAGCGTGTCCGCCTTTTCCGAGTACTTCGATGTATAATTCGTCGGTGCTGGCCATGTACATCCCACTCTTAAAGCCTACTTTTCCAACTTCTAAACTCGGGAAAACGTGTTGCGCAAGGGCTACATTAACTGGTGGGTTTTGCAACACACCCGCCTCTATCATTAACTTAGCACCGCCTGGTAACACTTCTTCGCCAGGTTGAAAAAGTAGTTTCACAGTTCCTTCCCATTCTGTTCGGGTTTCCATTAATAGTTTAGCGGCACCTAACACGCAGGTGGTGTGTACATCGTGTCCGCAAGCGTGCATAACGCCCTTGTTGCGAGAGGCGTAAGGTGCTGTGTTGGTTTCTTCGATGGGTAAAGCATCCATATCGGCGCGTAGTAATACTGTTTTTTTTGTTGGATTTTTTCCTTCAATAGTTGCTACAATGCCAGTGTTAACAATACCCGCCGTAAACGGAACACCAAATGTTGTTAAGTGTTGCTGAATGTAGGCCGAGGTTTTAAACTCTTGAAACGAGAGTTCGGGATTTTGATGTAGATGCGATCGTATGCTCACTGCCTGCTCATAAAAGGCTTGCGCGGCTTGTTGAATGCGTTCTTTGGCAATCATTTGTCTAGTAACATTTTAATGCCAATGGCAATAATGGATGCCGCAAAAATTTGTTTTATTAATTTGGTATCTACGGCTAAGGCTGTTTTGCTTCCTAAATATCCACCAATAATAAAGGTGCAGGCCATAATGGCGGCTACCTTCATGTTAACCTGCCCAGCTTTGTAATAGTTGTAAACACTAAGCGATGCAATGGGTAATAAAAACATGAAGAGAGTTGTACCTTGGGCTTCTTGTTGGTTGAGGTGTAAAACGTAAACTAACACAGGCACAATAATGATGCCGCCACCGATGCCAATTAAGCCGCTTAAAAAGCCAGCTATTAATCCAATACCTAATAAAATTAAAACGTCGTTCATAGATGCAGCCTTGGTTTTACTTAAAAATCGGTGGTTAAGGAAAAGTAATTGACACGTTTTTGCGTTTGAAGATTTTCGATGCCCCAACTCATATCAAAGCGCATAAAGTAACCAAATAAACGCGATCGCACGCCAAAACCAAGCCCAGCTACTAATGGGCTTTTTTCGTTAAATACAATTACAGTTACTGGCCCGTTGGAATAGCTATTTTTATTGAGTGTGTTTTCTTCGCTTAATGGGTTTAAACCATACCAAGCCATACCTAAGTCGCCAAAGCCTATTAGTTGTAAATTATTTAAAAAGTCGCTACGCAGGGCTTGGCTGGCAAAGTAGCGCACAATGGGCCAACGTAATTCTGAATTAAATACCACAAAGTTATTGCCATTTCGGATGTTTTGACGAAAGCCGCGCATGTTGGTAGCCAACGTTTGAAAGGTGTATTGCTCGGGTTTAACAACGTTAATGGTTCGGTCGAAACTGGCACCAAACCAATTATCTACGCCACCTAAATAATAAATTAAACGGTCGCTACCAAACGAAGTGCCTCCTGCTAGGCGGTTACACCAAGTCATTTGACGGTGTATGCGTTGGTAATGCCTTACATCAAAACCTCCTACCACTAACTGTCGGTTAAGCGAGTCGGGCATTTGCCAATATTGCCCCCATACTTTTAAACGCCATCCGTTGTATATGTTTAGCATCACGCGGCGGGTGTTATCAAATACATACTCGCCATGAATGGCTCCCATGGTTGAAAATAAGTTTCGGAAAGGTAAAGAGCCATCGCCTCTTGAAAAGACTTCTAATTTATCGTTACGCAAGAGTATAGCCCCTCTAACCGCCGATACTTCGTTAAATGGATATTTGATTTCGTATTTAGCATCGCGGGTGGTTATTTTATAATCTTCGTTTACAATTACTTGGCGGTGAACGGTAAAGCGGTGGTCGAAACGTTTTTTACGAAACTCCCATGAGAGTAATTGCTCGTTATCGAACGAACTGGTGGAGAACAATTGCCCCATGCCCCCAAAGCGAAACGCTGCAATAATATTTTGATCTTCAAACAAATCGCTTAACGATACCTTGGTTAAAAAGTTGAGACCGGGGTTGAGGTAAATAGGACTGCCAAAGCCCGAGAAGTATTGATAGGTGGCATTCAAATACGAGTTGTCGAATTGGGTAACAACATTGTCGTTATAAAAGGAGGTGTAATAATTTTTTTGAATTGGAAAACGGAACTCCAAATTTTTGGAAGGCTTTGTTTTAGTCGTTAAACTGTCGCCTTCTTTTTTGCCTGAGTTAGGTTCTGTTTTTTTGGGGTTGGTCGTGCCAAATTCATAATTATCAAAGTCAATACCTTTGTTTGAATTAGCTGGCGTTGCTTTTGTTTCTTTAAGCGGTGCTTCTTCTTCAATCGTAATGAGTTCTGTTATTTTTTCGGGATTGGTAATAGATGGACGAATGCCTGCTTTAAACCAGGTTTCGCGCGCTTGTATTTTGAGGTCGTCTAACGATTTTTCTAGGGGTTGAATGAGTAAGTGTTCTTTTCCGTTGGCATAAACTAACTCGGCAAGGTGGGTGCGTGTGTGGTTAACGTGCTGCTCTAAAATATTACGATCGTAATTGGTAATTAGTTTCGAATTGAAAAAATAGCGGTAATGTTCAGTGGTATCTACATACGAAATGCTGCTATCAAATTGGGCAATGTAGCGGTTATAAATGCCATTTTTTTCACTGAGGTAAGCAATTTTTGTTCCTGAATAGTGTTGGGCTTGGGTTTCATTAATGTCTGGTGTTTGGGTTACGCGTACCAGTGCTTTTTCTTTTCCAAAGGGATAGTTGGCCATAAACAAATCCATGTTGCGACTCATTTTTGCAAAAGGATTAGCGTCTTCGTTGCTTTTGATGGTGTCGTTTAAACGGTTGCTTTCAAAAATAATATGCTTGGTGTTTTTAATAAAAACGGGGTTTAAATCGTCCCAGCTATCGTTGGTTAATTGTTCTACACCACCATTGTTGAGCGTGAACACAAAAATATCAGCTTGTCCTTTACCGAGTTTAACGGCACTCATTACTAATTTTTTTCCATCGTGGCTAAAGGCCATGCTGTTTATTTTTTTAAAGCCTGTAATGGGGCGTTTTACTTTGTCTTTGCTCTCTAAATCGTAGGTATGTAAAAGTAGTTGCCCTTTTTGTTCATAGAGCATGGCTACTAATGTATTGGCCGGATGCCAAGCTAATAACGGGTAATTGTAATCTTCGAGGCGTTCAATTTTTGGGCCTAGTTTTAGTAAGCGTTTTTTATGAGTGCTACCCACATCTTGCACATACACTTTTAATTGGCTAAGGTACGAAGTGGCATAAATTACTTTTTGAGCATCGGGGCTTAGTTTTAAGTGAAAGTAATGGGTGTTAGCTTTTGTTTTTTTGACGATTTCATTATCCCGGATGGGACTAATGCGTGTCGAATCTTTAAACATATACAAGCGTCGGTTTTGCGACTCTTGAAAATCGAGTATTAAATTTTGTAAAGAAATACCCAACACATAGGTAAACGCATTGTCGGGAGAGCGCGTTAGCCGAGTCATATCTAATAAATTTGGGATTACCGCATCGCCATAAGTATCTACCACAAAATACCACAGGGCGTGTCCGGCTTGTGTGGCTTGGTTTCCAGTGAGGCGATTAAAATTATTGAATCGATCGTTTTTAAGCGCATCGTACATAAGGTTATCGGCGTAGGTTGTCCAGCCTTGTGATAAATATTCTACGAGGCCTTTGATGTACCATTCGGGCACATTGAGCAGAGCCGAGTTGCGCACCATATCGCGTGCGCGGCCACCGTATAAAATTTGAGTAACCATTAACTCGGCCAAGGCTGCCCGAATTTGACGGTCGAGGTCGGCATAAGAGCCATTAAAATAAACAAAAATTTTATCGCCAATAATTTTGGTAACGCCACCTACGTTATTAGAGTTTAACGCATCGTTGGCCAAACCAATATTACTTTGTTTAAAATCGTTTTGCGTGTTATAAACAATTACTTGAATTTTATCTTCTACTTGAAAATCGAGGCGTTTTTCGAGGATAGGTAATTGTTTATTAATTTGAACCGATACATATTTGGCAATTTCGATTCCGCCTTGGTAAAGGTAAACGCGGTAACGGTCATAATCTAAATACGTCCATTTGAATTGTTGATGTTGAATGCGATTTTTACCAAAATCCATTTGCATACCATAATAAAACTGCGCTTGTAATTTTAATCCAGTCAATAAAACGAAAAAAATGAAAAAACTATTCTTGAAATAATACCACATAAACCAAGTTTAAATTTAGCAAATATTTGTTTAACGGAAAAGGGGTGCGGTTTGTTGTTAATAATTTAACAGATTTTGAAAACAACATTCAAAAAGATGGCCACCAATTAAGCCACTAATGGTTTCGGGCGATTGCCTTCTACCTTATGCCAGCTTCCTTTGAAGAGAGCAATTAAACTAAATAACATAATGCAATGCGCAATGTCTTTATAATTGAACCAATCGCTTACCGATACTTTTAAGCTGTGCACAAGAATGGAAAGGAATGCTATTAAAATGCCCGCTACAATCCAACCGCTGCCTTTTTGTTGACGGCGATACGTTAAGTAATGAACGATGAGCGAATACATTAGCACAATACCTGCATGAATTTTAATGAGTAAAAAATTATTGTAGATGATTGTAAAAATAAGTAATACCAAAATCCAAGTGATTACAAAATAGGTATAACGCTTTTTAGGTGGCGATTTGTGAATGTTGGCGTAGGTATTTGCAGCTTTAAAACAAAAGAAGATGGCAACTAAACTGACGGCATTGGTCATAAACAAGGCTATCTGAAAAAATAAACTCCCCAATTGGAAATGTGCGCCGTGCGCAAAAGAACCCACAAAGCTACTGACACCAATTAGTAAAAAAAACCAAGCCCAAAAAGTGGCAAGCCGATAACCCTTGGTGTTCATTTTTAGAAAACAATACATGCAATAGCAACTCAATAAAACATTGGTTAAAATGGTAACTGGTTCAAAAATGGTAACCCCTAAAAACTTAACAAACGTATAATCTAAATTCATTGACTTTAACTCGAAACTATTTTTAACCGTTTTTCTTTTTAAATGAAACGCTTAGATTTCCGAAAAAATCGAGACTGCGTTTAAATACATCGAAATACAGCGTTATTACTAATACCAAACTCATCAACCAAATGACAGCTATATTAAACCAATACGTTGGGATTAACATGCCTAAGAAATTTTTGCGTGGTGCAAAAAAATGAGCACGACCTATACTGGACTCTGTTGGGTCTAAAAAGATAGGTTCAATTTGTTGAATTAATCGGCCTTCTTTTTCTAAACAACGCTCGCCGCTTATATCATTTGCATTTTTCACCAATTGACTTAAGCCTTCGTTTTCGTAGTCTTCGCGTAACTTTAAAAATGCGGCTTTTGCGGCATCGGTTTTTTGTAAATTGATGGCTACCTCATCGGCTCTTTTGCGGGCTGTGTTTTCAACAGCTATATAATAATCGTTTAAGTCTTTGAAATAATTTTTAATACCGCTAATGGTTAATTCGTTATATCCTGTTGGATTAATTCGATCTAACACCGAGCATTGTATTTTTTTTGTAATTTTTTGCTCTTTGGTTATTTCATTCGCAATCAACTCAATGTCGGAGGCTAGTTCGCTCATTTTTTTTCCGCCTTTTAACTCGTTATCAATTTTGGTTAGTTTGCTTTCGAGTTTCGGAATCCAATATACTTTTTTGTATTGCGCAATACTTATGGATTTATCGAACTTATAGAAGTTACGCTCATATTTATTTTCTTTAAATTGATTAACGGCTAAGGCTTCAAAGGCCCAGCGGCTGGCCATTATCTCGCCCGAAAACGGAACACTGCCTTGTTTGGCTAAATCTGGATTTAACTTATCGAATTTTACAATAACGCCACTAAGTAGCAATTGCGGAATAATTAAAAATGGAATTAAAATGTAAATGGTAACGGCACTGTTGAATGCCGATGAAATATTTAATCCTAGCATATTGGCAAAGCAACTGGTGCTAAACAATACCATCCAATAATCGAGGTACATGCCTTTAATACCCAACACCAAATTACCCACCACAATAAACGATAAGGTTTGTATAGCCGATAAAATAAACATGATGCTAATTTTACTCCACAAGTAACTGCCTTTACTTAAATTTAAAAACGACTCGCGCTTACGAATTTTTCGATCGCGAATAATTTCTTCGGCACTTACGGTTAAGCCAATAAATAGAGCCACTACTACCGACATAAACATATAAGCGGGCATGTTTTCATTCTCGCTAAAAATATATCCTTTTGTGGTATCTACATCGGTATTGAAGTACCTTACTAAATACGCTAAAATAAAGGCAAGTAAAGGTGCCTCCAAAAAATTGATAAGTAAATATTGTGTGTTGGTTAATTTACTTTTTACATCGCGGGTGATGAATACTTTAAACTGCTTTAAAAAACTTGGGACTTTAAAAATACTTTCTGGAATTTCCGTATGTTCTTTTTGCGAGTGGATGCCTGTTTCAATTAATTCTTTATAGTGCTTATTCCACTCTATTGGACTTACTTTGCGGTTGTAAGTTAAGTTGCCGTATTCATCTAACACCTTACTTTCGATGATGTTAAAAATTTGTTCGGGATTAACATTTCCGCAGTTCCAACATTCGCTTTCTTCGGCATTAACGTGGTTTACCAAGCGTTTAAAATAACTAACGGCATCTACGGGGTTGCCGTAGTAGATGGGATAACCGCCCACATCTAATATCATCAGTTTATCAAACATTTTATAAATGTCGGAAGAGGGTTGATGAATAACCACAAAAATAAGTTTGCCTTTTAAACCTAATTCTTTTAAAAGGTCCATAATGTTTTCAGAGTCGCGCGAGGATAAGCCCGAGGTAGGCTCATCTACAAACAACACACTGGGTTCGCGTATTAATTCGAGGGCAATGTTCAGCCGTTTGCGTTGCCCACCCGAAATGGTTTTTTCGAGCGGCGAGCCAACTTTTAAATGACGGGTTTCGCTAAGACCTAAGTCGGCTAATAGCTCGTTACATTTTTTAGTAATGGTATCGTCGTCAAAATTTCCGAAGCACAATTTGGCATTGTAAAATAAATTTTGGAAAACAGTTAACTCTTCAATCAATAAATCATCTTGGCTAACGTGACCAACTACTCCTTCTATTTGTTCGCGTTGGGTGTGAATGTTTATGCCGTTAATAGTAACTGCGCCCTTACTGGGTGTTTCGTTTCCGTTTAATACATTTAATAAGGTTGAT
The DNA here is from genome assembly GCA_013297775.1 of Bacteroidota bacterium. Lineage (GTDB taxonomy): Bacteria > Bacteroidota > Bacteroidia > B-17B0 > Aurantibacillaceae > Aurantibacillus. Next base: position 46,545 of record JAAFIL010000020.1, read on the forward strand.
TTACCGGCACCCGAACCGCCCATAATGCCAATTAACTTGCCACTTTCTTCGTTAATGTTTACATCGCGCAAACCTAATTTACCCCCTTTAAACTTAAATTCGAGGTGGCGCGCTTCAAATGTAATTCGCGCTTTTGAATCATCGCTTAAAAAGCGGCTGATAATATCGCTGTAATAAATGGGCGTAAATTTAGAAGAGCGGATAGAAGAGCCAGGAGTTAAAATATGAACCCGCTCTTTAGAAATACTTTGCCCGTTGAGTTGCACTTCAAATTTGCCATAAAGGCGAAGGGCATAAATACCAACGCTTGGTATTTGCACTACTCGAATATCTTTGGTAATGGTTTCTACAAAAATGTGTTTGGTTAAATTATTATAGCCATCGGGTTTGTTGTTAATTACTAAAATGTCTTCTGTATCGGGAATGGTTTCTAATTGGTCTTCAACAAAGGCTTTTATTAACGTAAACTCTTCTTTAGGAATGTTAAACGTTTCGGATACGGTTACTACAAATTCATATTCTTGTTCGCTTATTTCATTGCTCGAATAAATAAATTCTAACAAACGGATTAATACAATGACCTTTTGAGTTTGCTCTAGTTCTTGATTAATTTGTGTACAGATTTTTAAAACCTTAACCGAGTTAACCGAAGTACGTTTGGCGGTGCCATCTTTCTTTTTGCTGGCTTGCTGGTGCGACTCAAGGTATTCATCAAAAATTTTGAGATAGGTATCTACTTGCTCTTGGTTTAATTGTTGTTTTAAAAACGACTGCACAATTTGTCGTCCAGTATTATTGATACCATCTACCTTAGCTATGATAGCAAACATTTGCATTAATGCCCTTAGTACCCGTTCACTCATATAGTAGCTGTATTAGTATTTGTTATCATTTATATATTTATTATTTTGAAGAAATAGTTTCGTAAAAACATTTGGCCATTTTCCGAACGGCTTCGGTGTCTCGGCTCTCGTATTTGGTTTCGGCGGCACCAAATTTAATGCTGGTAATTCCACCATCTCTTAAAGTAGCAATGTAGTTCTTAAAAATAGTAATGGTATAACTCCCGTGGTCTTTATCTTGTTCAAATTGTGTGGTATTTTTTACGAAAAAACTTTTGTTCCCACTTTTTATTTCGAGTAAATCGGTTTTACCAAAATATAAATTAACTGTGGCTATAATTCGTAAATAATAGCTATTGCCTTGTTTAAAAAATTGAATTTTTGAATTATTTTTTGTGGTTATTTGTGTGCAAGAGGCGTTAATGGTTTTTGATAAATGCGGTAAATAGAGCGTATCGTCAGTAAACTGGCAATCGTTTTGCGATTGAAGCACACAGAAACCCAAACAGCCTATTAAAATGTATAAAAACTTCATCTACTTAATAAAGAGTAACTAATATACAAAAAAAGGATAAAGCACTCGGCTTTATCCTTCCATATTATAAAAAATAGTTTATTTCTGTTTAAAACCTATTAAAATAACGGCACAACCCGATCCTGGATTTTTGTTGACATCCAATTGAGCTTCAATGGTAGTTTCGAGGGTTGCTTTTACCCTAAAATCCCAAAAAGGTGCATTTTTTTGGTTACGGTTGGTAAACAGTAAATGACGGTCTTGGTCATAAATATTAAAGATTAAATTACCATCGCTGGTGCCACTGCAAGCGGCAATGCGGTAAGTTGTTTCGCCAAAAAAAGTCGTGTGAAACTCGGCGGTTTCTTCGGAGTTTAACAACAAGGCGCGGTATTGTTGCCCATCCGAAATGAAAGCGGAAATGATATGTTTGGCGCAAATATTGGCAATTGTATCGCACTGAGCGTTTAATTGACAAGCCCCAAATGCCATAAATAGAGCAATGAGCGTGATTTTTACTTTGTTCATGAGGGTCTATTATGAATTAGAGGTGTTAATAATTTTAGAACGTATTTCTTGAATTTTATCAGCAATTTGTTTCAACTGATCTTCACTAACAATTACTTCGGAGGTACTGTTAATATAAGTGATGTGTTTTAAACTATCGGTTACGGGTTCAACAAAGTTGTACTTAAAACTAATGCCTTCGTAAATTGTGTTTAAATCGCTTAATTGCTTCACTAATTCGTTGGCATCGGGCATGTTATGCGAGCTCAATAATTTTAAAATACTGGATAGGGCTTGCTTTTGTTCAGCAATACGGTATTTAATTTGTTGCGAAGGCTTTTTGGCATAAGCGTTTAATGAAAATTGCATGCTTTCGAGCCAACCACCTGCTAAAATTAAACTGCTCACTTCGGTGCGTTGGTTATTTTTGAGATAGGCATCGCTGGCACGATAAGCAATTCCAACCAAAACTAACATGCTATCTTTGTTAGAAACATTTGTTTCGATGCGTTTAATGGTTGAGGCATCAAAGGCGGCACTAACCCCAATTTTATCGGCTAATTGCTTCACAGCGGCTAGGTAAGAAATGGCATCGGCCGATTTATTGTATAAACTCACGTAACCCAAATCGGCACCATAAACGCCTAGGTTTAATGCGCGTAAATAATCGGTTGAAAATAAATTTACTTTTTTAGGATCGTTTAAGATGCTTTTGTCATATTCTATGCCTGCATCTTTAATGAGCATGGCAGTTTGGATGGGCGAGGGCACGCTAAATAACTCGCCGCCCACGTTCAAAACAGCCGTTTTAACGGTGTCTGTTTCTACAATATCTTCTTTTTCTTTTTCTTTAGAATCGTTGCAGGCAGCAAGCAACAACCCTATTACGCCTAGAGTTAAAAATTTTTTATTAATCATGCTAATCTGAAATTTAATCATAAAAAAGTAAGTGTTTATCTTAAAAATAAACAGTACAAATAACTGAATTATTACGATATAATCAAACAAAATTTATTGAAAAGATTTAACCGAGATTTCAAGAAAGAAGTTCTTTAGAATAAAATATCTAACTCTATAAAAATACTTGAACCCTTATCTCGTCCTTGTTTAGCGAAGCGTAACGAGGACGTTTTAGAACTGCGTTTGTAACGCAGATAAAGTGATAGCGTTGGCGTTACAAACGCCCATTTCGCACGTCCTCGTTTCCGCTGACGCTCAAACAAGGACGAGGGGGAAAGAGAAATTAAAAAACGCTTAAAAAATGAGTTAGATGGAATTATGCAATAGAAATCTATTACGAGCCGAAATCCCTTCAAAACAGTAAACTTCGTCACTTTTTCTTCTTCACCATAGCAGCACTATGCCTCAGTCGAAAAAGTGCCTGTTTTATTGGGCTTTCGCCTCTCACTACGATTCCTATTGCATAATCTCGGTTTAACCATTAAGAGGTTGCAACGCTTCCGTAATTTTAAAGCTGGCACCATTATTTTGGCGTAAAAATAACTGAATACCCGCCATCATTTGGTCATAAACTGGTTTTTGACTCAATACTTGGTTTAAGGCTTCACTTAATTCTTGGGTGTTTTTTACCGATTTCGATCCTCCACAACTTAGTAATTGCACGGCTTCGTTAAATTTTTGATAAGTAGAACCAAAATAAACGGGTTTTAAAAACGCAATGGGTTCTAAAATGCTGTGAATGCCGCCATTAAAGCCACCTCCAATGTAAACGACTTCAGCCAAACGGTAACTGGCACCTAGGTAGCCAATGGTATTTAAAACCAAAACATCGGCCCGTTTTAACTGTTCGGGGGTTGGATGGTCGGAAAACCGCACATAAACCAAGCCACTGGCTTTTAAGCGTTTTAATAATCTTACTGTTTTTTTATCTTCTACCTCGTGAGGGGCTATCATTAACTTGAGGTGGGCTAAGGTTTTTCGGCAGGTTTTAAACGCTTCTATTACCAATAATTCGTCACCTTCCCAGGTGCTTCCTGCAATAAACAAAGTGTTGTGTCCCTTAAACGTTTCCAAAAAAGTTAAATCTTTTTGGTTTTCGCTACTCATGGCTATAACGCGGTCTATGCGGGTATCGCCGCAAATTTTATAGCGTTTGTAATTTAATTGGTGGAGGAGTTGAGCCGAGGAATCATCTTGTACAAAAATCGTTGTATAAGATTGCAAGGCATCTCGAAAAATAGAACCATACCATTTAAAAAAAGGTTGATACGGGCGAAATACAGCCGAAATTAAATAAGTTGGAACAGCGTTTTGTTTTAGTATTTTCAAATGATTTAACCAAAATTCGTAGCGTACAAACAAAGCCATAGCTGGATTTAGCAGCTTTATAAATTGCTGCGCCTGTTGAGCTGTGTCTAAAGGCATGTAACAAATTACATCAACGCCAGTGTAGTGTTTTTGAATTTCGTAGCCGCTGGGCGAAAAAAAACTGAGCACCAAACAGGCATTGGGGTATTTTTCGCGCAAAAGCGCAAGCACGGGGCGGCCTTGCTCAAACTCGCCTAAAGAGGCGCAATGCACCCAAATGCGAGATTTTTCGAGATGGGGTTTTAATTGTATAGTAAGTTGGTGTTGCCAATTTTGCCGACCCTTTACCCATAAGGCTGCTTTAGGCTTAACCAATGCCATTAGCTTAATAGCTATGCCTAATAAAAATATACCAAGGTTATAAAGCCACATATAAATTACGCCATATTAGTAAAGTAAGAAACGGCTAATGCGTAGCTCTGAAGCCCGAAACCACTTATGCTGCCAACGCAATGGGCACCAATGTATGAGGTATGACGAAAATTTTCGCGCGCAAAAATATTAGATAAATGGACTTCGACAACGGGGGTTTTGACGGCAGCCACCGCATCGGCCAAGGCTATGGAGGTGTGGGTAAACCCGCCAGCGTTTAAAAGAATACCATTGGCACTAAAGCCCCATTGGTGTAAGGCATTGATGAGTTCGCCTTCAACATTGCTTTGGTAATACTCAAAATTTATGGTGGGGTGAGCCAATGCTAGTGTTTTAAAAAATGTTTCAAAATCAATATGGCCATATATTTCGGGCTCGCGTTTGCCCAAAAGGTTTAAATTTGGACCATTAATTATTACCAGTTTCATCATGCTAAAGTTACCATTTTTATTTTTGACCAGTTTAGTTTTATGTTTTGGGTTAACCGCAACGCCATTAAAACATCAAAAAACATATTATTTAGAAGCGTTGTTTATTGGTCAACAAAAAAATACCTTGGCGCAAGATAAAGCTTATGTAACTTTTGATACTAAAAAACGAACGGTTAAAATGTACTCGTCTTGCAACTGGATAAACACTTCGTATCAACAAAAACAATCACGCTTTTTGTTTACACGAATTACCCCCGATAAACAGCCTTGCCCCGATTACTTAGACGGATTAGAGGCCGATCTACTTGAAAATTTGCCTAAAGTAAATCGCTTCGTTATTAAAAATAAAAAATTGTTTTTCTTTGAAGGACAAGATACCTTACTTGTTTTTCATGAATAGTTGGAAACAACATATAAAAGCTTATCGGCAGTATTTGCAACTCGAACGCTCGTTGTCTATTAATTCGGTGGAAGCCTATCAAGATGATTTGAATAAATTGGAGGGCTTTGTTATTGAAAAGTTGCTAGGGAAAGCCCCCGAACACATTAGTTTTAACGACTTGCAATTATTTTTTGAATGGATAGGTCAATCGAAATATACAGCCACCACGCAATCGCGCATGGTATCGGGCATCAAAGGTTTTTTTTCGTTTTTAGTTATTGATAATGTCATCGCACAAAGTCCAGCCGAGTTGCTCGAAACGCCAAAAATTACTCGTAAAATTCCGGTGAGTTTACACATCCACGAAATAGAGGCTTTGTTAAAGGTTATAGACCGCAGCACAGACGAAGGGGAACGTAATTATGCCCTCATCGAAACCATGTACAGTTGCGGGTTGCGGGTGAGCGAGGCGGTTGCATTAAAGTTGAGCGATTTACACTTAGAGGAATCGTATGTGAAAATTATAGGGAAGGGAAATAAAGAGCGGTTAATTCCAATTGGTAAATTAGCGAGTAAAGCCCTAATTAATTACATTCAACAAGTGCGCATTCATAGTGCTATTAAAGTTGGACAAGAAGACTTTGTTTTTTTAAACCGTCGGGGGCATTCACTATCGCGGGTTATGGTGTTTTACATTATCAAAGACTTAGCGGCTAAAGCAGGCATTCATAAGGTGTTAAGTCCACATAGTTTACGCCACTCGTTTGCAACGCATTTGGTGGAAGGTGGTGCCGATTTGAGAGCAGTACAAGAAATGTTAGGCCACGAAAGCATTACAACAACCGAAATTTATACACATTTGGATAAGCAATTTTTGATTGATAACATTGTTTCGCATCATCCCAGAAATAAAGAATAAACGTTTAAAAATCTTTGTTACTATTCCATAAACTGGAATGAAAATTTTTAGAAAACGTAAAGGTAATGTAAGCCGTTACACCCATGTTAAAAATGAGTAAATGGAAAAAGGTAGCAATGCGCCAGCCGCTCCAATACTCGGCTTTGGGGTCGAGCGAAATTAAAGAGGTGGGTAAGCCTAAGGCTAAAATGCAAGTGATAATTAATAGAGAAACAAACAAAGTTTCAAAATTACGCAGGGGCCAATGGGTTAATTTGCGATACCAAGGCAAAGCATCTCCCCAGGTGTGAACCAAGTAATAGGTGTTGGTGTCGGTTAAGGCAAATAACGCTTTTTGCTCGGTATTACTGCGGTTAGAGAAGGCTGTGAATGTACTTAATATTCTAAAATCTTTAAGTTCTTTTGAGTGTTGACGATTTAAGTCTTTAATTTTTAAAATGGCTTTGTAAGGAATGTCGCCTTTAAATAGGGAACTGTCTAAAAAACGGAGTTTAAGGTGTATGGCTATTTCACGAATTTCGGATAGGGTGTAAATATTTTTGGCCTCGCACTCGTCTTCGTTAAGCACATGAAACGATTTGTTATAATGCTTTAAATTATCAAGAATTTTTTTATCGGATAATAAATCTTTTTGTAAAATTTTATTGACTTCTTGAATTAAGACTTCATCTTCGGTGCGCATTTTTCGGCGATACTTTGCCAGTTCGTTATCAATACTAAGACCAGAGAACATAAGAACAATTTAGTAAGGAATAATGGCAATGCCTAACGAATACATTCGGATGCCATTAGGACCTTTGTTAGTAAACACTTCGTTAAAATAATAACAAGCGGTTACACATATTTGTTCATAGCCTATGCGAAAATGTACGCCGTAGCGCAAGCGGTCTATGTTTTTGATGTTGTAAAGCCTTACTTTACCATCGTTATCGCGTATTGAGCGAAAATCGTGTACCATGTACCCAATTTTTGCCCCCAAGTGTATTTTAAATTGGCGATCGGTTTTGGTTCTAAAACGTAGTTCGAGAGGAATTTCGATTAGTTTTTGGGCATAACGGTTGAGCGTAAAGGGTCTGTTAAAGGGTTGCAATACGGTTGTAAATTTTCCTGTACTGCTATCGGTTTTATAAATAAAATCGGCGTTGCTGTGAAAATTATGGCTATATAAACCAATGCCATATCCAAAGCTGAATGCCGATTGGCCAATGGGTTTATCGAACAAGAGCGAGAAATTAACCCCAATGCTGCGTGCGCTTAGTTTTATACCTGAAGGTAAGTTGAGCCAGCCTGTGTGGTTTACTTCTAAAATACAGCGGTCGTTGCGGTCGGATTTATAATTTTTTAAATCGTACTCGCTATCGCCTTTATGGTCTTTCTTCTCTTGCGAAAAGTGAAACAAAGGAAAACAGACCATTACCAAGAGTAATTTTTGAAGCATAAACAAAAGTAATTATTATCGGCACACTAAAAAAACTTTTAGGGTTAAGGCTTGGTTTAGTGGTAAGTTAAAGTGTTCTGTTAATGCAAAGTAAACGCTGTATTCAAATAGTGTTTTACGGAGGCTAAGTCGTTAAACATCAATACATCTATTATGGATAAAAACGGAATAAATGTTTGCCCCAGTTGTGGGTATTGAATGGCATCGGCTTTTAAAAACTGTAAGTTAATTCCTGCTTGGGCAAAACGTTGTTTATCGTAAAGTTCAACACCGCCAATTGGATTGATGTAGGTAGTGGCGTTTTGCGCCAAGCAAAGGGCAAGTACTTTTTCTTCGGCTTTTAATTGGTGGTCAATAGTAATGGTAGATGAAACCACAAAACGGGTGTTAATGTCTAAATAGGTTTTTAATGTATTTAAAGAATTGTAAATAAATTGAAATAAATTGGTAGGCTCAGCTAAAACAATTTGTTCAATAATAGGGTAAACAGTTTTAAATTGCGGGGCTTTGCGATACGACTCTGTAATCCGATTTAAAAGTTTACGTCGCTCGTTTTGCCAATCGTCGGAGAGGTAGCGTTGAACCACTTCTAAATAATCGGAGTCTTTTTTAAGTGGCAAAGTTATATAGCTATCGCTTCCGTTCACTAAGATACGATTGCGGTTAATCCAACCTTTTTTAGAGAACTGAATGTTATCGTAAATAACAAATTCATCTACCGCATTCATCAGTTGAAAGTAACCGATGTACGGAAAAAAATAGGGCTGCATGATGGCTATTTTCATTGGGCAATCCTGCTTTAATGGGTTTAAATGGCGTTGATAATTTTACAGATGCGCTCAATGTGTTCGGTTTCCAAATCGAAATACATAGGCAAACACAAGACACGTTTAGCTATATCTTCTGACACAGGGCAAGGTTGACTTGTTTGTAGAAACGGCAATTGATTGAGCGAAGGGTAAAAATAGCGGCGCGTGTT
>JAAFIL010000020.1:55266-66207 GCA_013297775.1 Bacteroidota bacterium
CTTCATTTTTTAAAAGCGTTTCGCGTGCATTAAGCAGCGTGGCTTCGTTGGCAAACACAACCGGATAATAAGAGTAGTTATACGCTGTATGCTCGGGGATGTGCGGGCGACTTATTTTTTGAGGCGATAAGAGGCTATCGTATAAAGCTGAACGTTGTTGCCGTGCAGCAATAAGTAGGTCTAATTTTGGTAAATTGCATAAACCCATAGCAGCGTGAAATTCAGAATTTTTACCGTTAATACCTTGCGAGTAGTAGTCATCGCCAACATGCCCAAACGAATGAAATAAAGTTACTTGCTTTAATAAATCGTGGCTACGTGTGGTAACCGAGCCGCCTTCAACCGTGTGAAATAATTTGGTAGCGTGAAAACTACAGGTGCTGGCATCGCCATAGTTTAATAAACTTTGTCCTTTGTAGTTAACACCAAAAGCGTGTGCGGCATCGTAAATTACTTTTAACTGGTGTTTATTGGCAATGGCTTCTATTTTTTCAACATCGCACGGAATGCCATAAACGTGAGTGGCTAGTATGGCGGTTGTTTTAGGCGTAATAAGAGCTTCGAGTTTATCGGCATCTAAGCAAAACGTATTGGGACTAATATCGCAAAACACAGGCGTTAAATTTTCCCATAAAAGGGAGTTGGTTGTGGCCACATACGAAAACGGAGTAGTAATAACCTCTCCACTTAAATTCATTGCTTTTAATAACAATTGAATGGCAATAGTACCATTAGAAACAAATAATACATTATTTAGCCCGAGTTTAGCGCAAATATCTTTTTCTAACTGTTGTGCTAAAGGCCCGCGGTTAGTGAGGTGGCGGTTTTGCCAAGTTTGCTGCAATATAGCCGTATATTCTGATAGCTCTGGTAAAAACGACTTGGTAACATTAATCATAAACGAAACTCTTTTTTGTAAATATACATAGAAGCTAATAAATATGTATTTATTTTCTTGCACTAGATTTTCGTTTGTTCATTATTTTTTTGTTGAACTAGGTTGAGTAGTTTCTGTGAGTGATAATTTTTGGTTTCGATCATTATAAATTACAAATTGGCTAAAGCGAACCACACGAATCCGAGTAGAATATCACTTATCAAAAAAAAGTTTAGCACCTAAGCGAACATTTAGGATTTATCCACTTAACAGAGATACGGCATAAATACGAATATTTAATTAGTTTAAGTTCTGTTTTAAGACTTTGTATAATACCACTACTAAGTCCAACAAACTTTTTGGACTTAGTAGTGGTTATGCCGAGCGAGTTAAATCCAATTGGATTAAAATATAACGAGTCGAGGTATAATACCCGATTTCAGGTATTCAATGTGTTTACTCTCTTCTCTAATTTTGTGAAGTAAAGTTCAAAAAATAGTATATTGTAAAATCTTAAAACATTAAAACATGTCAACTAACTTCCCAAAAATTACTACCGAATTTCGTTACCTTGCTATTGAAGATAGCGAACCACTTGAGTTAGCTCCTAATCCAAACGCCGAAGAAAAGCTTTTTTTTCAAATGAAATTTATACCAGAGGGTACAGCGTTTATTTTAGATATTGCCGGCCGTAGTACTAGCACCGATCGTATTAATACAATTTCTTTTGATGAGGCTGCTAATATACTCACCATTGATTTGGGTGTTAATGCCAATCAAAATGGAGGTGTATTTGAATACCGTCAATTTCGTTTCCAACCATCGGATAATTTTAGAGACGTTGAAATTTCTATTCTTAAAAATAATGCCAAGGTGGGACGGCGTTTAAAACACAAAGTTATTTACAGTAACACCGATTAACCGTGTGTCGAAGTTTTTTGAGTTATTGTAGGGTACTACTTTTTTTAAGTAGTTGGCATAGCACTTGTTTACTGGCGCAAAACGTGGACAGTATAATTACTTTACAACGTTTAAAAAACTACCACCAACAAGCCCTTACAAGCATTCAAACAAAACCTATTGAGGTATTGCGTGCGGGTTTGGCTATTCGGAAATTAGCAAATGGCAATGCACATTGGCAGGCTTTGTCTCAGTTGCACATTGGCAATTACTTTAAACGCTGTGGAAAACTAGATGTAGCGTTGTGGTATTATCAATACACGTTAAATAGTTTGACCAAAGCGGTGCGTAACGATTCCTTACAAGCCGAAGCCCTTTACGAAAAGGGAATGACGTATTCGTTAAAAGGTTGGCACGATAGCGCGGCCGTGTATGGGTTAAAGAGTCAGAAATTATTTGAATACCTTAACGATGATAAAGGGATTACTCGTTGCTTGTACATGCTTGGTAAAATTTACGACTCGGTTAACGATAGTGTAAACGCACTAGCCTATTGCACAGTAAGTATTGAGCAGGCGAAACGCACGAAGGATTTAAGAAGTTTAGCATTGGCTTATGATGGTTTGGGGGCTTGGCAACTTAACCATCAAAAACCAAATGAAGCATTAAAAACGTATAATGAGGTTTTAAAATTATACCGTTCAGTAAATAGTATTTATGATGTAGCCCGTTGCGAGGCCAATATTGGTGCGGTTTACGATGAACTGGAGCAAACCGAAAAAAGCATTGCCCATTACAAAATGGCGTTAAGTGGGTTTGAGCAATTAAAGAGTGAAGATAATTTGGCTTGGACTTATGTGAATTTAGGGGCTACTTATTTTAATAACGGCGATGCCAAAACGGCTTTGCTGTATTTCGATAAAGCCGAGTTACTTAGCCGTGAAGGGAAATTATACCCGCAATGGCAAGCGGTTAGCGAGTACTTGTCCATTTGGCACGAGCAAGCTGGACATTTTGAACAAGCATTGCGTTACCAACAACAGTTTATACATTGGCGCGATAGTTTGCAAGGTATTGATAAACAAAATTACGTTAACGCTTTGGAACAAAAGTATAAAAGTGAAAAGAAGGAAAATGCCATTCGTCAATTGCAGCAAGAATCGCGCTTAAAAGCGGCTGAAAGTAGCTATTACCAAAAGCAAGCCTATTGGTTGTTAGTGATTAGTTTATTGGTTACGTTGTTCCTGTTATTGGTATTTTTCTTTTATAAACACCGCATTAAAACCACACGTTTGTTGGCTAACCAAAACGAAGAACTTTACCGAAAGAAAATAAATGAATTAATTAAAACGCAGGAATTAAAATCAATAGAAGAAATTATGGAAGGTCAAGAACACGAGCGAAAACGCATAGCAGAAGATTTGCACGACCGATTGGGTGGTATGTTGGCTACCGTAAAACTTCACTTTAATGCGTTAGAACAGAAAATAGATAGCATGGAACTTAAACACTTAGAGCAATATCAAAAGGCAAATGTGTTGTTAGATTCGGTGTGCGATGAGGTGCGTAAGATTGCGCATAATATGGAGTCGGGGGTGTTGGCTAATTTTGGTTTAATACCTGCGTTAGACGATTTAAAGGAAGTGTTAGAGCAAGCTGGCGAGTTAAAGTTTAACAGTGCAGCTTATGGCTTAAAGCAACGCCTAAACAGCAATGTTGAGATTGCAGTTTACCGCATTATTCAAGAGTTGGTAAGCAATGCCATTAAACACGCACAGGCCAGTGAAATGAATGTGGAGTTGACCCGAAAAGCGAATCAATTGGTAGTTATGGTGAGCGATAATGGAAAGGGCTACCATCCAGATGCAGTAACTGGGGGTATGGGTTTAAAAAATATTAAAGCCCGTGTGAACCGATTAAATGGAACTTTTTTTATAGATTCAGGCTTAAATAATGGCACTACCAACATTATCGAAATACCGTTAACCCATGATACATATATTGATAGCTGACGATCACCAAATGTTTATTGACGGGCTTATTTCGCTCTTGCAAAAAGAAAGCGATATGAACGTGATAGGCACCGCCAACAACGGAGAAGCCGTTTTAGCAGCACTCGATATTTTAGAACCCGATGTCATTTTGCTTGATATTAATATGCCAAAATTAAACGGTATTCAAACCACGGCGGCTCTCAAAAAAAAATTCCCGAAGATTAAAATTTTAATTTTAACAATGTATAAAACCAAAGCGTTTATTAATGGCTTAATTCGAACGGGTGCATCGGGCTATATTTTAAAGAACACGGGCAATGCCGAATTGCTCGAAGCCATTCGCACGGTAAATGCTGGAGGAACTTTTTTTAGTGAGCGTGTGGCCGAAACACTAACCGAAAAAACAAACCGTTACAGTGAGTTAGAAGATGCCAGTTTATCGAAACGTGAAATTGAAATTATTAAAGAGTTAGCCAAAGGGTTAACAACAAAAGTGATTGCCGAAAAATTATTTATTAGTTTTTATACGGTAGAAACTCATCGTAAAAATATGTTGGCGAAATTACAACTCACCAACACCGCCGAGTTAATTAGTTATGCGGCACAATCGGGTTTATTGGATGAGGCTTTGTAAACGGCTCCTCTTATGATTCTGTATTTCCCGAATCCCACTTTTCAGAAAACAATTCAGTATAATACGCAATACGCTGTAAGCTAACAATTACGGCATCTTCAGTAAGCTGTCCTTTTTCTTCAACAGTGTGTTTAATGTAAACTGAATTATCAATAATCGCAAACGAAGCTTCTACTAATCCATGATTTTCGGATAGCAATTTTTTTAAAAAATCAGTTGGATTATTGGATGGTATATTCATAAAGGGGCTTAAGATTTGAAAAAAAACACTTCCATTTTCTTCAAACGCATCCACGTAAATTTGTACTTTTTGGTCTTTACTAATATTGTATTGCCCCTCGGCTTGCTTGGCTTGCCCCGGATTGATACCCAACTTCGAAATGGCAATTTCTATTTTAATGATGAGATCTTGTAAATTCATTTAATTTATCTATAAAAAATTGTGCGGTTTTATTGGTGTAAAATTTATTTTTAAACTGCCCTATCCATTGTATGCCTTTAATACTGTTGGTAAGAAAAATTTCATCGCCATTCATTAAGGTGTTAACAGTAATGGGGGTTTCAAATGTTAGAATTTTATTTTGAGTAGCCATGTACATTACTTGTTGTCGCATAATGCCTGCCACACACCCTTCGCTAAGTGGTGGTGTGTAAAGTGTTCCGTTTTTAACGATAAAAATATTACTGCTAATACTTTCGCAAATGGCATTTTGTTCGTTAATTAAAAAGCACTCATCCAATTTCATACTTTGCTTGGCTAAGCCTGCCATCACGTATAGCAGCGCATTGGCACTTTTTAAGTTAGCCAACTTGTTAACAGGTTTTCGCATGTCGGTGTATAAATCGGCCCACCATCCTTTTTGATTAAGTACAAACCCTTTACTGTGAAGCGGTTCGGTTTCAATTAAAAAACTAATGTCGTTGGTTTCGGGTGTGTAATACCCGCCATCGTTTCGTAGCACGGTAAGTCGAATGCGCGCATCTTCGGGTAACTGATTTTTTTCGAGTAACTGTTTAATAAGCGCGGCAAAGTTTTCGGAGTTAAACTCGGCAGGAACGTTCATGCGTAAAACAGTCATTCCTAATTTTAAACGGTTGATGTGTTCTTTTAAAAACAAAATACCGCCATTGGCTAAGCGTATGCTTTCAAATAAGGCATCGCCATACCGAAATGCCCTATTCGAAAACGAAAGAACTGGTTCGTAAATACTAATGAGATGACCGTTAAATATGCAATGGGTATCTAACACTTTTACAAAGTTCTCATTTTAAAGACTTTAGCTACCTGTTTAAGCGCAGAGATACCAACACCACGCGGTTAATTAATGCGTATCTAAAACTAACAACTACTTGAAAAATTTTTTGATAAGCTCAGAGGCTTTATTGCCTTCTAACGTTTTGCCATCTAATATATCTTTAAATACTAATTTTTCGCTTTCGCTGATTTCGGTTAAAAACGTTACGTTATCGGTATTTACGGCTTTAACGCCCATTTGCCAACTCGGAAAGAGACGACTCTCAATCATATTCAAATTAATAAGCACTACATTTTTATGTCGCGGATCGGTTTTAATTCGATCGTATAAACCCATGATTTGTTTATTTTCGCCTTCAATGTACTGCACAAAATGCGTGTTAGAGTGGAGTAACACCCCTGTTATATCTAAACCAACATTATTTTTTTTGCAAGATAAAACGATTTTATCAATTTCGGCATCAGTACATATAGGTGTACGAAGGCTAACATAAACTAAACTGGATATCATAATTTATTTGTTTATTAAGTGAACAATTTATCTATTAAAAGGTTTCACATTCTCTAAACTATAACTTTAAATTGACACTTGGGTCCCAAAAGTGTTTGTCGAAATTGACAATTTGATCATCTTCCACTTTAATTCCTTCTTTTTCTAAAGCAGCTTGCATGGCAAAAGGCGTTTCGAAGTGATGCTTGCCCGTTAAAAGCCCTACACGATTTACCACGCGGTGCGCTGGAATACGGGGCTTTACGGTATGTGCGGCGTTCATGGCATAACCTACCACCCGCGAACTGCGCTTGGCACTTAAGTAAGCTGCAATGGCACCATACGATGTAACTTTACCTTTTGGAATGAGGCGAACGACTTGGTACACTTGTTCAAAAAAATCTTTATCCATACAGTACTAAAAACTTCAATAAAAGTAGTTATATTCGTAATCGCTAAAATAAAAAATATGGCAGTATTAGTAAATAAAAATTCAAAAGTAATTGTTCAAGGTTTTACAGGTGGAGAAGGTACGTTTCATGCAACGCAAATGATTGAGTATGGCACCAACGTTGTGGGTGGAGTTACTCCAGGAAAAGGAGGCAGTTTGCATTTAGATCGTCCAGTGTTTAATACCGTTGCCGAAGCGGTACAAAAAGCAGGAGCCGATGTAAGTATTATTTTTGTGCCAGCAGCTTTTGCGGCCGATGCCATTATGGAAGCCGCCGATGCGGGAATTAAAGTGATTGTATGTATCACCGAAGGTATTCCGGTAAAGGATATGATTTATACCAAAGAATATATTAAATCGAAAAATTGCCGTTTAATAGGGCCTAATTGCCCTGGTGTTATTAGTGCAGGCGAAGCTAAAGTTGGTATTATGCCAGGTTTTGTATTTAAGCAAGGTCGTATTGGTATTGTTAGCAAGAGTGGAACGCTAACTTACGAAGCAGCCGACCAAATTGCTAAAGCTGGATTGGGTGTTAGCACTGCTATTGGTATTGGTGGCGACCCAATTATTGGTACGCCCACCAAAGAGGCGGTAGAGTTATTAATGAACGATCCCGATACAGATGCTATTGTTATGATTGGTGAAATTGGTGGCAGTTACGAAGCCGATGCAGCACGTTGGATTAAAGCCAATGGCAACAAAAAACCTGTAGTTGGTTTTATTGCGGGTCAAACAGCACCTAAAGGGCGCACCATGGGGCATGCAGGTGCTATTGTTGGTGGAAAAGACGATACGGCGCAAGCTAAAATGGAAATCATGCGCGAGTGTGGGTTACATGTATGCGCTAGTCCTGCCGAAATTGGTAAAACCATGGCTGCCGTATTAAAAGGCGAGAACGTAATCGCTTAAATCCTTTATTAGATTCATATTTAACAAAAAACATTTCAATGAATTGAAATGTTTTTTTATTTTTAGTTACTAGAATTTTTAATTCCAATATCTAAGTTAAATACCATGAAGAAAATCGTTTACTTATTTTTTGCAATAGTACTTTCTATAAACGTGAAGGGACAATCTGTACCGTGTTTTAACAACACCAACACGTTTACGTTTACCAGCTTTGGGAGTTCGATAGCAGCTACTGGTGATTTTAATTTAGATGGCAAGATTGACCTCGTTTTTGGTACTGGAGGCGGGGCAAGCAGTAACATGTTTGTGTATCTTGGAAGTGGCACGGGTAGCTTTACAACTTCTTACTCGGTTTCTATGCAAGAGGATCTTAAAAGTATTGAAGTAGCAGATATGAATAATGATTCTTATCCCGATATTTTGATTTCAAAAGGGGAGGCAGGTTCAATGTCTCAAATGGGAGGGCAAGTTTATTTGAATGACGGCCAAGGCGGATTTATTACACCTAACTATGTGCATTACAGTTGCTCATTTACAGGTCGAATTTTTCCAATTAATATTAATAACGATGCTATCTTAGACTTTGTGGTTACTAAAAGTTGTTCACCAACGTTTAAAGCCTATCTTAACACTGGTACATTGAGTACCGCTAGTGCTACTAATTTTACAGGCCCCACTAATGGCGGAACCTGCCACGATGCGTGCATTGGCGATTTTGACAAAGATGGCGTGCAAGATTTGGCAACAACACGTGATATTATTAACCAAATTATTGTGTTTAAGGGCGATGTACAAAATCCGTTTGCTACCTTTACAACTTACTCTATGAACGTGGGCAACCCGCCTAACCGCATTAAAAGTGCCGACTTAAACAACGATCAGTATTTGGATTTAGTGGTTACACATCTCAACTCAACGGGCTATTCGGTTTTTATGGGAGGTCTTAATGGGTTCTCGCTTTTAAATGCGGGTTCGAGCGGTACATTAATAAACGCTGCCGCCGATTTTGTTTTAGATGACTATGACTTAGATGGTAAAATAGATATGGTTGTTTCGTTTGCACAACCAATAAACACCCAGTTGCAAGTGTTTAAAGGAAACGGCAATGGCACATTTAGCTTAGTAAGCAATTTAGCTTCGGGTATATTGCCTTTAGCTTTAGAAAGCGTAGATGTTAATAACGATGGTCGTAAAGATTTGATATCGGTTAATCAAAATTCTAATTATATTAAAGTGTGGTTAAATGATACCCCTTCGTTAAGCGCAAGCAGTAGCCAATCACTTATTTGTCCGGGTGCTTCTGTTGTATTAACTGCTTTCGGTGCCACCACTTATTCGTGGAGCACAGGCGCTACCTCATCGTCTATTACCATCTCACCACAAACAACCACCACGTATTCGGTAATTGGTACAAATAGTGCAAGTGGTTGCGCCAACACAGCTATATATACACAAAATGTGAGTATATGCGCCTATCAACAGACCATAAATGCAGATGAAATACAAGTATCTTTTTATCCAAATCCAACTAACGAGTTACTCTATTTTACAAATGCGTTAGGCGAAATAGTTGAGGTAAACATTTCTAACATGCTTGGGCAAACCGTTTATAAAAATACATTGTCGAAGCAATCGGATGTGATTGATTTGAAGCATTGCCCAAAAGGAGTTTATTTTTTAAATCTAAGTAAAGCGGCTGGTAAAAACGAAAAGGTTTACAAAATTATCATTCAGTAAATCGTTGATTTATCTCTTGCTATCAACTTCGTAAAGATGATTCGTTATTTTTATTCTTCTGCTTATTCAAAATATACAGAACAGTTTATACCTCACCTTTTCAGCCGCCCATAAAGCGGCGATAAATATTGACGGCATCTACTTTATTATTAACTTGAAGTTTAGTGTAAATATTTTCTATGTGTTTACCTACTGTTTTTGTGCTAATAAAAAAGCGATCGGCAATGCGCTTATACGACAAACCCTCCGAAATGGCTAAAAGTATTTCTTGTTCGCGCTCCGATAAATGGTATTCCGTTTTAAGCGGAAGGGTACTCTTCGAAAAGTTAAGGTAACGTATTAGCTTCTGCGCAATGCTTGGTGTGAGAGGTGCTCCGCCATCCATCACATCTATAATTGCATCGGCTATTTTTTGCGGCTTCTCATTTTTTAATAAGTAACCGTTAGCCCCCCATAAAATACTTTCAATAATAGACTCATCGTTTTGAAGAACCGTGTGCATGATGATTTTGATGTGTGGATATTTTTCCTTTACCAATTTAATAGCCGAAATCCCATCCATTTGCGGCATTTGAATATCCATAATTAATAATTGAGGTTGTTGTAATTTTAAAGCCTCCATTAATTTTAAACCATTGCTTGCTATAAAACAGATGGTAAATGTATTAAACGTTTGTAAAATTTCGCTTAAATCTTCGGCTATTTGCCGCTTATCTTCTACTATACCTATGGTAATCATTTATAAACTAAAGTAATTATTATTAGGGTTCCTTCGCCAATTTTCGAATGTATGGTGTATTTTATTTTGGATTGCTCGGCTCGTAGTTGCATATTGTCTAGCCCAAAATGCCCTTGTTTTCTGGCATCCACATCAAAGCCAATGCCATTGTCGGTAATTATAATTTGCAAGGTTGAGTGAAGTTGGGTTAAGGCTACGCTTAATTGCGTGGCACCAGCATGTTTTAACGCATTACTAATGGCTTCTTGTGCAATACGATAAACGGCTAAAATTTGTTGAGGGGGCAATTCGTGGTTGGTTTGTATAGCGTAGGTACTAACAATGTTCACTTCGTCTTTTACAGTTCTCCACTCAAAAATATAATCTTCAAGTTTTTGACGCAAACTTTCTAAAGTTAGTACATCTGTGTTAAGTGCCCAAATTGTTTCGCGTAATTCGTTTAAGGTTTGCCGCGCTTGATCTGATAATTTTTCAGCCATATCAGTTTTGTTTTGAAGGTGAATTTTATCAAGTCCCGAAATGAGCGTTGATATTTGCGAGCCAATGTTATCGTGTAAATCGCGCGATATGCGTTCTTTTTCGTTTAGAACCGTTTGATGAATTTGTAATTGTAGCACTTGCTTCTTGAGTCGCATTTGCGAAATATACCAAATAGATAAGATGAATAACGTCAGCAATAAACTACTTAGCAAGATGATAAACCAAGTTTTACGCCAAAAAGGTGGATGTATAATTATTGTTTTGGTGAATTGTTGTTGCCAATTAAATTCGGTTAAACGGGCTTTTACCAGCAAGGTGTAGGTACCATAAGGCAAACTGGTTAAGGTAATATCTTGCCCATTTTTAATGTAATGCCACGTTTCATCAAACCCTTGTAATTGATAAGCTAATTTAACTTTATCGTGAAATTTATAACTTGGGACTTCAAAACGAAGGGTTACTACTTTATCTTTTG
>JAAFIL010000021.1 GCA_013297775.1 Bacteroidota bacterium
AACTGCGTTTGTAACGCAGATAAAGTGATAGCGTTGGCGTTACAAACGCCCATTTAGCACGTCCTCGTTTCCGCTAACGCTCAAACAAGGACGAGGGGGAAAGAGGAATTAAGAAACGCTTAAAAAATAAGTTAGATGGAATTATGCAATAGAAATCTATTACAAGCCGAAATCCCTTCAAAACAGTAAACTTCGTCACTTTTTCTTCTTCACCATAGCAGCACTATGCCTCAGTCGAAAAAGTGCCTGTTTTATTGGGCTTTCGCCTCTCACTGCTATTCCTATTGCATAATCTCGGTTTAAGAATAACGTTTTAGCGGCGCAACGGGCTAGTGGTAAAACCGATCATTTTATATAGACGAGGGGGCACGCCCAACGCTACTGATTGTATTGAATGGTGTTATTTATTTTTATTATCAAGCACCGTTTGCTCAAAATCTAGGTTTAATAACTCAATTATTTTTTGTTACAACAATTACTTTATTTTTGTGTTATAAAGTTGAATTATCGAAATCGGTAGAAGCCAATTTTTATTCATAAAAACTGGTGTTTATACAAAGAAGAGATACTAAAAAAATATGGAAAAGATAACCATTTTAAGTTCTACCAATCGTCCTAATAGCTTAACCCACCGAGTTAGTTTATATTACACACGTTTTTTACAAAGCGAAGGTTTAGAAGTGAAGTTGCTCGACTTTACTCAATTGCCAACAACTATTGCTTTTTCGGAGCTTTATGGTCAACGCAGCAGTGCTTATTCAGAGTTGATTGAAACGTATGTAAGTTCCGTTTCTAAATTTATATTTATTTCGCCCGAATACAATGGATCATTTCCAGGCATTTTAAAACTTTTTTTAGATAGTGTGCCGCCACGCGAATGGACTCACAAAAAAGCCTGCTTAACAGGCGTATCGGAAGGTAGAGCCGGGAATTTAAGAGGCATGGACCATTTGAATGGCGTATTGCAATATTTAAAAGTAAACGTGTATCATAACAAGTTGCCTATTTCGGCGGTTAGCAAAGTGATAACACCAGATTTGGAAGTAGTAAATCCTGAGTCTAAAGCGGCTATTGAACAACAACTCAAAGGATTTATTGCTTTTTAAGATTTAAGCATTTGTTTTTCGTTAAACCGCTTATTCAAATACCCATTTAAAAAAATAGCGACTAAGATGATGCCAACTCCTAAATAAAAAGTGGGGGTTAATTCTTTGTTTTCTTGAAATAATAAAATAGCCCAAATAATGCTGTAAATAGTTTCGAGGTTAACGGCTAACACAATGGTGTAAGGACTGATGTACTTACTCAAATTAACAGAGGCTATAAATGGAAACACCGTGCAAACGGCTGCTAATAAAAATAAACCTAAACCCGATTGAGCGGATAACTCGAAGAAAGCCGCGTTAAATTTTCCTGTGAATGCGTTGTAAACCGAAATGGCTAAAATGGCAGCTAATAATTCGTAAAAGGTGATTAACCGCGAAGGAATCGTTTTTACCATTAGGCCATTTAAAACGCCAAACAAGGAAGAGGTAAACGCAGCCACAATGCCCAGTAAAATGCCTAACCAAAACTCGAACTCAATCGAAAAAATAAGTGCAATACCTGCTATGATAATTAAACCGACAATAATTTCGTAGAACCGAATTTGCCGTTTATAAAAAATGGGTTCGATAATGGCACTAAATAAAGTACCTGTGCTAAAGGCCACCATAGTAACCGATACGTTAGAAACTTTAATAGCACCATAAAATGTTAACCAATGAATGGCGATGATAACCCCAATGCCACTTAGCTTTAAAATAGAGCGGCGCGCTAAATGCAAACTTTGTTTTATGATTGCAAAATAGCCAAGTAAAATAATTAAGGTTAAAAAAATACGAAACCACACCAATTGCCAGGCATCGGTTTCGATAAACTTACCTAAAATGGGACTAAAGCCCCAAATAAATACAATACCGTGTAACAGCCAATAGGGTTTATTTATACCTTTATCCACTTAAAAACGCTAAAGATACGTTTTTTGATGAGTATAGAACCTCCCATTTATTTTGATAATAACGCTACTACCCAAGTAGATGAACGAGTAGCCAATGCCATGTGGCCTTACTTTACGAAGTATTATGGTAATGCCTCAAGCCGCTTGCATGCGTTTGGGTGGCAAGCTCAGGCTGCCGTTGAGAAAGCCCAAGCCCAAGTGGCCGCCTTGATAAATGCCGACCCATCAGAAATTGTATTTACATCGGGGGCTACGGAGGCTATTAATTTAGCTTTAAAAGGAATTGCTGAAACCTATAAGAGCAAAGGTCATCATATTATTTCGGTTAAAACAGAACATCCGGCAGTGCTCGATGTTTGCGCGTATTTAAGTAAACACGGTTTTTCTATTACTTTATTAGATGTGGACAGAGAAGGTTTAATAGATTTAGAGGCGTTGGAACAAGCCATTACACCTGCTACTATTTTAGTGTGTGTAATGTTAGCGAATAACGAAACGGGCGTTATGCAACCAATTGAAGCCATTGGTGCTATTTGCAAGCAAAAGGAGGTTTTATTTTTAAGTGATGGAACGCAGCAAATTGGTAAATTAAGAGTAGATGTGCAAGAGAGTCAAATAGATTTGTTAGCCTTGAGTGCGCATAAATTTTATGGGCCCAAAGGCATTGGTGCGTTGTATGTGAGGCGTAAAAATCCGAGGGTAAATTTATTGCCACAATTGCACGGAGGCGGGCATCAACTTAACCGCCGTTCGGGTACACTTCCTGTTCCTTTAATTGTAGGCTTAGGCGAGGCTTGCCAAATTGCCGAAGCCGAAATGTGGGACAATAGTGCGTACATTTCTCGATTAAAAAACTTTTTTGAACATCAATTATTGGATATAAACGCGTTACGCATTAATGGCAGCACGCGCCACCGTTTGTTTAACGTTTCAAATATTACGTTTCCCGAAACTTTTCCCATTTCAAAATTAGTGAATCAGTTTGCTTTTTCGAGTGGGTCGGCTTGTGCGGGTGCGCATAACCTACCTTCGCATGTGCTTAAAGCGATGGGGGTTGATGACAAAGACATTAAACATTCTTTCCGTTTTTCGTTTGGAAAATACAATACACTCGAAGAAATTAAATCGTTTCTAAACACTATTTCTAATTTTTTAGGTCAACCGCATTAATGTTTGAGCGAACCAAAGCTATAAATGATTGAAAAACTATACGTTAGGGTTTTAATTATGTAAATTTAAAGTATGGTAAAACGTTTATTTGGTATTGTATTCTTAATGTTGGGTTTACAGCAAGTTTATTTTTCGCAAACAGCTTCTTATGCCAATGTTAAATCACTCTTAGAAACGTATTTAGACGGGGCTTCTTTAGATAATAAATTACTCGTTTTGCAAGTGTGGTCGGTTAATTCACCCGCATCACGCGAGCAAAATCAAGCTTTAGATAAAACGTTTTATACCTACCAACACGCTAAGTTAAAGGGCGGGGCTAAAGGCATGGCTGCCATTACCTTATGTTTAGACAACGGTTCAAACGCCACTATTGCTTATACAAAAGATGGAATGACGCATCTTAAAAGCATTGCCATGCAAGAGGTAAGTTCATTACAAACATTAACTGCTTTAAGTGCCACTTACAATATTGTGTTCGATAATACAGGTCAAAAGCTTTACGAGGCTTTGCCTGCCAATAAATGGTTTTCATCTATTCAACAATTAATAACCCGCTAACCTAAAAAACATGAAACGTTTTTACACTTTCCCCCTTTTAGTTTTTCTGTTTGTTTGGCAGGTTAAACAAGGAGTTTCGCAGAATGCTGCGGCTTGCAATAATGCTGCGCAAAACATTTGTAATAGCCCTAATTTTTTGTTTACGGCGGGTGGTTCTGGCAGTGGTTTACCTGGCAATTTGAATGTGAGTAACCCATCGAGTAACCCACAAAATATTAACTCGGGTTGTCTGTTAAGCGGTGGTCCTGGGCCGCAATGGCTATTAATAACTGTTGGTGGAAGTGGTAACCTAGGTTTTTCGTTTGGTGCCGGCGGAAGCCCTAATCCACAAGCTGGTTTTTACGATTGGGCCATGTGGCCATTTACGTCCTCTACCTGTGCCAATATTTTTAATAATACTTTGCCTCCCGTATCCTGTAATTGGAATGGTTCAAGCACGGGTGGAACGGGTATGGGAACTGCTCCTCCAGGGGCTTCTCCATCTAATTTTCAGCCTTCTATTCCTGTGGTGGCTGGCCAGCAATACCTCATTTTAATTTCAAATTTCAGTGGGGTTAATACGGCGGTTTCGTTTTCTTCAACAGGTACTGCTAATTTATCATGCAGTCCGCTTCTTATTCCGAGTGCTACGGTTTGCCCCAATCAGCAAGCGGTTGTTACAGCATCGTTACCAGGTATTGCCAATCCACAATACACTTTAATGCCAGGTAATATTGTTCAAACAAGTCCGTCATTTAGTGTTAGTGCTGCAGCAACTACCGTATTTACCGTTATGGCATCGGGCCTCAACAGTTCAGCTTCTAGTTATACAACCTCTAATACGTTTGTGTTAACCATCAATCCCAATACTGCTTTAGCTATTGTTAACCCTACTAATTATTGCAATGGCACATCTATTACGTTTACGGCTAATCCTCAAGGAGCAACTGCCTATACGGTTACAGGACCTGCTGCATTTTCTCAAACGTTTGCGACCAATCAAATAACAATACCCAATGCTCAACCTTCATCGGCGGGTTTATATTCTATTTCGGCTACCTACAGTTCAGGATGTTTGGGCGTTGGCACGACTTCGGTAAACGTATCGCCAACTATAGGCATTGCGGTTTCTGCACCAACCAATGTTTGTCAATTTTCGACGGCTAATTTAACGGCAGCTTTACCAACGGCTACTGCTTATAGTTGGAGTGGGCCTAATAATTATACATCTTCACTTCAAAATCCAAGTATTGTTAATGCCGCAATTTCGGCTTCGGGCGTTTACACGGTTTCTACCAATTATATTTTTTCCAATAAGCAATGCCCTCGAACTGCTACCACTAGTATAGATGTTGTAGCTACTAATCCCGTTCAAGTGTCGTTGCCAAGTACCTTATGTCAGGGTGCAACTCTTAATTTGAGTGCCTCAGCCATTGCTGCGGTAGGGTATATTTGGCAAGGGCCTAATGTGTTCAATAGTGTTCTACAGAATCCGACGGTTAATGCTGTTATTCCTGCCAACGCAGGTGCTTATGGTGTTACAGCACTTTTTACAAATGGAGTTTTAACTTGTTCTACTTCGGCCTCAACTAGTTTAACGGTTGTTGCTACAAATCCAGTTGCGGTGGTGGTTCCGGCTAATGTTTGTCAAAATGCAACTGCAAATTTAAGTGCCAACGCTATTGGTGCTGTTGCGTATAGTTGGAATGGCCCTTCGGCTTATGTATCCTTGGGATCTAATCCTGTTATTAATTCCATTCAACCCACGGCATCTGGCATTTACTCGGCAACGGCTATTTTTGCAATTGGCACCACCTCGTGTACCACCATGGCTTCTTCGGGCTTAAATGTGGTGGCTACTAATTCCATTACCGTTAATTCGCCCATTGTTAAATGCGAAAAAGAAATGGCGCAGTTTGTATCTAACTCATCGGGAGCTATAACTTATTTGTGGAGTGGCCCCAATAATTATACATCGAATGTTGCTACACCATTGCTTAGTGATGTTACACCTTCTTTGTCGGGTATCTATTCTATTACAACTTCTTATAACAATGGCATATTAACCTGTTTTAGAACCAATACCTTAAGTTTAACCGTTAATCCCATTCTCAGTTTTTCATTAACGCCTCAAACAACGGTGTGTTATAACTCTAACCTTGTTATTAATGGTCCTGCTGGTGCAACGTCTTATTTATGGACTAGCACAAACACATTTTCGGCTATCACTCAAAATTTGAATTTAGCGGGCATCACCACTAACCAACAAGGCACTTATCAATTAGAGGTTAGCCTTGGCAATTGTAAAACGTATGGTACTACTAAACTCGATGTTATCACACCCATAAGTTTTTCGGTTGCGCCCGTTAACAAAACCGTGTGTAAAGGCGACTCAGTAAAACACTTTGTTATTTCGACGGGTGGTACCGAAAATTATGCCTACGATTGGACGCCAAACGTTTATTTATCGGCACCAACGGGTAGTGCTCAAGCTGGTTTGCCACTTGGAACAACCGTTTATCAATTAGTAGGTTGGGATATTGCTTGCCCTCAATATTCGATAAGTCATTCGTTTTCGGTAACGGTTCACCAGCCTCCAGTACCCGATTTAAAACTCGAAAAAACCTCAGGTTGTAGTCCTTTGTGCCTCGTTTATAACACCCACACCAGTCGCAATTTTTCGAGATTAGTAACTTGGGATTTTGGCAACGTTAAACAACAAGGCGACAGTATCGAAATTTGTTTAAATAAACCTGGTTCTTATGATTTGAATATTTTGATTAACGATAGCAATAACTGCGCTTCTAAAACTACTATTCCGAATGCCATAACGGTATTTCCTTTACCCGAAACCGAAATCAATGTTTCGGGAGACATTAGTACAACCAATAACAACGTCAATTTTTCATCTACCTCGTTAAATGGCCCTATTACCAGTTATATGTGGCAGTTTGGCGAACCTATTGGCGATTTGTCTTTAGATACTTCGAGTTTAGCTAACCCCTCGCACCTCTACAACAGCAATAACCCTGGCACGTATGCGGTTTTCCTTACCACCACTAACAGTTTTGGTTGCACCGAAACCGACCGCAGACTTATTGAGTTGTTAGAAGAATTTAGTTTCTTTATTCCGAATACTTTTACCCCTAACAATGATGGCATAAACGAAACCTTTCAACCTAAAGGCGTTGGCTTTGGCGAAAAAGGATATGTAATGGATATTTTTGACCGTTGGGGTACGCCTATTTATAGCACCACCGAATTTAGGAAAGGGTGGGATGGCACGATTAAAGGAAACCCTGCGGCCGATGGGGTTTATATTTATAAAATAAAAGTAGCAACGCAAGGTAATGGTAAACGCGAGTTTGTGGGTCATATCAACCTCATTCGTTAACACTATCCTAAATCTTTTTACAATATTTATTTCACCCCGTTATAAACTTTATTTTTACAATAGGGTTTATGATTTATAGCGTAAATTTGTTCCATGATATCAGAAACTATTTCTAATCCCTTTTCGGTTATAGAAGCCAGTAACATTTCTCCACAATTAAAAGCCATTTCAGAAAAGATAAAGCAAAACCAACGTCTCAATTTTGAAGACGGCGTATTGCTCTACAAGGAAGCTGAACTGGGTTATTTATCGGCTCTAGCCAATGCAGTTCGAGAGCGTAAAAACAAAAATTACGTTTATTTCAATCATAATTTTCACGTGGAGCCAACCAATATTTGTGTGTATTCTTGTAGTTTTTGTTCGTACTCGCGTTTAATTAAACACCGCACCGAGGGCTGGGAGTTAAGCACCGATCAAATTTTAGACATCATTAAAAAATACGATAACCAAGCTGTTACCGAAGTTCACATAACGGGAGGAGTAGTGCCCAAGCAAGATTTTGAGTTTTATACCGAACTCTTTCGTAAAATAAAAGCACACCGCCCAAATTTGCACATAAAAGCATTAACCCCCGTTGAGTACCATTATATTTTCAAAAAGGCTAAACTATCGTATAAAGAAGGCTTAGAAAAAATGAAAGAAGCCGGCTTAGATAGTATGCCCGGTGGTGGTGCCGAAATATTTGATAAAACCATTCGCGATAAAATTGCGGGCGGCAAATGCAGTGCCGAAGAATGGTTAGAAATTCATGAAACTTGGCACCAAATGGGAGGCCACTCTAACGCAACCATGCTCTATGGGCATATCGAAACCTTTGAACACCGCATAGACCACATGGAACGTTTACGCCAATTGCAAGATCGCACGAAAGGATTCAACGCTTTTATTCCTCTTAAATTCAGAAACAAAGACAATGAAATGGCCAATGTGCCCGAAGTGAGTGTGATTGAAGACCTTCGTAATTATGCCATTGCTCGCTTATACCTCGATAATTTCGACCACATAAAAGCCTATTGGGCTATGATTGGGCGCAGCACGGCTCAACTGGCACTTAATTGCGGTGCCGATGATATAGATGGAACAATAGACGATACCACCAAAATTTATAGCATGGCGGGTTCCGAAGAACAAAATCCGAAACTTAGTACACAAGAACTTGTTAAACTGATAAAAGATGTTGGGCGCATTCCCGTTGAGCGCGACACCCTCTATAATATTGTACGCGATTACTCACTTATAAACTAAACTTTTAGCACTTCTAATATAAACTCTATCTTTGTGCAAAATTTTATTTATGAAAAAACTCTACTCTCTTTTATTTATAGTAACTAATTTATTGGCTAGTGCGCAAGACCAAGCCGTTGTTAAAAAGGATACCTCTTATTGGAAAAAAAGTGGCTTTTTAGGAATTAATCTTAGCCAAACCGCACTAAGTAATTGGCAAGGTGGCGGCGAAGACAATGTGGCGTTAAATGGGATTGTTAATTTAGCCGCTGATTGGAAAAAAGGCAAACAAGTTTGGGAAAATAAATTTGATGGAACGTATGGTTTGATAAAACCTGGGAGTTCTAAGATTTTCAGAAAAAATATTGACCAGTTTTTAGCACTGAGTAAGTACAGCGTGAATGCTTTTGGTAAATATTGGTATTACACGGGTGTAGCCGATTTTCGCTCGCAATTTGCGCCAGGTTATCAATACGCTGGCGATAGCATTGCCGGGCCTTTTGGTTCAGACTTTTTAGCACCTGGTTATGGGCAATTGGGCTTAGGTTTAGAATTTAGACCAACCGATTATTTCTCGTGTGTTTTAGCCCCAGTAGCGGGTAAACTAACCATTGTAGATGTGCAATATTTGGCCGATGCAGGTGCATTTGGCGTTGAAAAAGCAGTAAGAGATACCGCAGGAAAAGTAATTACTCCTGGTAAACGTGTGCGTAATGAAATTGGTGGGCGTTTCATTTTAAAATTTAAAAAAGATATTTTACCGAATGTTAACTTTGATACTTACTTAGATTTGTTCTCGAACTATTTAAACAACCCTCAAAACATAGATGTTATTTGGAACAGTAATCTTACCTTTAAAATAAACAAATATATTACCGCTATCCTTTCTACGCGTATGATTTATGATGATGACATTACCATTAAACGCGATTGGAATAAAGATGGAAAATTCGATAATCCTAACGATATTAACGGCCCGCGTACACAATGGATGACCAACTTCGGCGTAGGGTTTGGGTACAAGTTTTAATTTAAACCATAAATAGTTGTAATTTTAAGGCTAGTCGGCAAACGATTAGCCATTTTTAGTGTTTATAATTTGAAAATAAATGTATGGTGAAAAAACAATGTTCTTTTTTAATACTACTAACGCTCGCTTTAAGTCACAACGCTCAAGAACGTATTTTTTCTTTTAAACCGGGCATGGGTTTTACGGCTTGTCAAATTCATGGCGATAGTTATAATGGATTTAATAAATTTGGAGTAAACATTGGTGCCAGCGTAAGTGCTGCTCTTACCAAACGCACTTCCCTCGACTTAGGGTTTTACTTTATTCAAAAAGGGGCAAGGCATAATCAAAATCCTGATAAAAATGATTTTACATTTTACAGAGTAAACTTAAATTACCTAGAATGTCCCATTTTACTCAGCTACAAACTCAATAAAGTTTATTTTGGCACCATTGGTGGCTCGGGGGCTTACCTTATCAATTACCGCGAGGCCAATGAAGTAGGTGATTTAACAGGTACTTATCCGTTTAAAACTACCGAATGGAATGTGAGTGTGGGTTTGGGGAGAAGCATCATTCCTAATAAATTATTTATTGAAATTCGTTCCACCAATTCAGTTGCAGCCATACGCCCGTATGGTGTGCGTGCAACTAATGTTTTTTTCCCAAACCCTGTAGCGCGTTATTTTAACAAGGGCTTATACAATAATATTTTGTTGGTTAATTTATATTACCATTTCACGTTTACTAAAAAACAAGTTGTAGATGAAACATAAAATTGTAGTGGCCATTACAGGGGCAAGTGGGAGCGTATATGCTAAAGTTTTGCTCGATAAACTTGTAAAATTAGAGAAACAGCTAGAAACTGTTGCTGTGGTAATGAGCGATAACGCCCGCCAAGTGTGGGAATACGAATTAGGGCATAGAGGTTACGAAAATTATCCGTTTAAGGTATATGGTAAAATGGATTTTAACGCCCCTTTTGCAAGTGGATCGGCAAAGTTTAATAAATTAATTATTTGTCCGTGTAGCATGGGCACCTTAGCACGTATTGCCGCTGGCATTAGTAACGATTTAATTACCCGTGCCGCCGATGTTATTTTAAAAGAACGCCGACAACTTATTTTAGTAGCCCGCGATACACCATATAGCCTTGTTCATATTAATAATATGAAAACTGTTACCGAAGCTGGCGGCATCATTTGTCCGGCCACGCCTTCGTTTTATAGCCATCCTAAAACTATAGAGGAAGTAGCCGCCACGGTGGTTAACCGCATTATAGATTTATGTGGTTTTGAAGATGATACTTACCGTTGGGGCGAAACATCATAATAACAATTGGGTCAAACCAAGTTTGAAAAAAGAAAATCTTTAAAATATATCTGCATTTGGTATTTCGGATCAATCGGAAAAGTTGGGGGATTTAACACTATTGCTAAATGAATAAGAGAGCATTGTAATACTATTTTCTGCCTTTGCGAACTCTTTTCGAGCCATATCATTATTCGTAAAACGTATCTAATTACAGATGGCTTAATTGTTTTAAAGAAACATTTTCTTAAAGTACAGAAATAGAAATTTATGCAATAAAAAAGCCGCCTATCCCTAGACGACTTTTTTAAACAAACAAAAAAGAAATCTACTTCACCAATCTGCCATTTTACACTTGTTTATCAAGTGCAAACTCTTATGAAAAAACGCTAGAATTTTAAAGTAATAACGTTAAACAAAACTTGTCAAAAATTAGTTGCCCTTAAAAATAAAGATTTTACCTTCCTAGACCACTAATCACTTAATATGCTGCGAAGTTAATCGCTTATCTTTAAAAAACAAAACAAATTTTATATTTTTTTTAAATGTTCTTGTATTCCTATGCCATTCATGCCGTTATTTTTATTTATAAACCATTAGTTCTAACATTCAATTCAAAACTAAAATAAGTTTTGTTTAAAGTTTAGGTAAGTTTATCCTCGCACAAATTAGATGGTGTAACACTAAACGTTAAACAAAAAGTACTTTTTAAACTAAAAAAGCA
This sequence comes from Bacteroidota bacterium, assembly GCA_013297775.1. Lineage (GTDB taxonomy): Bacteria > Bacteroidota > Bacteroidia > B-17B0 > Aurantibacillaceae > Aurantibacillus. The sequence goes on from JAAFIL010000021.1 coordinate 11,369, forward strand.
GCACTTATCAAAAATAGTGTTATAAATTAACACTTGTCTGTATCTAAATTTTCTTTTCGGATAATATTTTTTTAATTTCGCACAATGGGAAAGCAGCATCATATTATGAAGCAACCGATAGAAGAGCAAGTCGTTAGCTTTATGACTGAGTCGGAATCGGTAATTGGTAAGTTCAGAAACGTTGTGCAACATGTGCGCAATGAACTTATTGACATGGATGTGAAATGGACAAAAAGTTCGGATTTAGAAAAACATTTAAAAGAACTAGATACCATTTACGCAGATCGTGTAAATATGTGGAAAGCAGTGTTGAAACGACAACGCGAGCACAAACGCATGATTAGCGAAACCAAAGGCGATAAAGAAAAAGAACTTGGCAAACTTGTAAAAGATTACGAAGAAAAAATGAGGGACCTAAAAGACGAAGTCAAAGATCTGAAACAGTCGGTTAGCCTTTATCAGCGTTACGAAAAACGTTTTAAAGAGTTGTTCGTTGAAAATGAAGAACTCACCAATACCATTAACCGTTTAAATGGTATTATTGCTAAAAACAAAATACGCTAGTTGTTCAGTTAGGCTTTAGGTCTTAAACATCTTTTATGACAATAAAAATTATAAACCGTTCGCAACACGAACTGCCTGAATTTGCTACGCCCCTAAGTGCTGGAATGGATTTACGTGCTAGTTTAGTAGCCGACGTTGTGTTAAAACCTTCGGCGCGTTGTTTAATACCTACCGGTTTGTTTATGGCGTTGCCCTCAGGTTTTGAAGCACAAATACGCCCACGAAGCGGTTTAGCCTTTAAACACGGCATTACCGTATTAAATGCCCCAGGTACTATTGATGCCGATTACCGTGGTGAAATAAAAGTTTTATTAATTAACTTATCTACCGAACCCTTCGTTATAAAAGATGGCGAGCGCATTGCCCAACTGGTTGTAGCCCGCTACGAATCTATTACTTGGGAACTAAGCGATACTTTAGACGAGAGTCAACGCGGTGAAGGCGGATTTGGGAGTACTGGAAAAATTTAGCTAGGTAAAAATCTTTAACGTTTAGATTTGGTAAACTAGTTCACTTTTTAGGATAAAGATTACTTCTAACTTCAATTATAGAAAGTAACGAAAAGTTTAACCGTAAATAGACAGTTGAAAATCGTGGTGAAAGACAAAAGCTGCAAGAATATTAGGAAGCACAGGTTCGAGGACTTTAAGAATAGCTAACGCTATTTTGAAGACCGCAGAACCGAGCATTTCTAATAGCTGCCGCAGATTTTGTTTTGTAATAGATTTCTACTTTCTATTTGCGGTTTAAGCTAAAATCTCAAGAAAGAAAATCTTTAGAATCCAACTTACGACTTATTCCCAAACGTTTACGCTGTAAAATTTACAACACGTTATATAGGTTTAATAATCTATTTCGAGTTGAAGTATATACCAAACAATATGCTTCGTTAATTTTCTTATTCGCCAAATAGTTCAGCATCGCTTACACATTTGCACTTAGGTAACAAACGTGGAATAAGTGCCGTTTCAGCAACCACAATCCCTTTGGCATCGCGGTCATATTTTAAAGTAAGTTTAATTTCCGATTTCACGGTAACCCCATTGCGTACGGTTGGGTTCCACAAATCCATTTGTTTAATAGATTCCATCACCAACTTATTAAAGTCTTCGTTAGTACCTGTAATAAATGCTTTTTTAATAGCACCATCAAAATTTAATTGCAATTTTAATTGAGCGTTTAATTGTTTGCCATGGCGTTTTTGCTTTTTCGTTAGCGGAATATTAGTTGTAAAGAATGTGTTCAAATCATCATCGCCACCGCCATAGCAAGCAGGCCGGCAAGCTTTAGGGTCTTTTGCTTTTTTAGGCTTTGCATACCCCGTCCGTTTTTTTACGGTGCTTTTAGTTAAGTCGGCATCCGAAATAGTTAATGTCGTCTCTGGCCCTTCAACCAAAGGCGTATCATCTTCCTTTTCTTTTTTACTTACTTTCTCTTCTGGTTCTTTCTCTTTCTCTTTCCGTTTTTCTTTTTCATTTTCTCTCTCCTTTTTCGCTGTAGCGGCGGCTTCTTTTTCTAATTCTTTCTCACGTTCGCGCTCTTTTTTCTTTTCGTTTTCTTTTTCCTTAGCTAAAGCTTTGCTATCGTCTTTTTCGGGTTTAGAGGCTTTAGGTTCTTCCTTTTTTTCTTCTTTAACCGCTTTAGGCTCTGGTTTTGGGGCAACTGCTGGTGCCGCAGCAACAGACTTTTTAGGTTCTTCGGGCGTAAAATAAACATAAAAACCTTGCATCTTTTTAAACGCAGCACTATCGCCTTTTAAGTTGCATTGACACACATTTTTATAAGTAGTACTAAATTGAAATAAGTCGGGATACGTTTTTAAAAGATTTTCCCAACGCTCGCGATTGGCTTGTTCGCGCTCGCTAATAACATCTGTGGTTAACTCTGAATACACCAAAACAATTTCATTGATAGGAAAAGCGAGTATCGAGTCGGCTTTAGACGTTTTAGTTAAACCACTGGTTCCTCGTTTCGATTTAATAAGCGCAAAGTTTTTTCCGTTGGGTTTATAAGTAGAAGTGGTAGAGTCCATTTCAAACTCTATTTCTTCAAAAGTTGGAACTTGCGACCAAGCCGTAACCGTTAACACACACAATAAGGTAAGGATGACTGATTTCATTTGAAATTTTATTTTGTAATATTAAAGAATATTATTTAGAAAGTAAAATGCTATTACTGAAACTTGATAGAATATCGCTTTTGAAGAAGGTCTTACTTTAAATTAAAATCATAACTTAATTCCAAATCGCTAAAACAAAAACAATTCAACGCGTTAATAAAAAAGTGCCTAGTGCCATTTACTGATTATTTTTTGGGCGTGCCCCCTTATCTAGTTTTAGTGTTGGTATTTAACCTTTAGTTGTTTATGTATTTAAAAGCGTATCCTTAAAATTTAGAATCGGGGTCGGGCTATCGGCTATAGCCAATGCGGCTTTGGCGGCTTTTGTAGCGGCTACGGGTGTCTTCGTGCCTCAGCCCCCTCGCTCGCACAAAAGCACGCCAAATCCCGCATTGGGCTGCCGCCGAATTTATATTGAGCGAGGTCGAAATTATCCCTCACGTAAAAAAGTTCTTGCTAAATTTAAGAATCCCTACCTCGTCCTTGTTTAGCGAAGCGTAACGAGGACGTTTGAGAACTGCGTTTGTAACGCTAAACAAGAGCAAGTCAATTGGTTAAACGCAATCTACATTCCATATAACCTAACTCACCGTAGAAGTGTTCATAACGCCAATGTTTTATTCTAAATTTCTTTTTCAAAATTTAATTCCTTCCTTTGCGCCCTCTGCGCCTTTGCGTGCTAATTTTCGATGTTACTTTTTCAAAATTTAATTCCTTCCTTTGCGCCCTCTGCGCCTTTGCGTGCTAATTTTTTCGATGTTATTTTTTCAAAATTTATTTTCTTCCATTGCGCCCTCTGCTTGCTATTTAATCGAACTATTCCTTTTATTCTAAAGCCCCTCTTTCTTAAAATTTGGTATATACCATTTCACACGTTTTCAACTTATTAACTAAATTATACATTTTGTTTTTCAGTCAACGAAATTAAAATATACGCTAAAATACTTAATGGAATACTGGTAAAGCCAAGTGTACAAAATAACACCACACAGGTGGCTAATAATATATACCGCCGTTCGTTTCCGCTCCAAGCAAAATGTTTAAACTTTAACGCTAACAACGGAAGTTCGGCTACTAATAAAATAGACTGTACTATACTTAATGCCGTTAGCACCCAAGGGTTCAAAATAAATACAGTAAAAGCTCCCATGTTTTGAAGTGGCTGATCGCATACTATAAATCCAAATTCAAAATAGATGTTATTTTGGACGTGCATGATTAAAGGCAATGAGGCAATAAAAATAGCATTAGCGGGCGTTGGTAACCCAATAAATGATTGGCTTTGCCGAGTATCGTTATTAAATTTAGCCAAGCGAATAACCGAAAAAAGAGCAATGCTAAAACTAATGTAAGCGAGGTAATTCAAGTAATGCGAACTTGACAATCCAGCCAAGGCAATACTATTTTTAAACAGCATAAAAATAATGAATGCGGGCGTTACGCCAAAAGTTACCGCATCGGCCAAGCTATCTAAATCTTTTCCAATAGGCGAGGTAACCTTTAATAAACGCGCCACAAACCCATCAAAAAAATCGAAAATGGCAGCTAAACCAATGAACGCAAAAGCTATTGTCAAATCGCCTAATAAGGTTTCTTTTATGGCTAAACACCCACATAATAAATTGCAGCAGGTTAAAGCATTGGGGAAGTTACGTTTTATCATATAATTTTATTCATCATCTTCCGATTTCTTTTCTTCGCCTAAGGCACCAATTTGTTTTAATTTACGCAAAAAGTCATCTTTCTTTTTCGGGTTAGCCAAATCGAAACGGAACCCTGGCCCTTTATCCACATCTTGTTTTTTATTTTTGCTTTTTAATTCTTTGATGTCGTTGTTGAAAGCATTATTACTACTTACGGCCAACATAGTGCCTTTATAATAAGTAAAGTAATACCAAGTAGTAGGGTCCAATTCTAAATAAATATCTAACACATCGCCACCCGCTCTTTGTTTTTTCATTTGTATAACCCCTTTTACATACCTAAACACTTCTGTTTTTTGAATGTTGCCCAAACCAATCATTCCATCGCTCAAAAATGCCCGTGCTTTTTTATTGTAATTCATTTTTACATCGTTAAACACTAATACTTTTTCTAACTCATCCGGAAAGCGTTTGTAATTGCCGTATAAATTTAATTCCGATAATGCTCTATCGCCACGGTCTTTTCCAAGTATTTCAATTAAACCGTGGCTAAATAAATCGCCCTCAAATGGGGTAGGGGTTAGTTGTCCCATAAATAATTCAGCATCTTTAGCCAATTTTTTAATCGCACCATTATCAAAAAAGAAATCAATGGTCATCATAAAATTAAAAAACGCACTATCGCCTTGTGTTTTATGCAAGGCATTACCAACCGTTTTTAATTTCACTTGTCCAAAGTCAGCACCTACATCAAAACTGCCCTCGGCAAACACATCGCACGAGTTAACGTTTAAACTCACGTAATTGCCCGGTAAAGCCATTTGGTCTAATTTTTCGCGGTTCGATATTTGGTACTCATTGCTTTCTTTATCGAACGTTAACACTCCATCGGCCACAATCACATCTTTGGCACTGCGCGCGCCACGCGGCGAAATGAACGCCGAATAAACCATATTGGTGTCTGGGTTATAAATAATACCATTGCCTACGGGGTTACCTGTTACATCAATGGCGTTTTTAGGAATAGGAATGAAAATATTTTTAGGATCAATCTCTCCCGAAAATTGTAAATACGATTTGGAAAATTTATTACACGCATGAACAATTTTAGTACCACCATCAAAAATTAAAAATTGTTGAGAGGCCAATAAATACACCTTTCCAGCAAAGCTAAAGTAATCGTTAAATTTAAAATTAGCTTTTTCAGTAATGGTACCTTCCGAAATACTTTGCCCAGTAGTATCGGGTTTTATTTTTTCGAAGTTGATGATGTAAGGATTATTATTCTCATCTAAATATTGATACTCGCCGCTGGCTAAATAAGACCTACGGCCATAAATGTTAGCAGTTACATTTCGGATGTTGTGGTATTTGGTTACTGTATTTGCTAAAATACTAGCTTCTTTTAACGTATCCATTATTGCATTTTTAAATACCGTTACATCTCCATTTTTCGGGAAAAAACGGGCATCGGCTACATTAATAAAAGGTACATTTTTACACTTGATGATGTATTTACGCAAATTATATTTAGCACCAGGTGCAAAAAAACGTAACGAATCTTGTTTGGGATGCACACTAATAAATTCGGGACCTTCTAAATCTAAGCCTCCTTCGCCCGCATTAGGATCCACCTCTATTTTCTTTTGTGTGTCGCCTAGTTCAATGTCTTCTTGATCCATAAACCATTTAAAACGATCCATGTAGGCGATGTATTGATTTTTATCGAAACGCACGTAAGAACCCGAACCGTTGCTAATAAACTCGCCCGTTCGTTTATCGAAATCAATTTTACTGTTAACGTTAACCGTACTAAAAGTAAAGCCTTCTTCGTCAAATGCTTTTAAATGAAAATCGGCTGTATCGCTAAAAAATTTACGTTGTACAAAAAGTATTTTTTTGGCACTTAAATCGGCTTTTTCAAAATCAACACGGCCTTTACCCGTAAGTTCTTTATTGGTTAAATCGAAGCGGCCTCTAAACTGAATATTTTCTTTGTAAGCACTAAATGGTTTTTTAATATCGGAGGCTTGTAGTAATTCTTTATAAGGTCTAAAATGAAGTTTGACGGTATCGCCATGTGCCACCGGAAATTCAACTGGATTGGCTTGTTCTTTCACATCAAAAGTATTGGCAATGCCATTGGCACTGTCCGGAAAAAAGATAATATCGGGTAATTTACTAAAACTACTACTAAAGGTTAAATCGCCGCCACCTCGCAAGCCTTTATTACTAAGCCTAATTTCAGCATTAAAATTTCCTTTGCCACCATAAACCGGAAATCCACCTGCGGGTGTTTGTCTAATAAACCCAAGTGAATAATCTTTTTGTAAGGTTAATTTTTCGCGAAAGGTAGGAAAGATGCCCGCCGAAACAAGTTCGCCATCAAATACCAAACCTTCGTTACGAAAGTTATCGAGGCTATCAATCGAAAACGGATCGAGTTTAAAGTAAAATTTATCGCGATTATACACGCCTTTAAAAATACTTCGTTTATCGTAATACGAATAACTTTCTTTAAAGGAGGAGAAGCTCGGAAACGTGGGTGCTTTGCCCCAGCCACTCTTGTTACGTGGGGCATCTATGCGCAACTCGCCATTAACGTTTTCAATAACCGATTGTACTTTACGGAAGGGGATATTGCCATTTATATCGGGTTCAAAACTCTCTACATAAATTTTAATAGAGTCAATGGTTTTCATATTTATTTTAAACAATTCGTAGTCAAATAAATAGTCTTTTCCTACGAACTCAAATTTACCAGAAGCTACTGCACCACTAAATTCCATTTTCCGATTTTTCTTTAACGTAATCTCACCATCTTTCGGAAACATAAATACTTTTTGTGTATCGCTCAATAATACCGATTTAACCCCACGTACTTTAATATCGAAGTTATTATTAATCAAATTGAGGGAGGCGTTATCTTTACCAGGAAATACGGAATGCAGCGTGATAATATCGTAGTCGTGTTTATGTTTGATGTTATCTTGAAAGTCGAATAATTTTTGTTTAATGGTAATCATATCCGACTCAGGATTAAAATCTACTAAACCTGCAATGGCCATTCTAAAAATAATTGGGCGCAAATCGTTGGCAAGGTATTTGATATATTTAGCGAAATCAATAACGGTAAAAGTTTTTAAATCACCATTTTTTTGGCTGTACTCAATCATTTTCGCTATAGGGCTAATGTTATCGTTGCCACGTATGTACTCCATCTTTTGGTTATTGAAAAAATCTTGCGACTCAAAAAATGCTTCCCCTTGAAAATTGTTGGGAAGAAAATTAAAATCAACTTTAGGCTCTTCTAAGTTCCAAACAATTTGTTCGAAGTACATATCAAATTTATGAAACGAATTAGAGAACGGTGTTTTTTGAAGTCCATCATCGCCGCGTAAAATGGTTACTTTACGTTTATCTACTTGGTAGGTGAAACTGAGGCCTGGGTGGTAAATAGTATCTTTATCTAAGAAAAATTTAATAGCACCCGTAGGCGCCACAATTTTTTCTTTGTTCATTCCAAATGCCCCTGCGCTTACTTCTAAAAATTTTACTTTGTTGCGTTTAATAATAATGCGTGCTGGATTAGAAGCTGTACCCGAGCCCACAAACTTAGGGCCTCGCATCCCAAAGCCACCGTCGTAATCCACATCTGGATAAATATCTTTCACTAATAAACGTTTACTATACGAATCGAATCGAGGAAAACTCGGCTCTTTATTTTCGGTGATGATGCGATCGGATACTTTGCCGAGTTGAGGTTTATCGAAATATTGTTTACCGTTAAAAATCGCACTATCGGCCGTGTATTGCCCTGTTTTGCAATCAATGGTATATTTTTTTAGCGTTGCAAATACATCGGGTGTTAATCCGCAACGCTCCCAACTTACTTTGCCGCCTTTGCCACTAAATTTACCACTTGTTGGGTAATACACGCCTTGTGTTTCTTCAATGGCTAAACTATCGCCGCGCGGGTTAATACCAATTAAAGTAATTTTTCCGAAGCTAACTTTAGGAATGCTGTCGAAATCGAATTTATAGTCGGTTTCAACCGTTCTAAATTGGTAAGAAGGCGAGTTGTAGAAGGTTAGATTTTTAAAAATATTTTCGCTCATCTCAAAAAAATCTTGTACCCCACGATTGCTTTTACCTGCCAAAATTTTATCAACACAGGCTTGCCAGTTTTTATAACTTTCATCGGCTTGTTTGTTTTTAATGCAACTGATTAAACTATTGAAATAGCTATAAAAAAACGGATAGGGTTTCATCCGCTTTGCTAACATGGCGTTACTGGTTTTAATGGCCACTTGTTTATAATAACCCGCAATCACATTTTCTTTCCAAAGTTTAGAAAACTCGCGAATGTAAGTGGCGGCTTCTTCTTTGTTTACGGTGTTATCAATAAAATAAGTATTAAGATCGCTTATAAATTTGCCAGTGTCGTTTGCAAATTGCGTAAATTTTTGCGCCTTTAAGTAAGCCGAGCAGCCAATAAGAATAATGAATAGAAGAGCGAAGCGAAAACGTGTTATCATACCTTTATACAGTTAGTTCAAATATAAGTTTTTGAATACTAAAAATGAAGGTAGGGCGTTGAATTGTGGAAAAGTTAGGCGTTTGTTGGAAAGACTAACTATATGCAAAAATATATCGTCTTCTTATTGCAATTGAGTTTAATTGAAAGTGGGCTATTGGCTAACTTTTGGTTTAAACGAAAACCGATAAGTTAAACCTAAAGATAAATAATTGGTATTAACGTTACCACTTTTAAAATCGAATGAATTAGTGTTTGCTTTAAAGTGGAACAAAGGTGTCAATTGATACTGATAACCTAAAAATAAAACCAGAGACTGTTTATCTTTTAATTTGGTTTCAAATCCAAATCGTCCATGCGCAAAAAATTGAAGTGAACGTTCGTTGATGAATTGAAATCGTGTTTTGGTAAACTCATCTACTACTATTTGCGAACGCTTATTGCTTGTTAAAACTGAATTTATTCCTGGGCCAACATCCATGTGCCAATTGTATTGAGTGTTAATGGCACTGGTGTAGCGCAAACTCAAAGGAATTTCGAGCGTTTGATGGATGAACCCCGCAACGGTTGCATCTAAGTAAACATAATCAATTCTACGGGCTACTAATTTAGCCGCAATAACTGGAGAAAAATGTGATTTATTTTTGTACTCGTAACCTAAAGCTAAAAAACCAGCATACCTATTATCTATGGCTGGAATAACTCCAGCCATAAATAAATTAGAGGTAAACAGATTATAGTTTTGTTCGCGTACCGACCCCATACTTAATTCAAAGCAATGATTGGTTTGAGCATACGTTATGTTGAAATGTATGAAGCCAATAACAATACAAACTATTTTTTTCATGATTTTTATGGATAAGTTGTTGTAGCTGATGCTCCACCTGAAGCATTTCCTGTAATTGAACTTGAGAAAAGTTGCGGATGGAAACCATCGGTTACTAAAGCATTTAATGTTTGGTTCATTCCATCTTTATTTGGAAGGAAGTAATCCCAAGTATGTCTGGCACTCGAAGTAGAATTACTAATACCAAAAGACCAATTAATGGTTACGAAAGCGTTATTAGCTAATTGACCATAAGTAATATTCCCATTCGTGTTGCCGCTCAAACTTAAGTTACGGCATTTATTATCGTACCAAGCCCCTCTTAAACGTCTTACTAAACTGCGTACTCTTACTTTATAAGATGTTACGCGTTTATTAGGTTGAGAAGAACTTATATTTTGCACCCAATCTTGATACACAATAGTGCGAGCACGTCCATTATTACCAATGCTGCTTCTTACAAACGTAGAGGTCGAACTTACTCGGCCGTTTTCGATGTAACCTGAGTTTGTGGCTATAACGGTAATTTTACGTGAAGGTTTACTTTCTGTTGAACTTATCAATAAAGGAATTTTAGCAGCATCACCATCATCAATTGTTTTAACGTAATCTCTGGTGAATTGATAAATTTTTACACCAATTTTTACAATACCAAATGTGTTGGTGAGGTAAGAGTAGCTGTAGTTATTGATGTTAGGCTCAAAAAAACTAGCATCGCCTTCTTTAAGAACCACGTAGGTTTGTTTGAAAGCATTAGCTTGATCACTGTGTTGGATGGGTGCGCTTTGACCAGCAGCCGACGAATCTACAGGCAAGCTGTCTAACCGCGCCGATAATGCTTCTTCGGCCTCAACAATGGCTTCGAACCCACTTCTAAGCGAACGAAAACTTCTACTGGTTTCCCAACTTTCTAAGGCAGCATTATCGAGTGGTAATAAGCTATTGAGTTGAGTGTGAAACTCACCTAAATTATTAAACGTTAGAAATCTATTGGCTGTACTAGTTCTTTGCGAATTACTACTGCCCTCTACCTGCCCAATAGAGTTTGCTGGCGAGGCCGAGTTATTTTTGTTACAGGCTACAACGCCACAAATAACAATACCTAGGGCTAAAGCTGATGCTTTAGAAGAGTACGTTTTTAGTTTTTTTAAATTCATAGTTTTAGTTTTTTACAAAGTTAGAGTCATAAAAAACGTTGTACAACAAGTTAAAACTTGTTTTTTTCGATGTACTCTTGATCGTGAAGATCAACTAAAAAAGGGAGGGATACGTTGAGGCTAGTTGCAATTTTTGCTAAGGTGTTAAAAGACGAATGTTGTGCTTTGCGTTCAATTTGACCATATCCCGATGCTGACATGTCTAAACGTGCCGCTATTTCTTCTTGAGAAAATCCTTTTTTTTCTCTTATTTTTCGGATGCGATTTGCTAATTGCATGGGTTGGTTTATTTTATTTAATGATTAAATAGTTTATCAGTCGTTCACAAATAACGACTAACAATTCCGTTTATTGTATTTATTACTAATTGACAGGATTAAAATTACTCATTAAAAATGGGCTTCTTTTATAAGAACTTATTATGCTTATCATAATTTAATTTAATGCAATAAAAAAAGCGCATCCACCTAGTAGATGCGCTTTGTGTAAGGTTGGTGATTCTTAATTCAGTTTACTTTCGATGCTGGTTAAGTAGAGTTTTTCAAATTCGGAGATGCTACCATAATTTTGAGAATCTATCATTACCGATTTTTCTTTTACTTCACCAATATGGCTAAAAGGCACTTGCGTGGTTGATAAAGCCAATTCAAAAGCGGTTTTGTTAACTGGATTTACACTAACAATAACCCGACCTTGTGCTTCGCCAAACAAAAACGCATCTTTACGAATGGTTTTTTCGGAGTGGATGTTACAGCCCAATCCCTTTGGCATACAGGCTTCTAACAGTGCCATAAAAACGCCACCGTCACTTACATCTTGTGCGCTGTTTATTAAACCTTGACTGATAATAGTTTTAATGGCTTCGTGTAATTGATATTCTTCATCCAAATTAAAATAAGGAGCTGGTGTTGCTTTTATTTGATGGTAAGAACTGAGGTATTCGGAAGCGGCTATATCGTTTACTTGTTTGCCAATTAAATAAATTAAATCGCTTTCGTTTTTAAAATGTAAAGTGGTTTGGTTTTTTTTATCGGGTACAATTCCAATCATGCCAATGGTGGGTGTAGGGAACACAGGGCCTTCGTAACTCGATTGATTATAAAAACTAACATTGCCGCCCGTTACAGGCGTTTTTAGTTTTAAACACGCGGCCCCCATGCCTTTAATAGCTCCCACAAATTGCCAATATACTTCGGGGTTATAGGGATTTCCAAAATTTAAGCAATTGGTAACGGCACTGGGTTCGCCACCGCTACACACAATGTTACGAGCGGCTTCGCAAACAGCAATGGCGCAACCTATTTCGGGATCGGCATTTACATAACGGCTATTGCAATCCACACTCATGGCCAATGCTTTTTGTGTACCTTTAATATTAACGATAGCGGCGGCACTTGGCGCATTGGTACTCATGTTAACAGTACCCACCATGCTATCGTATTGGTTATATATCCAACGTTTACTAGCTAAATTAGGGTGCGCTGCTAAATGCGTCATCACTGCTTTGTAGTCTTGTGGTTCTTGAACGCTTGTGCTATCAAATTTTTTAGCTTCGGTGTAAGTAGCGGGTTCTTTGTATTCGCGATGATAAACTGGGGCATCTCCTCCTAACACGAGCGATTGCGCGGGTACATCGGCTACTAACTGGTTGTGGAAATAATACTTTAACTGACTGCCTTTGGTTACAACGCCAATTTGCACGCAATTCAAATCCCATTTATCAAAAATAGACATGATTTCGTGTTCGCGTCCTTTGTGAACTACTACTAGCATGCGCTCTTGCGACTCGCTTAATAAAATTTCAAAAGGGTGCATTCCGGCTTGACGTGTGGGCACTTTATCGAGCCAAATTTCCATGCCGTGTTCGCCTTTGGCACTCATTTCGCTGGTGCTGCAAGTGATGCCCGCAGCTCCCATATCTTGCATACCAATAACGGCACCTGTTTTAATAATTTCTAAAGTGGCTTCTAACAAAAGTTTTTCTTGAAAGGGATCGCCTACTTGAACAGCTGGTAAATCTTTTGAAGACTCTTCGGTAATATCTTTACTGGCAAAGGCTGCGCCAGCAATACCATCTTTTCCGGTAGAAGACCCAACAATAAATACGGGATTGCCTTCGCCGTAAGACGTTGCGCTAATGGTTTCTCCTTTTTTGACAATACCTACGCTCATGGCGTTTACTAATGGATTCACGTTAAAGCTATCGTCGAAAAATACTTCGCCGCCAACGGTTGGTATTCCAAAGGCATTGCCATAATCGCCAATTCCTTTTACAACTCCTTTAATGAGCCATTTGGTTTTATCAGAGTCTATATTTCCAAACCGTAACGAGTTCAATTGCGCAATAGGGCGGGCTCCCATTGTAAATATATCGCGGTTAATGCCACCCACACCTGTAGCCGAGCCTTGATAGGGTTCGAGGGCACTCGGGTGATTATGCGATTCGATTTTAAAGGCACAGGCCAACCCATCGCCAATATCTACTAAACCTGCATTTTCTTCACCTGCTTTAGCTAACATGTGAGGCCCGTCTTTTGGTAATGTTTTTAACCAAACAATCGAATTTTTATACGAGCAATGTTCGCTCCACATTACCGAGTAAATAGAGAGTTCGGTAAAGTTAGGCACTCGACCTAAAGTGGTTTTAATTTTTTCAAATTCTTCGGGCAACAACCCTAGGTCTTTAGCCGTTTCAACAGTTGTTAACTGCTCGGCATAATTTAATGTTGACATAGTTAAAAATGAGTGCTAAAGGTAACCAATTCAACGTAGATGTTATTACAAAAAAATGAACAATGTGTGTGTTGGTTATCTGTAAACGCTTGAACTATAATTTGAGGAAAGGTGTTTTTGAATAGAAGCTATAAATAATTAGATACTTTGTGTTTAAAACTAAGTATAACGCGCAAAGCAGAAATGGATAAAGTGTGGTATTAAATTTTTAAGCGATTTTGATGCTTGAGAGAAAGCTACCAAACCATTTGAATTGAAGTACGATTTAAAATTGACATTGCTAACATCAATTACTTTGAAATAATTTATAATTTTGATAAATATGAATAAACATGTTATAAAACATTTAATTATTCTCTTAGTAATATTAAATGCGTGTACGGTTGAAAAGCGAGTTTACAATAAAGGGTATTATGTAAATTGGTCAAAGGCTAAATCGGCTCAAAAAAAGCAAACGTTAGTGTACGAACCCGAAACGTTAGTTCAATTGCCCTTGAGTGAAAATAAAAGTTTGGATGAAGGTTTAGTAGCTTCTGCCCAAGGTTCAACACTAGATTATACTCAACCGCCCGTATTTATTTCAAGAGCAGTAACAAGTCTTTTAACCGAAAGCGATGGCGATTGTGGCGATTTGATTACGTTTAGAAATGGCGATGAAATTAAGGTTAAAGTAATCGAAGTAAGCGATGAACTAATTAAGTATAAACGTTGCGATAATTTAGAAGGGCCTTTGTTTACTGTTTCGAAGGCCAAGGTATTTAGTTTGCGTTATGCGAATGGAACCAAAGATTTGTTTAGTAAAGAAGAAGCTGTTAAAACCGCTAACACGGCAACGCCTAACAGCTTACCCAATACGCAGAGCAAAACAGTAGTTGATAAGAAACTTAAAATTCATCCCTTATCTATTTGGGCGTTTGTATTGGCTATTTTGGGCTTACTTATTGGCTTATTCAGTATTGTTTCTATAATTTTATCGTATATGGCTGTGAAACGTATTAGAGCCAAGAGCGAAAAATACAGGGGTGTAAAATTAGCCGAGGCAGCAAGGCTAATTTCTTTCATCTTACTGTTCATTTTACTTTTATTAGTTATGACAGTTTTTTTGATTTAACTTATTAAAATTCAAGGAAGGGTTTAGTAATGTTATGATTTTATTTTTGCGGATATTTGGTTTGAAGGTATCGTGGAATAGAATTAATTCTTAATTTTATGTTTAATGAAAAAAATAATTTATTTTGCCTTATTTACTGCGTTATTTGCGGCTTGTACCGTTAAAAAAAGAACTTATACCAAAGGCTATTATATAGATTGGGTAAAAAAAACAGATAAAAAACCAAATACCGTTTTAAGAAGTGTTACGCAACAACAAGGAACCTCCTCTTCGGTAACAACACTTCCGACCCGTCCAATTGCAGAAGATTATCGCTTATCTCAAACAGCATTTAATGAACCCCTTGTATTAGCCAGTTCATTGAGGGCATTCGATTTTACTAAAGCACCTAGTTTTAACCTTGAGCCGGAGTGTGGCGATGTGGTAACATTTAGAAATGGAGAAACTCTAAAAGTGAAAATATTAGAAATAACCGATGCTGCTATTAAATATAAACGTTGCGATAACTTAGAAGGGCCTTTGATTTCTGTTTCTAAATCGAAAATTGCGGGTATTAAATATTTGAATGGTGTTGAAGAAGTTTTTAAACAAGAGGCGACTACTCAAAGCTCAAGAAATGAAGATAAATTCGAAGATAAAAAAGCATACAAACAAAAGTCACATCCTATATCTATAGCCGTTTTAGTACTTTCTATTTTGGGTTTATTTTTGTTCCCTATTTTTAATATTGTGGCACTAGCTATTGCACCAACGGGCATTCGACGAATTTTAGAACAACCCAAACTTTATAATGGAGAGGGTTTAATACTTGCAGGAAAGATTATTTCGTGGGTAGTTCTTGGCATTTGGATATTGTTAATTTTATTGATTATACTTTTACTTCTGTTCGCTATCTAATACTTATAAAGGTATTGACCTAGTTTTTTTTATGTTGTGCTCGCACAAAAACTATTGCTATAACTCTATTTTTCGTCGCCTCAAAAGGAAAATAATGCTGGTTTAGCTAACGTTTAATCAATTTTCCTTTCACGCCTTCGCTGGTGAAGTTGGTAATAGATTTGGGATTCCCCTTGTAGTACAAATTTCCACTTTGCCATAAGCGCAGTTCGAGAGTTGAAGAAGTATCGCTGTTAATGTAACAATGACCAATGCTATATGACTCGGCAAACGCTTTTTGTTTCACGAGCATATCTTCGCCATATAAAAAGTTATTACCATTTAAGAATACGCTTAATACATTGGTTTCGCCAATCAAATAAATATCGCCGTTGCCATGAGACCCTGTATAAACTTGAGTGAAATTACCATTAATCTTAATGATACCCGGGCTAAATGCTTTCACATCTATGCTATCGGGTTGAGGTCCGTTATAAAATACAACCGTATTGTTCCCTTTATTTTCGAGGTAAATAAGTTTAGGTACTATTATTTTTACATGGTGTCGGCGTTTATAGCCCCTCACCATATTGCATTTGCTGGTGTTGCTAATGTATAGCGCATTACTTTTTACTTCTGTTTTGATATTTTTAATAAGTTTATCGCCAGAGCTTACAATGGCGCGGAACGTATTGCCTTCTTCTATGGTTACATCTACTTTATCTTTAATGTAAATGCTATTAAAGGTTTCTAAACTTCGTTCTTGGGTTGTTTCTTTTCCATTTCCAATAAAGCAATCCAGCGCATGGTCTTTACTGCAACTCAACATTAGTTGTAAGATAAGGAGCCCTATTAGATGTCTGAATCCTTTTTTCATTTTGCTTTTCCAATTCCTAAACGGTAACCAATGCCAAACTCAAAGGCATAGGCTACACCCCAGTGTGTGCGTAGGTTAACTAATCCCATTAAGCCCATTCTACTTATATATCTAACGCCAATGCGGTTAAAAAAAGAGCCATCGTCTCTAATAGGGGCATGTATGTAATAGCCCAATTCTACAGGAAAACTAATTTGACCTAAGTTGTAAGCATAACACAGCTTAGGGCCACCTCGCCATACATTGCCCAAGGTATTGGTAGGAAGCTCATCAATTTTTAAATCTTCTATCAAACTTTCATCGTAAAAAAAGTCGAAGCCTAAACCGAATTTATGGGTATTCCGTTTATTAAAATAATATCCAAACGACGTGGTGCTGGTTAATAGGCGTTTGTTAACTGGCGGCTCGCGTTCGTTAATGCCTATTGTACTCCAAATAAAAAGTTCGTGTTGAGGTGTATGCGGTAGTTTAGTACTGTCTGGTTCTCTACGAAATTTAGTGTCCGTTTTTTTGGAAGCAGTATTAAAGTTTAGGGCTAAATTAATGCTGGCAATATTAATCCCAAGGTTAGGGGCTTTTATTTTAGCATTGCTTGTATGACTAAAACTAAAGCCAGGTTCTAATCGAAGCATTCTATTTAGTTGGAATTGCCAAAACCATTTGAATTGAACATACGAATTAAAATGGCTGCCAATTGCAATATTTTTATGATTGGTTTCTACATCAAATTTTTTAGTAAGATAAGATAAGCCCCAACTTAAGCGAAAAATTAAGCGACTGGCTTTTTCTTTTTTATTGAGCGGTATTTCGGCAAAGGGTGCTAAACTGAAGCAATACCCTAACTGCTGCGGATTTTTTAAATCAATGGTCGTAAACGATAAACCTATATCTGGAAAGTTATTTTCGTAGTGCCAAAGTCGGTTACCGCCGCTGGGTTTAACCAAACACAGTTCGTAAAGGGAAGGGTAACCTTTTACTAAATGCGCCATGCTACTGCGGTGTTCTAAAATTACACCTTGGTTAAAGGCGGCTTTAATGTACCAAGTTGGCGATGAGAAAACACCATTTTGTGCCAATAGACCACTACTAATGATTAAACTAATAAATAGAATATGAAAGGTAAATTGACGCACGATTATAACTAGAATAAAGGACTGAAAGGCAAGGCTAGGTTATACCGTCATAATTTCTTTTTCCTTTTGCTCAATGTGTTTATCGGTTTTAACTACAAATTGATCCGTTAATGTTTGGATTTTAGTTTCAGCGTCTTTGGCTTCATCTTTTGGAAGCCCATCTTTCTGTAATTTTTTTACTAATTCCATGGCTTCTTTACGGGCGTTACGGATTCCCACTTTGGCATCTTCACCAACCGATTTAGCGTTTTTGCTGAGTTCGCGTCGGCGTTCTTCTGTTAATGGTGGCACGGTAATGCGTATAATAACGCCATCGTTTTGTGGATTAAAGCCAAGGTTAGCCATTTGAATCGCCTTTTCGATTGGGGTTAACATGCTTTTATCCCAAGGTTGAATGATAATGGTTCGAGCATCTTGGGTATTAATGCTGGCAGCGTTATTAATAGGGGCTTTCGACCCGTAAACATCAACCATCACATTATCGAGTATGCTAGGGTTAGCTTTACCAGCACGTATTTTGGTAAGCTCTATTTCCAAATGGTTTAAAGCTTTTTCCATGGCCTCTTTGGCTTGGTTTATTACTGTGGTAACATCACTCATATTCAAATAATTTTAAACAAAATTAATATTTTTTTCGACCTGTGGGTCAAGTAATACTAACAAGAGGGTTTATACAAAATGAAATGGTTTAAGTTTCATCACTAAATTCGAGACCAGAGTCGGCCTCAAAATCAGGATTGGTTTCTTCTTCCGAAAAGTCGTCTTCTTCGCTTGTTTCCTCTTCACCTTCTTCGCCTTCTAAGGCCACCAAATCTTCTTCTTCAAGCCCTTCTTCTGTTCCTAACGATTTGTAAATATCGCTATCGTCTAACTCGGGGTCGTTTAATAAACCTGCCATGGCTAAATCGGCGCTTAACTCTTCTTTGGCCATATTGGTTTGTTTGTATTGACGCGGTGCAGTGCCAACCGAACGTATGCAAGCTGGGTAAGTAAGTTTAGAGTCTTCTGTTGCAATTTTTAGCATCTCGATTAAAAAACTCCATTGTACTTTTGGGTCAAAAACATAAATAAACCGTTGGTGGGGTTGTTCAATTAGCTTTGCTATTTTAACATCGGCCATTAAGCGTTTGGGGGTTGCTTTCAATCTAATTTCTTCTTCATCAAGTGCTAGGTCTTCTTTCCGAAGTGTTACCTCATCTCCTTTGCGCCAAAAGTCGTCGCTGGTAAAAAATGAAGCCGAATGTAAAGCATCAAATTTAAAAACAGTTTGTATGCACGAGTGAAATTGTTCGAAAGTTTGTGAAGCTTTAATATCTATATCTCTATAAATATCTTCATTTTCTTCTAAGCAAACTCTGAAACGATAAATGGCCATACTTTTATTTATTAGTTTTATAAATTTCTGATTTCAAAAGCCCTATGCGATTAAAGAAATGAATAAAGGATGTTCCTAAAACACCCATACCATATTTGGCACTTCGCCTAAAGTTAATGGAACTGGCTTCTGGGAAATATTTTGTCGGACAAGTTACTTCTGCAATGTCGAAGCCAGCATAAAATATTTGAGAAATCATTTGGTTATCAAATACAAAATCGTCGCTATTGGCATGGTAATTAATTTTTTCGATAACTTGCCTCGAAAAGGCACGATAGCCCGTGTGATACTCCGAAAGTTTTTGATTGATTAAAACGTTTTGCGAAAAGGTTAAACAACGGTTAAAAATATATTTATACAAAGGCATTCCACCTTTTAAAGCACCTTTACCTAAAATACGAGAACCAAATGCCACAGGGTATAAATCGTTGGCAATTAAATAACTTAAACTGTGAATAAGTTTAGGGGTATATTGATAGTCGGGGTGAAGCATGATAACAATGTCGGCACCCAAACTTAAAGCCGTATCGTAACATGTTTTTTGATTACCACCATAACCTTTGTTCTTTTCGTGTTTGATAACATGTTTGATGCCAATTTTTTGAGCCACCTCTACAGTATTGTCTTTGCTACAATCGTCCACCAAAACTACATCATCTACAATGTCGAACGGAATTTCTTTGTATGTTTTTTCGAGGGTTAAGGCAGCATTGTATGCTGGCAGAACGGCAATTATTTTTTTACTGTTTATCATAAAATTCTCACAAAAATAACAAAGTTTAGTTAATTAGCACAGTTTAAATTCGTCATTATTCGTGTATCTTTAACTTTTTGTTGTGCCATTTAAAAAACTACATAGTTTAATCTTACAAACGTTTTTGCCGCCTTTTATAAGCACGCTATTTATTAGTGTATTTTTATTTTTTTTGGTGCAAATTGTTATTACCTACCTCGATGATTTAATTGGTAAGGGATTAAGCACCATAGATTTATTAAAATTATTTACTTACGCTTGGATTGCGATTATACCGCAATGTATCCCTTTGGCAGTGCTGTTGGGGTCTATTATGTGCTTTGGTAATTTAGCCGAAAATTACGAGTTAGCCGCCATGAAATCATCGGGCTTATCCTTGTTCCGAATCATTAAACCCGTTTTTGTTTTCATTGTTGGATTGGCATTTACAACATTTATTTTTAACAATTTCGTTTTGCCCGTTGTTACCCTCAAATCGCAATCGTTATTGTGGGATATTCGCCAAAAAAAACCAGCCGTTTTTATTCAAGAAGGGATTTTTTACAATAAAATTGATAATTACACCATTCGTGCTGGTAAAAAAAGTGCGAACAACGATACCTTAAAAGATTTACTTATCTACGACCACAGTGCACACCAAGGCAATACGGTTCAGTTGTATGCCCGTTACGGACTTATTACCCAAACATCTGACACGAACTATTTGGTGCTGCGTTTACTCGAAGGCAACCGCTACGAAGAAGTTCAAAAAGAGTCTGGTGTGGTTAATTTATCTAAACCCATGATGCAGCTCAGTTTTAGACGCATGCAGGTTAATATACCTTTGGTTGATTTTAAATTGAAACGTACCGATGAAAACCAGTTTAAAGGGCATGGCGAAATGCTTAATGTTTGGCAAATAGATTCTGTTTCTGACTCGTTGCGACGCCAAGTAAGTCAACGCTTTGTTACCATAAACCAACAAGCCAAAAATTATTTTTTTACACGCACACTTTCTTATTTACGATCTGATTCCTCAAAAAAACATTACACCCCGCTAGGTCCATTTATTAGTCAACTTAAAAAAGAGGATGCTTTACGTTGCCTCGAAAATGCGATGAATTTATTACGTTCCTCTACGGCTTTTTTAGATGGGGTAATGCCCAATATTGAGTCGGATTACACCGCCTTAACCAGTTATACCATTGAGTGGCACTCCAAAATAGCCGTTTGTTTTGCTTGTTTTGTTTTATTTTTTGTTGGTGCGCCATTAGGGGCTATCATTAAAAAAGGAGGAATGGGTTTACCTGTGGTTGTAGCCGTATTTTTCTTTTTAGCCTATTTTATTTTAACGGAAGGATTTAGAAGTGCTGCCGAAGAAGGGGCATTAGAACCTTGGATAGCCATGTGGGCACCATTGGCTATTTTTATGCCTATTAGTATTTTCTTAACTTACAAGGCCGCTAAAGACTCTTCGTTATTTAATGTGTATGCGTATTTTGGGGGACTTATTGAGTGGGTGAAACGGTTTAAAAAAGAAAAAAAAACAAGTTAAGTTCATGTTAATCGCTATTTGTTATTGTATTTTTAGTTTATCCGTTTTAGGAATTGCACATACTTACGTGTTGTACCCCTTGTTTTGTAGGTTCTATGGTTCCAAATATAACAACAAAAAAGTAGTAACGCTTCCAACCGATAATTTGCCTGCTATTGCCATTGTATTTGCTGCTTACAACGAAGAGTTGGTCATAGAAGCTAAGCTAAAATCCATCTTCGAGAGTAATTATCCCCTCGAAAAAATAAACGTATTTATCGGCTCTGATGCCTCTACCGACCGCACAGAGGCAATCATCATGAATTATCAGCAAATTTATCCAAGCATTGTGTTGCAAAGGTTTCAAGCACGCACCGGAAAAACAAGCATCGTTAATGAACTAGTAAGCAAAGTAACCCACTCGGTATTAATTATGACCGATGCTAATGTTTTGTTTCAACCAACAACACTCACACAGTTAGTATCTACGCTTCAAATAAACGGTGCAAGCATAGTGGGAGCCAACATTCGCAAGCAATCGGCTAACGAGCAAGGTATTGCTGGGCAAGAGAAAGATTATATGCGTTTGGAAAATAAAATCAAACAAGCCGAAAGTGATTTATGGCAATTGGTTATTGGGGTCGAAGGTGGTTGTTATGCTATTCAACGCCAAAATTTTGAACCTGTTCCTAAACATTTTAAGGTAGATGATTTTTACATTACCATGAACGCTTTAGCTAAAAAACAAAAGGTATTATTTGATGCGTTAGCCATTTGCCACGAAGATGTGCCTGTTTTACAATCTGTCGAGTTTAAACGAAAAGTGCGCATCTCTACCGGAAATTTTCAAAATCTAATTCACTTTCGGGCGTTGTTATGGCCGCCGTTTACGCCTCTAGCTTTTGCTTTTTTTTCGCATAAAGTACTGCGTTGGCTAACCCCATTTTTTATTATTTTATGTGCCTTAAGTTCGTTGGCATTACTATTGGTTTCGCTACCCTTTTTCTATTTATTTTTGGTACAAGTAATGCTTATGCTGTTGCCTTTTGTAGAGAAAAAATTTCAAACAAAAAACCGTATCCTTACTTACATTATTCATTTTTATATGATGAATTGGGCGTTGTTGGTTGGATTTTTTAAATTTATAAATGGAGTTGAAAATAGTATTTGGGAACCCACACAACGTAATGTATGATGTTTAAAATGAAAGCGATCTATTGGATTGGCTTAATATGCCTTATTGTATCTCCAAAACTTTGGGCACAAACACGCGTTCCACCAGATGGAAAATTAATTGAAGTGAAGCATGCTACTAATCTTAGTTACGATAAAGGTAAGATGGATGCAAAATTGCTTACAGGAAATGTGGTTTGCGAGCACGAAGGAGCAGTCTTATCCTGCGATACGGCTTATTTATATGATGATAAACGGATGAAAGCCCGAGGGCATATCTCGATAGTGAAAGGCGATAGTATTTTTGTTACGGGCAATAAGTTAGATTACGAGTCAACCACCAAACTGGCGGTGCTAGAAGGCAGTGTGCGTTGCATAGAAAAAGATATGGTGTTAACCACCGAATACCTTACGTTCGATGTGTCTAAGTCGGTGGCCAATTATTATAACGGCGGTAAAATCGTTAATAAAGAAAACATTTTGGTGAGTAAAAATGGACACTATTATTCTAAAACTAAAGATTTGGCGTTTCACTACGATGTCGAATTAACCAATCCAGATTATAAAATGAAAAGCGATACCTTACGTTACAATACCGTATCTAAAATTTCGTATTTCTTGGGGCCAAGCCTTATAACTAGTAAAGACGATTACATTTATTGCGAAAACGGTTGGTACGATACCGAAAAAGAAATTTCGCGGTTTAGTCGAAATGCCTTGCTGGTAACCAAACAACAAAAGTTACGCGGCGATAGCTTAGTTTATGATCGCAAACTTAAAATTGGAAAAGCGTATAATCATGTACAATTAATAGATACATCTCAAAAATCAATCTTATACGGTAATTACATTGAGTACCATCAAAAAGGAGCAAAAGCTTGGGCCACTCAACAACCCATTTACGCACGAATTATAGACAACGATACACTTTTTTTAGGAGCCGATACGCTGTTTCATACAGATGTAGATTCGGTACATAATTTTTTAAATGCGTATCGCCATGTTAAACTATTTAAGAAAGATATGCAAGCCATTTGCGACTCAGCAACGTTTAGTACAAAAGACTCTTTAATACAATTGTACCGCTTTCCATTTTTGTGGAGTCAAAATTCGCAAGCCAGTGCCAAGCACATTAGCTTGGTTGTCGGCAATAAAACCATTAAAAGTTTTCGGCTAGAGAACAATGCGTTTTTAATTAACAGGGTAGATAGTTCGGATATGTATAGTCAAACTTCGGCCAAAACGATTGATGGTTTTTTAAGACAAGACACCATTCGTAAAGCTATTGTTAAAAGCAATTCGGAGATGTATTACTTTGTGAAAAATAAAGGAAAAATTATGGCTCTCAACAAAACCGTATGCGACGATGTAACCATTTATTTTACAAAAGTAGATGTTCAGCAAGCTACATTTATACAAAAACCAAACAGTACCATCACTCCAATTAAAGATGTAAATTTAAAAGAAGTACGTTTAAAAGGCTTTAATTGGCAACCCGAAAAAAAGCCACGTTCGCGTTACGATTTGCATGTAACCGAAGCAAAGCTGAAGTGATGCAGAAAAATTGGAAGGCAATTTAATTTTAGTTATCTTTCACTAGTATTTCTTGTTAAAGTTGTAATGAATAGTTTACTTATTTAACTCGGTGATTATGATTACATCGCTAAAAAGGAAAAACTATTGGCATATTCACGTATCTAAATAATAAGTTCTATTAACCCAATGAAGGCGAAAACCAATAAGCCCAATCAAGAAGTTAACCAAACGGTTTCAAGTTCAACAACGAACTTACCGAAACCATTAATCACCATTACAGACAATCGTTTAGAAGCCAAGCAACAACAAGCTATTCAACAAATGGCTAATACTAGCCAGCATGTTAAAGATCAAAATCAATATAACGAACTGGCCAATCATGCCAATCCATCAAGCACCCCAAAAGTGTTTCAAGCCAAAGTAAAGTTAGAGGCTGTGCCAACACCTCCTCCTATTATTCAACAAAAAAATGCAAACGGATTACCCGACCCCTTAAAAAACGGTATCGAACAATTATCGGGTATTGCGATGAACGATGTAACAGTTCACTACAACTCGTCGGCACCTGCTCAATTGCAGGCGCATGCGTATGCACAAGGCACAAACATACATATAGCACCTAGGCAAGAAAAACATTTGGCGCACGAAGCTTGGCACGTGGTGCAACAAAAGCAGGGTAGGGTAAAACCCAATGCTAAAATTCAAACTAAGCTTGCTATTAATGATAATGCAGCTTTAGAAAAGGAAGCCGATGTTATGGGGGCTAAAGCAGCTCAATTAAAATTAAACGAAAACTCAGCGACTCCTATAACTTCATCCCCCTCTAATTCATCTACCCCCATTCAACTTAAGCCTTTTCAAGCACAATATTATTTAAAGGATTTAGTAAGGAAATACGATAATTATATCAATCCTAATAAGCGAAAAAGGGGGCGTGAAGCACTTAACGAACCGCTTTTTCAACCTATTCAAAGCATTGTAGATTACTTTGAGAAAATGAAGCCAATTTTTGATATAGATGCTCTTTTTACACCCATAGATGAATTAATGGCTAATTTAGATCGTTTGTATCCCTCGCCATACGCCCTTTCTGGCGATATGAAAAATTTATCGAGGTCTCAAATTGCTTATGCCATTCAAACATTGTTTGCTCAATTAAATTTTTTAGATAATGGCACTAAACGTAAATTTTTGAACCAATGGAATATTGGCTTTAAGCAAACCGATTTTGCGTATTTGACAGGTCCAATTATTACTGAAATAATGGGAAATGCGGTTGTAAATCCAACTGCCAAAAAAGAAAAAAAACCGAAAGATGAAAAAGCGTTAAATACTTGGTTTAATACACCCGTAGCCGATAAGCAAACAACACCCAGCGAAAAAATAGTTAAAATGATTGGGCATGGCGATGCTTTAGGAAGTGATTTACCTGAAGATTATTGGGTGGCTATTAAACAGTTTTTTGTACATACAGCTAATTTTAAACCTCATAGAAATCAGGGTAGAGATGCCCAATCGAAAGAAGGCGGGGGCTATTATAGAAGCACAGACAATGCCATTAAAGATTATTACAAAGATCGTTTAAAAGTGGCTTTAGATAATAAAAACGTAACGGGTACTAAAGGCAAAACGATACGTCCTGTTAATAGAGCTTCATTTACTGAATTAGGCAAACAAGGTAAACTCAGTAAAACTCATATTGACATGGACATTTTCAAAATAAGAAACGATCCAAGTATGAATGCGGCCATGTACCCCAGTTCTCAGGGCTCGCATACAGGGTCTTTGGGTGTGTTAACCAATTCGGTTAAAACCCTACGCGAAGTGGTACGTCTAGAAAATCCGGTTAGCAAAAATAAAGATACACAAGTGCCTGTTGGGAAAGAAATCGAACAGTTAACAGGCATTGTAGATCCTAAATTATTGGCTAGTGCTACGCCCGATAATTACCACGATTTGATGTTAAGCAATCGTGCACAAGTAATACAAGAAATTACACAAGCATTAAATAATATTGATGGGATGAAAAAAATAGGATTAGAAGCCATTCAATCTGACGACCATGCTAGTATTATTTTAACACGCACGGGCGTTGGCGATAAAAATGAAAAAGAGTGGAGAGAATTATTTATACAAAGTTTTAACGATGCTGCTGCTAATTTAAAATTGAGTACAAACTTAACACGGCGTAGCAGCTTTGGTTTCATCTATCCAACTGCCTCTTCGGTAGGAGGACCTGTTAGAATTTGGCCAGGGATAACACCTGCACCTTTGTTTAAGAAAATAATGTTTCAAGCCTTGCGAAGAACTCGAAACAACGTCAATAAAAAACAGAACGGTGTATTTAATAAAGACATTGTATTAAACGAAGATGAAGATCATTTACACATCGAAACGTTGAAAACGGCAGTACTCTATGCACATACAGCCTTAAAAAATGTAGGTACTCGGGCTAGTGCCGATCGCATGTATGATTGGATTTTAACCCGTTTGCAACGTAATTTAGTTAAGGCTCAGTTTTTATTAAGTATGGATAAGAAAAAGTTTGCCAAAGATCCGCATTTATTAGAACAGCATTTTCAAAAGTCGGGATTGGTGATTGAAAATTTAATGGAGTATTCGTACTTGTTTACAGCATTTACAAAACGTAGAAATGAAGCCAGCGATGATGGGTATAAACGACACGCCTCACAAAAGTTATTGACGAGCGATAAAGAAAAACAAGATTATCAAAAGGGAATAAAACAAATGGAAGTGTTTTATTTAGATAGTGGGATGCAAGCCATTGTAGCTGCTAGTTTATTGGCAAAAGTAAATCTAAATAAAAAGGAAAATCCAGTTTATCATGATATTAATAGCTATTTTGAATACAGCATAATTAACGAAAGTAATTTACAGTTTGAAAAAATGGATTTATTGAAACACAAAGGTCCCGATATTATTTCGGTTGATTTGAACCCTGTACTTACTGCACCTAAGCAACAAACACACAATTACAAAGATGAATTAACAAAGTATAGTGAAACGAAAACGGGTCGTAAAGCAATTCCGATTATAGATGTAACCAACTCTACACTTTCTAAAGCAGCCGAACTTAAATTAGGTGAAAACTACGAAAATTACATTATCCTCGAAAGTTTATCGAAACACCAGCAATTGGGTGCTGATAAGTTTACAATGGGGCGTTTAGTAGCCGTTGGTTCAGCGGCATTTATTAAACAGGCTAACGAGATTGTTGGTCCTATTGCACACGATGCACACGATTCGCTTTGGCTCAATTACAGTAGGCAAATGGATGAAGTTTATTATGGATCTTTAAGTGAAGGCGAACGCTTAAAAAACTTTGCTAGGCAAGCGGGTAATTATAATTTATTTGTGGAAGGAATGGACGAGAAATTGCATACAGCGTGGAAGAAGGCAACAACAAATTTTGATAAGACCGACCAAGAACCGGATAAAGATGCGGTAAAGCAAGCCATGAATTTATTGCAACACGCCTTTGAAGTTTATGCCATACTGAAAACTAAAAATGCGCTCACCAAACCGCAAGAGCTTGGCTTCGAGAGTTTACCTTCGGCCGATAAGTTGCGTTTAATGGCTAAAACCAGTACTCAAAAAAGTAAAACAAAAAAAGAGCAAGCCCCTGTATTTAATGTATCGAATGTTACCGAAACGGGCATTACCAATGTCTTAAACACCTGTTATATATCTTCAGGACTCAACATGCTGGCGTTTTCTAATTACTCAGGTTTTTTAAATCAACAAGTACAAGAAGATGATCAACATCAGCAATTGAGAGCATTACTTAATGCGATCATTGCGAAAATACATCAAGGTACTTTGGTAGGCGGTGCCGATATTAGGCAATTATTAAAGGCTTTAGATACTCGAAATTTGCTCCCACCGCCATCATTAGCCGATATTGATAATGGTTTAGACCGCACACAAGCCCAACACGACCCCAATGAAGTGTTCCTCCGAAAAATAATAGATTATTTTAACCTCAGAAACGGTCCAAATTTGGTAATCAGTCAAACCTACAAGACCCAATTAGAAGGCGTAAATCATACGGTGCGCCTAGACTTAAACCCTAATCACTATACTAAACCGAGCACAGTAGGAGAAATTACTCAAACTCAACATGGTGAAATTGCTTTAGAGTTACCAATAGGTCAACAAAATACATTAAAAGGTTTGTTGCAAAACTATTTTGCAGAAGAACATATTGAAAATGTAAAGTACACCGACCATGATAATGTTGTAAAACAAGGCTTGGCTCGCCGAAAAATTACTTTAGGTAACCAAGCACCTTTGGTATTAAACATTACTTTGTTACGTTGGCTCACTGGCGAAAAAGACGAGACCCCAGTTGATATGCCAACTACCTTTGTTTTAAATGGGTATATCTATCGTCTCGATCACGTTGTTTACCACCACGGGCCAAGCCCAAGTTCGGGGCATTATACGGCTAGTAACCGAAAGCGTGGTACTTCAAATTGGCAGTATCGCGATGATAGGCGAGTAGGCGATGATGATGATTTTCAACAGCGAAAAAATACGGGGTATTTATATACATACAATCGTGCAGTAGTAAACAATCAACAACATCAAGATCCTAATCGCTTAAATTTAAACAACCCTGGTCCTTTAGCGGTTATACCTGGTGCAGTCAATAACTTTAGACTTAAACAACCTACCCTGTTTCGTCCTTTTGTAAATCCAGAAAATGAAATTGAAAAAGCAGCTCATAAAAAAGTTTTACGTTTATTTGGGAGTAAGGTTAAAGGTTACGTCCTCGTTTATTTAGAAGATGGTGGAGAATTTTTAAAAGGATACGTTAAAGAAACAGACTTAGAGCCGATACCCCAATAACAAAGTTTTCTACTTATTATCAAATTTCAAAAACGAATAAATTGGGTCAATTTTTAACTTTAAACCGTAAATAGACAGTTGAAATCTATTACAAAACAAAATCTGCCGCGGCTATTAGAAATGCTCGGTTCTGCGGTCTTCAAAATAGCGTTAGCTATTCTTACAGTCCTCGAACCTGCGCTTCCTAATATCCTTGCAGTTTTTGTCTTTCATTACGATTTCAACTGTCTATTTACGGTTAAAAAACTTAATGGATACGTTTGCTCAACTCTTTAATGTCTTCAATAATTTTTTTGGCTAAAGTATCGGCTGTTGTCAAACTTTCACTTTCACTATAAATCCGAATAATGGGTTCTGTATTGCTTTTACGCAAATGCACCCACTCTTTATCAAATTCGATTTTTACACCATCAACCGTATTAATAGGCTGCGCTTTATATTTTTCTTGAATGGCTAAAAGAATTTTATCCACATCTAAATTAGGCGTTAACTCTATCTTATTTTTACTGATGTAATAGTTAGGATAATTTTTACGAAGCAACGACATGGTTTTACCCGTTTTTGCTAAGTGCGTTAAAAAAATAGCAATTCCAACTAAAGCATCACGGCCATAATGTAACTCTGGTAAAATAATGCCGCCATTTCCTTCGCCGCCAATAACAGCATGTGTGGCTTTCATTAGGCGCACCACGTTAACTTCTCCAACAGCACTGGCACTGTATTGCCCACCTTGTTGTTCGGTTACATCGCGCAAGGCACGGGTAGAGGAGAGGTTGCTTACTGAATTGCCTCTAGGGTGATGTTGTAACACGGCATCGGCCACGGCTACTAAAGTATATTCTTCGCCAAACATGTCTCCATCTTCGCAAACGAAAGCTAAACGATCTACATCGGGGTCAACACTAATGCCTAAGTGCGCTTGTTTTTTTACAACCGTGGCACTTAACTCGCTCAGATGCTCGGGTAAAGGCTCGGGGTTGTGTGCAAAATGCCCATCGGGTATTTCATTTAACACACTAATTTGCGTTACACCAAGTGCGTTTAACAAAGCTGGAACGGCAATGCTACCGCTACTATTAATGGCATCTACTACTACCGAAAAATTTTTGGCTCTAATCGCATTCACATCCACATAAGGCAACTCTAAAATGTGTTGAATGTGATGCGTTAAACTATCTGTATCTATTTTGTAAATACCTAATTGATTAACATCGGCATACACAAAGGCTTCATCGGCGGCTAATTTCAAAATGTGTTGTCCGTCGGTTTCACTAATAAATTCGCCTTGGTGATTTAATAATTTTAAGGCGTTCCATTGTTTAGGATTATGGCTAGCGGTTAAAATAATGCCGCCTTGTGCTTGATGGTGTGTAACGGCCATTTCAACGGTAGGCGTGGTGCTTAAACCTAAATCAATCACGTCAATACCCAAGCCCATTAAAGTGCCGCTAACAATGTTGCTAATTAATGCTCCACTTACACGTGCATCGCGCCCGATAACCACCGAATATTTTTGGTGATTATAAACTTGTTTTAACCAAGTGCCATAAGCAGAGGTAAATTTTACAACATCTAACGGACTGAGTGTATTGCCTGGTTCACCACCAATGGTACCACGTATTCCTGAAATACTTTTAATTAAAGTCACTTTTAATTGTTTTACGAATGAGGGTTAATAATTGAATCCACTAATTTTTTTGTAGGTATTTTTTATACTAATTATTTTGGTGTGGCACTATAACTTAAATAGCAGCCATTAGTAAATTAATATCTTTAAAGGGTAAGTTAAACGCTTCGCCTAAAAACTGATTGGTTAAAATACCATTGTAAATATAAACGCCATTTCTTAAACCTGCGTCTTTCCGAACGATGCTATCGAAGCCCCCTTCATCGCCCATGTTTAAAACAATTTGCGAAAAAATATTGCTAAACGCATACGATGCGGTGCGCGCCACGCGGCTTGGAATATTGGGTACACAATAATGGATAACGCCATGTTTACGAAACACAGGCTTAGTATGGTTGGTAACTTGCGAGGTTTCGAATACGCCTCCTTGATCTATGCTTACATCAACAATTACACTACCTGTTTTCATTTCGCTGACCATGTTTTCGGTTACAATGCAGGGCGTTCGACCTCTGGTGGCACGCATTGCACCAATAGCTACATCGGCCGAACGTAAGTGTTTTTCTAATACTCGTGGCACAATTACTGAGGTAAATACGCGGGTACCTAATTGATTTTGTAAACGGCGTAAACGTGAAGTTGAGTTATCGAATACTTTTACGGTGGCTCCTAAACCTAAGGCTGCTCTGGCCGCAAACTCGCCAACGGTTCCTGCACCAATAATAACCACTTCGGTAGGCGAGATGCCGCTAATGCCGCCTAATATAGAGCCAACACCATTGTTAACGTTACTCAATAACTCGGCGGCAATAAGGATACTGGCACCTCCAGCAATTTCGCCCATGGCACGAATAACGGGTAAAATACCCACATCGTCGGTTATTAAATCGAAAGCAATACAATTTAATTTTTTAGCAATTAATTTTTTTAGAAAATTTTCGGGTTGCACGCTTAATTGCAAGGCACTAAACAAGGTTTGTTTGTGTTGCATTAATTCAATTTCTTCGATGGTGGGCGGCGCAATTTTTAAAATAATATCTGCTTTAAAAACGTCGTTGGGTGTGTAAACAATTTCGGCACCTGCTTCGCTATAATCCGAGTCGTCGAAATTAGCGGCTTTTCCTGCGCCCGCTTCAACTACCACGCGATGCCCATTGTTGATTAGTAGAGCAATGGCATCGGGTACTAAGGCTACTCGGGTTTCTTGAAATGCAATTTCTTTAGGAATGCCAATAAAAAGTTTACCCTTTTTTCGGGCAACTTCTAACATTTCTTCTTGAGGTGCAAAAGCTCCTTTTGTTAAGGAGAATAATACATCTTTAGTCATCACCATGTGTTTTAGAATAAGTTCCAGTTAATAATTAGGACCGTGATATTTAGGAGCATTACAATCATCTATGTGGCGTTGGCGTTTACGCCATATCATACCAAAACGCAATTCAAACGTTCTATTACGCACAACGGTACTGCCGTGGCGGTGTCTTATGATGTCGGGATTCCAATGAAATTCGGTAAAGCCCGAAAAGTTTTTAAACAAGGGAAATTCGTAACCCAGTGCTAAATTTCCACTGAACCAAAACCTCGGAAAATCGCTACTAACGGATGAAAACACAGGGGTACTGCTTTTGTAAAGGTATTCTAAGCGAATGCCTGGTAAAAGATAGGTGTGCGAAAATGAAAAAATGGGATAATAAATTTTTAAATAATTATTCCATTGAAAGTAAGTGTATTTATTATTTTGTTTTTTATCGGTTCGGGTACCCATGTATTGATCTATCACTTCGGTTTCGCGTGCGCCTTTGTTGGCGTATTCGAGTTCGGTTTGCCATCGAAAATGATCGTGTCTTAAAAACTCGGCGAACACACCAGCTCCCCAATTAAAATATTCGCTCGAAATGTGTGAGGTAGGGTAATAGTAAGAAGGTACAAATACCAAAGGGTCTTTTAAACCAGCATCTCTATTTTTGTAGTAGTGTGCCGATTGAGTAGCTGCACCAAAAATACCAATCCCTCTGAGAAACTGTGCATTTGCAGTTACTACAAAAATGAAGCTACTATAAAGAATTAAATATTTTTTCATTAAGCACTTTGTGTTTCAACAGATGGACTAATTTTTTTTACTAAACCTTGCAATACTTTCCCTGGGCCTACTTCGGTGAAATGTGTGGCACCGTCGGCGGTCATTTGCTGCACGGTTTGTGTCCATTTAACTGGAGCGGTTAATTGAGCAATTAAATTTTGTTTAATAACAGTTGGATCTGAAACGGCTGAGGCTGTTACATTTTGATAGATAGGACAAATGGGTGCTTGAAACGAGGTGGCATTAATGGCGGCTTCGAGTTCGAGTTTAGCAGGTTGCATTAAAGGCGAGTGAAAAGCCCCACCAACAGGAAGAACTAAGGCACGCTTGGCACCGGCTGCTTTTAATTTTTCGCAAGCACTGTTGATGCCATTAATGCTGCCACTAATCACTAATTGACCAGGACAGTTGTAATTGGCGGCTACAACTATTTCGCCGCTTTCACTAATTTCGCGACAAATATTTTCGACGATGGTGTCTTCGAGGTTTAAAATGGCAGCCATGGTACTGGGATTTAATTCGCAAGCTTTTTGCATGGCCATGGCGCGTTGATACACCAATGCTAACGCATCATCGAACGAAAGGGTTTTATTGGCAACTAAAGCACTGAACTCGCCGAGCGAATGCCCAGCTACCATATCTGGGCTAAACGCATCGCCTAGAGTGGCTGCTAAAACAATCGAGTGTAAAAAAATAGCGGGTTGTGTAATTCGTGTTTGTTTTAAGGCTTCGTCGGTGCCAGTAAACATGGTATCTGTAATTCTAAATCCTAAAATGGTATTGGCTTTTTCAAATAATGTTTTAGCGAGTTCAGAATTTTCGTACAGATCTTTGCCCATACCTGAAAATTGCGAGCCTTGTCCAGGAAAAACAAACGCTTTTTTCATAAATGTTTAGATAATGAATTAATAGATAGTAAAAATAGCAGAATAAACGGTAAAAGCCAATGCTTACTATTCAGTACTATTCAACTTTTAGGTGTTAATAGTTTTAATTTTTGGTTTAACACAAGAACCGCATAAATGGGGCTATTTTTTTATTCAACCCAAAAAATTAAGCGTAAAAAGTGAAGGTATGCATTCGTTTAACTTTAATTTATTGTTATTAAAGTAATTTATCTATCCTTAAAAAAACATCCCAATACTTTTCTTTGGTCATATCGCTCCAATGAATTTGATTGTAGCGGTATTGAAAGGTTTGTACTTGGCATAGTAAAACAATTAAAAGAGTTAGTGTAAAAAAACTTTTTTGCCGCCAACCCGTTTTTAAGTATTGAAACGTAAAAGCCAAGGGAATCATAAAAAAACAAAGGTACTCTACAAAAACCCGCGATGAAAAACTACCGCCATAAAACCACATCCACCAACATGATAAAATATAAGTTACAACGTATAAAAAAATACTCAAACTCAAGGCTTCAAAACGGTTTTGTTTATAGAAAAAATACAAGCCGCTTAAGCTAATGAAATATAAGGGTGTGTATAGAAACAAGCCTTTTTTATAACTGAATAAAATATTAAATACGTTGGGTGAAAAAAAGTATAAGTGTTCGCCTCCGTAAGCATAAATGAAAAAATGACCTGTCGAAATTTTGTAAAGGATGAGTTGAACGCTGATAAATAAAAACCCACCTAAAGTTACCGTTACCCAATGAAATTTATTCTTAAAAAAGAAGTGCCAACCAGCTAAAAACTGCTGATAGGATTGAGCGGCTAATGGTAAAGCAAAAACAATTAAACCATTTACAGGACGTATTAATACAATGAGTCCTAACAATAGTGCTAAGTAAAATAAATAATTACTATTGGGTTTTATAAAATAAATTTTTGCCAAATAAAAGAAAAGTGTGATGCAGGTAAATGAGTAAACGTGCGACATACCTGCCTCGCTTACGGTGTAATAAAATAAGTTGGTGCCAAAGGTGCAGCAAACTAGCGTTAAACAACTGTAAATAGGTTTAATGTGGTAAAGTTTTAGTAGAGCCGCTAAAAATAAAAGACCAATGCACATATAAACTAAGGCCGCTAAGTTTATAAAAATAGGGTATAGGCGCGAGTAGCCATCGGCATCGCCATTACTGAGTTGAGTTAAACCATGCGCCATTAAAAAGAAGGGCAATTGCAAAATAGAAGTACCACAATAATATTTATTGATGACTATTCCTTTCGTTGCCGTTCGGTAGTCGTAATAGGTGTTTTTATCGAAGTACTTTTCTTTTTCGATTTTATCGAAGAATCCAAAATTAAGATCGTTGTAAATAAACGTGGCAGGTAGGTAGGCGTAGTAACCTTTGGCATCGGCTTCTAAAATGTTTTTCCAATGATTTTTTCCCCAGTTGATGTTATTGGCGCCTATCAATAAGATAAGAAATATAACTAGTACCGTAAGTTTTGGCCAATGCTCTGGCGATTTAAAAATATAAGTGAAACGCGTGCTATTCATATCAATCGGAAAAGTACGAAAATCTAATTGGTCGTATCCAATAGGATAACTAAATGATGCTTATTTTTATCACAGAATATTAAAAATTATTGATGCCGTGTTTGAATGGACCAAATTTGAACTATCTTTTGTGAGGTGGTGTAGTTTACTACTCCTTCTTGGAGTTGGTATTGGTTTAATGGTGGCTTTATTTTTGGGTTTATTAGATTGGGCTACACAAACTTTTTGGTAATATCCTTTGTTAGTGTTGGCATTACTAGTAGCGGGCCTTGGCATCTATTCTATTTATCACCGTTGGGGTAAGTTGGCCATAGCTGGCACGGGTTTAATTATACGGTTTACTTTGCGTTGATTTGTTTTTTAGCGAATGCCTTTAGTGGAAGTAAAAGTATTTATACCACTACTATTCCAGCTAACCTCAATCCTTGAGGGATTTAAGAACGTTATGCTTAAAGATAAATGTTGTTCTGAATAATTTATACCGAATTGGAAGCGGGCGTTGCTTTGGTGAAAGAAGTAAAATGGTATAATTTCGGCTTCACTCATTATAAATTTGGCGTTAGTTTAATGTGGGATTTGGGTTTAGCATAAATTTTAACTACAAAACAGGCTACTGGTTAAGTTTATCTTTCTCAATGGATAAGGAGACACATCCAAAAAATAATTAGAGATGAAGAGTCAATTGTCTATTTCCATCTAACTCGTTTTTAAGTTTTGATTGTAAGTGTTTTATAATTACCCGATTTTTTAAAATTATGGTATAAAGTAAAACCTTTTTGAAATTTAATTACAGGACGCGTGTTTCGTTTCTTTACAAGAGTGCTCTAAACATTAAAAATAAACTGCCCGATAAAACAATGGTTACTGGTAAAGTTAACAACCACGTTAGAACGATGGTTTTGATGGTTCCTTTTTGTAAATTTTTTAATCCTTTTTTGGCCACCATGCTACCCGCAATACCCGATGAAAGCATGTGTGTGGTGCTTACAGGCGAGCCTCTAAAACTAGCTAAGCTAATGCCAATGGAAGCCACAATTTCGGCGCTGGCTCCTTGTGCATAACTCATGTGTTGCTTGCCAATTTTTTCGCCAATGGTTTTTACAACACGTTTCCAACCAAACATAGTACCTAAGCCTAGGCATAGCGAAATGGTTAACACGACCCAACTTGGTACATATTCAATTAAGTTTTTAGCGGTTTTAATATGCGCACTCAATTCTTTTTTATCGTGCAGGCTTAAAGAAACGTTTTCACTTTTATTTAGTTTTTCGGCACTTTTAGTTATTTTAATTACATCTTTTCGCAATTGAAAACGCAGGGCAGCGTTGAGTGTATCAACGTGTGTGAGTGGATTAGTGGTGTTGCGAAAGTGAGTGGCGTAGTTTTGTATATCGTGAAAATAGGTTAGTTCGGCTAGGCCAAATTTGGTGGTATCGGTGCGACTAATGAGTTTATCTAATTGTTCGATGGCAATTTTACTTTCTTGTAAATTGGCTTCTTTGTTTAGCGCAAATTGTCCAGGTAAAATGGCAATTAAAATCATCATTAAAATACCAACGCCTTTTTGTCCGTCGTTTTGCCCATGAAAAAAACTTACCATTCCACAGGTACACCACAATAAAATGCGTATCCATAAAGGAGGTACTTTGCCTACAATGGGTTCTTTGTAAATGATTTCGTTTTTAATGAGGCGTTTAAAAATAAACATGACTACAATGGCTAGAGAAAAGCCGAGTAATGGCGATATGAGTAAGGCTAGGCCTGTTTCTTTGGCTTTGTCCCAGTTAACGGCATTAAGCCCCCAATTACCCGGTAAAAAATAAAATGCTAAACCGATGCCAATGATAGAGCCAATAATGGTATGCGAACTCGAAGAGGGAATACCGTAATACCAGGTACCAAAATTCCAAAAAATGGAACTGAGCATTAGTGCTAAAATCATGGCCACACTGTGATAAGGATTAGTATCTATTAAAACCTCCATTGGTAAGAGGTTAAGAATGCCCATAGCCACAGTAATGCCACCTAACATAACCCCAGCAAAATTAAGAACGCCGCTATAAACCACGGCAATAGTGGGTTTTAGAGAATTTGTGTAAATAACGGTGGCCACCGCATTGGCGGTATCGTGAAAGCCATTAATAAACTCGAAGAAGCACGCTAAAAGTAAACAAAGAATTAAAAACACGGTAAGCGTTGTATCTAAACCAAACATACGTTCTTTTTTTGACAGCAATGTTACGTGTTAGTAGTCAACGTGCTGTTAAATAGAAGTTAATGTTTTGACCTATAGTGTTGCCTTGTGCGCGGATTTGTAAATTTTTTGTATATTTTAAGTTACTATGTAAAGAAAATCTAACCTTTTTTTAATTTTTAAAATAATTATTTAGAGTATGGCTCTGAACACTAAGAATAAACCTCCTGACAAAATAATGGTTACGGGCAAAGTTAGCAACCACGTTAGCGCAATGGTTTTGATGGTTCCTTTTTGTAAATTTTTTAATCCTTTTTTGGCTACCATGCTGCCTGCAATACCCGACGAGAGCATGTGTGTGGTGCTTACCGGAACGCCTTTCCAGGTGGCTAAACCAATACCAATAGAAGCTACAATTTCGGCACTGGCTCCTTGGGCATAACTCATGTGTTGTTTACCAATTTTTTCGCCAATGGTTTTTACAACACGTTTCCAACCAAACATAGTACCCAAGCCTAAGCACAAGGAAATGGTTAAGATGACCCAACTGGGGGCGTATTCAATTAATTTTTTTGAAGATTTAATTTGAGTACCTAATTCTTTTTGATCTTTAATGGTTAAGGATAAGTTTTCGCCTTTAATGAGTTTATCGGCATTTTTGGTAACCTTAACAATATCTTTGCGCAACGAAAAACGTTTGCTGAGTTCTACTTGCTCCGAACTTTTACCAGCGGCCACTAATTCGGAGAAATGGGCGGCGTGTTTTAAAATATCGTGATATGATTTTTTTTCTTTTTCGCCAAACTTAGTAGTATCGGCTTTTAAAATTAAAGTTTGAATTTGAACCACACTTGTTTTTGTTTTTTGTAAATCAACCGATGCATCGAGTGCAAATTGACTTGGTAACACGGCAATTAAAATCATCATCATTAAGCCAACCCCTTTTTGCCCATCGTTTTGTCCGTGGAAAAAGCTAACCATGCCACAGGTACACCACAGCAAAATACGCACCCATAAAGGTGGTATTTTTCCGGCAATGGGTTCTTTGTAAATAATTTCGTTTTTAATGAGGCGTTTAAAAATAAACATCATAATGATAGCTAACGAAAACCCTACTAGGGGCGATATTAACAAGGCTAAACCTGTGTCTTTAGCTTTATCCCAGTTAACGGCACTCATGCCGAGTTCTCCTGGTAAAAAATTAAAGGCTAAACCAATTCCTAAGATAGAACCAATAATGGTGTGCGAACTGGAAGAAGGAATGCCATAATACCAGGTTCCAAAATTCCAAACGATGGCACTTAGTAATAAGGCTAAAATCATGGCAATGCCGTGGTAAGGATTGGCATCCACTAAAGCATCCATGGGTAATAAATTAACAATACCCATGGCAACGGTAATGCCACCAAGCATTACGCCCGTAAAGTTAAGGATACCGCTATATACTACTGCAACGGTGGGTTTAAGCGAGTTGGTGTAAATAACGGTGGCCACTGCATTGGCGGTATCGTGAAACCCGTTAATGAATTCAAAAAAGCATGCTAGTATAATGCAAATGATAAGTAAAATAGCTAAAGAGGTTTCTAATCCGAACATTTTTTAAATTTTTTGTAATGTTAATAGTTTATTTAGTTTACTGTGTTAAGTTAATGTTAAGCCTTTAAAATCTTATGCCAACCGCTGCTTTGTAGAAGTAATAGGGAAGTGTTAGAACCCTTTTGGTAAAACGATTTACTTTGTAGCATTTGAGATGAACTGTTTATGGCGTTAGATTAAATACCCATTTCTAATTGAAAGACACCAAAGAAATTTTGTAAGCCTTCTTTTTGAGTGGCTAAATTGCGTTCTTGGTTATAGAATACATTGAATTGGGCTTTAAATTTGTGTTTCATAAAATATTTGGTGAGCCCCACACCGTATTGATTAATTTGATTAACCGAAGTTAACACATCTTTATGGGGCGATATTAGCGAATGGCGTGCTGCAATTTCCCAACGTGATTTGAAGCAGTAACTTAGTTGGGTGTTTAATCCATCTCCTGTTGTAATAAAACGAGTTGCGCCTGCGGCATTTTTTGTGTAAGGGCTTCCATCAGTATCGCGTCGAATGTATTCGGCCGAGAGTGCCATGCCTTTGTATTTGAGTAAGATATCGGCTAAGTAAACATTAAAGCTACGCGTGGCGTATAAATCACGTCCGAGTTGACCTCCGCTTCTTAGGGCTAAGTCATTAAAATGGTAGCCCCCTGCAATGGATAATTTTGGATGTTCTTCGCGTGCTACATCGCCTTCAAAGTAATCGCCTGCATCGGTAAAATCGCCTAAAGGCAAAAGTTCCACGCGTGCGGTGTAGGCTAAGCCTGCATTGCTGCTGTTCGAGTTACGTCCTTCGCCCGAGGTAATGGCAGTTTTAAAAATAGTTTTAAATTGATTGGCGTGAACGGTGTAATTGGCAAACAGACCAAAATCGCGGTCTAAGGTAAAAATGGCATTTACAGGCGAACGGTCGTAAAATTGCAAGGCTCCCGAAGAAACCACGCGTTGACGGTTTCCGGGTAATTTACCTTGTCCGAAACCAAATTGAAGTGCTTTAGTAGGGCGGTAAAAAATCATGGCATCGCGCACAACATTGGGGCTTACGTTTTGAGTACTGGCATCTGCATCGCTCCAATCCATGTCGCCTCTCGAAAAAGAGAGTTGTAAATAGTAATTCCACTTTGTATTGTACATGTGCCCTGTAAAACTTAAACGGCAGCGGCGCACTCGGGCCTCCCAACTAGCAGGACTTAAATCTTCGTCGGAAACGGTATTCATTAAAAGCCGATTCTGAATACGAAAACGAATGTTTAAAGAGTAAGCACTATCGGGTGTTGCAAACCCTAAGCCACTTTTAAAATTAAAGTATGGCGTTTTTGAGGTGTTAGTTAAACTTGAACTGGTTACTTGAGCAAAAGCAAAAGTGCTTACCAAACTCATATAAACGGCATATAATTTTCTCATCGTTTTAATTTTGTGCAAATTAAACGTTAAGAAATAATTTTTAAGTTAAATTAATGTTAAGCTAATGTTAACTTGTAATTTTATTGTAAAGTCTTATGCTTTGGAGTATTTACAATTATTACCAATAAAAAAACCCGAAAAAATCGGGTTTTATATCATATCTTATTGAGGTGAATTTTACTTGATAGGAGGAGGCGCTGCATTGGTTACGGGTGCATTTGCTGCTGGCGAAGCTGGTTGAGCAGCGGGCATTACAGCGTTGGCAGCCGCATCTTTAGTAATAGATTTTGTTTCGGGTGCGCTGCCTGCTTTAGGTGTCATTAATAAGCTAAACGCTAACAATAAAATGGCTAAAGTCCAAGTTGCTTTTTCGATAAAATCGGCACCGCGTTTAACCCCCATAATTTGATTGGCTACACCGAATTGGCTTTGAATGCCACCACCTTTTGAGTTTTGGATTAATACCACACTTATCAAAAGTACACACACAATGATTATTCCTATTGACAACAACATATTTTATTTTTTTAAATCTTTTATTAGGGATGCAAAGTAAACACTTTTATTTGGATATTTCAAACTTAAAATTTCGTAAGCTCGAATGGCTTTATTTAGATTGCCTTGCATGGCGTAAATTTTAGCAAGTGTTTCTGTTACAAGATGTTCGCTTTCTAACAAACTGTCCTTAGCTGTTTTTTCGGCGGTAAATACCTTTGTTTTTGAGGTATCGAGGCGAATGTGAGAAGGATTTTTTTCGATTATTTTATCAATTAATGCCATTTTTTTAACTCGGTCGTTGCGCATTGCTTCGTTAGGAAGCACTGGTTCGGATTTGGTAAGGGTATTAAGTTGAGTAGTTGTGCTAACAGGTGTTTGCTTAATGGTACTAAAAAAATGTAACCATTGGTTAAAACTTCCTTCTTCAAAAGGTTCTTCTTTTTGTTTAGCAGTGTGTGTTTTTAAAATTTCTTTTTCAACAAACGCATTAACAAGCGATTTTTCAATTTCGTTTTCAACGATAAATTCTGCACTTTGTTTAATGGCGTTGAGTTGCTGTTTAAGGTCTTCACTGTCTAATTTATTTTCTGTCTCTACAACTTGCTGTTCTGTTGAGTTTTCGGCAATGGTTGCGGTTGAAATAGTAAGGTCAGGTTCGGTTACAGGAATGATTTGTGATTTTGTTAACGCTTCGTGTTCCATTTCAGCAAGGCGCTCCTCTAACTGTTGCAAACGTTCTTCGTTGGTGTTAGTAAGTGTAGGTTGAACCAGGTGGGTTGAATGCTGCGTTTCGACTTTAGATTCGGTTACAACATCCGAAACCGTTTCCTCTACTAACTCAGTTTTATTTTCTTCTGCGTTGAGATTTCGTTTATTTTTTTCGGGTACAGGGTGCAGTAAATAATGCCATTGTTTTCTGTTGGGCATTACAATAGCGGTGTATCTAAAATGCTTTTGAAATAAGGCACTATCGTGTTGCTTGGCAGCCAGGCTTAACAGTAAATGCGCCGATTGAAAATAAGGAAATTGTTGCACTAAATTTTCTAACTCGGCAATGGCAGCTCTGTTTAAAGTGCTAGGCAATTGAATATGTTCTAAAAATTGGTGTTGCAACATGTTACCAGTTATTAAACGCTCGGTTAAAAATATCTTCGGTTAATTGCCGGTTAATTTCAATAATTAATTCGCTTTCTACGCTGCTAATATTTTGATTGGCTCTAAAATCGGCAAAGCGGGTAAAGGCTTGATCGAAATTTTGTTTTTCATCTAACTTATTAATGTATTTCACGTTAACACTAATGGTTAAACGATTTAATCCGGCTTGGTCGCCCGATTGAATGGCCACTGGTGCCACGTTATATTCCGAAATAAAACCATCAAATTGTAAATCGGCGTTGTTTTTAATGAGTGCTAAATTGGTTTGCTGGCTCACCACATCGCGCATTTTTTCGCTGAAGCGTTGGCTTAACGTAGGCGGCCCTAGGGTTGTATTGTTGGCAAACAGAGCCACACTAATGGTTTTGGCATCGGCAGGAATGGTTGCACCACTAAGCGAAAGTTTAGGTTTACAGCCCGCTGCTAAAGCGAAAAGTAAGATTAAAATAAGTATGTATTTATTATACTTCAATGCTAACAAATGTAATATCGTCTGTTTGCTCTTGTTTAGTTTTAAAGGCCATTAAACGCTCGGTAATGGCTTTTCTTTGCTCGTGTAAAGATAGGGGCAAGGTTTCAATAATCCATTCTTTAACCGTTTTAATTTTTAATTTTTTACCATCTTGTCCACCAAACTGATCGGGCAAACCATCGCTTAACATAAAAATACGATTTCCACTTTGTAAATCTAAATGGTGGGTAGTAAAATCAACTTGTTTTTCAGAAATACCAATGGGTTGCCGCTCTCCTTTTAATTCTATCAATTGCTTGTGTTGCCAAATATAAACCGACAAATTCGCACCTGCAAAACGCAAATGTTGGGCATCGAAATAAATTAAAGCCATGTCCATACCATCGCGTTTATCGGGTTCGTTGCTGTTGGCATTTAAACTGGCAATAATGCCTTTACGCAATTCGTGTAATACTAAATGAGGTTCGCTTAATTGCTTTTCATTAACCAAAGTATCTAATTGATTGATGCCAATAATACTCATAAACGCACCCGGCACACCATGCCCTGTGCAATCGGCTAAAGCAAAAACATGTTGGTTATTTTGTTTTGCATACCAATAAAAATCGCCACTTACAATATCGCGAGGTTGAAAAAAAATACTTATTGGGGCATATTGCGCTTGCAATTTTTGCGGTGTGGGTATCAACGACGATTGAATGCGGTGTGCGTAAGTAATGCTATCCGTAATATCTTTATGTTTTGCTTCGATGATGTGTTTTTGTTTTTCTACTTCTTTTTTTTGTAAAGAAATAATTTGATTACTTTTTTTAATTCGGGTGAGGGCTTTAAATAAGAAGAACGAAAAAATAAGTACAATCCCTAAAATGAGTAAAACACCATAGATGATAAAATTTTGTTTACGTTTTTCTGATTTGGTTTTTTCTTCGCGAACGGCCTGTTGGGCTTTAAACTCAGCTTCTTGCACCTTTAACGATTGCTCGTAGTTTTGTTTCATCGAAAGTTTGCGAGCCTCGTCGGTTTGAAGTGTTTTTTCTACATCGTAGAGCAATTCGTACAAGCGTAATTTTTTAGTGGCGTAGGATGGATTCTGATCATAGAGTTTAAGTAAACGGTGAATGCCATTTATCAAATCTACTTGGTAAACATCCATTTCTTGGAATAATTGAACCGATTGCTCTGCGGCTTCTATGCTGCGTTTCTCGTCTTTGATGTATGCATAGTAATCCGATAAACGGCTGTAGTAAATGGCTTCGCGACTGGCTCCTTTAAGTTCGGGTAAGATAGTGGCAATTCTATCTAAATAGACTTTACATAAATCGGGACGGTTATTTTCTAACTGAAAACTCGATAAAGCCAGTAACGATTGTACTATGCCTTTTTTATCGCCAATGTCCTCTCTTATTTTTAAAGATTTTAAAACCGAAGCAACACCTGTTTTATCACCCGTTCGGTGCGAGAGTAATCCAATGTTATGAAGCAAATGTGCTTTCATGTTTTTATCGCTATTATCATGAAAGCTAATGGCCAAACATTTTTTTAAGTTTAAAAGGGCATTGCTTGTATCGCCCACGTATAAATACATTTGAGCCATGTTATTAAGCGGGGCTAAAAACGTCATTTTGTTTTTAACTAATGGATCTAAATCGGTTGCCTTTTTAAAATAGGTGAAGGCTTTAAGTAAATCGCCTTTATTTTGATAGGTATTGGCAATGTTAGAATAGCAAACAACCATTTCGCGGTAATTATTTAAACGCTCTTGAATGCTTAGGGCTTGCTTGTAATAGCGCATGGCTTCGTCTAAGTTATCGGCGTAATTAAAATGATAATACCCAATATTATTTAAAGCCAAGGCTTCTTGTCGCATGAGCTCTTTCAGGAAAGCCCCGTCTGTGTATTTTTTTTGCAAAGGGAGGATGCGATCTAAAGCCAATTGATTGTAACGAACCCATATTTTTTCATCAAAAATAGTTTCAACCAAACTGTTTAATAATGCAATTTGGCCCGTATCGGTTTTGCTAAGGTGGTATTTGGTAAGCAAGCTATCCATGGCTTGTTTATCATTTTTATGAATTGCTTTTGGATTTA
The DNA here is from genome assembly GCA_013297775.1 of Bacteroidota bacterium. GTDB lineage: Bacteria > Bacteroidota > Bacteroidia > B-17B0 > Aurantibacillaceae > Aurantibacillus. Next base: position 55,723 of record JAAFIL010000021.1, read on the forward strand.
GCGAATCCAATAAATAAAATTTTTTATCTAGAAACTGCGAAAATACAGGTAACTCGAAACAAGAGAGAAAGAGTAGTATTAAAAGTTTATTCTTCAATATGGTATTCGTTTATTTTTCGATAAAGCGTTCGTTCACTAATGCCTAATTCTTGTGCGGCGTATTTACGTTTGCCCTTGTGTTTTTTTAAGGCTTTTTTTATCATATCAATTTCTTTATCTTGTAAAGAGAGGGTTTCTTCTACTTCAATGGTTTGTGGCAAACTGCTTGCATTATTAAGGTTTGCAGCGTGTATGGTGAGTCCATTGCCTATATCTACTACTTCGTTAGTAGGATTAAAAATAGTGCTTCTAATGCCCATTTCGTTGGCGGGTGATGGATTTATTTTTCCGCCTGCCATCACAATATCTCGAACTATTTTTTTAACATCGTCTAATTCTTTTTTCATGTCTAAGAGGGCTTTGTATAAAATATCACGTTCGTTGGCATCCATGGCAGTGCCGCCATTAAAGGCACTCACGCTAGGTACATTGCCTGCATTAAATTGCGGCAGGTATTTTAAAAGGGTATCGGCATTTAGTTCGCGGTTTTTTTCAATGATGGAAATTTGTTCAGCAATATTTTTTAGTTGTCGAATGTTGCCTGGCCAAAAATAGTTTTCTAATATTTGAGTGGCTTGCGCTTCGAGTTTTACAACGGGCATGCGGTATTTAGCCGAAAAGTCGTTGGCAAATTTTCGGAAGAGTAGATGAATGTCTTCGCGTCTTTCGCGTAAGGGTGGCAAATGAATAGGAACGGTGCTTAAACGGTAATATAAATCTATTCTAAATTTTTCTTTTTGGAGGGCAATTTCAAAATTGAGATTGGTAGCGGCAATCACCCGAACATCGGTTTTTTGTACTTTACTGCTTCCTACTTTAATGTACTCGCCGGTTTCGAGTACGCGCAATAGACGGGCTTGGGTAGAGAGCGGTAACTCGCCGACTTCATCTAAAAAAATGGTGCCGCCATTGGCCACTTCAAAATAACCTTTTCGGGTTTCGATAGCACCTGTAAAGGCTCCTTTTTCGTGTCCAAAAAGTTCGCTGTCTATGGTTCCTTCGGGTATAGCACCGCAGTTAACGGCAATGTATGGGCCATGTTTGCGGGCGCTATTTTGATGAATAATTTGTGGAAAAACTTCTTTACCTGTTCCGCTTTCGCCGTTAATTAAAACATTGAGGTCGGTTGGCGCAACTTGTCGGGCCACATCCACAGCACGGTCTAATAATGGAGTATTGCCAATGATGCCGTATTTTTGTTTGGTTTCCTGTATGTTCATTCGATACAGTTCGGTATTAAAAATGATTAAATCTGTTTATTAAATGGCGTTGCCAATGAGTGTGGTGCTGGTGCAAGATTCTACGCGTACGTTTACATAATCGCCTTTTTTAAAATATGCCTTCGGAAATACAACAACTGTGTTTTGCGAATTACGTCCCATCAACATGTCTTCACTTTTTTTCGAGGGACCTTCTACTAACACACGGTGAACTTTGCCCACAGCGGCTTTTGTTCGGAGGGCACTATTTTTTTGTTGTAGATTAACAACCTCGGTTAATCGGCGTTTTTTTACATCTTCTGCAATATCGTCTTTATACTTACGCTCGGCCAATGTTTTGGGGCGTTCGCTGTACATAAACATAAATGCAAAATCGTATTGTACGAGTTCCATGAGTGATAAGGTGTCTTGGTGTTCTTCTTCCGTTTCGGAGCAAAAGCCAGTAATAATATCGGTGCTAATACCGCAATCGGGTATAATGGTTCGAATAGCAGCCATGCGTTCTAAATACCATTGGCGACTGTATCCACGGTTCATTAGTTCTAATACACGGGTGTTACCACTTTGAACGGGTAGGTGAATATAGTTACAAATGTTTTCGTATTTAGCCATGGTGTGCAATACCTCATCGGTCATGTCTTTAGGATGCGAGGTTGAGAAACGCACGCGCAAATCGGGATGTACTAAAGCCACTTTTTCGAGTAATTGTGCAAAATTGATGGCGTTTGCTTTTTGTTCATCACTTAACACTTCTTTTTTTAGGCCACCACCGCTCCATAAATAACTATCTACATTTTGACCCAGAAGTGTTACTTCGCGGTAACCTTGTTCAAATAAATCATGGGCTTCTTTTACAATGGTTTCGGGGTCGCGGCTGCGTTCGCGCCCGCGGGTAAAAGGCACTACGCAAAAACTACACATGTTATCGCAGCCGCGCGTAATGCTAATAAATGCAGTTACGCCGTTTCCACCTAAACGAACGGGTGTTAAGTCGGCATACGTTTCTTCTTTGCTTAAAATAACGTTTATGGCCTTTCGACCATCTTCGGCTTCTTCAATTAAATTCGGTAAATCGCGGTAAGCATCGGGGCCAACCACTATATCAACTAGTTTTTCTTGTTCTAAAAATTGGGCTTTTAAACGCTCGGCCATACAGCCTAAAACGCCAACCACGGCTTTCGGATTTTTTTGTTTCACCCGTTTAAAATCGTTTAAGCGATTTCGAACTTTTTGTTCGGCATTTTCGCGAATGGCGCAAGTGTTTACAAAAATAACATCGGCTTCTTCATAATTTTGAGTAGTGGTAAAGCCTTTATTGATTAGGATGGAAGCGACAATTTCGCTATCGCTAAAGTTCATTTGGCAACCATAACTTTCTAAAAATAATTTTTTACCAGTTGTGGGTTCGGTAGCAAGATGTAGAGCTTCACCTTGTTTCGATTCGTCTATAATTTTATTGAGTGATTCCATTTCGAGGGACGCAAAGATATTAAAAAATGTGTCATTTTGGCAGAATTTGAGAATTTTTAAGAAAGATTTATCTAATTTTTAAGGGGATTAAACTTATTTATTTGGAAATTACCCTTTTATTTATTTTCCTTTGCGGAAATTTTAGCGGAACGTATATTAAGATGAGTAAGAATTTAGTTATAGTGGAGTCACCTGCAAAAGCCAAAACCATTGAAGGGTTTTTAGGAAAAGATTTTACAGTGAAGTCGAGTTTTGGGCATGTGCGCGATCTTGTCAAAAAAGGTTACGGTATAGATGTAGAAAATAATTTTAATCCCACTTACGAGGTTCAACCCGATAAGGAAAAGATTATCGCCGAGTTAAAACGCCTCAGTAAAATAGCCGAAACGGTTTGGTTAGCCTCCGATGAGGATAGAGAAGGAGAGGCCATTAGTTGGCATTTATTTGAAACGTTGCAATTGGATAAGAAAAACACCAAGCGCATTGTTTTTCACGAAATTACCAAACCTGCTATTCAAAAAGCGATTGCTAATCCAAGAGACATAGATATTAATTTGGTAAATGCGCAACAAGCACGCCGAGTGTTAGACCGTTTAGTAGGTTTCGAGTTATCGCCAATTTTATGGCGCAAAGTAAGACCAAGTTTATCTGCGGGTCGCGTTCAATCGGTGGCAGTGCGTTTAATTGTAGAGCGCGAGCGCGAGGTTCAAGCGTTTGTTTCTACCTCGGCGTATAAAGTATCGGCGTTGTTTATAGTAGGAAAATCGGGTTTAAAAGCAGAATTAAACGAGCGTTTTAAAACGGAAGCCGAGGCCAATACTTTTTTAGAAAAGTGTAAAGCGGCCCTTTATACCATTACCAGTTTAGAAACTAAACCGGCCAAGCGAACGCCTGCGGCACCGTTTACGACATCAACCTTGCAGCAAGAGGCCGCCCGTAAATTAGGTTTTAGTGTGGCGCAAACTATGATGGTGGCGCAACGTTTATACGAGGCGGGTAAAATAACCTACATGCGTACCGACTCAGTGAATTTGTCGGAGACTGCATTAAATCAGGCTAAAGAAGCCATTACTACCAATTACGGTACCAATTATCATTTTCCACGGCAGTATAAAAATAAAAGTAAGGGCGCTCAAGAAGCGCACGAAGCCATTAGACCCACCTACATTCAAAACCAAGCCGTTGAAGGCGAACGTAACGAACAACGTTTGTATGAATTAATTTGGAAGCGAACCATTGCTAGCCAAATGGCTGATGCCGAGTTAGAAAAAACAACGGCTAAAATTGCGATAAATACTACTTCGGAGTTGTTTGTGGCGCAAGGCGAAGTATTAAAATTTGATGGGTTTTTAAAGGTTTATTTAGAAGGAACGGACGATGAAGATGAAACTGAAAATAGTTCAATGTTGCCACCGCTGCAACAAGGAGAAACCCTTCAATTGCAAGAAATTAACGCCGTAGAGCGTTTTACGCATCACCCACCACGCTACACTGAAGCGAGTTTGGTAAAAAAATTGGAAGAGTTAGGCATTGGTCGCCCTTCTACTTATGCCCCTACTATTTCTACCGTTCAGAAAAGAAATTATGTAGAAAAAACGGATAAAGAAGGCGTACCAAGGGCTTATAAAGCCTTGTTGCTAAAAGGAGGGAAAATTACGACAGAAGCAAAAAGTGAAAATACTGGAGCTGAAAAGGCCAAACTATTTCCGACGGATATAGGTATGGTGGTTAATGATTTTTTAATTCAGTATTTCCCCGATATTTTAGATTTTCATTTTACGGCTAAAGTAGAAGAAGAGTTTGATGAGATTGCCGATGGTAAAATGGAATGGACCCAAATGCTAAAGGAATTTTATAAACCTTTTCATAAAACGGTAGAAAAAACGATAGATCATAGTGAGCGTGCCAGCGGTGAAAAACTGTTAGGAAAAGATCCCTCTTCGGGAAAAAATGTAATTGTGCGCATTGGGCGTTTTGGACCTTTGGCACAAATTGGCGAAACTAACGAAGAAACAGGCGAGAAGCCTCAGTTTGCGAGTTTGCGTAAGGATCAGCGTATGGAAACGATAAGTTTAGATGAGGCGTTGTTATTGTTTAAAATGCCGCGTATTGTGGGCGAGTTTGAAGACAAGGAAATGAAAGTAGGCATTGGTCGTTTTGGCCCTTACGTGGTTCATAACAGCGTATTTACGAGTTTAGGCAAAGAAGATGATCCTTATACGGTTGAGTCGGAACGGTGTGTGGAATTGATTTTGGCCAAGCGCAAGAAGGATGCTGAACGGGTGATTAAACGTTTTGAAGAAAATGAAGATTTACTAGTATTAAATGGCCGTTGGGGTCCGTTTATTGCATTAGGTAAAGAGAATTACCGAATCCCTAAAACGATGGATGCCGCTAAACTCGAATTTTATGACGTTGTTCAAATTATTGGGGGAACTGAAGCCTACGAACAAGCAGTGGCAAATTCTAAACTAAAGGCGGGTAAAAAAGCACCAGCTAAGAAATTTGGAGCTAAGGGTACTAAATTGGTGGGTTCAACAGGAGCTAAACTAGCTGTAAAAAAAGTAGCTCGCAAAAAAGCTGCCCCTAAAAAAGCAAGTGCTAAAAAAGTTGTAAAAAAAGTAGCGGCTAAGAAAAAATAATTTTTATAATCAACTAAATGTGTATATTTGCATACCTAAATAATAAAAAATTAAACTAAAATATAATGCTAATCATTCAAGTTAAAGAAGGCGATACCGTAGAAAAAGCCTTAAAAAAGTATAAGAAAAAGTTTGAAAAAACAGGTGTCGTAAAGCAATTACGCGAGCGTCAAAAATTTACTAAACCAAGTATTCGTCGTCGCGAAACCGTTATAAAAGCGGTTTACAAGCAAAAATTACAAATCGGAGCCATCGAAAAATAGATCCCGTTTCCAGCATTATAAATCATCCTATGTTGCATAGCAACATAGGATTTTTTTATGGGTAATACTAAGTTTAAACTTAAACCGAGATTATGCAATAGGAATCGTAGTGAGAGGCGAAAGCCCAATAAAACAGGTACTTTTTCGACTGAGGCATAGTGCTTCTATGGTGAAGGAGAAAAAGTGACTGTTTTGAAGGGATTTCGGCTCGTAATAGATTTCTATTGCATAATTCCATCTAACTCATTTTTAAGCGTTTCTTAATTCCTCTTTCCCCCTCGTCCTTGTTTGAGCGTTAGCGGAAACGAGGACGTGCTAAATGGGCGTTTGTAACGCCAACGCTATCACTTTATCTGCGTTACAAACGCAGTTC
>JAAFIL010000022.1 GCA_013297775.1 Bacteroidota bacterium
CTCAAAAATTATACCCGTAGGCCTTGCTACGCCTATAATTTTTTCGTCGCCTAAAAGAAAAATAATTCTGGTTCAACTTGTATCTTTTAGAACCGATATTTGTATTAGGTTCATCGTACGATTGCTTCTACAATTGCGTTACTGCGAATGCCATTGTGCGAATTGGTATAAATGCACTTTTCGTTTTTAATGATTAAAACTTGTGGGCTTTGGTGTTCGATGGAGTAGGAGGTGGCAAGTGCATCGGAAATAGATCGGTAGGTAATTAGATCTAAATAGTAAGTTGGAACCGTTTCATCCTCTATCCAACTCGACTCTAGGCGATGGAGTGCCATGCTACTGATGCTGCAACGGGTGCTGTGCTTAAAAATTAAAACAGCCCGAACAGAAGGACTGTTCGAGCGTTCAATGATTTCGAGAAGTTGCTTGGAGTCAGTTAATGGAATCCAATTCATAGTTTAAACCGATGCTTTGTTATTTTTTACACTTACTTTTGAGTAAGCTGGACATTTTTCGTGACTTTTACAAGAAGTAACACCCATTGATACTAAAGCTAAAACGATTGAGGTTAAAATTAATTTTTTCATAATATATTATATACAAATGTAATCAGGATTTTTAACGTATAAAAATCTATAAAGTTACAAATACCTAGTTTTTTTAAACATTTTAGTTTAGTTTTTTAACAAATGAAACGAAAAGACTTACCGCAATATATTTAGTTCACTCATTTAAAATAGTGTTTGGCTAAGTATAAGGGGTATTTTACTCATTTAGACTAAAAATAATGTAACTGATTATCAAATACTTAGTTATAAGAGTAACGTTATTTGAAATATTGGCGTAACCATTTCGTTGTTTTTAATTATAAAGGTATAATACGTTTTTAACGGCAGCGCTATGACAGTTCAATCCTCTTACCACCATACCCCCAACCAATTGCAGGATGAGTTGCAATTAATTGAGGCGGCTAAAACAGACCCTGCTCGATTTGCGCCGTTGTATAATAAGTACTACAAGCAAATTTTTAATTACATCTATCAACGGATGGATTGTAAAGACACTGCGTTTGATGTTACCAGCAATGTATTTTTAAAAGCTATTAGTCATATCAACGGGTATCAATATAAGGGGGTGCCGTTTTCGAGTTGGTTATATCGCATTGCTCATAACGAGGTGATGCAATTGTTTCGCTCGCAAAAAAATAAACGTGCCGTAAACGCAGATATTGGGGATTTGCGAAATATATGTGAAGAAAACGAAGCCCCATTTTTTGAAGAATATATTCCGGCATTAAAAAAGATGATGATTAGTTTGGAAGAGGAGGAATTACAATTAATAGAAATGCGTTATTTTGAAAAACGTCCGTTTAAGGAGATTGCCGATATTTTAAATATTACTGAAACCAATGCTAAAGTGCGTATGCACCGCATTATTGAAAAATTAAAAAAGCACATAATAAAATTAAAACTCTGAAATGGAACCGAAATTTATCTTAAACCGAGAAAAGATTAGCGATGCAGACATTGAAAAGAATAAAAATTTCGATGAACTTTTAACCAAGTTTAAAAATCAAAGTATTCAAAAGGCGCGCAACGATCGAAGTTGGTGGCGTAAGAAAAGCATACGCTACTCTGCCGCCATTTTAGGTGCAGTTGTGGTTTGCACGGTTACTTTATCTCAACTTTATCAATCAAATTCTAACTTAAAAAAAACGAATGCGTTAACTTCTACTTCAACAAACAAAAAAGAGTCTGCTAAACCGTTGGCAGATAAAAAACAAAGGTCGGTAACACCATTAAACCCGCATTGGGATGTGGCCTACTCGCGCTACAAGGTAAATGCGGGTAAAGGTGCCAGTTTGGTGCATGCAAGTCGGTCTAAAATTCAAGTACCTAAAAATGCTTTTGTAACGAAGGCAGGTCAAATTATTGAAGGCGAAGTAGAAATTTTGTACCGCGAAATTCATAAGGTAAGTGAGCAATTGATGAGCGGTATTCCAATGCAGTACGACTCTGCGGGTACTACTTACGATTTTGAAAGTGCGGGCATGTTTGATATTAAAGGCGAGAAAAATGGGGAGCCTGTGTTTTTAAGTTCGAAGGCTACTTTAACCGTTCAGTTAGCAAGTGAAAGAGAGGGAGCGCAGTTTAACCAATATTTGTGGGACAGTGTGGCCGGAAATTGGCGGTATTTACAAAAGGATATTTTAAACCCTTTAAAGCCCGAAACACACACGGCTCAACAAAGAGTGGCGGCATCTGCGCTTTCTAAGGCCGATGTTGAAAAGCAAGTTAACGAAGTTGAGGTGGAAGGTAAAAAGAAAATTGAACAGCAGTATGCGCAGCAAGTGGCTAAGTTGCCTGTCGTAAAACAACCCGTGAAGCCTCGTAAAATAAGTAATCGTCAAAACTTTACGTTAGAGGTTGATAAGAATGAATTTCCAGAGTTAAGTGGGTTTAATAATGTGATGTTTGAAGTGGGCGATGAGAATAAAAACTATTCGGATAAATATACGGAGGTAACTTGGAACGATGTTCAGGTGAGTGATGGGCCACAAAAAGGAATTAATTATTTATTGAGTTTGCGCAAGGGGAATCAGTTGTTAGAGTTAATTGTTTACCCATGTTTAAATAATGTAGATTTTGAAAAGGCTAACTCGGCTTTTAAAGCGAAAATGGTTGATTATGAAAAAGCACTAGCAGAACGTAAAGCTAAAGAGGAAAAGTTGAGAGCTGACATGTTGGCGCGCCAGAAAGAATACGAGACTGAAATGAAGCGCAATAAGGAAGAGCGTTTAAAAAATTACATACGTGAAATGAAAGCAATGGAAGCGGCCAATGCCAATGAGGTAGCCAGTTTATCGGGTGCGGCTAAAGTGTTGCGGGTGTTCCAAATTAGTCAGTTTGGAACGTATAATAGTGATGGACCGCGTTTACGAACTGGTGATTATAAGCCAAGTGTTGCGTATCAACTCAATAGCAAGCCGTTTCAGCCCAACCAAGTTTATGTAATGGATTATAAAGACCGTATGTTTTATTTGTATAGTTATAAAGAGGTTTCGGATTTAATTTTTAAGAAAGGGGTTCGGTATGCGGTGTGTGTGCCAGTTAATGGACAACTTTATGTGAAACAATTGTTTAACGATGACCCAGAGGTGATAGCCAAGAAATCAAAGTTGATGCTTGACTTGAAAGCGTTACCGAGTGATGTTGAAACGATAGAAGATGTAAAACGGTATTTTGAGATTTAGATTTTTGATATCCGATGCTGTTGTAGGTTTTGGTGTTTAATTATTTTTTAATGTGCATTTGAATGTGTTCTCTATAAAAAAATCGTCAACCTTCAGAGATTGAACGATTGCAAGCAAGTAACAGTATTGTTTTTAAAAATTTTCTTTCTTGAAACTCTTTGTTAAACCTAGATTTTAAGAAATCGGACACTTTAGAATAAAATAGCTAACTCTGTAAAATGTTTAAAATCAAAATTTAAAAATGAGTTAGATGGAGATAAACCGTCGAAATCTATCACAAAACAAAACCTGCCACAGTGATTAGAAATGTTTTTATCTCGTCCTTGTTTAGCGAAGCGTAACGAGGACGTTTTAGAACTGCGTTTGTAACGCAGATAAAGTGATAGCGTTGGCGTTACAAACGCCCATTTAGCACGTCCTCGTTTCCGCTAACGCTCAAACAAGGACGAGGGGAAAGAGGAATTAAGAAACGCTTAAAAAATGAGTTAGATGGAATCATGCAATAGGAATCGTAGTGGGAGGTGAAAGCCTAATAAAACAGGCACTTTTTCGAACTTGTCCTCAGGATGAAAGAGGTCTATTTACGGATAGTTAAAAAATTCCTCGCAGATTTTTGAACTATTTAGTTTGTACAAACGGTATTAATTTTCATAAGCCTCAAAGTTTCATTTATACACTAAGTAATGGTTTAACCTTACTGGGGGCACGGCCTCACTCTACTAAAATTGAATGGCTAAACTTCCGGTTAGGTAATAATTTTCGGTGCGGTTACTAAAAAGTGGATCGGTGGCTTTGTACTGTTTAGCTTCTACTCTTAGTTGTAGGCCTTCGCTTATCAAATAATCTAAATTAATGCTGCTCCCCCAAACTTGAAAACCATTTTTAGTATTGCTTGCAATTTGGATTTGTTTTGCGTCGTTATAATACTCGGCTCTTACACCCAGTTTAAGTTGTTTCGTAAGACCCAAGCGCACGACGGCAAGTGGGGTGTACCAAACGCCATAATTGGTATCGTTGTATTTATCTTGTCCAATATCGAAGCCTAAAATAAAGCCAATACGTTTGGTAGGTTCGGCTTGTACATAAAAATTATGAAATTGACGTATTGCATTTAGACTGTCGGGTTTAAGGCTTCCTAAAAAAGTACTGTAATTCAGTATCCATTTTTCGGTGGGTTTATAATTGATTTGAAACCCTCCGGCGGGTAGTTGCGAGTAGGCGGGACGAGAAATACGCTGCCATCCATTTAAACCTAAAACAACCATATTTAATTTACCTGAGGGGCTTTGGTAACTGCATTTTATACCCGATTCAAAATAAGGCGAGTTTTCGGCGGCAATGCTTCGGGTTAAATTCCAACAATCTGAACTAATGGCACTTTCGAAGCCAATGTGTGAAGGAAAAATACCGGCTTCTAGCCAAATAGCTTGGGTATTAGATAGTTTTACGCCAATGGAGGCTTCGTAAATAAATTGCGCCCAAGTAGGCTCTGCGCTGAGGTTATATTGTGGGTAATTTCCGGCCATTAACGAAGCATTGGCTCGAACTTTATTTTTTTGATAAGCGGCGCGTGCCAGTATTAAGTTGGCGTTAACTTCGTTGTGGCGTTTATGGTTGTAAATAAATGAAGCCTTGTTATTTTGCTGAGGTTCTGAAACATCGTAGCTATAATATATTTCGGCATAACCACTAAAACGCCAGGGGCTTAACGTATCGTTTTGGGCATAGCTATTAACAATGTGGAGTAGTAAACCGAATATTAATAAAATAATTTGTTTTACCATTTGCTGCTTATAAGAAAAATTAATTTTAAGTTCATGAGACTTTTTCCAAATTTACAAAAATACAAAAGTAGTTTAGTTAATGAATGCGTGTTACACCAACTTATTCTTATGATACCATTTATCCTTGAGCTAGTTTGGAGTGCTTACCAGTTTAAATCCATTTTTAAATAGGTATTACTGTTAGATAAAATGCCGTTTCAACCTTAACTGAAACCGCTACACATCTTATAAAAATAGCTAGTTGCTTGTTTACATTTCAACTTTATGTGTAACTTTAGAGCCATTATTTATTATTAGAGATGAGAATTATTCCGTTGAGTACACTTTATTTTTTTATTTTAATTAGCTGCTCTACATGTCTTTTTTCTCAAGATGATTTTGTAGGAAAAATAACTTTCTCGAAAGCTCAACTTGTGAAGGTGTTAAATAAAAGTAAAGCTAAGTTAAGCGATTATAAAGTAGGCGATAGTGTTTGGATATATCGCGATACCACTACTTATACCAAAGCCAATGTAAATTTAGTTGGCGAGCACTGGCAAAAGATAGGGACAGGTTTAATTACGGCAGCGGCTTTAAACGAATTAGCTTTAAACATAGTGGAAGTAGATACTGGTAAAGAACGCTTAAAATCAAAATCTATTTATGCGGAGAGATTTTTTGTTTTAGGCAAAAAAGTAAAAGTTATTTTAAAAACGGATTAACATGCCAAACAAATTGCGCCCAAGCTTCGATGACATATACATGGATTTAGCAGCCACTTTATCGCAGCGGTCGCATTGTGTTAAAGCACAAGTAGGTGCTGTGTTAACCAAAGATACCCGAATCATTTCATTGGGCTACAATGGTCCGCCAACTGGTACACACAATTGTGACGAAGAGTGGCCCGAGCACGGTTGTCCGCGCGATAGCAAAGGCTCCTGTTCACTAGCACTCCATGCCGAGCAAAATGCTATTTTATATGCCGCTAAAAATCAGATGGCTTTAGAAGGTGCTACACTTTATGTTACCCTTTCGCCTTGCATTGCTTGCGCACGAGTTATTTTTACAACAGGTATAAAAAAGGTATTTTATAAAGCCAGTTACGCCGCCTTTAAAGGATTGCCAACCGATGAAGGGGTTGATTTTTTAAGAAAATTTGGTGTCGAAGTTATTAAATATGAGAAAGCAGAAACCCTTTAAAGTACTCCTTTATGGTTTTATAACTTTTCTTTTCTTGGTGAATGGTTTCACTGGCGTTTTAGCACAAACCGAAACTAGTGGAGCTGGACCTAAAAAACCATCTATTGCCAGCGAACGTAAAAAACGAAAAGCCATTCGGAAAGAAGCCAAAGAACAACGTAGTAAAGAACGAGCCGAACGCAAAGCGATTAAAGCCTATCACAAACGTTTACAAACCAAAACCGTACGCAAACGCATGAAACGCAACCGTGCCAAGGCACAGCGGGTAAACGAAAATAAACGAGAGTTCTTTTTAAAACGTTGGTTTACTCGAAAAACTAAGAAGGCTTAACGTAAACCGACCACCAATTATTGTTTAAAACGAACCACTTATCAAGTTTTTATTACCACATTTTTAAACCGACGTTTGAGTTACGTTAAAAGTTACTAATATTGTAAAACGAGAGTTATCTGTTTGTTAATGGACGTTAAATGAAAAAATAACATTAATATAACTTGATTATCAACATATTATGAATAAATTAAAAAAAGATTTGTTTAATATAGCCTTACTTTCTATTTTTATGGCTTGTAAATAAGTAAAAATTAAGCAATTTTAACAATATGCTAAAATATCTATACACCTCAGTTTTAATTACCTTCTTAGGTATTCTTTCAGTTAACGCGCAGAACGATAACGGTGCCATTAAGGTAACATTAAAAGATAAACAGACCAATGAGACCATTCCATTTGCCAATGTGGTGGTTTATCAAAATGGTGTTCAAGTAGGTGTAGCTACCACCAATATGGACGGCGAAGCAACTATTAAACCACTATCGCCAGGTAAGTACGATGTTAAAGGTGTTTATGTAGGTTATCAAGCCTCTGAAACAAAAGGGGTATTAGTGGGGGAGGGTAAAACTGTTCCTGTTACTATTTCTTTATCAAACGGAGAAGGTGTGCGCCTCGATGAAGTAGATGTAGTTACTTATGCAGTGCCTTTAATTGACCCAGATACTAAAACGGGTCAAACGGTAACCCGCGAAGATTACCAAAACTTAGCCACTAAAGATATTAACTCGGTGGTTGCAACCACAGCGGGTGTTTACCAAGCCGACGAGGGCGGAGGATTAAACGTGCGTGGTGGTCGTGGACAAGCTACCACCTATTTTGTAGATGGTGTTAAAGTAATTGGTACGCCCAATATTCCTCAACAAGGTATAGACCAAATCAACGTTATTTTAGGAGGATTACCAGCCAGTTATGGTGATGCCTCTTCGGGTGTTATTTCTATCTCTACGCGTGGTCCTCAATCTACTTATTTTGGTGGAGTAGAATTAATATCTTCACAATTAACCGATCCTTACGGTTATAACTCTTTAGGTTTCAGTTTAGGAGGGCCGCTTTACAATAAAAAAGATTCAACTGGTAACAAACGCACGGTACTTGGGTTCTTCTTATCGGGGCAAGGAACTTACCAAAAAGATCCAGATCCGTCGGCAGTGCCACTTTACAAAATAAAAGATTCGCGTTTAGATGAAATAAAGAAAACACCTTTACGCCCAACAGCCAACGGCTTAGGTTCTATTAACGAGTTAAATTATGTTACAAAAGACGATTTAGAAGAGTTAAGAACTCGTCCGAACGCCTCTAGCCGCGGTATTACACTTAATGGTAAAATTGATTTTGCACCAACTTCTAAAACAAATATCTCGTTAGGTGGTTTTTTAGAGTACGGAAACTCAAATCGTTTCGGAATGGGTAACATGCTATTTAACTCTAATAATAATGCGCAAGATTTAAGTACAACGTACCGGTTCAATATTGGCTTAACTCAAAAATTCGGAGACAATTCAGTTAGTAAAGATAAAAAACAAGCGTTGATTACTAGTCCGTTCTTCCGTTTTATTGCCAGCTTTGAACGCGAAAACTCAGTTTCGCAAAGTTCGGTTCACAAAACCAATTTTTTTAATTATGGATACATGGGTAAATTTGATCGTACTTTTTTAGAGCGTGATTTTTTATTCAATTACGAATTAAACAAGAAGTTTGCATTAGGAACCGACACCATTTGGGCTTATGAATATCAAAGTCGTTCCGAACTCATTCCTCGCTTTACGCCCTCTAGTTTAAATCCAGATGCAGCACGTTTAACTGATTTCTTATTGAACGATGTTGGTGCATTTGTTCCTTTCGATTTTATTTCGGCTGCTGGTGGCTTGCGTAACGGTGATCAACCTCAAGCTATTCACGGTTTGTATAACAGCTATGGTGCAACTTTTGGGGGGTATATTCGAACTTTGCGTACTTTAGCTCGTTTTGCTACTTCTTTTAATGCCGACATTAAAAATCATGCGCTGACTTTAGGGTTTGAATTTGACCAACGTACCTCTTCATTTTACCAAAATAATTCAGTAGGTTTATGGACTTTGATGCGTCAATTATCTGATAACCACTTACAAGGTTTAGATAAAGAAAACCCAATTTTAGTACCTGAGTTGTCGGGAAGCATTCCGTTTTATTTTTATGATAATAAATATTTAGAAGGAAATCAAAGCCGTTTTTCGGTTAAACTAAACGAAAAATTAGGTTTACCCAAAAACTCAACGCAACGTGTTAACATAGATGCTTTAGACCCAAGTACGTTTAGCATGGATATGTTTAGTGCTGTAGATTTGTTAGGAACAAACGATTTGAATAGAAGTGTAGAGTACCGTGGATTTACACATACAGGGAAACTCAATACCAAGAAAACAGACATCAATGATTTTTTAAATGCCAAAGATGATTTGGGTTATAGAACTCGTCCACAAGGAGCTTTTAATCCCATTTATATGGCTGGTTACATCATGGATAAGTTCGACTTCAAAGACATGAAGTTCAACGTTGGGGTGCGTGTGGATCGTTACGATGCCAATCAAAAAGTATTGAAAGATAAATTCATGTTGCACGAAGGGGCTAAGATTTCTGATTTAGCTTCGTTATATCCTAACCGAAAATTCGAATTACCTGCCAACCTTTCTAAAGATGCACAAGTTTATATTGATGGAACTGACTTTAAGCAAATAGTTGGGTATCGCTTAGATGATCAATGGTACGATGCTAAAGGAACAGAAATATCGGATCCTAGTTTAATCAATTCATCAGAAGGTAAGCCTTTACCTTTATTCAAAGATAAAGAAAACTATACGCAGCCTATGTCGGCTGGAGGATTCACCAATTACAAAGCTGTAATAAACATTATGCCTCGGGTAGCATTCTCTTTCCCTATTTCGGATGTAGCTAACTTTTTTGCACACTACGATGTGTTAACTGTTCGTCCAGAAGGAAATGCACTCAGTTTAATAGATTATTTCCAAGCTGCTAATTTAACAAGCGGGGTTATTGGTAATCCTAATTTACGTCCTCAACGTACGGTAGATTATGAATTAGGCTTTAGCCAAGTGTTAACTGAGCGTAAAAATGCAGCTTTAACTATCAATGCGTTTTACCGCGAGATGCGCGATTTAGCTCAACAACGTGCTATTGTTGGGGCTTATCCTAAAACGTATATTACCTATGATAATTTCGATTTTGGAACAGTTAAAGGTTTAGCGTTTACGTTTGATTTACGCCGCTCGGGTGGGTCTCGAATTAACGCCAACTATACTTTACAGTTTGCCGAAGGGTCTGGTTCAAATGCTAATAGTGGTGCCAACTTAGCAAGTAGTGGTCAGCCTAATTTGCGTATTTTACAACCTTTAGATTATGACCAACGTCACACCATGACTCTCATCTACGATTACCGCTTTGGTTCAGGTAAAGATTACAAAGGCCCTAAATACAAGCGTAAAAATGGAAACGACATGGAAATTTTAAAGAATGTAGGGTTTAACTTTAACTTACAATTAGGTTCAGGTACACCTTATACACGCCGTTCGTTCCCAGTAGCTTTTGGTAGCAATCAACGGGCTAACCTCGAAGGGCAAATCAATGGCAGCTACAAACCATGGAATATTCGTACCAGTTTACGTGTAGATAAAAACTTTGAATTAACTTGGGGTAAAAAAGATAGCGATAAGCGTAAATCAGCAAACTTAAATGTGTATTTGCAGGTGCTTAACCTTTTAAACCGTCGTAATGTATTAAATGTATATTCATTTACTGGAAATCCAGATGATGATGGGTATTTAGCTTCTGCCCAAGCGGCGCAAGCCATACAAAGTTTGCCTAGCCCTCGATCTTATCAAGATTTGTACGCTATTCGAATAAACTCTCCCGGTAATTACAGTAACCCCCGTGTAATAAGAATAGGTTTATTGTTTGACTTTTAAAAATGAAGATTATGAAAATTAAAGTTGCACTACTATTTCTTTTAGCATTCAACATGTTGAATGCTAAAGAAAACTTTGGAAAAGAAAGAGGAGCTACCAGTGGTGGGTCTTCGAGCTCAAGTCCCGAAAAGCTTATGAACGATATTTGTGCCGATCCAATCAAAAGCCGTGAGTTTTGGATAAACAACGTGCGTATGATTGTATTTACAGGTGGCGATATGTGGTGGGATAGAGATGGAGGCGGAAACCCGTATTACATCATACCAGCAACTGCTAACAAAGCAGATGGAGCCTCATCTTTATTTGCAGGTGCCATTTGGTTAGCTGGTTTAGATGGAGGTGGACAGCTTAAAGTAGCCGCTATGACTTATCGTCAAAATGGAATTGATTTTTGGACTGGTCCTCTAAATAAAAATGATGCCAGTGTAACAGCTGAGGTTTGTCAACAGTGGGATCGTTTTTTCTACATTACCCGTAGAGAAGTAGATGAGTTTGTGGCAAGTGGCGGTACAAAAACAACAGCCAATATTTTAGATTGGCCAGGCAATGCCGATCCAACTAAAGGACAAGACCTTAAATTAGCACCTTTTGAAGATCTAAACGGAAACTCTACTTATGAACCAGAATCGGGAGAATACCCTGCTTACGATGTAAAAAACTTAGCTTTAAAAGACAACAATGGTTTTTGTAGTGCTAAACTTTACGGCGATGAAACCTTATTTTGGGTATTTAACGATAAGGGTGGTATTCACCGCGAATCGCAAGGTATTCCCATTGGTATCGAAGTGCGTGCACAAGCCTTTGGTTTTAGAACAAATGATGAAATCAATAACATGACCTTTTATAGTTACGAGATTTTCAACCGCTCTTCATTTTTAGTAAATCAAACCTATTTTGCAGTTTGGAATGATGCAGATTTGGGAGGTTATACGGATGATTATGTAGGATGTGATGTTCAACGCGGCTTAGGCTTCATGTACAACGCAAATTCGACCGACCCAAGTGTTGGTGGTTCTCGTGGATACGGTGATTTTCCACCAGCAGTTGGTTGCGACTTTTTCCGTGGACCTTTAGCTGACGCATTCGACGGTATTGACAATGATCAAGATGGGTTCGATGAAGCCATTGAAGCCATTGGTATGGCTAAGTTTTTGTATTACAATAATAATATTGGTAACTTTAATGTTAACACGACTAACCCAAATATTGCTTCGCATTATTATGGTTACATGACTGGTTTTTGGAAAGATGGCAATCCATTTACACAAGGTGGTAACGCTTACGGTGGTTCTATACCTGTTAACTTTGTTTACGATGGAGATCCTGTTGCGGGTACAGGTTGGACAGAGCGTACCTCTGGTAACCTTCCAGGCGATCGTCGTTTCATTCAATCGGCTGGTCCTTTCTCACTTAAACCAGGTGCTGTTAATTACATTACATTTGGTATGCCTTGGGCACAATCCTCTATTCGTTTTGGTAACTTAGCTTCTATAACTTTATTAAGAATTGCCGATGATAAAGCGCAAGCCTTATTCAATAACTGTTTCAAAATATTAGATGGTCCAGAAGCACCAGATATGACTGTTCAAGAAATGGACAAAGAAGTTATTCTTTATTTAACCAACTCAGGAGCTTCGAATAACTTCAACAATAGCTTTGCAGATATTGATCCTACCATTTCATCTAACCCAACTTATACCAACACAAGTTGCGGTACGTCAACTTCAACACTTAATAACCCAGATAGATTTTACCGTTTTGAAGGGTATAAAATTTACCAATTACGTGATGATCGTGTGAACTCTGAAGATTTGTTCAACGAAACAAAAGCAAAATTAGTGATGCAGTGCGACATTAAGAACGATGTAGTACGTGTTGTTAATTATACATTTGATGGGCAAGTAAACGCTATTGTTCCAAAAGTAATGGTTGATGGTGAGAACAAAGGTTTACGTTCTACTGTTCGCTTAACTGATGATGCATTTGCTTCGGGAGACAACAAACGTTTAGTAAATAGTAAAACCTATTACTACATGTCTGTAGCTTATGCTTACAACAATTACATAACCTACAAACAAGATCAATCGCCAGAGTCTAATCCATGCGAAAACTATTTGGGTCAGAAAAAATTGTACTTAGAAGGTCGTAAAGTAAAACGTATTGCTGCTATTCCGCACATTACTGATATTGAAAAAGATGGAACAACTCCAGTAGCAACCTATGGGTATGGTCCTAAAGTTACACGTATCGAAGGGCAAGGAAATGGTGGAAATTTCTTAGACCTTACACCAGCTTCTGAAGCGGCTATCGTAGCCAATGGGTTTTTATCTAACGTAGAATATCAAAATAACGCTTCTCCTTTAGCTGTTAAAGTGGTTGATCCTTTACGCATAACAGGTGCTGAATTTACATTCCGTTTCGTTGACCCTAAAACCAAACAAACTCCTGATAAAAAAGCGGCTTTACGTGGAATAATTGGGACAATAAGCCCTGACTCTGTATCATGGGAATTAAAGAACGTAACCACTGGTGATATTTACTACCCTAACATATCTTCTAGAGAGGTGAAAACAAATACAAATATTCCAACTCCAGCCGTTGTTCTAAAAACCATTAAAGTGGCTGATGAGTATTATATTGATGAATTAGGTTTATCTATTTCATTAAAGCAAGTGGCCGATCCAGCTGAAGTTTTAGGACGTAATACAGTATTTACTAATACGGTTAATACTTATGTAGAAGAAGGTGTTTCGCAAGAAGCGTTTTTAGGAGCTAGCTTAACTTTCGATAACCCACAACAAAACTGGTTAACAGGTTTACGTGATGCCGATGGGACATCGCCTACTAACTGGATTTTAAGTGGTGGTACGAGTACAGATTTAGACAATGAATCGGATGCGTTCTACTACAAAAAATCAGACGGAAAGAAAGTATTCTACGATCCTAAGAAAGTATTTAGTAATATCCTAAACGGTACTTGGGCACCTTACTCACTTTGCAGTTATAGCTTAAATGCAGGTGGTCGTCCTTTCTACGGACCAGGTTACCATAACATTCAACGTTTGTTAATGAATTTACCAGGCGAAGATAATAACACAAAAGTATCTGAAGATTTTACCGACCTCAGAAAACTATCTAGTGTTGACGTTGTATTCACAAGCGATAAGTCAAAATGGACGCGTTGTCCAGTTCTCGAAATGCAAGAGCGTCGTTCATTGTCTAAAGATAATACAGCGTTTTTCCAGCCACGCCAAACGCCTTCGGTAGATAAAGCAGGTATTCCGTTAGGAGATCCAGGTTGTAATACCAGCGAGGCTTCGATTACTGCAACTGTTGGTATGGGTTGGTTTCCGGGTTATGCTATTAACTTAGAAACAGGCGAACGTTTGAACATGGCTTTTGGCGAAGATTCGTACCAAAAAGAAAATAATGGTGACGATATGATGTGGAATCCTACTTCAACAACAAGTATCAATACGCCGTTTCAGTTTGCTTTTGGTGGCAAACACTTTATCTATATTTTCGGCAACTCAAGCTCAGAAAAATTTGATGTACCAGTATTAGGAAACTTAACAAGTTATTACCCATCTAGTGTGGTTAATGTTCCTTTAGGTGCAGGCCGCTACGATAATGGTGCTCGCCTAATGAACTTATTCAATTCATTCTTTGGGTTGTTACAAAACGGAGAACTTATCCAAGGTGCACCAGCTAATGGCATCATGTCTTCTTTAATCCGCGATGTAATGTGGGTAAATATTCCTTTAACTCGTCCTGGGTTTGCATTTAAAAACCCTAAAGATATTCCTACCACAGCTAAAGTGAAGATACGTGTTCAAAAGCCGTATCGTTATGGATACTCAACTTATTTCCGTGCGCCTTACAGCTACTCAGTTTCTACAAATGCGCAACCACAATACGCTAACGTAGGTAAACTTCCTTTATCAACGTTTTCTACCACAGCTTGGTTACCCGTAGATACTTCAACAACAGCGAGAAATAACAATTTCCCAATGTATAGTTTCAATACCAACGAAGTAGCGGCTCTCATTAAGCAAACTTCGGTTGCCAAAAATGCTTTAGATTTAATACGTGTAGTTCCAAATCCATATTACGGGGCTTCTAGCTACGAATCTAGTCGTATTGATAACCGCGTTAGAATTACGAACTTACCTAATAAGTGTAAAATCAAAATCTTCACCATTAATGGAACACTAGTTAGAACCTTCAATCGCGATGTTACAGATACCGAAGATTTGTATCAAGCATCAACAAGTTCAAGTTCTGATATCAAAAAGGCACGCCGCATACCTTATGAAGATTGGGATTTGAAAAACCAGTCGGGTATTTCGGTAGCAAGTGGCTTATACATCATTCATATTGACGCCCCAGGATTAGGTGAAAAAATAGTGAAATGGTTTGGTGTAATGCGTCCTTTAGATTTACAAGATTATTAATGCTTAAGTTCAGTTAGAAATCATGAAAAAACATATAATTTTATCATCCATTTTAGTATCGGGACTGTTACTTCCTGATGTAGCAAACGCTGGTAACCCAGAACGTGCAGGTCAGGCTGGTGCGGGTGTTCTATTAATTAATCCGTATGCTCGTAACAGTGGCTGGGCAGGGTCTAACTCAGCAAAGGTAAGAGGGCTCGAAGCACAGTTCTTAAATATTGCAGGAACCGCATTTACTCGGAAAACCGAAGTTCTATTTAACCGTACGGTTTGGTTACAGGGTACTCAAATTTATTTGAACACCATTGGTATTACCCAAGGTATTGGCGAAACTGGAACGCTCGGCGTGGGTTTGGTGGCTCTTAATGCAGGAAGAATTGATATCACAACCGAAGACCAACCAGAAGGTGGATTAGGTACATTTAATCCTACATTTTATAATTTGAGTTTTTCTTATGCTAAAATGTTCTCTGATAATATTTTTGGCGGTATTAACGTGAAACTCATTTCTGAACAAATTGCGAACGTTTCGGCTCGTGGTGTAGCTTTTGATGCGGGTATCCAATACCATACTGGAAAGTACGATCAAATTCACATTGGTATTGCGCTTAAAAATTGGGGACCTAAAATGCGTTACCAAGGCGATGGTTTAGCTAAACAAGCAGCGGTGCGTTACCAAAGCGGTTACGATTTAACGGTATTGAGCCGTAGTAATGCTTTTGAATTACCAGCTTTAGTAAACATTGGTACAGCTTATGATTTTTATTTAACCAGAGATAGCACAGGTTTGAAAAAAACACACCGTGTTACCTTAGCGGCCAACTACACTTCTAATTCCTTTACCTACGATAACTATTTAGTAGGCTTAGAGTACGGGTGGAAAGAAATTTTGATGGTACGTGGTGGTTTGCAAATGGAGAAAAATATATTTACAGTAGATCGCGCTACAGTTTATACAGGTCCTACCTTAGGTGCAACCGTTGAATTGCCATTTAGCGAAAGTAAATCAACCGTAGGGTTTGATTATTCGTATCGCTTTACCAATCCATTTGGCGGCACCCACACCTTTGGTTTAAGGCTAAATTTATAGGAATTTAAGAATACAATTATTATTTTTACACTAATTTATTAGAATCCCGACTTGTCGGGATTCTTTGATTTTTATAGAACTTAAAAAATGGCACAAGTTGGATATTACACCGAAGACGGTTTACAAAAGATGCGCGTTGAACTGAATCAATTAGAAACCATTGAGCGCAAAAAATGCACGCAAGCAGTAGCAGAAGCCAGAGATAAAGGTGATTTAAGCGAAAATGCTGAGTACGATGCTGCGCGCGAAGCACAAGGATTGTTAGAAGTTAAAATTGCAAAGCTAAAAGAAGTGTTGGCCAATGCCCGCTTAGTTGACGAAACCCAACTAGACCTCAGTAAAGTGAGCATTTTGACTACTGTAAAAATTAAGAATACAAAAAATAATGCCACCATGCAATACACCTTAGTTGCCGAAAACGAAGCCGACCTAAAATCGGGTAAAATTTCGGTGGACTCGCCCATTGGAAAAGGACTCTTAGGAAAGCGAGTAGGCGATAAGGCAGATGTAACGGTTCCAGCGGGCGTGATAACATTTGAGGTAATGGAAATTAGCCTTTAGTTAAATAAAAAATGGCTAGTATCTTTTCTAAAATCATTGCTGGAGAAATTCCTTCCTATAAAATTGCTGAAAACGAACACGCATTGGCTTTTTTAGATATTAACCCTTTAAAACATGGGCACACCTTAGTTGTACCAAAAGTAGAAACCGATCAATTTTTTGATGTGGAAGATAAAGGGCTTACGGAACTTATTTTATTCTCGAAAAAAATAGCCGTGGCCATAAAGAAGGCGTACCCTTGCAACCGTGTTAGTATGCAAGTTATAGGTCTCGAAGTGCCACACGCCCATGTTCACCTTATACCTATTAATACACTCGATGATTGTAATTTTTTCCGTCCTAAATTAAATTTGGATAAAGAAGCGTTTCTAAATATTGCCGAGAAAATCAAACGTCATTTATAATTGTTAAGACGGTACTGTTTCAAAATTTTGTTCTAAACATTGTTCAAGCACCTCTAACAAATCGTTGAGTTTGCTATGTGTAACCAGTTTTACACGTGTATCTTTAAAGTTAGGAATACCTTTAAAATAATTGGCGTAATGGTTGCGCATTTCTAAAACCCCTAATACTTCGCCTTTCCATTCTACCGATTTTAATAAATGCGTTTTGCACACTTCCACTCTATTGGCCATAGTAGGTTTGGGCAAATGCGTTCCTGTTTCAAAGAAATGTTTAATCTCATTAAAAATCCAAGGGTAGCCAATAGCGGCGCGTCCAATCATAATGCCATCTACGCCGTATTTATTTTTATAGGCGAGGGCGCGTTCAGGCGAGTCCACATCTCCATTTCCAAAAATAGGAATTTTGATGCGAGGATTATTTTTTACTGCTGCAATATATTCCCAATTGGCACTGCCTTTATACATTTGCGCACGCGTTCGGCCGTGTATGGTTAACGCGGCTATACCTGCATCTTGCAAGCGTTCGGCTACCTCCATAATATTAATCATGCTATCGTCCCAACCCAAGCGGGTTTTTACTGTTACAGGTTTAGAAGTACTTCTAATAACTGCTTTTGTAAGCCGTATCATTAAATCTACATCTTTTAAAACCCCAGCTCCTGCACCTTTACAAACTACTTTTTTTACTGGACATCCAAAATTAATATCAACTATATCTGGATTGGTAACATCTACTATTTTAGCCGAGAGTGCCATCGCCTCTTCATCGCCACCAAATAGTTGAATGCCAATAGGCCGCTCGTAGTCAAATATATCGAGTTTTTTGCGACTTTTAATGGCATCACGAATGAGGCCTTCGCTACTAATAAATTCGGTGTACATTAAATCGGCACCGTATTGTTTACACACATAACGAAAAGGGGGATCGCTTACATCCTCCATGGGCGCTAACAACAAAGGGAAATCGGGTAACTTTATAGAACCTATTGTGGGCATGGTGCAAAGATAAGTTTTTTATGTGCGTTACACCACATAGTATTCATTGAGTGAATAAGATTTTTTAATGATTGAAATAATTGTTATGAACGCGTACTGGAAGTAAATTTAAAGGACTTAAAAAGAGTATTAGAGATGTTTGGAATTGGTTAAAAGCTCAACAAATACATCCCTGCTCGAACTAAAGAAATATCATAAGGTATCTAGAGAAGCCAAAATAATTACCGAAAGTAGAAGTTTATGAAGCAAACTTATTTTTGAAAATAGTAAATAATAACAAACGCAATGTTTAATACAAGTAAAAATTAAATACATGAAAAAAATTATCTCACTTATATTTATTTCTTTTTCATCATCCATTTGGGCGCAACCAAGTATTGACTATACAGACTATACAGATTGGATGTTAACGATTGAGGCCTGTAACGCCCGCGAAAGTTTTGATAGCGCATTGGTAAAGTACGCTTATGTTTTTAACAAATACAAGCGTGTTTTTGCAGCCGATGCTTACAATGCTTGTCAAATTGCCGCATTAAAGAAACATAAATTTTTCCCTGATTTTTTTTATAAGTGTGCGCAGTCAGGTATTAGTAAATCGCGTCTTTTGAGCAATGCGCTAATTAAGAATATCTTTATAACTGACTCAACCCAATTAAGCGCCCTCTACGCTAAAGGTAACAAAGCGTATTTAAAACGCATTGACCTTAGCTTGCGGGAAGAGATGCTGAAAAGAAGTAGCAATGAACAAAAAAGCAAAGGGCAACCCAATTATGCAAGTGTTTGTACAGATAATTTCAACAGAATTTTGGAGTTAACCAAGGCGGGAAAGTTTCCAGGTGAGTATTTAATAGGCCTTGATGAAGACATCGAAAACATCATTTTCCCGACCCTGTGTCATTATCCGTATTCTTTTAAAATGCTACAACCTTACTTTGCCGAAGCATTAGTAAAAGGAAAAGTAACGCCCCTTTCGGTTCTTTACTTGTATGGATTTAACCAAATGCGACGAAGCGTTTTATATACTTCAGCTATTCCCGTAGATACAACAAATTTTAAAATAGCCTACAACATTCCTTATGGTAAAGAGGTGTACGACTTTATAGAAGTTAATAAACAACGGGCAATAAAAAAAGTAGCCTCTATGGAGGTTCACAACGCTTTAAGAAATATACGTTCTAAGTATGGATTAGATTATTTAATGGCTTACTATTAATGCCAAATAATTTTAGTAAGGTACAATAGAAAATCTTGATTACCACTTTATGTTGTTAGGCTTCAGGAAATAAGAGATTACTTCTAGTTGAGTTTCTAGTTGATTTATAATTTTAACATCCCATATTTTAAAATACACCAAATGGCTTTTACGCCATCTTTCCAATTAATTTTTTTACCTTCTTCGTAAGTGCGACCATAATACGAAATGCCTACTTCGTAAATACGAATATTTTTGATGCGGCTTATTTTGGCGGTTATTTCGGGTTCAAAGCCAAAGCGTTTTTCGCGCAATGGAATGGGTTTTATAAACTCTGCACGAAAAACTTTGTAGCAAGTTTCCATGTCGGTTAAATTCAAATTGGTAAATAGATTACTAAGCCCAGTTAAAAATTTGTTGCCACGGGTGTGCCAATAAAATAAAATTCGATGCGGCCGCCCGCCCACAAAACGCGAGCCATACACCACATCGGCAAAGCCATCGGTAATGGGTTTAAGTAACAGGTTATACTCTGCAGGGTCGTATTCTAAATCGGCATCTTGAATTAATAGTATTTCGCCTGTTGCTTCTTTAATGCCTCGGTGCAACGCGGCTCCTTTTCCCATGTTGTTGGGCTGCGAGTAAAATTGAATGGTTAAGTTGGCATGTTTGCGACGATAGGCTTCAACACGTTCAACAGTATCGTCGGTTGAGCAATCGTTTACAATAATAATTTCTTTTTGAAGATTGGCTAAAAGTTTAACATCTTTAATTTTATCTAAAATTAAATGAATGGTTTTGCCCTCGTTAAAAGCTGGTATAATAATGGATACGGTTTTAAGCACGTTTTTTATTTAATAATTTGAGAATGGATTATGCCTTTGCGCGTTCAATTAATTTTTCTAAAATAGTTTGTGCCGATTTGGAGATAACAGTTCCAGGACCAAATACACCGGCCACACCCACTTGGTATAAAAAATCATAATCTTGTTGCGGAATAACGCCTCCTGCAACCACCATAATATCGCCACGTTCGTATTGTTTTAAAGCGGCTATCACTTGTGGTACCAATGTTTTATGCCCTGCTGCCAAACTGCTTACGCCCAAAATATGTACATCGTTTTCAACGGCTTGTTTAGCGGCTTCGGCTGGTGTTTGAAAAAGCGGACCAATGTCCACATCAAAACCCATGTCGGCAAAACTAGTGGCAATTACTTTTGCACCTCGGTCGTGTCCATCTTGTCCCATTTTGGCAATCATAATACGTGGGCGACGTCCATCGAGTGCCGCAAAGGCATCGGCCAATTCACGTGCTTTTAAAAAATCAGCATCCATACTTATTTCTTTACTATATACACCAGCAATCGAACGTATGTGGGCTTTATAGCGTCCATACACTTTTTCTAAAGCCATCGAAATTTCGCCTAAGGTGCAACGTACACGCGCGGCTTCAATGGATAAAGCTAATAAATTACCTTTACCTGTTTGTGCCGCTTGGGTTAAAGCGTTTAAGGCTTGTTCAACGGCCATGGCATTTCGATTGGCTTTTAGAGTGGTTAAACGTTCCACTTGTTGTTGCCGTACTTTGGTGTTATCCACTTCTAAAATATCAATGCTCGTGGCCTCGTTCACTTTAAAATTATTAACGCCAACAATAATATCTTTACCGCTATCAATACGTGCTTGTTTGCGGGCGGCGGCTTCTTCAATGCGCATTTTAGGCACGCCTGTTTCTATGGCTTTGGCCATGCCACCAAGTTCTTCTACTTCTTGAATGAGTACCCAAGCTTTTTCGGCAATGGCTTGGGTGAGTTGTTCAACGTGGTAACTGCCTCCCCAGGGATCTACCACTTTTGTAATATCGGTTTCGTATTGCAAATACAATTGAGTGTTGCGGGCAATGCGGGCACTAAAATCGGTTGGCAAAGCAATGGCCTCGTCTAAGGCATTGGTGTGCAAACTTTGTGTATGCCCCATAACTGCGGCTAGGGCTTCGATGGTGGTGCGTGCTACATTGTTAAAGGGGTCTTGCTCGGTGAGGCTCCAACCGCTGGTTTGACAGTGCGTGCGCAATGCTAACGATTTATTATTTTTGGGTTCAAAGGTCTTAACTAACTTAGCCCAAAGTAAACGTGCGGCGCGCATTTTGGCAATTTCCATAAAATGATTCATGCCTATGGCCCAAAAGAACGATAGGCGTGGCGCAAAGGCATCAATATCAATACCTGCTTTAATACCCGTTCTTAAATATTCGAGTCCGTCGGCTAGGGTATAAGCCAACTCAATGTCGGCGGTTGCTCCAGCCTCTTGCATGTGATAGCCACTAATAGAAATGGAATTAAACTTGGGCATCTGTTGCGAGGTAAACTCAAAAATATCGGCAATAATTTTCATGCTAGGAGCGGGTGGATAGATGTAAGTATTCCGCACCATAAATTCTTTTAAAATATCGTTTTGAATGGTTCCTGTTAATTGGTTTAAAGCTACGCCTTGCTCTTCGGCGGCAACAATGTAAAATGCCAAAATGGGCAATACGGCTCCATTCATGGTCATGGATACGCTCATTTCATTTAAAGGAATGTCTTCAAATAAAATTTTCATATCTAAAATGCTATCAATGGCCACACCTGCTTTACCCACATCGCCTTCCACGCGTTCGTTGTCGCTATCGTAACCGCGGTGGGTTGCCAAATCGAATGCAACAGATAAGCCTTTTTGCCCAGCTGCTAAATTTCGGCGGTAAAACGCATTACTTTCTTCGGCGGTACTAAACCCTGCATATTGCCGAACTGTCCATGGGCTTTTTACATACATACTGCTGTATGGTCCACGTAAATAAGGTGCAATGCCCGCCGTGAAACCTGTATGGTTCAAGGTTTCGAGGATGGAGTTATCGTAATTAGATTTTATTTCAATTTGTTCGGGACTTGTAAAGGTGCTGGCGTTATCGTTGGCGTTTACACGAACCGTTTGCTGATAATGAATGGTATCAAATAGTTTACGAGTCATACATTAATGGGCTAAAAACTGTTGAACAATGGGTGAATACGGCGTAGAAGCAGAAACAGATGATTTAAGTGGGGGCACTTCGGGTTCGGGTGTTGTTTGAAATTTATTGACACCCACCATTATTTTAGACTGTGAAGCAAAGGCGTGTTGCTGTGCGCTGCAATCGGCATTGATGCGAGCTTGTAATTTACCCTCGGTAAAACTTTTGATATAGCCTCCTTCGGCTTCGATGGCTTTAAAGCAAGCCCAAGCTCTTTCGCCTAAAGCCTCGGTTAATGTTTCGATGTAGTAAGAGCCTGTGCTTACATCGGCGAACTGATCAAAATAGCTTTCGCTTTTTAAAATTAATTGTTGGTTGCGCGCAATACGTCGTGCGAAATCGGTATCTACTTCAAAGCCATTATTGAAAGGCAATGTACACAAGCTATTGCAACCGCCTAATATTGCACTCATGCTTTCGGTGGTGGTGCGTAACAAATTTGTATTCACATCTTTTGCGCTTTTATTAAACAAACCTGTTTGTGTATGTAGGTGAAGGGTTGCACTTGCGTTATATTGTTGCAACAGCAGTTGAACCAATTGCCGCGCCACTTTTAACTTGGCTAGTTCTGTAAAAAAACTACTACCAATGGCTAAAGAGAGATGAATAAGCGAAGGAATTTTTTCGTTTTGTGAAGTTAAATAGTACAAGTATTCGTTGAGGTGTGCCAAGCTAATGCCTAATTGCGTAGCCGCATAAGCACCCGCTTCGAAGTATAAAATACCGTTTACGTTCAAATACGGGCGGTTTAATTGTGTTTGTAAATCGTGTTCGGGCGAGTGGTGCCACTCGCCATACTTAGCTAAGAGGTGTAGCGGATCGAGTGTAACAAAACATTTTTGTAAACCATCGTAAGGATTGGCTTTGCCATCGTAATTGCTTACATCGTTTAAAAGGTGTATGGCATCGTTTGAGATGTTAAACTGTGTATAAACATGCTCAACGGAAATATTTTGAAGTAAACGTTGGGTATTTATTTTTTGGTGAATGGTGAAACATAAGGCACTTGCTCCTGCGGCTAATGCGCGTAGGGCTGTGGCATTGGCTTCGACTTCAGCTTCGTTGGTAACAGCAATGTGTTCGCACACGTCCCAATTGCTGTGTGCAAAGGTAGGATGGGCTTGGTGCTTAAGTTGCTCGGCGGTATAAAAAGGTTCAATGGTAAATCCATTTTCGTTGTGCCACATTAACGTTTCAAAGGGTTCGCCTTTTAAATCTTTTAAAACCTGCTGCTGCCATTGCTGGTAGTTAGCCGGTGAAAACTCGGAGAAAAGCTGCTGCATAAACGCTCATTTTAATAGTGAGGAAAGTTAAGGATTAAATACGAAATGGAAAGGGGTTTTCAGGCGAGTTTAATTTTTAAGTAAGGGATTTGTTTAATACGCCAACCATATAGTTTGGTTTAATTTATCATTCTGTTTCATAGGTACTTCCTCAAAAAAAATGTTTAAGTTAAACCGTAAATACAGCGTATCGGGTTAAGTTAGTTGGTGCGTTGATCTATGATTTAATTTAGTTAATGGTTCTGATAAGAGCAGCTTACTAGATTACAGTAATAGGATTCATGTACTTATAAATTCATTCATTTCTATTGTGGTAAACTCTATGACTTGGCTACTTAGTCTATTTGTACAACTCATTACAGTTGCAATTTTTGTTCTAATAAAAATACTTTTTCGCGATAAGATAACTATTTATTAAACTAAATGGTACTTTCTAAAATAGGTAGAAATACCCGTTTTAGCGTTGGTATTTTTCGACTATATTTACTATGTATTTATAAAATTACTAACAATGAGAAAAAATGTATTATTGGCCAGTTTGTTGTTTGCTTTTGGTTTAAGTGCACGCCAAGAGCCACAAGCGAAAAGTCAAGCTAAAACTTCAGTAAAAAAGGAAGTAAGCGAAACGACTTCACAAAAAATTAAACAATTAGAAAAGAAGATTGCGATTAATGAAACAGATCCTTCTTATCCAAAAGAGGTTTTACTTAAAGAAAAAGAAACGCTTGCGCAATTAAAATCAAAAACAGTTAAATCGAACTAAACCTTAAAACCTATGAAAAAACAAATTACTTTTTATTTAACGAGTTGTTTACTTTTTATAAGTATAGCAGCTTACTCACAACCTCTGGGATGGGGGTTTATTAGAAGCATTACGGTAAGTAACAGCGCTACTGTAGCCGCAGTTAATTACCAATTAAAATTAATTGTTAATACACAAACTATTATTACCGCCAATCAAATGCAAGCTACGGGCAACGATATTCGCTTTGGTAAAAACTGTACGGGTACTACCCTTTATAATTATTGGCTTGAAAGTGGGATTAACACCCCTACTACTACAATATGGGTAAAGATAGATACCATTCCAGCTAATGGAACACGTACCTTTTTTATGTACCATGGCAATAGCACCGTAACGGCGGTTAGTTCTATACCAAACGTATTTAGTGGGCCTAACTCTTCGACCGATAGCGTGGCTAGTGGAAGTTCAGGCGGTGCCGTTAATTCGCAAAGGGGTTTTCGATTTACGCCAACTGAAGATTTATTAGTAACACACTTTGGCAAACGCGAGCCTAACGGTACACCCCGTACTGTAACCTTATTTGATTTTACTACCCAAGCCATTGTTGCTCAAGGAACAGTAACTGGTGCAGCGGCTCAATATAATTACAATCCATTAAACGCTCCAATATGGATGGCAGGTGGCACACAGTATATTTTATCGCTGTATCAAGGGCCAACAGATGGGTATTATTTTGGAACCTCTTCGCAAATTGGTCAACACATGACTTATGGCGATATGCGTTATTGCAACAGTTGTGCGGCTAATACATTTCCTACAAGTATTTTAACGAATTTTCATTACGGTTATCCTGACTTGTGGTATTTTACGCGTAATAACATTAGCCCCGCACCAACCTATACCTTTAATAACACGGCTTTCCCTGTTATAACAGTTAATAGTGGTAATATTTGCATAGGCCAAAGTTTCACGATGGTGCCTTCGGGTGCAAGTACTTATACATTTAGCAATGGTAATGCGGTAGTTAGTCCTTCGGTTACATCTAGTTATTCGGTAACTGGAACTAATTCGCTGGGTTGTGTGTCGAGTGCAGCGGCGGTGGCTACAGTTACGGTAAATGCTATTCCAGTTGTTACAGTTAATAGTGGTAATATTTGTACAGGTCAAAGTTTCACAATGGTACCCTCAGGCGCAAGCACTTATACATTTAGCAATGGTAATGCGGTGGTTAGTCCTTCCGTTACAACGAGTTATTCGGTAACGGGAACCAATTCGCTGGGTTGTGTGTCGAGTGCAGCGGCAGTGGCTTCGGTTACGGTAAATGCTAATCCTGTTATAACTGTAAATAGTGGTAGTATTTGTGCGGGACAGAATTTTACGATTGTTCCATCGGGTGCACTCAGTTATTCTTACAGTAATGGTAGCAATGTATTGCTAAGTTTAACAAGCAATACTGTTGTTAGTGTAATAGGTAGTAATAGTTTGGGGTGTACCTCTTCGGCAGTCAACTCTAGTGTAACGGTTGTTGCATTACCCAATGTAACGGTAAGTTCTAGTGCCAGTTTAATTTGTGCGGGTAATAGTGTATCTATCACAGCGGCAGGTGCTACAACGTATTCGTGGAGTAATAGTTTCACCACAACAGGTATTGTTGTGAGTCCGAGTGTTACCACAACGTATTCGGTTATCGGAACCAGTGCAGGTTGTTCTAAAATGGTCACTTTCACACAAAATGTAAGTCCTTGTTTAGGATTAACTGGCGTTGCGGTTAACCAATCGGCAATGAGTTTATTTCCTAATCCAAACAAAGGTATTTTTACACTCGAATTGGTTCAGGCATCCAAAGTGAAGGTTACTAATTTGTTAGGTGAGGTTCAACAGCAATTAGACTTAGAAGCTGGTTCTAACATTATTAATTTAAGCCATTTGGCTAATGGTATTTATTTTATTGAAGCTGTTCAGAACGGAAGTAAACAAACTGTTCGTGTGGTGAAAGAATAAAACTATTCCAATCCTTTTTTAAAGCGGTTCTTGATAGAGCCGCTTTTTTTGTTTTGAGGAATCGTAGTTTCGACTATTTACATCAACTTGATTTACGGCTTATCTGGGTTATGCTTTTTTTTATTAATAACTAAACCTAAAGAAAAGAATAATCCTGTACCGTTACCAACAATTGTAGCTCTATCATAAAGTTGACCATTAGAAATTGTTTGTGTATTAATTTGATTAATACTATTAAACCCATAATTATAAGATAGGTTAAAGTGTAATATGGCTCTGTTTTTAAAAATATTATAATCCATACTTAATCCACTTACAGCTCCCAAACTGAACGTATTTTTCTTGATTATGGTATCAACCAATAAAGTTTTATTTATTACATACCCAAGAGGGTCTTCAATAGATTCTGAATTGGTCTTTCCCCAAACCCCAGTATTTACTTGTAAATTAATACTTGGTCCAGTAAGAAATTTTATTTTTAATTTTCGATTTTGATAAAAATTATAGCCATACAATAGCGAAAATTTAGTGTAACCAGATTTTGAACCTGTGTGATCACTTGTAGAGTATGCCCCATTGTATGTTGATGAAAAATATTTAGACTCGTACTTATACCTGTAGTTAGTCATTAAAACGTTTGCATAAATGTAATGCTTACAGCCGCTATCAAGATTTCTATAATACGATAAGCTTAAAAAAGTACTTCGTGAAGCTACTCCCTTAGTTTTACCGTACAAGCTATTGGTTTGATTAAAATTATTACTTGTCCAAGTGAAATAGCTATGTTTTTATCTTCAGGATTTTTATTGAAGTTATTTTGGGCATTGAGTGAAGCCTGAATTAAAATAAGAGATACAATTAAATTTTTTTTTATCATTATGATTGTGGAAATTATTATAATAAAATTAATAAAAACTGTTTGTGTAATATTCAACAAACTATGTTAAGTATTACACAAACAGACTCTAGTAAGTTATGTACCTTAATATTACTCGATTTGAACGTTTAAAAGTTGTGACCAAACATTACCCGTTCTTGCCCTTCCTGAGGCTGTTAATTTTTTAGACTCTACTTTTCTTACCAATCCTCCATAAATAGATAGATGATTTCCAACTCCACTACTATTATTTTGTACTTTTAATGGCGGGCAAATATTCCCTATAAAAAAACAGTTACCACCAACTATTTGCCCACACAATCCACTATTAATTTCATTTGCGGAATTTCTAAACCATACGCCAGAAGTTCTCCTAAAATTTTCGGTTTCTGAGTCAACATCAGCCCCAATAGGTCCGTAATTCCATACCCATATTTTAACTTTTACTCTTCTGTTAGATGCGTAATTATTAGTTTTATTTTTTTGTTGCCAGCCGATACAACTTAAACTTGAACTTTGACTTTGTATGGTTGAACTACCCGATTTCATATTTAGCACGTTACCATTCGTAGAGTACAAGAACACGCTATCTAAATTCGTCGAGGTATTTTTACTCGAGAGCAACGGAGAATATTTATTAAAATTTCCATCTTCAACTTTGTAGTAATCACCATTTGGTCTAAAATAAAAAATAATGCTGCCTATTTTTACTGCACCCTCAGAGTTTAAAACAGTTCTAAACCCTATACCAGGCATATAAGAGTCATCTGGGTCTGACGAAGGATCTGCATCAGGTGTGTTTAACCAATTATTCCTAAGAGTTTCAATTTTCATTCGCAAAGAAATAAAGCCTCTAAAGTTGTTCTCGAAGCATTTTGAAGGAGCATAGAAATCAACGGAGTCAATATGTGCTGAGTGTTTAGACTTAATATCATCTATTGAGTTTTGTGCACTTTGCATATCTGGAAAATGAAGCATTCCGTTTTGAAGGGTTGCTCCATTAATATTTGGACATACATTTGTTTGCCGAGCGTTATTTTCCGTTAATACCTAGATTTGCTAGAAGATGTTGGTTGAGGACTTGAGTTTTTGGTTTTGTTACACGAAACTAAGATTACGATTGAAACACTTAGGATCATTAATTTTGTTATTTCATAATTTCGACTGTTACTACAACAGAAAAGTTTTTAAGTTATTTTAATAGTTATTGAGATGCGAAATTACTTAACAAGCCCTATTGTAAACGAAATAAAACAGTTAAATTTATTTCCTATTAAGAATGTTGTTTTTCTTTAAACGAATATCTACTTACTTAAATGGAATATTTTTACATTTATTAAGAATAATTCTAATTTCCTCAGCTATGGATAAAGGATTTAAAATAAGAATGCTCCGCGAAAAAAAAGGAATTTCGCAAAAAGAAGTTGCTTTAAAACTTAGTATTAATCAAAGTACTTACTGTAAAATGGAAGCCTGCGAAGAAAAAATCAGTATAGAAAACTGTGAAAAAATTGCAAAAGCAATTGGTGTTTTAATATCAGATATTTTGGATTTTGAAAGTAAATATAACTTTATAGAAAAAAAGAATAACGATCTAATTACTGAACTAAAAAATGAATGTGAATTATTGTTGGTTGAAGTAGCAGAATTAAAAATAGATAATAGGATATTAATACGTTTACTTGATAAATACAAAAAATTAATACCGTAAGTTTAATCCTCACACTTTTTAGACTTAGTAGTGGTTATGCCGAGCAAGTTAAATCTAATTGGATTAAAATATAACGAGTCGAGGTATAAAACCCAATTACCGTTAATGTATTTTGTAGTTTCTGTATTAAATTGTAATTTAAAACCTTGTGATGACTGGTTTATATAAAGTAATTAGGCTACTTAAAACGCTAAGTTATTATTTACCAATTACGGTTTACTTTTTGTTGTTTATAGCCATTATAGTGCCAGGGTATTTAAAGTTAAAAGCCATTGCCGAAATGCCCGACTCGGCCTATACCGCTGTGTACGCCATCTTATTAAACGTAACACTTTGGTTTGGATGCAGCATGGTTTGTTTGGCATTGTTAAGTGTTGGTGTGTCGTACGGATTTATTAAGTGGCAACAACGTCGAGGGCTATTGCAAATAAAACTAGAGGCATTTAAAAAATCAGAAAGCATTCAACAGAAGTTACACCTCCGCTTGCAGCCTGCCTTAGCACCACTTATGGGTTTTATAAAATTGCGGGTACGCTACGATTTAAAAGCCTATTCGCCTAAGTTTTCGCCTTCGCCATTAAACGAAAAAGGCTCATTTACTACTTGGCAAGGTGCATTTGTTTGGCATTTACCCGAAATACGCGAGTACCATGTGGATAGAGTAGTGCTGTATTGCGAAGATTTTTTTCATTTCTTTTCGTTGGCATTAACCCTAAAAACAGCCATTCGTTTTCACATTTATCCACAAACACAAACTACGCCTGCATTTAAAGCTGCACCTCGAAAAACCGAAGAAACCGATGTGCGCATTGACGAATTAAAACGAGTAGAAGGCGAGTGGCTCAACTATAAAAATTTTGAAACCAGCGATGATGTGCGCCGTATTGTTTGGAAAATTTACGCCAAAAATAAAGAACTGGTCGTGCGTACGCCCGAGGTCTTAGATCCTTACGCCTCTCATATTTATTTTTACCCTTCCTTTTATAGTTTTATGAATGTGAGTGGGATAACCAAAATTGAAAAACCGTTTTTGAACGCTTATAAAAATGCGTGTTGGTCGGTGTATCAACAATTGCAAAAAAAAGGATTTGAGTTAACGTATATACCCGATCAAACCTTGCCACCGTTTAATACCAACGACGCTAACGAACGCGTGCCGTTTATGATTGCTGGAAGCCACTGGCAGCAAGAGGCAGCGCTTAACGATTTTATAAAACCGGGTTATGCCTCGGTGGTATTGCTCTCTTCTCTTAACGACGCACAAGAAGTAGAACAATGGATAGCGCGTTATGGAAACGATATTTCGTTTTTATTTATTCCACTAAGTCAAGTAAGCACCAGTGCCTTGTGGAAAACTTGGCTCAAATGGATTTTTTTGCAAGGCGATGTAAGCGAAAACGAACAAAGCAATACTTTATGGAAAGTATCGCCTTTGCGTTTAAAACTAGAGGCGAACGAGAAAAAAATAATTGAACTTTTAAAACAATCGGAGCGCAGTATGGCGTTGCAAATGTCAGTATGAAATTAGGAAAACACTACAGCTTCAAAAAAGTAATGATGCAATTGCTACTGCTTGTTTTACCAGCGGCAGTGTTGGCGTGTTTCTTTTTAAAGCGGGTAAATGCCTATTATGCTATTTTAGGAAACGATTGGATAAGCCAAGCCATTTATTTTACAATAGGGTGTTCACTAGCTGTTATAACATTTCGCTATCGGTTTCGGTTTTTGCCCATTAGTTTGGGTTTAGCCATTGTATTAAGTTTCATTTATCAACTGGTGCAACGCCTACAAATAGGCGAGTTCGATAGTTTTTATGCCGCCATTACCTTTTACATTTTTAGTATTTTATTTTTGATAGGTTGGTTAGCTGGCTATGGATTTAGCCGCTCTCGAAATGTAAGCATCATTTGGAGCACCTTGTTGTTGTTGTTGGAAATTGCATTGGTAAGTCGCACCAGCGATATAACCGTAAGCGCACTTATTAGTGGCATAGTACCTATTTTAATTTATAGTTTTTACAGCATTTACACCGCCGAATTAATTAGGAACACTAACGAAAATGAAACCCAGTTTACCTTTTTTATTGGTAAACGATTGGTGAGCTTTGCCTTACTTATTTTTATTTTACTCATTGGTTTACTAAGTTATTTCAAAAGCGATTTTCAAGCGGTAGAGAAAGCCTGGGGAGGCGCAAAAGGACAAACGAACCAAGACCAAAATGGAAATAATGGCGAGTCTATGACTCAAAAAAATAAAGAGGGTGGCCTACAAAACAAAGATCAAACGCGTTTAAGCGGAAGTTTAAATAAAGATAAGCAATTGGTGTTTGTAGCCAAACTCGACCACTTTTTTGAATCTACTAAAATTCCAAATCCACTTTATTTTACCTCGCATTATTTTACCCGTTTCGATACCTTAACACAAACGTTTGAGGTAGATGAAAATTTACCACACAACGATTTATTTAAGCCCGATCCTTCAAAAATTCCGCTTTATTTTAAAGAGAGCGATACCAACATTATAAGCCAATCGTTGGCAACACGCGATCGAAAAGTAATTGCCGCCGATGTGTATAAGGTAGGTTTAGCACCCGAAAGTTTTGTAGCCCCATCCACCGCCTTTTATTGCCAACCCATTTCGGTACCCGAAGAGTACAAGAATTTATACCGCAGTGCTTATACTACTAAAATGTGGGTTAGCGATTTAAACAGTGCTTATTTTATTTATAATCCAGCAGGCAATACAGAGCTTGAAAAATTTCAGGAATTACGTTTTGCAAAGTTAAGAGCCATTGAACAAATTAAATCGCCCGATAAACCGTTTGAAACGTATTACACCTATATGCCCGCAAATGCCGAATACAAGCGCATCACAGCCTTGGCGCAAAAAATTACGCAAAATGCAGCAGCCCCCATTGATAAAATTATTGCCATTCGCGATTATTTTTTAAGCAAAGATGAGTTTAACCAACCACTCTTTAAGTATTCTGATAATCCTGGTATTCCGGGCATTCCGAGTGCCAGTAAATTAAATTATTTTTTGTTTGAAAACCGAAAAGGATATTGCGCGTATTATGCGGGTGCTACCTTATTTATGTTGCGTTCATTGGGTATCCCTTCTCGTTTGGCTGCCGGATTTTTAGCAACCGATCGCAGTAGTAAAAACCCAGGTTGGTATTGGTTTTATGCCGACCAGGCCCATGCGTGGGTACAAGTTTATTTTCAAGGATATGGTTGGATAGATTTTGATACTACCGTACCCGATGTAAATACCCAACAAGCACCACAACCCGATGGAACACCTCCTACAGATGTGCCTGCCACCTATTTAGTTGTAGAAGGTCAAGTTAATGCTATTGACACTTTGAGAAAACGAATTGTACTGCAAACTAAAAGAATGCTCTATCACGATACAGAGTTTGTAGCTAGTCAAGAACGTGAGTTGAATTTAGATGTGTCGTTAGCCCGTTTATTAAACGATACTGGTAACATAGGCTTAAGTGCAATAAAAGCGGGAATGCGCCTTACAGCCGTATCTCGTGCCGAAGTATTGAAAACACTTTTTACGCAAGCTGGCGATAATTTTGAAACGTTGGTAAAACGTTTGCCCAATCCCATCCCAATAGATGAGTTAAAGTTGCAAACAAAAACCGAAGAGAAGAAGGCAAAAGAAAAAGAAAAAAAGACAGAAGAGACTCCATTTAACTGGTTTCGATTTTTATACTTAACGTTAGGCGTTTTGGTGGGTTTAACACTAATTATTTTTCTCTTACCATTTTTAATAGGTTGGGTCTTGCATCTTAAAGCTAAGTCCACAAAGGGTTCTATCGCTCAACAAGCCTTTGCCAAACACCGTGCTTTAATTTATTATTTGAATCAAATGGGGTATGCCGCTAATAGCAACGGCCCACACGCTTATGCCAAAAATATAGATGAACGCTTTCAAACACAACTTGCACCGTTTATGGCCATTTATCAGAAATTAAAATACAGCACACAAGGTTTAACCGAAGCCGAACAAGGTGTAGTAACCACTTTTTACACCACTAATTTAAAACAGTTAAAAAAACAATTGCGATGGAAGCATCAATTGTTATCGTATTTAACGATTAACCGCACTTTTCAATTTTTTAGTAAACCCAAATAACGTTATGGAAGATACATTGCAAACCGAACAGGCATTACACCTCATTCAAAAATTAACGGATAATATAGAAACCGTTATTAAAGGCAAACGCGAGCAAATAAAATTTGTGCTTACGGCGTTGTTGGCCAAAGGACACGTATTAATAGAAGATAATCCTGGAACGGGCAAAACCGTTATGGCTAAAACTTTAGCGCAAAGTATTTCGGGCAGTGGCAGCAGCGATGCGCAGTTTAAACGCATCCAATTTACGCCCGATTTATTACCCATGGATTTAATTGGCTCGCATATTTTTGATGATGCTAAAAAAGATTTTGTATTTAAGAAAGGACCTTTGTTTTGTCATTTCTTGTTGGCTGATGAAATTAACCGCGCCTCACCCAAAGTACAGTCGGCTTTGTTAGAGTGTATGGCCGAAAACCAAATCACCATTGGCGAAACCACTTATCCACTTGAGCAATTATTTTTTACCATCGCTACTCAAAATCCGATAGAAACCGAAGGCACTTATCCACTACCAACGGCTCAGTTAGATCGGTTCTTTATCAAAATTTATTTTGGATATGTAGATGAGCAAACTGAATTAGACATCTATAAAGATTACTTAGGTATTCAAACCAATTTGAATCAAATAAAGCAAGTATTGAGTTTGAGCGATGTTTTACACCTTCAGCATCAAACCGAAAAAGTATATATACACGATGCGTTAATTGTGGCGGTGCGTAACATCATCCGTGCAACCCGCTCGCATCCCGAAATTAGTTTGGGTGCTTCAACCCGAAGTGGCATTACGTTTTTGAAATGTTTAAAAGCGTTTGCTTTGGTAAATGGGCGGTTTTATGTTACCGAAGATGATCTAGCCCGCTTGAGTTCTGCGGTGTTAGACCATCGCTTAATTTATCGCAGCAAAGAAGGAAAGCAAAAAGCACTCGGACAAATTATTGCCGTTGAACTCGACCGATTACGCCGTTTAAACATTCAAACTACAGCAACAGCAAGCCCAGCCTCTTGAAAACCTCAACTAACCCATGAAAAAAGTAAATAGTATCGGTTTTATTTTTAGTCTTTTGCTGGTGCTTCATTTCGGTGGGCAGGCGCAAACTAATACAGCGGCGCGCTACGAAATAGATGCAAAGCGCATTGGCGTGAACTCAAGCGATAACGACATGTTGCCGCGCAGCCGCGAGTTTATTAGACTAGATAGCACTTATTATGTAGGATGGTTGTTAGAGGGCTTGTATAAATACGATCGTAGCGGCGATTACTTAGGATATAAACAAGCCATTGTTCCGTTACGCAAGGCCCTCCAATTAATGGAGAAAGATTATGGCAACACATTGAAAAATTTATTTTCAACGCCTAACTTTTTTTTGACGAACGTGCAACGCTTCGATGATTTTTACCAAATAGCTAGTACCCTTATTCAAAGTTATAACAGCATCGAAATGCCCGACTCGACCATGGCTTTGTTAGATAAAATAGAAGGCTATCAGTTTCAACGCGATTTTTTTGGGATAGATTGCGACCGTTGTTGGCTCTACCATCGCAATCGGTTTTATACTTCGGCACAACATTCCTTTTTAAAAAATAGTATTGATGAAAATGTAGATTTAGCTTTAAATGCGTGTTATAAACAAATTGAACGAATCCAGAAAAATAAAATAAGTAACGACCGTTGGTATGGGCCTTATCAAAGCGAAGAAGATTTGTTAACGGTGTATCATTACCTCGCCATTATGCACAATTACAAACAACAGTACGATAGCGCACAATACTATTATCAATTTTTAATTAATGGTGGACGCGTATCGTGGAGTAATTATGCCAACACGCAACACGAAGTAGGATTGTTTTCAGGCGCCATGGATAATTACCGTAAGCCGCAGCCCCGCCGAAAATTTGCCTTGGTAGAAGCCGATTATTATATGCCTACCTTATTAATTTATGGTGGCAATACAAAAGTTGCGATTAGTAGCACGCAACAAAAAATTAATGAAGTAGGCTCTACCCCTGGTTTTGGTTGGTATAATATTGCTTTGGCTCGTTCTTATCTTTACGACGGGCAGTTAGATAGCAGTGAGTTCCATTTAGATAAAGCGTTTCAATTTAAAGAGTTGCACATTAACACAACGCTTACCCAATCACAGTACGAGTTTACAATTAATTTATTGCGGGTACAATTGATAGATAAAAAAATAGCGCGTTTAAAATTTTTTAATAGTGGGTGGTGGTATCATCCTGGTAGCCTCTACGACTGGTATTTATTAAAGATGGAAAAAGCCATGTTAGAGTATGCGTTGGTAAATGCTTTGGCCAATAATCCGGAGCGCAACCGCTTGGTTTATGATTTATTTTGTGCCGAGGCCACTGTAAGTTTTGATGAAAGCACTTATTTATTAAAAGATTTTTGTTTGCCCTTTTTTAAGCAGAAGTATATTAATTATGCGGATAATGATAAACGTTTGCGTTTGAATCGTTATTTTAAATTACTAGTAGCGCGGTTTACTTTAGATGACGGTGATGAAGAAGAAGCAAAAGCATTAGCTCAAAATTTATTGCAAGAGACATTATTACCAAGTGATAACGAAGAAGATTACAACCGCATTGATAGAGACTATGAAAAATTATATGCGTATCGGTTATTAGAAGTATTGGCGCGTTGCGAAGAGGACAGCGAGAAAAAGCTAACCTTAGCAAAAAAATGTTTTGAGGCATTTCCGCAGCTGGTGCCTTACTCGGGCATTGTTTGTCAAATGCAGTTGGAATGGGTGGGCAGTAGTAACGATGTGGTGATGCAAACGGTGAAAGAAGAGGTTAAGGCGTGTAATGTAGAATGGGTCGAAAGTGCTGATGTACCTAAAGCACAAGTGATGGTAGAGAAAAAAGGGGATACTTACCGCTTGGTCATAAACGTTTGGAATCATGCGGGTAAAAGTGTGTTAAGTAATTCGGAATTGTTATTCAAGAAACCCGAGGGTGTGGGCAAGGAGTTGGCTTTGCGATTGTTTGGTAAAGGCGGTGCTGTTCAGTTTGAGCCTGAGCCAAAAACAAAGCCAACTGTGGCTAAGTTTTAGAAGTATTGGATACGTTTTTATTGATATGAATACTACAACAATTAATAGCGATTCGGTTTGTGTTTACATGCGAACTAAAGTAAAGATTTCAGCATCGTTTAAAAAGTTTTTAAAAATAGTTGGTTTTAGTTTTACATTGGGTTTGCTGATTATTAGTATTGAATCTGATAATCCGGGTTTATATCAGTTTGGTATAATATTAACTTTGGCTGCACTTGTTTTAATATTACCCATTACTCGAACTTTATTGTGGAATTTATTTGGAGAAGAATACCTATCATTTAGTAGTAAGTCGGTGGTGCAACAGTTAAATTACGGGATTGTTATTTTGCCCTCCGAAACGTATTTATTTAATGGGCGTTTAAATTATAAGTTTGAAAACATGCGTATAGTGAATGATACAGAGGAAGTTCAAATTCACTTTTTTAGTTACGATGAAATGGATCAGCCTGTTTATTTATTTGAAACAAAAGCTTATTTGTCTGTGGCGTTAGCAGAGTCGTTGATAAGGGAGTTGCAAAAAAAATTTGATTACACACTTGAAGTATCAACGGGATTTTTATAAATCCATTGACGTATTTCTTTTATACTTCCATTTCAATGTGAAATCTTTAGAATTGAAATTAGTATTAACTAACATATTAAATAGTTGAACACTATACTTTTTGGTGCTAAATAATAAGGTGTAGAGTTGTTTATCTAAACTATTTACTTTCTTAAAACTCGGTATAAAATTACTTTCGGTCTAAAATATAATTTTTATTTTTTTCTAATTCTATGCGGCCTATGTCGCTAATACTTAATTCTTCTTTGCGTGTAGCAGCACCTGCGGCATTAATAATTAAGTTATAATTACCTGCGGGCAAACTAATCACATACTTGCCGTTTTTACGATGTGGCACAAAGGTATATTCATCGCCATTTTGTTTGTTTACTGCAATAATACTACATACCAATTCTTTGGGTTGTGATTTACTGAGGGTATCGCCTAAAAAAACTTTACCAGTAATGATGCGACTAATTTGTTCGTTTTCGTTAAAGCGTACACGATAAATATCTAAATCGCCGATACCGTTTGGACGAAATGCGCTAATATAGGCCACGCGGTTATCGGGTGTTACGCTGATGCTGCGGTCATTATCGGAGCTGTTAATAGGGTATCCTAAATTTTCGGGTTTACTAAACGTATTGGCTTCGCTGTTGAAAGTGGTTTTAAACAAATCGTAGCCACCCATGCTGTTATGCCCTTCCGAAGAGAAGTAAAGGGTTTTGCCATCGGCTGCTAGAAAAGGAAAATCTTCATTTAAAGGGGTGTTAATCGTTTCTGGAAGTTTATAAGGCGAGGCCCATTTTCCGTTTGGTAATTTTCGGCACATATAAATATCTCCTTTGGCGGTAACGCTTTCGCGCCGTGCAAAAAATAAAATGTTGCCTTCTTCGTTTAAGGCACCTGTGGTTTCAATTTCTTTATTAATCCCTTCATCGAGGGCTTTACCTTTTGTAAAATCGCTGCCTTCTTTTTTATAAGAGATGTATAAATCTCCAAATTTATCAATGTGATCGAGGTAAATCATCATTTCGCTTCCGTCGGGTTTAAGCCCCACCACTTGTTCGTCGAGTGCTGTATTAATTAATCGCCCAGCGTTTACCGATTTAGTCCATTTACCATTTTCGAGTTTGCTAAAATATATATCGCTGCTGTGGTAGCCATCTATTTCGACCTTTTTGCCGCCCATGTTATCTTTACGGCGCGAGGTAAATGCTAAAAACGTTTCGTCTCCCGATACAAAGGGATAGTAATCGGGTTCGTCGCTATTGACTTCTTTGCCCAAATTGGTGAACGTAACATTAACTGGATTTTCGATTAATTTTTTGGCATTTTTTACATAGCCCAATTGAATATCTATATCTCCTGTTTTTTTAGTTAATGTTTTATATTTCTTAAACGACTCTTCGGCGGCATCTAGTTTATTAATTAATAAGTTGGCCCGGCCCAATTGAAACCAAATGTCTTCATCGCATTTAGGGTCTTTGCTTAACTCTTCTAATAATTTAACGGCTTCGTTGCGGTTGATGTAGGTGTTGATGTAACAAACCGCCAGTTTGTATTTAATTTTTTTATTATCGGGTTCCCATTTTAAGAGTTCTTTATAAATGGGATAAGCAAATAAAAAATTATTGTGATCGTAATGCTCATTAGCCACATCTATATCTACTTTTTTAGAAGGTTTGGTTGAAGAGGATTGCGCATTTAATTGGAGCGATACCAAGCACGCCATCACGAAAAAAATATAGTAGTTCTTTTTCATTTTAATAATTGAACAATTTAAGGAAAAAAACACGAAGTATAATTATTTTTTCTGCGAAGCTTTAAACAAAGTTTCTTTCTCTTTTTTGGTTAAACTATCGTAACCGCTTTTCGAGATTTTATCTAAAAGTTCGTTTAGTTCTTCCTCTTCACTTATTTTTTTAGTATTGTAAGAGTCATCTACCGTTTGATAACTCACAATTTTTAGCTTCGATTTTTTGCGAGTTAAAAATGTAAAATTAAATAACTCTTTGCCATTGCGAAGATTTAAACCATAAACTAAACCAAACGCTGCCCCGCCAATGTGCGATACTTTTCCACCGGTATTAACCGCCAAATCGAGAATGGTACTTAATACAAAAACAAAAAATGCAAAATATTTATACCGCATTTGGATGATACCAAATAAAT
This sequence comes from Bacteroidota bacterium, assembly GCA_013297775.1. Taxonomy (GTDB): domain Bacteria; phylum Bacteroidota; class Bacteroidia; order B-17B0; family Aurantibacillaceae; genus Aurantibacillus. The sequence goes on from JAAFIL010000022.1 coordinate 38,809, forward strand.
AAACTGGATAGTTAGGGGCATAGGCTGCAATAACCATTACCAAACCCATTACAGCGGCCGAAGCACCTATTAAGATACTAGCTGTAAATACTGGCTGAAAAAACATACCCAATAAAACGAGCAAAACGCCACCGCACAGGCCCGACATCACATAAATGTAAAGCAAAGTTCGCTCGCCCATAATTTGGTAAAAAAGTTGAGCGGTAAAGTAGAATAGAAGCATGTTAAAAAAGATATGTCCTAAATTGGCATGTGAAAACATATAGGTAAAAAGTGTCCAAAATTTGAACAGGAACCCGAATCCACCAATTGGTAGCCCAAAGTAAGGTAACAAATTAAGATGCGATAAACTACCAACCACGTTTATTACCAAAAAAATAGCAATATTAACAACAATGATTTTAGTCATCATGTCTTTTGAAGCGAGATTAGTTTTTAAAGATTGCCAAGTATTCATAACGTTTAATAAAAATGAGTTCTGTTTTTTCGCCAAATAAGCACGATGCAAACCCCTACTAACAAACCACCCAAATGGGCAAAGTGCGCCACATTATCGCCCGGATTGTTTTGAAAGGCGAGTACCAAATCGAATAAGCCATAACCAATTACCAACCATTTAGCTTTGATAGGCACCACAAAATAAATGTAGAGTAAGCGGTTGGGATACATTAAGCCAAATGCGCCTAACATGCCCATTAACGAACCCGATGCGCCAACGGTAACCGAGCCGTTTAACACAGCGTATTTTTGATCCATATAAGCAGCCCTTTCTTCAACACTTAATATATTGGTAGGGTCGTTTAGAAAATTGTTGATAGTATTTAAATAGTTGACTAATTCGATATGCACGGTAATGTATTGCACAATGGCAGCACCTAATCCTGTTAAAATAAAAAAGATGAGAAAACGTTTACTGCCCCAAGCCTCTTCGAGTACTTGACCAAAGAGGTAAACCCCAATCATGTTAAAGAAAATATGCATAAAGTCGCCATGCATAAAAATATAAGTAACAAATTGATAGGGTCTAAAATTAGGCGCTAAGTAATCGTGTAACCCAAGTATAGCCGTTAAATTTATTTGTAGAGTCGATGCCAATAAGAATTTAGCAGCAAATAAGATAAAACTAATGATGATAATATTTTTAGTAACTGGCGGCATGTGCGAAAGCCCGCCAGGACGATAGGGCTGATTAAAATTCATGCGTTAGCGTTTAAAAAATTTTTCCATTTGTTCTTTTTCCAGTTCCATAATAATGACCTTGCCATTGGCGGTGTAAAGCGGATTCTCGCAATTCATTACCGCCGCTACAAGGCTTTGCATTTCGGGTTCGGTTAATGTTTTTCCATATTTAATGCTAGTGCTTTTGGCCAACGAGCGGCATAAATTATCTTGCGCATCTAGCTTGGTATCAATAATATTTAATTTATACGTTTCTAAAATACCTTCAATAGTTTGTTGACTGTTTACTTCAATCATATCGGCTGGTGCGCCATTTACCACAATATTATTTTTTCCAAACAGTTCCACATCAAATCCTAATAACTTAAAGCCATCTAATAGTTTTTCCATTAATAAAAAATCATTTGTATTTAATTCAACATGTTCAGGAAACAAAAGTTGTTGTGAAGCCAACTTTTTTTGTACGCTTGCTTGCAAATACTGTTCGTACAAAACCCTTTCGTGTGCGCGTTGTTGGTCAATAACTAACAAACCATTTTCGGCATAAGTAACAATGTATTTGTTTAAGAATTGAAACACGGCATACATTTTTGTTTCTTGCTTTAAGGCTTGAATTTCGGGTAAGGGCGCGGTTTCTACTTGTGCTTCGTCTTCTTTTTTAAACCCATCAAACAAACGTTCCCAATTTTTTTGATTGCTTTGTTGCAAGAGGGAATCTTGGGATTTGTAAGAAGCCGTGCCCGATCCGCTCGAAAACGGATTGTAATTGGTATTCACCTGAATAGAAGGTTGTACTGGAATTTTGGTAGATGGAAAATAAGTATCTGTAAATCCTGCTTCGTTATTGAACTCGATGCTAGGACCAGCACCAGCTTTGCCCAAAGCCCGTTTAATGGTGCTTAGTAGCAAGGCATATAAACTACGTTCGTTGGTAAATTTAATTTCAGTTTTAGTAGGATGAATATTAATGTCAATCGTTTTAGGATCTAACTCTAAAAATAAATAATAAGCAGGATGCGCGTCGTTACTCATTAACTCTCGATACGCTTCGTAAATACTATGGTTGAGGTAAGCATTCTTGATAAACCGATTATTAACAAAAAGGTATTGACTCCCTCTTTTTTTCTTAGCTACCTCGGGCTTGCCCACATAGCCTTTCACATTTAAGATGGGTGTGTTTTCGTTAACAGGCACCAACTTACTTGATAAGCTATTACCAAATAAAGCTGTGACCCGTTGAATTAAAGCACCTGCGGGCAAGTTAAACAACTCGTTGCCATTGCTATGTAGCCAAAATGCAATAGTTGGATGTGGAAGTGCAACCCGTTCAAACTCATCAATAATATGTTTCAATTCGATGCTATCGTCTTTTAAAAAATTGCGCCGTGCTGGAATGTTGAAGAATAAATTTTTAACACTAAAACTGCTACCAACAGGGCATTGGCACTCTTCCGTTTCGGTAAATTTACCAGCCTCTACGGCTATTAACTGCCCCACTAAATCGTTGGCTTGCCGAGTTTTTAGTTCAACTTGAGCAATAGCTGCAATGCTGGCTAATGCCTCGCCACGAAACCCCTTTGTTGTTAGGTTAAATAAATCGTCGGCAATTTTTAGTTTACTGGTGGCATGACGTTCAAAACACAACTTAGCATCGGCAGCACTCATGCCCGTTCCATTATCTATAACTTGAATAAGGGTGCGTCCTGCATCTTTAATAATCAGTTTAATTTGCGTGGCTCCCGCGTCAATAGCGTTTTCTAACAATTCTTTTACCACACTGGCTGGCCTTTGAACAACTTCACCTGCTGCAATTTGATTGGCTACACTTTCTGACAATAAGGCTATTCTATTACTCATAACTCTGCATTACAAATGTAGTAAAATACAGTTTTAACTCCGCTTAATTAGTTAAGCCACCTTAAAAATGAGTGAATATTAAAACTTTAACCTTTTTTATTCGTTTAAGATAGTTATTAACAAAGTATATTAGTTTTTAACAGTTTTAATTATTTGAAAACCATTTAGTTAAGTTTTATTGAATTTCACAAGCTGTTTTTTAATAACTATGTTGAAAAATAATGTATAATATTGAATAATATTTCAAAAAAGTATGAGAAAATTTTTATTGCTAATCATTATTTGCGTTTGTTGTTTTTTTACAGTTAAAGCGCAAACCTCCGAGCAGACCAAAAACTTCATTAATAAATCACCCATTTCGATTTGGAAGGCACAAAAAGAGTTAGCTTATCGAAAAGTAGCGCAGTACTCAACCGATTTGAAAGCGGCTTACCAAAATCAGTTATACGCCATTGAGTTATATAAGCAAGGTCAATTCAAAGATGCCTTGGCTTATAGTTATGCTGCTCGCGAAACGGCCACGGGCATTTTAGGCAAAATAGGTGTAAAAACGCCGAAAGAAACTTTGATAGAGTCGTTTGAAACTGATTTTTTCAAAATAGATAAAAACTTTAAACCAAGTCCTAAATTAAACGCTACACAGTTAACGCAACTTAATAGTTGTGATGTGTTAGACAGACAGCAAACCAATTCTTTACCTCTTCAAATTTTAAATCAGTAGTATGAAATTAATTATACGTTATCATTTAATCATCCTCCTTAGTTTGGGTGCTTCATTTTTGGGACGCTCACAAACCTGTTTAACCATCAACGCAGGAACAAACACAACCACTTGTCAAGGAAGTTGTGCCAATTTGAATGCTGTTATTTCGCAATCGGTGAGGGCAACTACAGTGTATTCTGTTTCGTCTGTTGCGAACGCCCCACTGCCTTATACAGGTGGTACAAATGCGTTTGCATTCGGAACAGATGATATTTGGAGTCAACCCATTAATATTGGGTTTAACTTTTGTTACTTTGGTACAAATTTTAATCAATGTTTAGTAGGTTCTAACGGGCAACTTACCTTTAGTACCGCTTTGGCGGGTTCAGGCAACAATTTTAACGTAACAACTGCTTTACCCAATTTGGTAGATCTTCCGGGGAACACTATTTGCGGTGGTTTTCGCGATATTGATCCTTCGCAAGGTGGATTTATTAGAACTTATACAACGGGTGTAGCGCCGTGCCGTCGGTTTGTGGCATATTGGTTGGCTGTTCCTCATTTTGGTAACGGCTGTTCAGCTATACCTTCAACTACCTTTCAAATTGTGTTGAACGAAACTACCAACGATGTACAAATATTTATTGATAACCAAACCGCATGTACGGTAAACAGTGCTGGAGCTGCTATCGTAGGGATTCAAAATGCCAACGGTACAGTTGGAAACGCAGCACCTGGGCGTAATTTTCCTGGAGCTTGGACAGCCATCAATGAAGGTTGGTTGTTTAGACCCAATGGGGCTTCGGCAACCAGCATCACCTGGAATGGGCCTTCGGGTATTGTAGGCACTGGTTTAACCGCCACGGTTTGTCCGACGGTAAATACAACCTACACCGCTGCAATGGTCGTAACGCAATGTAATGGTGCTACCAATACGGTTACGAGTACGGTTCAAGTAGCCGTAAGCCCTACACCTAACATAGTTGCTAGTTCTAACACCACTAATATTTGTCCCAATACCTCAGTAAGCCTTAATGCAACTGGGGCATTAACTTACACTTGGAATCCGGGTAACCTTGTCGGTTCATCTCCTGTTGTAACACCTGGGTCAACTACTACTTACACGGTTATTGGTACAGGGGTAGGTTCGTGTACCAGTTCGGCATTGGTTACAGTTACAGTTATTCCCTCTCCAACTTTAATTATTAGCAATTTATCGCCAAGTATTTGTGCTGGCGGCAGTTCAACACTTAGTGCAACTGGCGGTGTAAGTTACACCTGGCAACCCATAGGAGTTAATGCATCTTCAGTTGTAGTAAATCCGCTCACTTCTACTACATATACCTTATTGGGTTCTAATGCGTCGGGTTGCACATCGAGTGTAACAACTAATGTTGCAGTTTTTGCTTTACCCTTAGTTTCTATAAGTGCAGTACCTAATCCTTTATGTGCGGGTTCAACTGCTACACTAACGGCATCAGGGGCTACTAATTATACGTGGAGTACAGGTGCTACTATCCCAAGCATCGTTGTTAATCCAACTGTTACTACTACGTTTTCGGTTATAGGAAGCGCAGTTAGTGGTTGCACGGCTTCAGCAATAACAACCGTTACAGTTATTCCTTTGTTTCCAGTTGTTATTAACCCATCGAGTTCTACGGTATGCCCCAACACTTCGGTTAATTTATTTGCATCGGCGGCGGCCATCAGTTATACGTGGTTACCCGTTAATGTATTCACACCAACGGTATCCGTTTCACCTTCGGTTACTACCGTTTATACCGTTATTGCTTCTAACGGAATCTGTTCAAACACGGCAACGGCAACAGTTGTAACTTTAGCTGCACCTGTTTTAAATCCTGTTGCATCTCCTACGGCTGTATGTGTTGGAAATTCTTCGACACTTAGTGCAAGTGGTGCCTTAACTTATACTTGGTTGCCTGGAGGAGTTAATACGCCTTCATTTACGGCAACACCTCCAGTTACTACCGTATTTTCGGTTTCGGGAACAAATGGTTTAGGTTGTGTTAGTACACAAACGTTAGCCCTTACGGTTAATCCCATTCCAACGATTTCAACATTAGGTACCTCAACGGCTATATGTGCTGGAAGCAACGGAACACTCAATGCAACTGGGGCAACCAGTTACACTTGGAGTCCGGGTAACATTACTTTTTCAACTGCAATAGTTAGTCCTACTGTTACAACTACTTATACCGTTGTTGGTGCAACTAGTGGTTGTACGAATACGCAAACGGCTACCATGTTAGTTAATCCAACGCCAACGGTAATTGCCTCAACAAGTTCAAACTCTATTTGTATTGGTCAAACCGCCACCTTATCTGCAACTGGCGCAATTTCTTTTACTTGGAATCCAGGGAATTTAATAGGCTCCTCCGTTAATGTTAGTCCAGTTACTTCAACCATATATACCGTTACAGGTGTTAATGGTAGCAACTGTACAAGTACGAGAACCATTGCCATTACAGTAAATCCTTTACCAACACTTGTAGCATCGGCTACACCAACAGCCATTTGTAATGCAGGAACAGTTACCTTAACCGCAACTGGTGCCAATACTTACACTTGGAATCCTGGAAATCTTAACGGGTCGGTAGTTACACCCACCTTAAACACCACTACCGTTTATACAGTTACGGGTAGCAGTTTAAGTGGTTGCACAAACTCGGCCATTGTTACGGTTTCGGTTAATACCCTTTCGCCCATTGCAATTGTGGCTACACCAACAGCTATTTGTAGTGGTGCTTCGGCTACTTTAAGCGCAAGTGGACCAAGTAGCTTTACTTGGACACCAGGCAATTTGACAACTGCTGCCATCGTTGTAAACCCAACTGTAAGTACTACTTATACAGCCACATCTACAAGTGGCGCATGTACCAGTGCGCAAACATTAAATCTTGTTGTTAATCCTTTACCAGTTTTAACAGCCACTTCTAACCCTATTTTTATTTGCAGCGGTAACACAGCTACCTTAACAGCAACAGGTGCCTCAACCTATACATGGAATCCCGGTAATTTAACGGGTTCAAGTGTTGTTGTATCGCCAGCGGCCTCTTCCATATTTACTGTTACAGGAACAAGTGCCTTAGGTTGTACGTCAACTCGAACACTCATATTAAATGTTATTCCAACACCAACATTAACAGTAAATGCTTCACCATCTAGTGTATGCTTGGGTAACACAACAACGTTAACAGCCAGTGGTGCTGCCACGTATGTATGGAATCCAATTAGCGTATTTAGTGCTACTGCTTTTGCAACACCTTTAGCAAACACTGTTTATACGGTGAATGGTTCAAATGGTGTTTGTGTTTCCACCCGCACCATATTAGTTACGGTTAATCCTTTACCAATTATTACTCCTGCGGCAACACCAAGTGCTATCTGTAGCGGTAATAGTGCAACTTTAAGTGCAACAGGTGGCGTTACTTATACGTGGACACCTGGTAATTTTAATGGCAGTTCTGTGGTTGTAAGCCCAACTATATCTACTGTATTTACTGTAACCTCAACCAACTCTCTTGGCTGCAATGGAACAGCCACCGTCGCTTTAAATGTAAATCCTAATCCAACTATTTTTATTGCCGCTTCTCCATCTAACATTTGTTTGGGTGGGTCGGCTACGTTAACAGCATCAGGTGCTGCAAATTATACGTGGAGTCCAATTCCCGCTCTAGGTCCAGTAGTGGTGTTAAACCCTACGGTTACCACTAATTATACAGTTCTTGGTAGTACAGGGGCTTGTAGTTCAACGCAAACGGTAACTGTTGTGGTTAATCCGTTGCCAATCCTTACGGTTAGTACCTCATCAGCTGCCATTTGCGCAGGAAGTCCAGCAACACTTACGGCTTCGGGGGCTTCTACCTATACTTGGAATCCAGGAAATTTAATAGGCGCATCGGTTGTGGTAACTCCAACCAGCAGCACGGTTTATACTGTTAACGCTACAAGTGCTTTAGGTTGTAATGCCACACGTACCATAGCATTATTTGTTGCTCCAACGCCAATTATTAATCCAATTGCAACGCCAGCACTCATTTGTAGTGGTAGCAGTGCAACGTTAAGTGCTACTGGTGCTGCGTCTTATACTTGGAATCCGGGTAACTTAACAGGTTCTTCGGTTACCGTTAGCCCATTAGTTTCTACCACCTACACGGTTAATGGAACCAACTTGTTTGGATGTGTTGGTACGCGAACCGTAGCTTTAAATGTAACACCAACGCCAACGGTGTTAGCCTCTGCTTCGGCTATTTCTATTTGTTCGGGGGCAAGTACCACACTAACCGCTACTGGGGCTAATAATTACACATGGACCCCAGGTAACATTACATCTTCTGTGGCTGTAGTTTCGCCAACGGTTACAACTACTTTTACCGTTACAGGCAATGCAGGTATCTGTTCAGATGTTGATACCATTACTATTTTTGTTAATCCTACGCCTATTTTAAATTTGAGTGCTTCATCAACTACTATCTGTTCAGGAGATGTTTCAACATTAATAGCATCGGGCGCCACGTCTTATACTTGGAACCCCGGTAACTTAAATGGAACGACAATAGTGGTTAGTCCAACAGTTACAACTACTTATTCTGTTACAGGATCTAATTTTTCTGGCTGTAATTCAAACGGAACCATTACCATTGTCGTTAATCCATTACCAGTTATTATTGCTTTTCCGAGTCCAGCCGCTATTTGTTCAGGCAACAGTGCTACATTAATTGCATCGGGCGGCACAACTTATACTTGGACACCAGGTAACTTGAATGGTGCTATCGTTAGTGTTACGCCAGTTGCCACCACCATATTTACTGTTACCTCAAACAATGCTTTAGGATGTACAGGAACGGCAACGGTGAGTGTATTAGTATCACCAACACCAATCATTAATGTTTCTACTTCACAAAATCCTATTTGTATAGGCAACAGTGCAACCTTAACTGCAACTGGTGCTACTTCGTTTACTTGGAATCCTGGTGCAATAACAACGCCTACTGCCGTTGTTACCCCAACTACTTTTACGACCTATACAGTTACTGGTACTATTGGTAGTTGTACGTCAACTACGTTTGTGCCAGTATTTGTGCTTCCTTTGCCAAACATTACGGCTACTGCTGCTCCTGATACAATTTGTTCGGGCGCACTAACAACTTTATCGGCCAATGGTGCTTTAACTTATACTTGGCTACCGGGTTCGTTAAACGGCGCAGTAGTTAATACTATACCTGCGGCTTCTACACAGTTTACTGTAAGTGGAACCGATGCTTCGGGTTGTGTAGGTACACAAACAGTTGATGTGGTTGTTAATCCACTTCCCGTTGTTACCATTGCAGCTACACCGGGTAATAGTATTTGTGCGGGCAATTCGGTAACCCTGTCGGCAAGTGGTGCTAACAGTTATACTTGGGTTCCATCCAATGTAAATACTTCTTCCATAGTAGAAACGCCTTTATCAACGCAAACGTTCACCGTTTTTGGCGAAACATCGGGTTGTGCTGTTAGTTCAATCATAACGATTACGGTAGTGCCTTCACCAACGCTTACCATAACTCCTTCGGCCTCTACTGTTTGTGCAGGCAATAGTGTAATCTTAACCGCAACTGGTGCTACTTCGTTTACTTGGAATCCTGGTGCAATTACAACACCTACTGCTGTTGTTACTCCAACTGCTTTTACGACCTATACAGTTACTGGTGATGTTGGCGGTTGCACGTCAACCACGCTTGTGCCAGTATCTGTATCTCCTTTACCAAACATTACGGCTACTGCTGTTCCCGATACAATTTGTTCGGGCGCATTAACAACTTTATCGGCTAACGGTGCTTTAACTTATACTTGGCTACCTGGTTCGTTAAATGGTTCGGTAGTTAATACTATACTTACAGCTTCTACACAGTTTACCGTAAGTGGAACCGATGCTTCGGGTTGTGTAGGTACACAAATAGTTGATGTGGTTGTTAATCCACTTCCCGTTGTTACCATTGCAGCTATACCGGGTAATAGTATTTGTGCGGGTAATTCGGTAACCTTGTCGGCAAGTGGTGCCAACAGTTATACATGGGTTCCATCCAATGTCAACACCTCTTCCATAGTAGAAACGCCTTTATCAACGCAAACGTTCACCGTTTTTGGCGAAACATCGGGTTGTGCTGTTAGTTCAATCCTCACGATTACGGTAGTGCCTTTACCAACGCTTACTATAACTCCTTCGGCTTCTACTGTTTGTGCAGGAAATCAAGTAACCTTAACTGCTACTGGTGCTAACACCTACACGTGGTTGCCTGCTTCGGTAAATGGTTCGGTATTTATAGATGCACCGCTTGTTTCAACAACATACACTTTATTTGGAGAAAGCAATGGATGCTCTAACAATTCATCGGCAACAATTGTCGTAGATACAAATCCTACAGTTACAGCTTCTGCTTCTTCTAACACCATTTGTAGTGGTGGAAGTGTTACGCTTTCGGCTATTGGGGCTAATACTTATACTTGGAATCCAGGTAACTTAACAGGTACTTCAATAACAGTTAACCCAACCACAACCACAACTTATAGTTTACAAGGTCAAAATGGAAATGGTTGTTTAAGTAATATTAATCTTTTAACAGTAACAGTAACACCTGCACCTAGCATTGGCATTGCAGCATCGGCTCTTGGTATATGCGCGGGTAGTACCGTTAGCTTAACCGCATTGGGTGCTACTAATTATACTTGGTTGCCAAGTAACGCCAATGGTACTATAGAAATTGTGTCACCTACTACTACTACTTCTTATACTTTATTAGGAGATAATGGTGGTTGCGTTGGTCAAAGTGCTGTAACAGTTACGGTTTCGCCAGCGGTTACTATTGCTGCCAGTAACTCTGCGGGGGCTGGTTTATGCGCCAGTTCGACAGTTACTTTGAGTGCTAACGGTGCTACTTCTTACACTTGGTCTCCGGGTAACTTATCGGGTAGTTCAGTAACAGTTACTCCAACTGTAACTACAACTTACACGGTGGTAGGCGATAATGGAGCGGGTTGCACAGGTACTGCGGTTACTACCGTTTCTGTTTTAACAGCACCTTCTTTAACAATATCTTCACCTGCCTTTACTATTTGCGCAAATGGTTCAACAACATTAAATGCGAGTGGTGCTAATACTTATACATGGGTTCCTTTCGGAATTACACCTCCGTCCATATCTGTTTCGCCAACTGTAACTACTACTTACACGTTATTAGGTTCTGATGGTGTTTGCACCGCTTCAACAACTGTGATTGTGTTTGTAGATGCGTCTCCATCTTTAACAGTTGCGGCTAGTCCAACTCTCATTTGTGGTGCTGGTTCATCTACATTAAACGTTAGTGGTGCGTTAAGCTACACATGGCAGCCAGTTAATGTAATAGGTTCGAGTGTGGTAGTTACACCAACTTCTACAACTATTTATACAGTAACAGGAGCAAATGCTAACGGTTGTTTAGACTCAACTACACTATTAATTACCGTAGGAACTGCGCCAAGCGTAACAGCACTCAATAATGGGCCTATTAATTGTACATTAACATCGGTTACGCTAAGTGCAAATGTGATAGCCTCTAACGTCGCCTTTATTTGGAATGGTCCAGGTACTTATACTTCGGCCTTACAAAATCCTTCGGGCATTAGTGTGCCAGGCGATTATACAGTAACTGCCATAGATGTATTAAGTGGTTGTTCAACTACTGCTGTAACAACGGTTACTACCGATCCTTCGGTACCACAATTAACGGTAACGCCTAGTGGTAGTTTATCGTGTGTTAACACAACGGTATCTATTTTAGCGGTAACTAACGCTACCAACGCATCGTACAGTTGGACAGGTCCTTCGTCGTTTACCGCTTCGGCAGCAACCATTACAGTTAGCGCAGGTGGTGTGTATTCGCTTACGGTTGTCAATTTAGATAGTAATTGTCCGGCTTCAACGGTTGTAACAGTAAGCGGCAATACGGTTTTAGCCGTAACAGCTACTATTATACCAGCTACTTGTTCGGGTACAATTACTAATAACGATGGCTCTATTTTCTTAGGTGGTTATGGCATAAGTGATCGCTTCGATTTAGTTCCTGGTCCAAGTTATACTGGCACGGCTGTTTATGCAACGGCGAGTGTTATTGCAGCGAGTGGACTTATTACGAGTACATTGGTTAACCCCATTGCACCTGTTCCTTACACGGTTAGAGTGTTTGATGTAAACGGTTGTACTATTGATATAACCTTAACCTTAACACCAACCTCATGTCAAACCGTTTCGCCAAATAGCGATTTTGGATTAGCCAAAGCGGTAAGTACAGCCTCGTTGCAAACCATTGATGGCTCTTACAATGTAACTTATACGGTAGTGGCTCAAAACGCATCGTTAGGTGTATTAAGTAATGTAACTTTAGTAGAAGCATTAGCAAATACTTTCCCAGCACCTACTACGTTTAGTATAATTAGTGCACCAGTTGTTACCAACACCAATAGCGGCTTGGTTATTAATCCATTGTTTGATGGTGTAACGCAAGCAGCACTTACCTTGCCAACGAGCATCATGGCTCCACGAGCAAGCGATACCATTGTGTTTCAAGTAAACATTATTCCAAATGGAGCGTTTGGACCATTTAATAATAGCATATTAGGTACAGTTATTTCGGGTACAAATGTTTTGAGTGATATTTCGCAAACGGGTTTAATACCTGATCCTAACTCTGATCTTAACTTTGCAGATAACAATCAACCAACGGTATTGTTACTCGATCCATTCCGTTTCTTTGGTATAACGAAAGAGGGAAGTGTGAGTAAAAAATTAAGCGATAACACCTACGATGTTACTTATACCATTACAGTTCATAATCGTGGAAACGATACCTTGCGTAATGTGTTGGTAAAAGATAGCTTGTTCAATAATACCGTGAAACTACCAGCGAGTTATGTATTAAGAAATGGACCTATCACTTCGGGAATGTTGATTGCGAATCCAGCGTACAATGGCAATTCGGATATTAATTTAATTGTACCTGCATCGAGTAAAATAGCACCACTTACTACAGAGCGAATCATCTTTACGATTAATATAGTAACTGATACTGTAACCATTTATCGCAACAGAGCCATAGGCAATGCTTTAGGAAGTGGTAATGTAGCCGTATCTGACACCTCGAATAATGGCAATAACCCAGATACAAACAACAACGGTATTTGGAATGAAGCGGTAGATAACGTTCCAACCGTGTTAATCATTAAAACAGATGCGTTTTTTATACCTGATGTGTTTACACCCGATGGTGATGGTAAAAACGATTTCTTTGTGATTAAAGGTTTAAATGGGAATGTGGACAATGCACTAATGGTGTTTAACCGTTGGGGTAGTAAGGTGTACGAAAAAACCAGTTACGATAACACGTGGGATGGTATTCCGAATGTGAGTGGAACATTTGGATCACAAAAATTACCACCAGGTACTTATTACTATATCTTCGAAACGAAGGATGGTTCTAAACCAATTACTGGATTTATAGTGATACAGTATTAATGAATGAAAAAATTAAAGCGATGAAAAAAAATAAATTAACCGTTTACCTGTGTTTGTTAGCTTTGCTAATACTAAATGGAGGTGTTGTTAAAGCACAATACGATGCTATGTTTAGCCAGTATATGTTTAACGAAATGTTTATTAATCCAGCGTATGCGGGTAGCAAAGAAGCCATGAGTGCAACGGTTTTGCACCGCCAACAATGGCTTAACTTCCCTGGGCGACCTGTAACCACAAGCTTTTCGTTGCATGGACCTTTAATGGGACAAAAAATGGGCTTGGGTTTAAGTGTATTAAACGAAAAAATAGGCGTATTAAATCGTAATTTAATTTATGCAAATTATGCGTACCGAATTAAAACATCAGACAAGGGACGCTTGGCTTTTGGGTTAATGGCTGGTATTCATAACCAAGTGAATCGTTTTGCCGATTTAAAAACAACCGATGCAGGCGACGTTCAAGTTTCACAAAACTCGCCAAGCACCATTGCCCCTAATTTTGGCAGTGGCATTTATTATAACACCGATAAATTTTATGCTGGCTTTTCTATTCCACGTATGGTAGATGACCGTGTAACTTTTGATGCAGTTGGTAATCCTATCGAAAACATTAAAGTGGACTTTACACGTTTCCATTATTATTTTACTTTAGGCTATGTATTTACGCTTGGCGAATCGTTAAAGCTAAAACCACAAGCTATGGTAAAAGCTGTTCAAAATGCACCGATACAATACGACATCAATGCTAATTTTTTAATTGCTAACCGCATTTGGGCTGGGTTAGGGTATCGCAGTAACAGCAGCGCAATTGGTTTATTGGGTGCGCAAATCACCCCTCAATTAATGGCTTCTTACTCTTACGATTATGGCTTAAATGCTATCCAAAAATATTCGCAAGGATCGCACGAACTAGCCATTAGTTATTTATTTGCCTACAAAGGCCGTCGCGTTATTAGTCCACGTTATTTTTAATGATATGAAACGAATGTATTTTTATACCGCCATATTTACCTTAGTTGCGGGTGTTAGTTTTTCTCAAACGAAGGTATTAGAAAAAGCCAATAAGTATTTTGGTTCTCAGGCCTACGCCGAAGCCATTCCACTTTACGAAAAGGCCATTCGTAAAGACAGTAGCAATAAACTCATCTTATCGAATTTGGGCGATTGTTACCGTTATACCAAAAACACAAAAGGGCAATTGATGTGTTATAACCGTTTGATACGATCAGGGAAAGCTGAGTCTATTCATAAATTATACATGGGGCAAGCCTTGATGGAGAATAACGAGTACGAACGCGCTAAAACGTTTATGGACGATTATGCTTCTGATGCCCGTGGTAAAACCATTTCAAAAGGGCTGATAGATGTTAAACGGTTCTCTAAAAATGAAGATGCCTATAAATTAGAGAAAGAAGAATTTAATTCGGATGAAAATGATTTTGCAGCAGTAAGTTATCGCGATAATAATGTGGTGTTTGCTTCAACTCGCCGCAAAACAAAATGGATTAGTAGAGAACATGCGTGGACCAATAATCAATATTTGAATTTGTATGTTACTCGAAAAAATCCGACAGGTACTTACATTCCACCGCAGTTATTTATGAAAGATTTACAATCGAAATTTAACGATGGTCCGGTTTGTTTTAGTAAAGACTATTCAACGGTTTATGTAACCCGAAATGGTTCGAAGAGCAATGCCCGTGCCAAAGATGGAACGTATAAATTACGTTTATTAGAAGCTAAACTAAGCGCTAACGGTTTTGAGCGCGTAACTGAGTTTCCTTATAATGGCACAGAATATAACTGTGCGCATCCAGCTATTTCGGCCGATGGTAATACATTATACTTTGCATCGGATAGAATGGGTGGTGTTGGAGGCATGGACATTTGGATGTGTAAAAAAGAAGGCGAAGGGAAATGGGGAGCTCCCGAAAATTTAGGTGAAAAAGTAAACACGGCAGGCAACGAATTATTTCCGTTTATAACTGAAAATGATGTCTTGTATTTTTCATCGAATGGGCAAGAGGGTTTGGGTGGATTAGATATTTATGAAACCAAATTAAAAGATGGTAAAGCCACTCGCGTTTACAATATGGGAACGCCTATCAATAGTAAAGATGATGATTTTGCTTATACCTTAAGTGCCGATGAAAAATCGGGGTATTTAAGTTCGAACCGCGATAAAGGTCAATTAAACGACGATGTGTATGGAGTTTCGATTTTGCGTGTGGTGAAACGTGGCAAGGGAGTGAAGGTAATTACAAAAGACAAAGCAAGTGGGCAAATTATACCTTATGCTGCATTGTTAGTGAATGGACAGGCGTTTACTACCAACGATAAAGGCGAATACGAAACGGTAATTGAAGAAGATACAAAGTATGTGTTGGCGGCCTCGAAAGATAAGTACACCGATTTAAAAGATTCGGTTACAACTTTAAGTTCGCCTGAAGATGATTTTTCGAAAGAATTGTTGCTAGAGAAAATTCCGAATTTTACTTTGTTAGCTTTTGTTACCGATGCTAAAACCAACAAAGCCATTGAAGGGGTAAAAGTTACCATTAAAGATTTATTTGCTAATAAACCGTTTGATACTTACACCACGCCTACTAGTGGAGAGTATAAAAAACCATTGTTAGGTAAAAAAATGGGTGATAAATTAATTTATGAAATTAAGTTAGAGAAAGAAGGGTATTTAACTAAGATGGTGAACTTTACACAAGATTTAACCAAGGAAGGGGATGTGTTAATGAACAATTCTATTTCGTTAACTTTAGGGAAAGTGGAAGTGGGCATGGATTTAGCGAAGATAATAGATATTAAACCCATTTATTTTGATTTAGGTAAAGCTAACATTCGTAAAGATGCAGCGTTAGAGTTAGATAAGATTGTGGCCGTTATGAAGCAATACCCCAACATGGTGGTAGAGTTAGGTTCGCATACCGATTGCCGAAGTAGTGCGGCTTCTAATTTAAAACTATCCGATAAGCGTGCAAAAGCAAGTGCTGCATATATTGTATCGAAAGGGGTAGAGAAGATTCGCATTTATGGCAAAGGCTACGGCGAAACTAAATTATTAAATGGTTGTGCCTGCGAGGGCGCAGTGAAGCCAACGTGTAGCGAGGACGAGCATCAAAAAAATCGTCGCACTGAGTTTATTATTGTGAAGCTAAAATAAGTACTGCTTTTTTTGATTACCAACTGTAGCTTTTTACTAAAATAAATTTACTTGCGGTATGGCGTCGCCTATCCATGCGGCGGTTGATGTAATTGTGTTTTATTTTTCCTAAAATTTATTGCATAATACCAATTTTGTTTTAGCACATTTCTTCTTTGGGAAGTTTGATGACTAGAGTGTTTTGTCGTTAATATAAAAATTGTAACTTTTGAGTTTTACACAGGCTTTAGTATAGTGCTAAATAATTCCATTTGTATATACTAAATAGCCTAATTGCTAACGTTTTTTTAATGCTAGTTTTTTTAGAAATTTACGTGGTGTAAGTTCCACTTACAAAAAACAATTAGGCTGTACGAGGTACTATAAATTTTTATTATTACATTTGAAAAACTAGTTATCTTCATTTAATTGAAGTAGTAAAGTTTAACCAAAAGTGTAAAAAATAACTAAAAAAAATAATGGGTATAAAACGCCAAAGCTGCCACAATTTAGCGAATGGATGTTGTGTAGGTGCTGTAGAATGGCGGGGGATATAGTAGTTGGCGGTAACTGTAAGATAAAAACCAATAAACAAAAATAAAGACAGAGTATGAAATCAATCTTCAAATTAATCCTTGTCAGTATCATATTGACAAGCTGTAAGTCTTGGGACGCAAGCAAAATAACTGTAAAGAAAGAACCATTGACACCAAAGCTGTTGACTTTAGAACGCAAAATTGAAGATGTTGCGAATTCAGTCGTTGCGACGAATCCAGATGAGATGAAAATTTTCACAAAAGAGGTTGAAGAAAATTTAATTGATCCATATGGAGATAAATACGGCTATATTATAATGAAACAAAACATTATTAAAATGAAACCTGGCATTTTTATTCCTAATGCCATCTTGTTATTTATACCGACTATTCTTGGTTTGCCTTGTACAATTACAAAATATACAATTGAAGTTGAAATAAGAATTACTGATTTTCAAAATAAACTTATCGGAAAATATACTGCAATAGGCAAAGCAAAAAATATTTGTGCAATGTATTATGGCTATTCATTAATGAATGTAGTACGCAAGACTTATGCTGACGCAATTAATGACGCTTTTAATCAAATTAGACCTCAAATTTTAGCGGACATAAACAGACTTAATGAGAAACTTAAATCGAGTAAAACAAATTAAACAGCAGCCGCTAACAACACCTACTAGCCATTGGACTGAATCGGTCATCGTTCGCGCGCAATTAAAGCGGTAGACAATTTATTTGCGGCTCACTAATTAAGTAAGTGTCTTTAAACAAACGTTTTTGGTTATAGACAGTTAATGCTCCGAAAGCCCAACAGCCATTAGCCCCCACCCCATTATGCCCAATGCTGACAGACAGCTATGAAAAAAATCATACTGACAGAAATAGCTATTTTTATAGTAACCGCGGGACTCTCTGTTCTACTTTATCAAATTTTTTACGGCATTGACCTTGGTTGTAAAAATTATTTCGATATGTTATTATTCCAAATAAGACGATTTTATTTGATTTATGAAATTATTAAACTTTTTTTTATTCCAATTTATTTATCATTTAATCTTATCCGATTAGTTTATTTTAAGTTTCAAAAAATTTATATTTTTATTGAAGTTGTTATATCAACTTTAGGTTTAATAACCTTTTTCTTTTTACACTATTTGACATTGTGTTCTGACGGATTAAGCTCTGCTAAAGATGGTTGGACAATTTATCCTCCACTAGTATCAATTCCTAAATTAAATGAACTTGAACTTCTTAAACTTCAGGAGGCCAAAAACGATCAATTACTTATTATTTGTGGTTTTTTTATTTTTATAATTATTCTGACGCTATTTACAGTTAGACAGAATAAGAAGCACAGGGCATGACTCCATGCAAGCGGCTGGATAACAAGGGCTTCGACCTATATTATTGCCCACTTCGTGAACGTTTTTTATTTTGCCTCTGCTAAAAAACATGTATCTTCGTTCATAAGTTTGGTGTAAGTTGACTGTTGAATTTTCAAAATGCCGCTTGCACCAGCTTGTAAACCGTTAGCTGCCATTATATAAATAGACTTATCAAATATGACAAAACAGACTCCTTTAAGTATTATTACATTTTTTATAATAGCATTTGGGCTGACTTTTGCTTTTAGTAAACTGACAACGATTCCTTTTTACTCGGTTGATATCAAAGATATTCTTTGTGGTTTTGGGCCTTTAATTAGCGCAATAATTTGCTATAAACTTTTTGCAACACCAACAACATTTTCGATGGGTGGTACTCAACCTGCAAAAACTTGGTTAATAGTTTTATTTCAACTATAATTTTCATTTTGACAAACTCAAAAAGCAGTTTTGGCTCCAACTTTCTTTTTTTATCAACACAGCTTGTTTATTGTTTTGGAGAAGAGTTTGGTTGGCGACACTATTTGTAAAGTGCTACTAACCAAACAAATAAATGGCTTCAACCAATCATCATAGGACTTGTTTGGTTTGGCTGGCATTTTTCTTGGTTACAGGAGCCTTTAAAAGCAATGTTGGGACAGAATTTTAACGCACCATTGCCATTAGGAATATTTATTGGTATAATTTCCTTGTCTTTGTTCTCGATGTTTTTGGGTTGGACAATTCAAAAAACAAACTCAATTATCTTTCCTACATTAATTCATTTTTCAATAAAATCAAATTCAATAACGCTATTAGCGACAATAATTCTAATTGTCGTTGCGATACTTACTTGGGACAAAATAAAAATTGGTAAAACAATTAGTAAGAATAACGTCAGCTAACACCAAGCAAGCGCAAGCGGCGGGACAACAAAGGCTTCGGTTTACATTATTGTCCCGATAGATCAGAATAGTTTTTTATTTTACCTCCGCTAAAAAAATATATCTTCGTACGGAAGTTTGGTTCAGTCAGACAGATGAATTTTCAAAACGCTGCCTGCGACTGCTTAGAAAACTTCAGGTACCATCTTAGTAAGACAAATCAATGTCAGAAGCAAGACGAAATAGACGACAAGAAAAGCGAAGTAGAGTCAGACTCTCCAAATTAACCTTTCATAAACTGGAATGGTTAGAATATATTACAATAGGGCTTGGACTTTGGTTTTTAATTTACCCAAAGCCTTACAATATTCTTTTTACAACTCTTTTATGTATGCCACTACTCGGGCTTTTGCTCAATGGTTTAACAGGCAGACCAAGTATTGCAAGTCTTGTTGAAATTTCAAAAGATGATGACGGTAGCGACAAATATGACGTTGCTGACTTTATTGACCTGGCAGCTTGGATAATACTGATCAGAGTTTTAATTGACTATGAATTTGAAAGTTTTTATAGTATGATAATTCCCGGGATAATAGCATTTGTGATTATGCTTATTATCCTGTTTGTAACACATAAGTTAATAGACAACTCTACTAAAAGCAAAAGCTGGATATATCTATCTTTAATTTTCAATGTTTTCATTTACAGTTTTGCGGGAACATACGGTGCAAATTGTGTTTACGACACATCTGAGCCGATAGTTTATAATGCAGAAGTGGTGGACAAACGAATTAGAAAAAGTAGTAAAGGAAGGGAAACATATTATCTAAAGGTTGCACCTTGGGGACATCATTACGACAAAGAAGAAATTTCAGTAGCAAGTAGTCAATATGACGAAATCCAAATTGGACAGACCGTAAAAATTGATCTTAAAAAAGGACTTTTTAATATACCTTGGCATTACATTGAATGACAATAACGAAAGAAAAAATAGATTATAACAGCAGCTACCCAAAGGGTGGTGTCTCTTGTTTCAAAGACAGTTTGGTGGTTAATCAAACATTGATTTTTTCAAATTAAGTTTTGTGGTGAAAAGCCCGCACATCGGTTAGCTGCCAACTGTAATGCGCCACGACGACCTCTTCGAGACAAAATTACGTAGCTTAAAGTTATTATATTTAGACATTTCGACACGACCAATCGACTTGCCCAATGACAAAAAAATCGTATTATTACATTAACAAATTTTACTAAATGGCAACATTACTTCTGAATACAGGTACAGCTTCATACAATGAATTAATTTCAAATGGTCGAACTTTTCATGTACCCCCTTACCAAAGAGACTATTCTTGGGAAAAAGAATATTGGGAAGACTTATGGATGGATATACTTGATTTACCAAAAGAAAAATACCATTACATGGGGTATTTAGTTTTCCAAGAAGACAGTTCCAAAACTAAAACTTCATTCATCATTGACGGACAACAAAGATTTACCACATTAAGTATTTTGTGTCTTTCCGCAATAAGACTGTTAAAAGAATGGGCCGATATCGGAATTGATAAAGAGAATAATGAAACTCGTATTGTAAAGCTTACAGAAAAATTTCTTGGAAATTTTTCTACTTCTAAACTGACTATTACTCCAAAATTAATTCTTAATAAAAATAATGATGACTTTTACAAAAGTTATTTACTAAGCCATAGAAAACCGCCAGCCATTGGCAAGTTAAAACCTTCTCAGAAAAGACTGTGGGGCGCATACGAGTATTTTTATCAAGTGCTAAAAGTAAAAGTTACTACTAAATCAGGAATAGAACTTGCAACTTTAATTGATGATGAAATTTCCAATGCGTTAATATTTACAACGATTAATGTTAGTGACGATTTGAATGCGTATAAAGTTTTTGAAACGCTTAATGCGCGGGGAGTTAAATTATCACCATCCGATTTATTGAAAAACTATTTGTTTTCAAAGGCATTCGAATCAGGCAGTGCTGAATTAGAAGAGACAGAGCGGAGGTGGCAAAACATAAATGACTTCTTAGGGAAATCGGACTTACCAACCTTTCTCAGACATTATTGGAATTCGAGGTACGAACTTGTAAGAATCTCGAATTTATATCGAGCTATAAAAATTACAATTCAAATTCCTAAACACGTTTTTGATTTACTTAATGAATTAGAGCAATTGGCTCCAGTATATTCAGCCTTTGAAAACCCAGCTGACCAAATGTGGAATAGAGAACAGCGATCGTTTATACGTTCAATGAACCTTTTTGGAGTTTCAACTTGGTATTCTTTAATGCTTGTTGCAAAACAGAAATTTAGTGAAGAAGAGTTTACAAAACTTTTACATGAATTAAACGTGATTACATTTCGATACAATGTTATTTCAGGTTTACATACGAATGAAATTGAAGTTTCGTTTAATAAATTATCAATTAAAATATTTTCTGGAGAAATTACTAAAGCGTCTCAGGCATCAGAAAATTTAAAACCAATTTATGTGGCTGACGACAGTTTTGCACAAGCATTTTCGACAAAACTTCTTAGTACTAAAAGAAACAAAAACCTTGTTAAGTACATTTTAGTTGAACTTGAAAATTCAATTGCTGGGACAGATAATCAGTACGAAGATGCTACATCTACAATAGAACATATTCTTCCTGAAAATCCTTCTTCCGAATGGGAAACTTCTTTTCCTTCTGACGAGCAAGAAGAGTAT
Source organism: Bacteroidota bacterium (assembly GCA_013297775.1). Taxonomy (GTDB): domain Bacteria; phylum Bacteroidota; class Bacteroidia; order B-17B0; family Aurantibacillaceae; genus Aurantibacillus. The sequence continues at coordinate 60,768 of JAAFIL010000022.1, forward strand.
ATTTATTTAATAGGTAACTACACTTTACTTGAAAACACATTAAACAAAAAAGCAAGTGATAAACTTTTCGCTGAAAAATCATCTTTGTATAAATCATCAGCTTATAAAATGAGTAAAGATGAATTAAATTACACTGAGTGGACGCCCGTAATTCTTAGAAAACATCAGGATAAAATGGCCAAATGGGCTTGTAGTGTCTGGAAAAGCCATTTCATTCAAAACAAATCCTGACCTACATTTAAATAATGTCTCGTCCTAAAATAGGTTGACACATAAAAGTCAACTAAAATGATAACAGAAAACTTAAAAGAGAGTATTATTGCCGAAAAATTAACTACAAAGATTACCTACCGTGCATTAGGATTGAAGTATA
>JAAFIL010000023.1 GCA_013297775.1 Bacteroidota bacterium
CCTTCACCATAGTAGCATTATACCTCAGTCAAAAAGACACCTGTTTTATTGGGCTTTCGCCTCTCACAACGATTCCTATTGCATAATCTCAGATTAAGCCAGCTAAGTAATCATTTTCAATTTGGCTATAACTATATTTTTTAACCTATTTATAGCCAAATCCATTTTTTAATTTTAGTGTAGAGTTTTACTACTAAAAGCTAATTTTTAGTTTGTTTTTATTTTCTAGTTTATATAGCTTCGGAAAGTAATTTTATAGGATTATTATGCAGTATTATTTTTGATTGTATAATCTTATGCAATTTATCATAAGCGTACAAAAATCAAGTTCATAGAAATAAGTTATAACCTTTATTTTTAAAGCCTTTCTTTCTTGAGTTATGGGTTAAACAAGAAGCAGTTTAGTATAACTAGATTTGAAGAATCAATTTTTCAGAGTAAAGTAGATAGTCGTTGCTTTATAATCGTATCAAAATCTTAGAAGCAGTTATAAGGAAATTATACGTTAAGTATTTATAATACAAATCAAAAGGGTAGTAATATCAGTATTTTATAGCTTGAGACTTAGTACTGTTGCGATGAGTAAGAAATATTCACGAAGTTATTATTTTACGGAGTTTTGCCACGATTACATTATCAATTCATAAGTTAGGTTAAGTATTTTATTTTTCAATTTGGCTATAACTACTTTTTATAATAGGGTTATAGCCAAATTGAGTTTATCAACTTTAATTAAGAATCCTTACTAGTCAATCTTTTTTGATCTTATCTATTTTCTAAACAAAGAAGATGAAAGTATGAGAGTTTTTCTTATAAAGGTTACTATTCTGTATCTACGGTTGGTGTAAGTAATATTTTATCTCTATTCTAAGTTTCTAAATATTTCTCAATTTGGCTATAACTATTTTTTTTAATACATTTATAGCCAAATTGAATATTAATGGTAGTAGGTCGCTCGAAGGAAATTGCAATAATGAATGAGAAGCTAACTTCTAATAAATCGGAGTTTATAGCTTTATATGGAAGGCGCAGAGTCGGTAAAACGTACTTAGTACGAAACGTATTTGATAAGAAATTTACATTTCGTTTGGTGGGTTTAGCTAAGGCAACTTTAGAAGAACAGCTCATCAACTTCGATGCTGCAATGAAAGAGCAATATCCTCGGAGCAATAAAAAAGTAGAAAGTTGGATAGACGCATTTCAACGACTAAAGCAGATTGTTAAGAAATCAAAGCAAAAAAAGAAAATTATTTTTATTGATGAACTACCTTGGTTCGATACACCTAATTCTGGTTTTATATCAGCCTTAGAGCACTTTTGGAATAGTTGGGCCTCGGCTCGAAAAGATATATTATTAGTTGTGTGTGGGTCGGCTGCTTCTTGGATGATTAACGTACTTATCAATAATAAAGGCGGTTTACATAACAGAATAACACAGAAAATAAAAATAGAGCCTTTCACATTGGAGGAGTGCAACGAGTTACTTAAAGTTAAACGTATTACTTTAGATTATTACCAATTAATACAACTTTATATGGTTTTAGGTGGTGTCCCGTTTTATTGGGATGCTATTAAAAAAGGGGCTAGTGCTACGCAAAGTATCAACCATCTTTGCTTTGAACCTAATGGATTACTGACAACAGAGTTTGGTAATTTATTCAAATCGTTATTTATCAAGGCCGAGCGCCACGAAGCCATTGTTGCGGCTCTTGCCAAAAAGAGCAAGGGACTTACACGCGAAGAAATAAGTGCAGATAGTAAACTCACTAATGGTGGAGGGCTTACACGCTTATTGAATGAATTGGAGGAAAGCGGATTTATCAGACGTTATATACCATTCGGAAAAAAAGAAAGAAATAGCCTTTACCAACTTTGCGATTTTTTTTCGTTGTTTCATCTTAAATTTATGAAGGATCAAAAGATGTTTGATAAAAATTACTGGTTAAAGTTGATTGATAGTCCTAAACACCGCGCTTGGAGCGGATATGCCTATGAGCAAGTTTGTCTTTCACATATTGGTCAAATTATAAACGCATTAGGTATCAGTGGCATGGAAACGCAAATATCATCGTGGAAGAGTACAAAAGTAAAGGATGGTGCGCAAATTGATTTAGTGATAGACCGCCGAGATGGCATCATTAATTTATGTGAGATGAAGTTTTCAGTGGGGCAGTTTATTGTTAGTAAAAAGTATGACCTTGAATTACGAAATAAAATGGAAGCCTTTAAAAGTGAAACACAAACAAAGAAGGCTACATTTCTCACAATGATTACAACTTTTGGTTTACAGCCTAATATTTATTCAGGTAATATTCAAAATAATCTTGAGATGCGTATTTTATTTGAACCTTTATAAATAACTTGAGATAGGCTAAGGTATTTTTTACTCCTCCAAATACAAGGCGGCACTTTTTTCTAATTGCTTAAACCAGACTTTGCCATATTTGCGAATAAGTGGTTCTTTTAGAAATTTATAAACAGGTACATCTAATTTTTTGCCACAAGCGCAAGCTGGTTTACAAATATCCCAAGCGTGGTAATTAACCGCATCATAACTTTTGTAGGGTGTAATTCGAATAGGATATAAATGGCAACTAATTGGTTTTTTCCAATTTATTTTACCTTCGTAGTGCGCTTGTTCAATGGCACATTTGGCAATTTTCTGTTCATCAAAAAAAACAAACGCACACTCGGCTTTATCACTTACTAAAGTGGTAGTGTAATCCCCGTCGTTATCCACCACATAAGGCCCAAATTTTTCAATGGCTTTAATCCCTTTTTGAAGCATGTATGGTTTTACAGCTTCTAAAACACTTTCTAAAATAGGTAACTCATCTTTTTCTAAAGGCGCACCACTATCGCCTGCAACACAGCACTCACCTTTACAGGCATTCAAGTCGCAAACAAATTTTTTCTTTAATACATCTTCCGAAACCAAGGTATTTTCAATCGCTATCATTAGGTTCTATAAAACTTCTAGAAAGGTAATTAGTTTTTAAGGAGTACTTGTCTTTTTTCTTTGCAAAGTATGAACGAGGTTATTCACAAACTTAACACTAAATGTAATCTGCTTAACAATTACCTAACACTTCTTTCACCTAATCTTAAATATCAGGTAATGAAAACTAAGCAAGTTCTCTTCAACTTTGTGCCATCAAAAATTTAAAGACATGAAAAAAATTTTACTAAGTGCTATAATTGCTCTAGCATCAGGTTCGAGTATAGCTCAAACCTTTTTTACTTCCACATCTTACCGTGGAGCCTTCGCGCCTGCGCCAACGGCAATGTGGACTAACGGCTGGACAGAATGGGATCCTCAAAACGCAAACTACCCGGCTACAACCACTACTGTTTCGAGTAATATTACCTCAAACACTACGTGGTCAACAGGTCAAGTGGTACATTTACAAGGACCTATTTATGTGAAAAATAATGCCGTGTTAACTATTCAGCCTGGTGTAATTGTACGATGCTCAAAAGCTATTGCAGGTACAGCTTTGTTTATAACCAAAGGTTCTCAATTAAATGCACAAGGTACTTCAACTTCGCCTATTATTTTTACTTCTGATCAAGCGGCTGGTTCACGCGGTTTAGGCGATTGGGGTGGTATTATTTTATTAGGTAATGCCGATAACAATAACCCAGGTGGTTTAAATTATATTGAAGGAGTTGCACAATCACCCGACTCTGAATACGGTGGTGGTTTAACCCCCAATGATAACGACAACTCAGGTTCTTTACGTTATATCCGCATCGAGTTTGGAGGATATGTTTTTGCTCCTAACAAAGAAATTAACGGATTAACTCTTGGTGCAGTAGGTCGTAATACGACCGTTGAATACATTCAATGTTCTTTTGTAAACGATGATGCATTTGAATGGTTTGGTGGAACTGTTAATTGTAAATATTTAGTGGCTTACCGTTGTTTAGATGACAACTGGGATGCAGATAACGGTTTCCGTGGTTATATACAATTTTGCCTAGGTGTACGCGACCCACAAATTGCTGATGCTCCAACGGTTTCAACTTCTGAAGGATTTGAAATTGATAACGACCCAAATGGTTCTAGTGCTACACCAATTACAGCACCTATCTTCTCTAATGTAACCGATATTGGTCCGTTAAGAGGAAACGTTACTAACTCTGTTGCTACTGGCTTCCGTCGTGGTGCTCGCATACGTCGTAATGCACAAGCTAAAATTTATAATAGTCTTTTAATGGATCATGCAACACGCGGTTTATTTATAGATGGTTCAGCTTGTGAAATAAACGCTAATAACTCAACATTGAAATTTAAAAATAATATTTTAGCAGGTTATGGTATTCGTGCCATGGAAACAGGAACATTCAATATTTTAACACCTGCTCCTAACACTTGGGTAGCTACTCAACCTAACGATACATTAAAATTAACTACAAATATTTTAATTAATCCTTATCAATATTTAACACCAGATTACCGCCCTACTGGTACTTCTATTGCTTTTTCAGGTGCTAGTTTTGCAGACCCTACAATTGCGCCTTTAACCTCAACAACTACTGGTGTTAGTCAAGAATTAGCGGCATTAAAAAATATTAGTTTATCTCCTAATCCTTCGGTAGCTAAAACGGTATTAAGTATTAATGTTAACGAAAATAGCTTGGTAAATGTTTCGATTTATTCAGTAGAAGGTAAGCTAGTTGCTACACCTTACACGAACGAAACTTTAGTTATTGGTGAAACTAATTTAGCAATTACAACCGATCAACTTCAATCAGGAATTTATTTTGTTGTAGTATCTAACAATTCAAGCAAGCAAACCTTGAAGTTAACTGTTAATCACTAATTTATTAATTCAGCATATTAAAAAGCCGTTTGTGAAAAGACAAGCGGCTTTTTATTTATAAATGACAACATCTGCTATTCAACAATTGATAAGCAAGACCTTGAAAAGTTTTGAAAATGGGTTTTATTTAGAAGCCTGCTTTATTTCGCATATTTTAATAAAGGAAGAATTGATTTTTTTGTACAGAATTATTTTAAAAGTAAATGCTTCAGAACCAATAAAATTAAAATTGAATGAAGTATTAAAGGAATTGATGCTAACTGATCATCCACAAATTAAGAAGATAATCAAAAAGTCAACACTTAAATCAATATCTATTTGGAAAAAGAAATTTGATGTATTTTATAAGCAAACCAAAAATTCAATTCCAAAAAATGCGGATGAAATTTGTAAAGAGGCACTTGTATTAGGCAAAGAACTCAACATGCTCATTCACCGCTACCAATCCAATATCTCTAAGAACTATTCGTCTTAAAAACAAGTAGAATCATCTAAATTAACAGAGGCGTAATTTTAGTTTTACACTTCAGCTCCATACACGTTATACCTTTATCTGATTATGAATGATTTAATGAGCGAAATTCCTTATCAAGAACTGCAATCGGCCTATAAAAAACTTTACTCAAGTAATAAAGAGTTAACCGATAATTTATACTATGCAGCTTTTGTTCAACAAGGTATTATGCCCGGCGAGCGGCATTTTAAAAGGCTTCACAACGATTATTTTGTATTTTATAAACCACTTCATATTATTGGTGGCGATTTATATTGGGCCGCTCAAAAAGGACATTGGCACTTTTATGCCGTAGGAGATTGCACCGGACACGGTGTGAGCGGGGCCATGCTTACCGTTTTAGCAACTAGTTTTTTAAACTATTTAGTGTTTAGTAAACGCTATCATCATTTGGGTGAACTCTTTGTTTTACTCGATCAAAAATGGATAGAAACTTTTAGTACCGATAAAGATACACATGGCAACAACGATTGGTTAGAGTTAAGTATGATAGCCTACAATACCTACACAAAAGAATTTCAATTTTGCGGTGCCAATAACTACAGTTTATTTTGTTCGGGAAACGAAGTCGTTAAATTAGCTGGTAACCCTTATCCAATTGGCGGTTGGCAGTTAGAGAAAAATCGCTACTTCAAACATTTTAAAGTAAAATTAAAAGAGGAAGTAACGGTACTACTTACCACAGATGGATACACCGATCAGTTCGGAGGGCCTAATGATAAACGCTTCTCTAAAAAACAATGGTTTAATCTTTCTAAAACTATCTGCTCTAACCACACCGATGAAATGAAGCACCAAGTTGAACATAGTTTTAATGGATGGAAAGGTTTAACCGAGCAAACCGACGATGTATGCGTCATGGGTGTTAAATTGAATCCTAAAACGTAATTAACTTCTTAACGCTTAATTAATATTGAATAACCCTTAAGATAATCTTCGTACATCATCTTTACAATCTTAAAAGCGGTGACACATACAGTATTTATATTAGATAATCAGATTTCACATTTACTTAAAACCATTGATTACTTGCGGTCAAAAGGTTACAACGTAGTTATAAGTCAAACCATTAGCGATTTTCACAATCAACTAAATGGGATGATGCCTCATGCTATTTTAATTAATTTAGATATTGACGGTAGCGATGGTATTACTTTAATGAACGATTTAAAATCCAGTCAATTGTCATCAAATCCATATTGCATTATTTACTCTGATAAGCAAGATGATTATATTCAGCAACTGGCTTATGATAAAGGTGCCGATGCTTTTATCAGTTTTTATAACAAACCTATTTTATTAGAGTTATTCCTATCTAATTTATTGAAGCGTTTAAATACAGAAATTAGTAATATTCCTATCGGAAAAATGCTCATTGATGAAGAACACTTTTGCGTTAAACTTAATGGGAATAACTATTCGTTACCACGCAAAGAGTTTAATATTTTAAAACTATTTATGCGAACACCTCATATTATTTTATCGAAGTTAGATATTGCGCGCATCCTCTGGAATAACGAACAAATAGCTGCAAAGCGAACCATTGATGTACATATTTATAACATCCGTAAAGTGTTAGGGCAACATGTTCTTTTATCGGTAAAAGGAAAAGGATACGTGATGAATCAAAAGTATTTATAACGTCTCAAGATGAATACGTTTCAAATTTCCCGAATCTAGTTTATAAAATATCCATAGATAAAATACAACAAGCGTATTGTTTAAAATGAAACGCAAAGTTTTAGTTTCGATACCCGAAAAGAGTTTAGAAAACAAATATAGAAACAAGGCTAAGCCCAAGTAAACGCTCATTGCTTTTAAATTATACTTAATAGGGAAATGTTTTTGACCTAAGCGGTAACTAATCACCATCATGCTACCAAAGGCAAAAAATGTGGCCCAAGCGCAGGCCATATAACTAAAGTAAGGCACAAATACAATATTAATCACTAACGTAATAGCAGCTCCTATTAGCGTAATAACAGCACCAAATTTTGTTTGTTGCGATAGTTTATACCAAATGGATAAATTGTAAACTACGCCTAAAAATAAGTAGGCCATCAATAAAACTGGTACCACTTTCAAGCCTTCTCTAAAATCGTTTCCAACAAAATATTGGATCCAATCCATGTTAACCATGGTTGCTAAAAATAGGAAGGAGCAAAAAATAACAAAATACTTCATCACCAAAGCATATAGTTTTTTTGAGTTTTTATCTTTGGCTTTACTAAAAAAGAAAGGCTCGGCGGCAAACCGAAACGCAGTGGTAAAAATGGTCATTAAGATAGCTACCTTATAACAAGCCCCGTAAATACCTTGCGCCAATTGCGCCGCTTCTTTATCGGCAATTAACCATTTAATAAAAATGCGATCAAACGTATCGTTAACCATAGCTCCTAAGCCCATAATTAAAACTGGCCAACCATAACGCCACATTTGGTTTAATAAAACTTTATCTACTTTAAATTGAAGTTTTCTAAATTCAGGTATCAGCAGCAATAGCGTAAACACATTGGCAATAACGCCTGCTAAAAAAACATAACCAATTCCTATTTCGGGTTTATATAAACTAGCAAAAAAAGTATTCGCATTGGCATTAAACGCGGGTCGGCATACCATTACATAAAATACAACTATTCCAGTATTAATGATAACATTACTCAATTTTAAAAACGAAAATTTGAGGGCCTTATTTTCGACACGCAAGGTTGCAAATGGAATTATGCAAATGGCTTCGCTCATCAACACTAAAATACTCCAATAAATAAACTCGGGTTGATAAACAACTGTTGGCGTCGAAAGCCAAGTGGTTATAGAGGGTGCTAAGAGTAATAAAATGAAACCTAACACCACAGAGGTACTAATTAAACTTAGGGTGGCGGTATTAATAACATTTGTTTTATCGGGTTGCTTGTTATAAAAATTAAAAAAAGCGGTTTCCATGCCATAACTAAATACCACATTTAAAAACGAGATGTACGCAAATAATTCGGAGTTAATAGCAAACTCTTTGGGCGAAAAGGCATACGTTAAAATGGGGGTTAAAAAATAATTCAGAAAGCGTGGCACAATGGTTCCTAAACCATAAATAACAGTTTGACCAGCTAACTTTTTTAAAGGGTTCGACACGTCTTATAAATTTAGACAATACATCAACGGTTTGTATGAAGTCAACAAGAAGATATTAACCTCCGTTTTTTAATTGGTTTACTAAATGGGTGGTCGAAAAGCCATCTACTAATGGAATGGTTAACACAAGCCCGCCATTTGTTTTGACAAAGTCGTGGCCTACAATTTGCTCCACCACATAATCGCCACCTTTTACCAACACATCGGGTTTCACTTGTTTTATGAGTTCAAGCGGTGTATCTTCTTCAAATACGCAAACAGCATCTACTGCCGAAAGTGCCGCTAAAATTATAGCACGAGTAGTTTGGTTGTTAATGGGGCGTTCCGGACTTTTCCCTAAGCGTTTAACACTTGCATCGGCGTTTAAACCTACAATAAGCACATCGCCTAAATCGCGTGCTTTAAACAAATACTCTACATGCCCCCTGTGTAAAATATCGAAACAACCATTGGTAAAAACCAAACGTTTTCCTGTAAATCGCTTTAAATTGGCATAGCGTGCCACATCAGCAATGGGAATAATTTTATGGTGTAGGTGTTGATGAAACGACATTTTGTTTTCGGTTATAAAAAGGTAATACAACAATAGAAGCCAAGCCTAAAACAAGTATTAGTAAAAACTGCGCAGTCCACGATAGCCAGGGTAAAGCAAATGCCGACACATCATCTACACCATAAGTACCTATAAGTATGCCTGTCAAAATGAGGGGATAAGCACCTAGGCCGCCTGGCGAAAAAATAACGCCAAATGTGCCAAACATGGTAAGCGTTAGGCAAGCCCCTTGCGATAAATGCGAAGTGCCTTCAATTGCAAAAAAACAAAAGTACAACGCATAAAAATAACACGCCCAAATTAGTAAACTTAAAACAATAAATTGAAAGGGCTTATCGAGTTTACGAATTGAGCCAATGCCTTGCCCAATTCCACTTAAAAATTTACCGAACTTACCACGCAACAAATTAGCCATGCGTTTCCTAAAAAACAAAAAAGCCAACACACTTAAAATAACAATAGCAATCACCAAATAAAACTGAACAGGCGATTGCCGCAAGTTTTGCCATTTAGTACTTAAATCATTCAAAATATAAGTGTTTACTAAGCCACTTAACTCTTTAAATTGAACCAATAAAGTAATAAGTGTTATCACCAAAAAAACCAATAAATCTACAATACGTTCGGTAATAACTGTTCCAAAGCCAATTTCAAAAGGTACTTTATCATACTTAGCCGAAATGGTGCAGCGGGTTACCTCGCCCGAACGTGGAATGCCATAATTAGCTAAATACCCAATTAACACAGCGCAATTGGCATTTATTAAATTAGTTTTATAGCCTAGGGGTTTTAATAAATAATTCCAACGGTAAGCTCTTAAAAAATGACTTAAACCTGCTACGCACAAAGCAATAATAACCCAAGCATAATTTGCTTGTTGAAACGAGCGAATGATGTCTTCCTTTTTTTCGGCAACACTGCGCAGCGATAGCCAAACAAGCAGTCCTCCAATAGCAAATAAAATAATGAATTGAATGACTTGCTTTTTTTTCATACAGCTTATTTTAGTTTATTAGTAGCTGTATCGGGAAACACAACCCAAGGTCTAAATTTTTTTGCAGCTTCAAATTCCATGCTTGCGTACGAAATAACAATAAGCACATCGTTTAAATTGACTCTTAAAGCAGCGGGTCCATTCAAACAAATGGTGCCACTTCCACGTTGACCAGTAATAACGTAAGTGATAAAACGCTCACCGTTATTTTTATTTAAGATGTGAACTTGTTCGTTTTCTATAAGGTTGGCGGCATCCATTAAATCTTCATCAATGGTAATGCTGCCAATATAATCCAACTCGGCTTGTGTAACCGATACACAATGCAATTTGGATTTCATAACTGTAATTTCCATAACGGGGCAAAATTAAGCATTTTTTTAGAGGTAGCCGATACTTCTCCAAGGCTTATTTTTTGATATATTCCAAGCCTTTTTAAAGCACATCAAGCACAAGGTAAATGCTGTTTGCCATTACCATCCGGCGTTTCAAACAGAGGACTTATACCAACATCATTTCTAAAAGATACGTTGACCCAGTTTCTTTTTCTCTTATACTTCCTCAAAAATTATACCCGTAGGCCTTGCTAAGCCTATAATTTTTTCATCGCCTAAAAGAAAAATAATTCTGGTTCAACTTGTATCTTTTAGAACCGATATTGGTATTACCCAATTTTACTCCAATTGGTTTTTTCTCGTCCATTGGTATTAAGTGTATTAACTAAAGTCTGATTTTTTTCCAGTTCTAACAAAGGGTCTTCCTCTAAAATAGCTTGCGCAGCAGATCGTGCCAATTGCAGCAACTGAACATCTTTTGCCAAATTCGCTATCTTTAAATCGAGTACACCACTTTGCTGCGTGCCTGTTATATCGCCCGGGCCACGTAATTTTAAATCTACTTCACTAATTTCAAAACCATCGTTGGTGCGCACCATGGTTTCCATGCGCAAGCGACTATCTGGGCCAAGTTTATTCCCCGTTAATAAAATACAATAACTCTGATCGGCTCCACGGCCCACGCGCCCGCGCAACTGGTGCAATTGCGAAAGACCAAAACGCTCGGCACTTTCAATAACCATTACACTGGCATTAGGAACATTAACCCCAACTTCGATAACCGTTGTGGCCACCATGAGTTGCGTTTGTCCACTAATAAAACGTTGCATCTCTAATTCTTTATCCGCAGCACTTAACTTCCCATGTACAATGCTAATTTGATACTGCGGTGGCGGAAATTCTAATACCAAATTATCGTAACCTTGTTGCAAGTTTTGGTAATCCATTTTTTCACTTTCTTGAATCAATGGAAACACCACATATACTTGCCTACCTAAACTAATTTGTTCTTTAATAAATCCATTTACCCGCAAACGCCCGCTCTCAAAGTAATGCACGGTTTTAATGGGTTTACGTCCGGGTGGCAATTCATCAATAACACTCGTATCTAAATCGCCATACAACGTCATTGCCAAAGTACGCGGAATGGGCGTAGCCGTCATAATTAACGTATGCGGCGGGTAAATACCTTTGGCATGAAGTTTAGCACGTTGCGCCACACCAAACCGATGTTGCTCATCTATAACCACAAAACCTAAACGTTGAAACTGTACCACCTCTTCAATTAAAGCATGGGTGCCAATTAAAATATGGATATTTCCTTCTACTAAATTTTTTAATAAAAGTCGGCGTGCCTTTGTTTTAGAGGAACCCGTCAGCAATGCCACATGAATAGGTAAGCCACTCAACTGTTCGGTAATAGTAGCATAATGTTGTTGCGCTAAAATTTCGGTTGGCGCCATGAGGCAGGCTTGAAATTGATTATCTAAAGCCAAGAGCATACTCATTAAAGCCACCATGGTTTTACCACTGCCCACATCGCCTTGCACCAAACGGCTCATTTGCCGCCCACTGCCCATGTCTAAACGAATTTCTTTCAATACTCGTTTTTGTGCATTGGTTAATTGAAACGGTAAATGGTGATTAAAAAAATCGGTAAACAAAGGACCAACCCGGTTAAATACATACCCTTGACTGCTGTGTGTTCGAACTTTATTAGCCCTTAACAAACGCAATTGTACCAAAAACAATTCTTCAAATTTTAAACGCCGTTCTGCCTTTTGCAAGTGTAGCGCACTTTCAGGAAAATGAATCTGTTTAAACGCTTCGTAACGCGGCATCAATTGATGTTCATCTATAACCTCGACCGATAAATTTTCGGGAATAAACGAAGGCGAAATAAATGCACTCAATTGCCATTGTAACTTGCGTAAACCTTCACTATCTAAACTTCGCGCTTTTAAACGTTCGGTGCTACTATAAACTGGTTGAAACGCTGATGCCGATTTTAAATAGTCATCGGTAGCTAAGTTAATTTCCGGATGTGCTAAGTTGAAACGTCCTTTAAACAATGTAGGTTTACCATACACCACATAATCGGTTTGTATTTTTAATTTTTCGGCCATCCACTTGTAACCTTGAAACCAAACCAATTCGATAACACCACTGTTATCACGAAATAAACCAACCAAACGTCGGGTATTTTTTTCGCCAACAATTTCTAAACTATCAATACGCCCGCGCAATTGCACGTAAGGCATGGCCTCATCTATTTGGCGGATGAGGTGATACTGCGTTCGATCTTCGTAACGAAATGGAAAATGGGTCAACAGGTCGCGGATGGTAAAGCAGTTTAATTCCTTTTTAAGCACATCGGCACGTTGAGGACCAATTCCTTTTAAATACGCTATGGGGGTATCTAATTGCATCATACAGCCCTTAAATTTACGATATGGTAGATGTTGAAACAATTTATAAGACCAGAAAAAATAAAGGAGTTATACACGTATCTTTGTTTACTGACTTAAAATGCGAGTTTGGATAGTAATAATTTATTTGCTAACAGGAACTGTTCGTGCGCAGTACTTAGATACCATGCACGCCGTATTCAATCACAAGTCGAGCATTGATGCACGACTCGAAAGCCGAAATAGTTTTATCAATAACGAATTAATTAGTGTAACGGGCGTGCGTTTGGGTGTGGCATTTCAACGTAAATTACGTTTGGGTGGAGGATTTAGTTGGTTAAAAACAAATGTTACCCGAACGGATATTAGTCGCAACGAGCAAGGGCAAGCCATTGATACCACCACACGTTTTCTTAAATTTGGTTACCTGTGTTATTACCTCGATTTCGTATTTTACAAAACAAAACGTTGGCAACTGAGTGTTCCCATACAAGCCGGCACAGGCATCTCGTGGTTTCAGCCCGAGAGTCAAATTAAAAAAGGATTTTTAAACCGAACCAATTACCTATTGGTTTTATACGAGCCAGGCATTACTGCGCAATTTAAAGTAACGCGTTGGTTGGGCTTCGGAGCCGATGTGGCGTATCGGTTCACACTAAAAAATAATAAGTATGTTGGCGAAAAATTAAACTCGCCAACGTATGCATTTAAACTTTTATTTTGGGTCGATCAGTTATTTTACGTCGCATTTCCAGAATCGAAACTTACCAAACGCTTTGGTCCTGCGGTTTGGTAAATGTAAATGCAAAATTTAATAGCGAAAAAATTTTAAGATCAATGCTATAACTTATTTTCTATCTTCAAAAAACTAATCCATTAAGGTTGACGTTTTAAATCGCAATTGAACGGCTCTACCACTAATTTTTTCAAACAAAGGTTTTAAAACACGAGTGGCATTCGTTTTGGTTTGTTTAAAAATTTCTTGTTGTAAGGCATCGTTTTGAAAGTAGTTTTCCGCCTTGCGGTAAAGCGTTTGCACCAGTTCAGATTCATTATCTAAAACAGGAATGGTAATGACACTAAAAATCTGACTTTTTTTCGTATCAACGCGTGTAAAACAAATTTCGGGAGCAGGCAGTAAAATAGTAAGCAACGAGTCGGTTCTAACCATATCCGTTTCGTTTATCTTTTGTAAATCTATACAACCCGCTACTTCGCCACTTATCACCATTAATAAACGTGCATCGGGTATAATACTGCTGTGTTCTACCTTATGCTCAATCACATCTTTTAATTGCATCCTAACCAACTCTAGCTTGCCAACAGCTTGTACTTCGGCAACCGTTAAAAATTGATTGGTGCTTTCGGGTGGGGTATTCCGACCAAATAGTAACCAGCCAATAACAAGGCTTAATAACATGACCACCAAGTAAGGAACAACTGTATTTAAACGTGAAGTAAACATTTTAGAGTTTGTTTTAAATGGCATAGTGTGTAAGTGGGGTTAAGTTCATATCAGAAAAATCTCGGTTCAAGTATTTATAGTAAGCTGTAACACCAATCATAGCCGCATTATCGGTGCAATACTCCAATTTGGGTATGTAAGTTTTAATACCTAATTCTGTTTCTAAATTTTTAACTTGTTGACGCAATTCAGAGTTGGCACTAACGCCACCCGCAATGGCTAAATGACGGATTTGTTTTTGTTGCAAAGCCTTGCGAACGTTTTTAAGCAACGCGTTTATTAAATGCGCTTGATACGAAGCACAAATATCATTTAAGTTTTCAGTTACAAAGTTTGGATTTTTTTGTAAGTGATTTTGGATAAAGTATAAGAATGAAGTTTTAATACCGCTGAAACTGTAATTCAACTGTTCAATTTTAGCATTGGCAAATTGAAAACGCAAGGGATTGCCCAAGGCCGCATGTTTATCTATTAAGGGACCGCCCGGGTAAGGCAAGCCTAATAGTTTGGCAGCTTTATCAAAGGCTTCGCCCACCGCATCATCTATGGTTTCGCCCAACAGTTCAAACGTTAAGTAATTGGTTACGTTTATTAATTGAGTATGCCCGCCACTTACAGTTAAACATAAAAATGGAAAAGGTGGTGCAGGGGTTTCACTTTCATCTTTAATAAAATGCGCCATAATATGCCCGTGCATGTGGTTAACCTCAATGATGGGAATACGAAGTGCAAGTGCCAAACTTTTGGCGGTACTTAAGCCAACCAATAAACTGCCTAATAAACCTGGTCCTCTGGTAACCGCAATGGCATGAAGCTGTTGCAAAGTAATGGCCGCTTTTTTTAAGGCAGCATCTATAACAGGAATGATATTTTTTTGATGATCGCGGCTGGCTAACTCAGGTACAACGCCACCGTATTGTTGGTGAATAGCTTGGTTAGCGGTAATGTTGGATAAGACCGTTGCGTTACAAAACACCGCACAAGATGTATCGTCGCAACTGCTTTCGATTGCTAAGATATAGATGTTAGTATTTTGCATTTTTTTGGTAGCAAAAGTACGGATAAACCTTAACTTTATAAACTTTGGTACTACTCAAGAAAATAGGACGTTTCTTGCTGAAAACAGCAACTTACCTTTTCATATTAGTGATAGTGCTTTTGATTGCACTTTACTTTGCTGTTCAATCTAGTACCTTTCAAACATGGGCAGCTAAAAAAGCAACCAACTATTTAAGTAAAGAATTAGGCACAACAGTAAATATTGGTAAAGTCAACATTAATTTTTTCAAGGCAATTACTTTGAACAATGTATTTATGGCAGACTTGCATAACGATACCTTACTCAATGGAAACACCATAACCGCACAAATAAGTGGGTTTGATTATAAACAACAAGCCTTAAAAATTGATGAATTAAAGCTAGAACAAACCACTGTTAAATTGGTTAAATACAAAACCGATAGCGTATTTAATTACGATTTTTTAGTCAACTATTTTTCGGGTAGCAAAACCGATATAAGCACAAAAAAAGGTTGGGCAATTGATTATGGCAATTTAATACTCAATGGCGTTAACTTCACGTATCGAAACGAACATTATGATACCGAGGTTAGTAAAAGTATAAATTACGATCATATTTATGCCTCTGACATAAGCGGTAAAATAAATCAGTTTAAACAAGATAAAGACACGTTTTATTTCAATATCGAAAACTTACGAGCGCAAGAGCAGTCGGGCTTCGATTTAAAAAAATTAAATGCCAAGGTTAAGCTATCCGAAAAAGAATTGCGCTGTCAGCAATTACTTATCCGAACACCACACACCTATATACATGGCGAGTTAACTTTTTTATACGAGAACTGGGATAGCTATTCCGATTTCATCAACAAAGTAAAATTAAAAGCAGAGTTGAAAGATAGCACACACGTTAATAGTAAAGACATTGCCACCTTTGTACCCGATTTAATTGGTTTAAATGAAACCGTTTCTATCAATGGAAAAGTAAACGGATACGTGAGTGATCTTAATTTATCAAACATCCATTTAAAGTATCGTCAATTTACTGAATTTAACGGCGATTTAAGCATTAGCGGTTTACCCGATATTGAAAATTGTTATTTGCATTTTAGCACTACACGTTTGGCCACCAATTATAAAGATTTAATAAAAGTACCAACCCCACCTTTCGATAAGCAAGGCACATTAGCTCTACCTAGTATCATTTCCAAATTTGGTACTATTGCTTACCAAGGAACGTTCGATGGCTTACTAAATGATTTTACTACTTACGGTAATTTTTCGACCGCACTTGGTAATGTTGGTAGCAACCTTAGTGTACGATTGGGTAAAACAATGGATGATATACGCTACCATGGACAATTAAATACCAAACAATTTAACTTAGGTGTTTTAGCGGGTTTAAAAGAGTTAGGAAATGTTAGCTTACAAACAAAACTCGAAGGAAAAGGCTTGAGCCTAGCTAAATTAGATACAGACCTTGAGGGTAAAATTATAAGCCTCAGCTACAAGGGTTACAATTATAAAGACATTAAATTAAATGGTTCTTTCCGCAATAAAATTTTTAATGGGTTGTTAGATTCGCAAGACCCTAACGCACAATTTGATTTTAACGGAAACATTGATTTCACCAGTAAAATTCCAAAGATGGATTTTATTTCGACGATTAATGCTATTAACCCCGTTGCTTTAAAATTAGTAACAGCAAGCGATACGGGTATTCTCTCCTCTCAAGTTTTAATTAATTTGAATGGCGATGACTTAAATAATTTATCGGGCGAAATTAACTTTGATGATACTCAGTATAAAACTCGTAAAAAAATATACAAGTTAAGTACATTCGATTTACAACTCGATCAAACAACACCGAATAAAAAAATAAAATTAAACTCTGCGTATTTGAATGCTCTATTGGAGGGAAAGTTTTCACCAACTAATTTAGAACCCGCCATTAATCATTTTTTAAATACCTATTACCCAACATTTATTCAAAAGCAAAATCCGAAAGTAAAATATACTGATGCCTGCACTTTTAAAGTGAACATTAAACGGTTTAATACTATTAACGAACTCTTTTTACCCGATTTAATGATAAGCCCAGGTACACAACTTAATGGGAATTTTAACGCCCTTCATAATTCGCTTAACATCACAACCCTCAGCGATACCATAAGTTATAAGGGCATTCGTTTCGACGCTATCCAATTAAAATGTACCGAAGAGTACGACGTAGTAAGTGCTAAATTAGAAGGGAAACGTTTACAAATAGCAGATAGTTTAAGTTTCTCTAACTTTAATGTTTGTATTAGCTCGCGCGATCGAAATACGAAGTATAATTTTGAGTGGAGTAATAAAAAAGCCGTTGATAATTACAGCGGCGAGTTGGCAGGTCAGGTGGTGTTTAATGCAACTAATATTTATTTAACCTACGATACCGCATTTACAGTTTTACGCGATAGCACTTGGCATTTGGCACGTTCCAATCCTTCTATTATAGATACGGCAGGCAATGTAATTCTTAATCCACTTGTATTTAAAAATGGAGCGCAATCTATTAATATACAAGGGAAATTATCAAGCAATCCTACCGATGTTTTAAATCTACATTTTCAAAACTTTTATTTAGAGCAGCTCAATCCCTTTACTTCGGCTTATAGTTTAAAGTTAAATGGTACGTTAAATGGCGATATTAATTTATACAATACGCTAAAAAATGTTGCATTCAGTAGCGATTTAAACCTATCCAAGTTAAAGTTAAACGATAACCTTATTGGGCAACTCGTTCTAAAAAATAATTACAATCCCGAGCAAAAGCAGTTAGAGTTAGACGGCTATACTACTTTAGGATTTACCGACGAAAGTGGTGGTCCGCTTAAAAACTTAGCATTTAAAGGGTTTTATTACCTCGATAAGAAAGAGGAAAGTTTGAACATTGACCTAAGTGCCACACCTCTTAATTTGCGGTTATTGAATCCGATTTTAAAAGATATATTGACTATTAATACAGGTATGATTAGTGGCAGTGGCAACATTGGCGGTACGCCTGACAAACCTCGTATAGAAGGGAAATTTAATTTATTTAAAAGTAATATTAAAGTAGATTATACCAATGTCAACTACGAAATTACAGGGCCCATTACGATTTATCCCGATCAAATTAATTTTGATGAAATGAAAATGAAAGAGTTGGGTACAAAAGCCGCTCCTCAAGGAACCTTATCGGGTAATATATTCCACACTAATTTTTCGCGCATTCAAATTGATTATGATATTAACTACCGAAACATGTTGGTTCTAAACACCTCCGAAAAAGAGAATAAAGATTTTTATGGGAAGGTATATGGCTCTGGAAACATTGCTTTATACGGGTACTTGAACAATATTTTTATGCGTATTGCAGATACAACCAAACGAAACTCTCGTTTCTTTTTACCATTAGATGGACCCGCAGAGGTAGGCGAAAACGATTTTATACACTTTGTAAAACGCGATACCATTAAAAAACGTATTGAAGAAAAGCTAAGCGGATTTAATTTAGACATGAACATTATTACCACACCTGATGCACAGGTTCAAATTATATTCGATAAAAAAACAGGCGATGTGTTAAATGCACAGGGTTATGGCAATATTAATTTAACCATTAATACGCTCGGCAAATTTGATATGTTTGGCGATTATACCATTTCGGATGGTGATTATTTATTTACACTCGAAAATGTAATCAGTAAAAAATTTGAGATTGATGCAGGTAGCACTATTAAATGGTCTGGCAGCCCCTATAATGCCGATATTGACATTGTGGCCAGTTATAAACAACGTACTTCCGTTGCGCCTCTAATGCCACCAGGCGACTCAACAATTAGTGCGAAACGCCGCGTGCCAGTAGATTGTAAATTAAAAATGAGCGATCGCTTGTTAACCCCTAAACTTACATTTGCCATTGATTTATTAAGTTTAGATGACAATACCAAATCGAAAATAAATTCGGTATTGCAAGATGAAACCGAATTAAACCGACAAGTATTTTCTTTGTTGCTCTTTAAAAGTTTTGTATCGCCCGAAATTTATAACCGCAGTGGAGGTGTAACTGCTGGCGGTGCAGCCAGTGCTTCGGGAGCCGATTTTTTAAATAGTACCGTTAGTAATTTATTAAGTGGGTTAACCGATCAAGTTCAAATTGGGTTTAATTACCGCCCCGGCAATCAATTAAATACCGATGAGGTAGATTTAGCATTAAGTAAACAATTGTTTGATGACCGTTTAATTATAGATGGGAATATAGGGGTCAATAATAACCAAGCCCGCAACTCGAATAACTTAATTGGCGATGTAAATGCCGAATATAAATTAACACAAGATGGTAAGTTTAGAGTAAGAGGCTTTAACCGCAGCAACGACAATACACAGATTACTACTGCGGGTGGGGCTTTTACGCAAGGTGTAGGTTTATTTTACCGCGAAGAGTTTGAAACGTTTAAACAACTCTATAAACGCTACCTCGAAAAATTAAAACTAGCTAAAAAGAAAAAGTAGTAGTGAGTTATACTTAAAACGAATATCTAAATTAAAATTTTCTGAATTATTTTTTTTTATAAAATTAATTTTTAGTTTTGTTTAAAACAGATTGCAACAATTTTTCTCCCTAAAAAATTAAGGTGTGTAGATTCGCTTTTTGTTTTGAAGACAAATAAATGAGAGGTGCTTTCCAGCTTATATTTGACCTAAACGTCAACGTCTTTTAAAGTTGGTGTGCTATAGTGATTTTAAAGCTGCATACCACAACTCCATTTAATAGTGGATTAAAAGTTGAATCAACTAACAATAAATAAAGAACCCTATGAAAAAAATCATTGCTATTTTAATCAGTTTAGCATTTCATTTTAATCAAAATGTTATTGCTCAAGTTTGTAACCTAAGCAACTTTAACAATGGTATAACCATCGAAGAGTGTACGCCCAATGCAGCTTTAGCCTCATCTAGCATTACTACTATTGTTTATAAAATAACTTCTACTACGCCTTTGCCCGCTAACACGGTTATTCAATTAGATTATGGAAGCAATGGACTTAGTTATGTTTATAACCCCGCCAATAATGTAGTTGGTGTTACTTATCCAACATCCCCTAGCTCATCTCCTCAATTTGTGGTAAGTACTTGGCCAGCTAGTGGGGTACTTATACTTCCTGTTGACATAGAAACTCCCTGTAACGCAACAAATGCAAATTTTAATACCACCACGCAAGTATTTATCAACTCGGTAAACTACACACTATCTACACCATTAAATTTACCTATCGCCAATTTTAATGTCAGCTTAGTTAATAATCCGAGTAATACACCAATCTTAGCAAATGTTGGCGATGTAAAAGAATTTATTTTTCGAATTCAAAATAATTCGTTAGCAAGTGCATTAAGTCAATTACGTGTGTTTTTAGGCCCAGAAAATACGATTGCTCTATTAAGTTATTCAGTTACTGCGCCTACTGTTAATTTACCATCTCTTAATCAAACCTATTTGTCAATCCCAGTTAATCCGCCTTCTCCGGCTTTTAATAACTATACAACTCTTTTAAATTTAACACCAGCCGATATCTCCAATATAGGCAATTTTAATTCCTCATTTGATGCCAACGAACAACTCGATTTACATATTATTTACAAAGTTTTAAATTGCAGTAATGCAGGCCTAGGCTCGTACCGTTTTTATTGGGGTGGCGATGGTAATCAAATGGGGTGTCAAGACATAAATATAACTACCGATGTAGAAGTTATAACTGGCGTACCAAGTGCTCAGGCTACTCGTTTAAGTTTACCTCAAATTACCAATTCTAGCTATTGCACTCCTAACAGCATCGCCACCTTAGGTTTCGAGTATAAAAACCTAGTACCAAGTCCAAATGTAAATGCCGCACCCGATAATGCGCGCATGCAAGATTTAAAGTTGTACTTATCTTGGACAGCCGAAATCGGAACGGTTATTCCTAATTCGATAAAAATTAATGGTGTTCTACTCTCTAGTTTATCGGCACCAAGCAATTTTATTACAACAGCAGGCGTTACCGTTAACGGACATAATTTTTATATTATTGATTTTAGTGTTTTGCCGATGCCAATCACTAATCCTTTTGCCGTTTCAACCAATCCGACAAGTATTAGCGATTTGGATAACGATGGATTTTTAGATGATTTATCTGAAAATCGAACGTTTATTGTAACTGCCGATTTTCAATATGTAGATGGCGCGTCTAATTGCCCAGCTAGTTTTATGAATTGCAGCACCGTGCCAAAAGAATATGTTATTTTACAACCCCAATTAGTGTATCGCAATCAATGCGGAGCACTTTTAGGGACGAGTTCTAACAACGACCCAATTGGTTCACCTGCACCCAATAACGGGTTTTTGTTTTCAAAGGGCGACGGAGGTTCATCTATAACAGTACCTGCCGATGTTGAAGCGGGTATTCCATTTACCGCCAATGTTTGCCCTAGAGGTTCATTAAGCACTTTGGGAGGCGATTTTGATTTGAACTGTCCAAACGGCGAGTTTCAAATTAAAATACCACTACCGCCAGGATTCTATCTCGATAATACCAATAGCCCTAATTTTCCAAATGTTCACTTAAATCAAAATTATATTCCTTCTGCCGCTTGTAATTCAGGGCCTTTATCTCCAGTACCCTTTACCGCTGTCTTAGAGGAAGTACCTGCAACCACGCCAGGAAATGGCTACATACTTGTACACCTTGGTAACCCGCCACGTTGCGTTGCTGGTAATAATTATTACTACGGTTTCGATTGTTTAAACATTCCTTTAAAATTAGAATGCGGTGTTCAACCTAATCCTAACATTCCGAACTTCGGATTTAACACATTAAGTTTCGACCTTTCGTATATTTGTTCACCCAACTCACCTTGCGAAACCTGTAAAATCAAAGTAGGATGTGCCTCTACCACCACGTTTCACCATTGCAATGGCCTTTGCGATTGGGAATTTGCAACATATAAAGGATTTACATTTGAACGAAAGTCTTTAGGCTATGAAAATCCGCTTAGTGGCTTTTACGATTGCACAACCATTACGAGCGCACAGCCAGTAAATCCAACAAACAACACAAGTTTACGTTTAAATGCAGCTTACCCAGGCGATGAAGTAGTTGCTAAAGCAAAGGGTGCATTTACAGGTACTGGCACAAATTATTCATCGGCCTACTTTCAAATCCGATACGATATGTTTGCTTCTCAATCTGTTTTTAATAATATAATTTTTGATGTATTACCCACTTCACACTTCTTAATTGAGTATGCAGGAAACGCTAACCCCCCAATAAATGTACCTATTAATTTGGCCAACGTTACCGTTAACACAAGTGCCGCTAACGAAATATTATGGAACTTCGAAATTCCATACAATCTTATTTCGGGCGTTACACCCGCTAGTGCCGCTTCATTTACGGCTGAAATACATTTTAAAGTAAGAAGCAATGCTAGCACTTCTACGCTTCCTTACAACCATTACTTCTCGGCAGGTCAACATAAACTAAGAAATTTACGTGCCGAATTTCAAGGCATACGTTTGTCTTCGTTACCTCCTCCTAGTCCACCTCGTCCAGGTTATCCTATAGAGCCCTCTTGCGACCATTGGGGTGCTAATTTTGATATTCTTCAACCAGTTATTATGACCAGAATGCAAACTCTAAATACCGCTACTGCTAATTGTAGTCAATATCAAATGGCGGTTGACCTCACGGTTATTCCAGCTTTACGTTCTGCTTTAAATCAAGAAGATTTTCCAAATGAGTTTAGACCTTACTCAGTCATCAATCAAAATTTTGTAATTAATGTGCCACAAGGGTATAACGTTGTAAACGTAGAATATACAGCAGCCAAACATAGTTATAACTTGAATTCCAACACAAGTAATTTTGGAAACAATCAAAGCGTTTTTACCATTCCACTGAATTATAGTTACAATAACATTACACAACAAGTTACTGTTAATGGCACAAGTGCGGGTTGTTTCCCGATCACCGACGTCGTTTATTTTCCAAATGATAATTCATTACAACAAATTGTTTTAACACTTCAACCTCTATGTAATGCCGCTGCCACCAGTTTCTTTAACCTTCAAGGGAGCTGTACCGAAAATCCATTTTCGCCAGGTTACGAAAACAATGTAGTTGTTCCGCAGAGTTTACCTAATTACCAAATTAATTTTTCGGGGCCTCAATTAAGTGTAGTTTCGCCTCCAGCAGTGAGCATGTTAAATACAACGGTACAATTTCCATTCATAATTTGTAATACTTCAGGGCCTAACCAACCCTCTTCGGCACCAAACACATGGGTTAGTATTCAAAGCCCCAATGGTGCTTTAGTTCCTCAACAAATTATCGCCGCATCTAATCCCTTAAACCCAATTCCTTTAACCTTTAGTTCGGGTTATTATTGGGCCTACTTAGGCAATATTCCAGCTAACAGTTGTAATAATTTTATACTTACGGCACAATCAACCCCAGCGGCATGTGTAAGTGGAAATGCTCCCATAACAGATTTTATTAACGTTAATTATGGATCTTATTGTGCCAATCCTCCAGCCGTGCCATTACCCGTTTTATCTAGTGCATGTTCTGTTGATGCAACCGTTTTCAATTTTATAAGATATCCAGCCGCATTAAATTTGTTAGTGCCTAATGGTATGCCCAATTCACCCATTCAAGTTTGTAATAGCAGCGTTACTTATCATTTTCAAATTGAAAACCCATCGCAGAGTAACCTTAACAATCCAGTATTTTGGGTAGATTTGCCGCAAAATGTTACCATTAATAATGCAACATTTACTTATCCAATTAATAGTACAAATACCTATAATGCCGCCCCTAGTGTTGGTTATGGCTCTAACTCAACAGGCTCAGGTTGGGCATTAGAAGCAGTTATTCCAAGCCTTTCTCCAAATGGTTTACCAGGCTTTAATGCAAGTAATAACCTTAATTTGATAGGTGTAGATCTTACTGTGGATTACCCCTGTAATGCAGCACCACAGCAACCCATAGGTTTTTTTACCGAAGGTGTAAGTCCGTGTTTAAATAATTTAACAGCTAGTACACAGCATTTACCTAATTTCGATTTATCTGAATTTGAACCTGTAGATGTCAATTACTACGCCACGCAATTAAATTTGAACTGTAGTAATTTCACAACAGTTATCATCAAGTTAACAAATCCTAATTTAAACAGTTCAGCCAACGGCGTGTACGAAGTTGTTGTACCACTCGGTTTCACTTTTAGTAATTTTAGTGTACCACCAACGGCTGTGCTGCCGCAACAAAATGGAAGCACTATTTTACAATGGAGTAACATAGCAATTCCACCAAACACACAGCTTGTACTTACGTTTCAGTTAGCCATAACAAGCAATACTTTATATAGTGCCAATAATTTAACACTTCCAGGTTCATTTAATTACTCGCACGTTACCAATTGCAATAATCAAACGTGTACGTTTGCAGCAACTGCAATCAATGCCGTTATTAATTATGCAGCCAACTGTTGCCCAGCAATAAATGTACAGTCAACTAACCCGTCTTGTTCTGGGTCTTCTAATGGATCTATCGTGTTATCTAATTCTTACATTTCGCAATACAGTTTTGTTTGGACACCTAATGTGAGTCAGTCGAATGTAGCCAATAATTTGAGTGCGGGTATTTATAATATTGTAGCCAGTAGCAGTAGTAATGGTTATTGTAATCAACAAATTTCCGTAACATTAACATCGCCCTTTGCACTAACAACTAATAATATTATTGTTCCAACGTGTAACACGTTATGCAATGGTAGCGCAGTTGTTAATCCAAGTGGAGGCACTCCTCCTTACACCTACGCTTGGTCTCATAATGCAACATTAACTGGCAACACCGCCACAAATTTATGTGCAGGCTCTTACAATTGTACCATAACCGATTCAAGGGGATGTTCTATTGTTTCAACCATTGTAATCACCAATGCACCACCTTTAAACTTGAATGTAGTAACCACTAATGTACTATGCCCAGGTTTATGCACAGGGGCGGCTAATTTTGTGGTGAGCGGAGGTAATGCCCCTTATACTTACAATTGGAGCGGATTTGGCAACCCATCCGGAACAGGCTCTAGTGCAACGGGTTTGTGCTCTGGCTTATATCAGGTAAGCGTTTTAGATGCTAGAGGGTGTTCTATTAATCAGAATTTTCAAATTACGCAACCGTTACCTCTTGTGGCTAATAATGTTATCATCCCAGCTTGCAATAATTTATGTAATGGCAGTGCGGTTGTTAATATGAGTGGAGGTACAGCACCTTATACCTACGCTTGGTCTCATAATACAACATTAACTGGCAACACCGCCACAAATTTATGTGCAGGCTCTTATAATTGCACCATAACCGATTCAAGGGGATGTTCTATTGTTTCAACTATTGTAATCACCAATGCATTACCTTTAACTTTGAATGTAGTAACCACTAATATACCATGTCATGGATTGTGCACAGGAGCTGCTAATTTTATAGTGAGTGGAGGTATTACTCCTTACACTTACAATTGGAATGCGTTTGGTAACCCATCCGGAACAGGTTCTAGCGCAACGGGTTTGTGCGCTGGCTTATACCAAGTAACTGTTTCAGATGCTAGAGGGTGTTCTGTTAATCAGAACTTTCAAATTACGCAGCCTTCGGCTTTATCCGCAAACCTTATTCAAACCAATGGCAGCTGTAATGCAGGAGCTAATTTAAGTATGAATGTAAGTGGTGGAGTGCCGCCATATACTTATGTTTGGAGTCCGAATGTAAGCAGTGCCAGCACTGCAAATAATGTTGCGGCGGGTAATTACAACTGCACGGTAACCGACTCGCGAGGCTGCCAAATAACCCGTTCAATTTTAGCACGTACCTCCAACTTATCGCTAACAGCTAATAATTGCCGAGTTATTTATATTGGGTTAAGTAATAGCACTGTTTTAAATGCAAACGTATCTAATGCGCAAGGTCCAGTAACTTATTTGTGGACACCAGGCAATGTAACAACAACTAATTTAACGGTTACAACTCCATTAGCTACAACCCCCATAACCCGCAACTTAACGGTAACAGATGGCAGTGGCTGTAGTCGTTCAGAAACCTTTACGATTTACTCAACCGATATACGTTGCGGCATTGGACTCACTAGAGTTAAGGTATGCCAAAATGGAGTTGTTAATTGTTTAACCGTTGCACAGGCCAATACTTATATTAATGCCTTACCCAACGGACCTACACCAACTAATCATTATGGTGAGTGTAGCTATGATAACCCTTGCACAAGTGCATACCGTTTAATAAATACCGATAACGCCAATCAAGAACAGGAAACAGAAACCACACAGTTTTTAAGCGTTATACCAAATCCATTTATTGAAAATACCTTGATTAAGTTCAAAGTTAAAAAGACAGCAAATGTTGCTTTAAAATTATTTGACTATACGGGTAAATTTATTAAAACCTGTTATGAAAATAAGGCTGATGCCACGCAAGTTTACGAACATGATTTAAGTATGGATAACCTACCAGCAGGAATGTATTTACTTAAGTTAGAATCGAACGAAACAATCAATAATCAATCTGCTAAACTAATATTGCAACGTTAGAATATCGTATTCTTAAATTGAAAAGCGACTATCATCATGCTGGTAGTCGCTTTTTTGCTTCAATACTAAAACCACTTTTATAAATCGGGTTGATACAATTCTTAAGCTAATGCCGTGTCCCCTAAAGAGTTCATAAAAATAAAAAGTTCATCGCTTAAAAAGATTCACTAAATGTAACGGTTCATTTTTAAAACGAATGTGTTCTTCATATACTTAATATCAACATCATTTCTAAAAGATATGTTGACCCAGTTTCTTTTTCTCTTATACTTCCTCAAAAATTATACCCGTAGGCCTTGCTACGCCTATAATTTTTTCGTCGCCTAAAAGAAAAATAATTCTGGTTCAACTTGTATCTTTTAGAACCGATATTGGTATAATAACCGATCTACCTATTAGCCCATCAAGTTTATCATTATTCTAAATCCCTTTTTTAAATTCAGTACCATTGTTTCACTACTTCCTCCTTTGCGTACTTTGCGTCTTAGCGTGCCACTTCAAAATACAACATCACCACTTCCTTCTCTGCGCACTTTGCGTCTTAGCGTGCCACTTCAAAATACAACATCACTACTTCCTCCTTTGCGCACTTTGCGTCTTAGCGTGCCACTTCAAAATACAACATCACTACTTCCTCCTTTGCGCACTTTGCGTCTTAGCGTGCTACTTTAAAATACAACTTTACCACTTCCTCCTTTGCGCACTTTGCGTCTTAGCGTGCCATCCCCCTGTCTATCCACCACTTCTCCTCAAATTATAACTTTTATTCCAAAACTTTGCGTTCTTAAAATAAGGCTTCAACAGTTCCCTTTCACAAAATTTCATTTTTTCTACCGCATTATCTTCTAACAAATCCTATCTTAGAAGTCCATGAAACGCGTGCTTATTTTAACCTATTATTGGCCTCCTAGCGGTGGAGCGGGGGTGCAACGTTGGCTAAAGTTTGCCAAGTACTTGCGTTCGTGCGGTTGGGAACCTGTTATTTATACCGCCGAAAATGGCGAAATGCCAGTAGAAGATGCCAGTTTAGCAAAAGACATACCGCATAACATGGAGGTACTTAAAACACCAATTTGGGAACCTTACGATGTATATAAAAAATTTATCGGTCAAAAGAAGAACGAAAAAATTAATGCTGGCTTTTTAAGCGAGAGTAAAAAAAATAGTTTTCTCTCTGGTATTGCCGTTTGGATACGTGGTAATTTTTTTATACCCGATGCGCGTAAATTTTGGATTAAACCCTCCATTCGTTTTTTAAAAACATATTTAAGTCAACAGCCTGTGCAAGCTATAATAAGCAGCGGACCACCCCACAGCATGCACCTTATTGCCCGTGGCATTAAAAAAGTATTTCCACACGTATTGTGGATAAGCGATTTTAGAGACCCTTGGACAAATATTGATTTTTATGAAGAACTTAAACTCACATTTTTAGCCGATGCCAAACACCGACGATTCGAAAAAGCCGTATTAAGAGAAAGCGATGCCGTTGTAAGCGTTGGAGCCACCATGAGCGAAGAATTAAAATTTATTTTAGGCGATGAACGGGCGCACAAAAAATTTCATGTTATAACCAATGGGTTCGATGAAAGCGATTTAAACACCCAAACCCCTGTTGAAAAAGATGCTTACTTCACCATTGCACACATTGGTACTTTAGTGAAAAGCCGCAACCCCGAGTTGTTATGGCAAGCTATTAAAGAATTAATAGCCGAACATCCCAACATGGCTCAAAAACTACGCATTAAATTAGTTGGAAAAGTAGATGTAACGGTGAACGAACGCATTCTACACTATGGTTTAGAGCCTTATGTAATCCGAATTGATTACTTACCTCACAACGAAGTGTTGCAGGTGGTGCAAAAGAGCCACGTCAATTTATTGTTGATTAATCAAACTAAAAACGCAAAAGGCATTTTAACAGGAAAATTTTTTGAATATTTACTAGCGAGTGTTCCTATTTTAGCAATAGGGCCACCCGATGGCGATTTAGCAGCTATTTTAAATGCAACGCAAAGTGGTTACATTAGCCATTTCGATGATAAAGCAACCTTAAAAACGAATATCTTGCGCTTGTTGGAAGGGCAAGTACCTACTTTTAATGCCTCAGAAATACATCAGTACAGCCGAAGTGAACTAACCAAAAAATTGGCGGCTTTATTAGACAAAATGACCGCTTAGTTCGGGTATTTTTCTAAATTTGTAAACTAAATTTACACGTAATGGGACGTATTTTTGAAAAACGGAAAGCAACCATGTTTAAGCGTTATGCTAAAATGGCGAAAGCTTTCACTAAAATAGGACGAGAGATTGTTATTGCGGTTAAAGCAGGAGGGCCAAGCCCAGAGAGCAACCCACGTTTGCGTATGATTATGCAAAATGCGAAAGCCATTAACATGCCCAAAGCAAATGTGGAAGGCGCCATTAAACGTGCCAGTGAAAAAAATTCGGAAAACTACGAAGAAGTTATTTACGAAGGCTATGCCCCACACGGTGTGCCCGTGTTAGTAGAAACAACAACCAATAACCCAACGCGCACGGTGGCAAGTGTACGCATGTATTTTTCGCGTGCGGGTGGCGCATTAGGAACCAATGGCTCTGTTAGTTTTATGTTCGAACATAAAGTCATGTTTAAAATAGAAGGACCAACTTTAAGTAAAGACGATTTAGAACTTGAGTTAATTGATTTCGGATTAGAAGAACTTAATTTTGATGAAGAAACAAATAGCTACATCATTCAAACAGCATTTACCGATTATGGAAAAATGCAAGGCGCACTCGAAGAGCGTAAAATGAATGTAACCGAAACCAGTAAACTTTATATTCCAACTACTACTAAAGAATTAACGCCCGAGCAAGAAGCAGAAGTGATGGCCATGATTGAAAAGATGGAAGAGGACGATGATATTGAAGCAGTTTATCATAACATGGCTTAATTTTTTATTTGGTGGAGAAACGCTGGCAAATACATACGGTTAACAACCAGCAAGCAGTGAGTAACCTGCAAAACCAGTTAGGTGTTACACGTCTTGTAGCCTCCCTATTGGTGCAACGTGGTATCGAAAATTTTGAACAAGCTAAATCTTTTTTTCGACCCGATTTGAGCGAACTACACGATCCATTTTTGATGAAAGACATGGACAAAGCTATTGCCCGCATCGAAACGGCTATTGCTAACCATGAAAAAATATTAATTTACGGCGATTATGATGTAGATGGAACAACGGCTGTTGGTTTGGTCTATCATTTTTTTAAACGATTTTCTTCACACATTCGGTATTACATTCCCGACCGTTACAAAGAAGGCTACGGCATTTCGTTTGCAGGAATTGATTACGCTGCCGAAAATGGCTACTCACTCATTATTGCGCTCGATTGTGGCATTAAGGCTATTGACAAAGTAGCCTATGCCAACACAAAGCAAGTTGACTTTATTATTTGCGACCATCACTTAGCAGGCGATGAAGTGCCCAATGCCGTTGCTATACTCGATCAAAAGCAGCACAATTGCAATTATCCTTTCAAAGAATTAAGCGGCTGTGGCATCGGGTTTAAACTCATACAAGCATTTTGCATACATCAACACTTAGATATGCAATTGTGTTATAATTACCTCGATTTGGTAGCCACCAGCATTGCCGCCGATGTTGTCCCGATTACAGGCGAGAATAGAATTTTAGCACACTTTGGTTTAGAAATTATCAATAAAAATCCAAGACCGGGTATTAAAGCCTTGCTGGATACCAATCAACTTAATAAAGTATTAACCATTAGTAGTTTAGTTTTTATTTTGGGGCCTCGTATTAATGCCGCTGGGCGCATTGAACACGGTAGCAAAGCCGTTGAGTTATTGATTTGTGAAAACGAAGACGAGGCTACTCAATTTGCAAAAGCCATTAACGATACCAACACCCAACGCAAAGATTTGGATTTGGGAACAACAGGCGAAGCCATGCAGATGATGGATGCCGACCCTTTAACACCCTTTAAAAAAAGTACAGTTATATACAGTAACCGTTGGCACAAAGGCGTAATAGGTATTGTGGCCTCGCGTTTAATTGAAAAATATTATCGCCCCACAATTGTATTAACCGAAAGCGAGGGCAAAGCAACGGGCAGCGCGCGAAGTGTGAAAGATTACGACGTTTACAATGCCATTGAACAATGTGCCGATTTATTAGATCAGTTTGGTGGTCATAAATTTGCGGCTGGCTTAACCCTTAAAAAAGAAAACTTAGAACCCTTCCGTTTAAAGTTTGAAGAAGTAGTTTCGGCCTCTATTACTAACGACCAATTGATACCGAAAGTAGAAATAGATTTAGAAATTGAACTGCACGACATTAACGAAAAACTCATTCGTATTTTAAAACAAATGGCACCGCATGGGCCACATAATATGATACCACAGTTTTGCGTACGTGGAGTTTATGATACGGGATGGGCGAGGGTAGTGGGCACCAACCATTTAAAACTCGAAGTTTTTCAGAAACAAAATCCAAATTATCGCTTTTCGGCAATGGGTTTCGATAAAGGCGATTACTTACATTTTGTAACCAATAATAAACCATTCGATATGGTTTTTAGAATTCAAGAAGCCGAATACAAAGGAGTTACCACGGTACAGTTATTAATAGAAGAATTACGCATCCATTAAACGCTATGAAGAAACAATTGATAATACTTAGTATTTTTATGAATGTAGGATGGTTTGCTATCCCTTTAACGGCGCAAACAACTAATGTTACCATTGATTCGGTTTGGATGGTAGCCAATTATACCAAACAAGAATTAATGATACCCATGCGCGATGGCGTTAAACTTTATACAGCGGTGTATGCTCCAAAGTCTAATGCTGAAAAACATCCGATATTGATGATGCGTACACCGTACTCTTGCGCACCTTATGGAAGTAATTACCCATCGCCACGCGTTTATAAAACACATTGGGTTAATTATGTAAAAGAAGGTTACATTATTGTGCAACAAGATGTTCGTGGACGTTATAGGAGCGAAGGAAATTTTATAGATGTACGCCCATTTGAAAAAGATAAAGAACAACGCAAAGGGGTTATAGACGAGTCTTCTGATACTTACGATGCGATTGATTATTTAGTAAAAAAAATTCCGAATAACAATGGTAAAGTTGGGGTCTTTGGTATTTCGTATCCCGGATTTTACAGTACCATGGCAGCACTTAGTAATCACCCGTCGTTAAAAGCAGTAAGTCCGCAGGCACCTGTAACCGATTGGTTCATGGGCGATGATTTTCATCACAATGGTGCGTTTTCGTTAATGGATGGATTTAGTTTTTATTATTCATTTGGTAAGCCGCGCCCTAAGCCAACCTCGCAGCACGAACCAGATTTTGTGTTTCCCTCGAAAGATAATTACGATTTTTTTTTAAAGATGGGCGCGATTCGTAACTTTTCGAAGTACATGGGAAATGATATTAAATTTTGGGAAGAGATGCGCAACCATCCCGATTATGATGAATTTTGGAAGGCCCGCGATGCCCGCCGTTCGTGTTACAACATTAAGCCAGCCATGTTAGTAGTAGGTGGCACTTTTGATGCAGAAGATTGTTTTGGAGCTTGGAATTTATACAAAGCCATCGAAAAGCAATCGCCTACAACGGATAATAAATTAGTAATGGGGCCTTGGTTTCATGGCGGGTGGTCGCGAGGCATGGGTGCTCATCTTGGCAATGTACGTTTTGGAAGTAATACTGCCGAGTACTATCAATTAAACATGGAGTTGCCCTTTTTTAATTATCACCTAAAAGGTAAGGGTTCTACCTCAGATATTGCAGAAGCAAATATATTTTTTACCGGTGAAAATACGTGGAAGCAATTCAATCAATGGCCACCAGAAAAAACAAAAATGACAGATTTATATTTTCAAGCCAATAATAAACTAACCTATACCAAGCCCGAAGTAAATACTTCAGCTTCTTATTACACAAGCGACCCTGCGCATCCTGTGCCTTATACCGAAGATGTACATTTACGACGCACACGCGAGTACATGAGTGATGATCAACGGTTTGCTTCTCGCCGCCCAGATGTATTAAGTTTTAGCACAGATGTATTAACCGAAGATATAACCTTGGCTGGAACACTTATTGCTGACTTGCAAGTGGTTATTAGCACAGGCGATGCCGACTTTGTAGTAAAAGTTATAGATGTATTTCCAGATGATTTTAAATATGATTCGAACTATTGTTGCAAAGGCGTAAGTAACGAAGCGGTAATGGCGGGTTACCAAATGTTGGTGCGTGGTGAAATAATGCGAGGGCGTTACCGTAAAAGTTTCGAAAAGCCTGAGGCGTTTATCCCTGGTGAAAACGCTAATGTGAAATTTGAGCTTCCAGATGTAGCGCATACGTTTAAAGCAGGGCATAAATTAATGATTCAAATTCAAAGCACTTGGTTTCCTTTGTTTGATAGAAATCCGCAGCAACTAATAAATCCTTATACGTGCAGCGATGCTGATTTTATAAAAAGCGAAATCACTTTGTTACATCAAGCAAATGCCGCATCGCTTATTCGTTTGCCTATTTTGAAATAATGTTACAGCGTTACATTGTATATGCCTTAGTAATAGCCGCAATAGGGGCCTTGGTTTATAAATACCTCATTCCAAAAAAAATGAAAAAAAAATCGGATAAGGATTGTGGATGTGGAAAATAGTTTTTAGAAAATACATCCACCCGAAAAACAATACGTTCATTAGTGCTTACAAACTGAAAAAAAGGCGTAGTTTACTTTATTTCAACGTCATTTCGTCTTATTAAATACTCGCTTTACGTCAAATTAACCGATTTTACCGATTGGAATAAAATATGCTTTTGATAATACGTTAAACATTAAATTGTATGAACTTTAATAATTATACCATCAAATCGCAAGAGGCTATTCAACAAGCCTTGCAAGTGGCACTCTTAAATGGACAACAAGCCATTGAACCCGCTCACATCGTAAAAGCAATTCTCGAAACCGATGAAAATGTGAGTCCGTATTTACTAAAAAAATTCAGTAGCAATTTGGCCGTATTTTCAAAAACGGTAGATAGTATTGTGAGTAGTTATCCTAAAGTATCTGGCGGGCAGCCTTATTTATCAACGGCTTCCAATCAAGCTTTAGCTAAAGCAACCGCTTGCTTAAAAGAATTTAAGGATGAGTTTGTAGCCATTGAACATATTTTATTAGGTGTTTTAGCGGGTAACGATGCCATGGCGAATTTAATGAAGGACCAAGGGATTACCGAAAAAGGATTAAAACTAGCCATCACCGAATTGCGTAAAGGCGATCGCGTAACGTCGCAAACACAAGAGGAAACGTATAACGCTTTAAATAAATATGCCGTACATCTTAATAAGCAAGCACAAAGCGGCAAGTTAGATCCCGTTATTGGTCGCGATGATGAAATTAGAAGGGTGTTACAAATTTTATCGCGTCGAACCAAAAATAATCCTATTTTAGTTGGCGAACCAGGTGTTGGGAAAACCGCTATTGCCGAGGGATTGGCGCATCGAATTAATAATGGAGATGTACCCGAAAATTTAAAAACCAAGCAACTCTATGCGTTAGATATGGGCGCATTAATTGCAGGTGCTAAGTTTAAAGGGGAGTTTGAAGAGCGTTTAAAATCGGTGATTAAAGAAGTGATTAACAGTAATGGTGATATTATTTTATTCATTGATGAAATTCATACGCTAGTTGGTGCAGGCGGTAGTGGTGAGGGAGCCATGGATGCAGCTAATATTTTAAAACCTGCTTTGGCGCGTGGCGAGTTAAGAGCCATTGGTGCAACAACGCTAAACGAATTTCAAAAATATTTTGAGAAAGATAAAGCTCTTGAACGCCGTTTTCAAAAGGTGTTGGTGGATGAACCCAATCCCGAAGATGCTATTTCTATTTTACGTGGCATTAAGGAAAAGTACGAAGCCCATCATAAAGTGCGAATTAAAGATGAAGCTATTATTGCCGCTGTAGAATTGAGTCAACGTTATATTAGCGATCGGTTTTTACCCGATAAGGCCATTGATTTAATGGATGAAGCGGCTTCTAAATTGCGCATGCAAATTAATTCGATGCCAATTGAGTTGGATGAAGTTGAACGTAAAATTATGCAACTCGAAATTGAACGCGAAGCCATGAAGCGCGAGCAGGAAGACCGTAAAGTAGAAGAGTTGAATAAAGAGATTGCAGAGCATCAAGATAGACGAAATGCGTTACGCGCCAAATGGCAAGGTGAAAAGGAGATGATTGAAAATGTGCAACGTATTAAAACCGATATTGAAAATTTAAAACTTCAGGCAAATGCGTTTGAAAAACAAGGCGATTATGGAAAGGTGGCCGAAATACGTTATGGTAAAATTAAAGAAGCAGAATTGCAACTGGTAACGTATGAACAAAAATTATCAGAAGCTAAAGAGAGTGGCTCGCAATTGGTTAAAGAGGAAGTAGATAGTGAAGATATTGCGTCGGTGATTAGCGTATGGACTGGCATTCCAATTACACGCATGTTGCAAAGTGAAAAAGAAAAATTGTTGCACCTCGAAGCGGAGTTGCATAAGCGCGTAGTGGGGCAACACGAGGCCATTGAGAGTTTAGCTGATGCCGTTCGACGGAGTAAAGCTGGCTTACAAGATGCCAAGCGCCCCATAGGTTCGTTTATTTTTTTAGGAACAACGGGTGTTGGTAAAACGGAATTGGCCAAAGCATTAGCCGAGTTTTTATTTAATAACGAGCAAGCTTTAACGCGCATTGATATGAGTGAGTATCAAGAGCGACATGCGGTGAGTCGTTTAATTGGCGCGCCTCCCGGTTATGTGGGTTACGAAGAAGGTGGGCAATTAACCGAAGCTGTACGTCGTAAACCATATTGTGTTATTTTGCTGGATGAGATCGAAAAAGCGCATCCAGATGTATTTAATATTTTATTACAAGTGTTAGATGACGGGCGTTTAACGGACAACAAAGGACGCACCGTTAATTTTAAAAATACTATTATTATTATGACGAGTAATATTGGCTCGCCTATTATACAAGAACGGTTCGAGAAGTTAACGGAGGAGAATAGGGATGAGGTTTTAGCTAAAACTAAAGTAGAGGTGTTTGAGGTGTTGAAAAAAACAATTCGTCCCGAGTTTTTAAATCGGATTGATGATGTGTTATTGTTTGAGCCATTGGGTCGTAATGAAGTGCGAACCATTGTGGAGTTACAGTTTAATGAGGTGGTGAAACGCTTGGCAGAGCAACACATTAAACTTTTGGCAACTGAGGAGGCTTTTGATTGGTTGGCGCAATTAGGCTTTGATCCAGTATTTGGTGCAAGACCCGTAAAACGCACTATTCAAAAGCAAGTATTAAATGAATTGAGTAAACAACTGTTAGCGGGTTCAGTTGATAAATCGAAACCTATTATTTTAGATATGTTTGATGGTCAATTTGTGTTTAGAAATCAATAATTAAATTTTTAATCAACTATTAAAGTTTAAGAAAGAGGAGCTTAAAAAATTCACGATTTTAATGGTTATAAATGTTTTACCACAATCTACAAAGTAAAGAAAGGGGTTACTGTACAGATAAGTTTCCCCTTGTCAGATAAGTCCAAAAAGTCCGTTGGACTATTTTAGGGTCAGGGTTAAAAGTTGGGGATTAGAAAAATGAAATCAAAAAATTAAAATAAATATGATTTATTTGATGTCGTGTTGAAATGGGTAATAAGTCAACGTAGGATAGTGCGTTGGCGACTTATTCTCATTTCAATACGAAAGCGAGTTTGGCTCGCTTATTTTGTCGTTAAAATTAATTCCAACTTTATCCCCAACTTTTAACCCTGACCCCTATTTTATCCTAAGTAGTGGTATTATACCAACATCATTTCTAAAAGATACGTTGACCCAGTTTCTTTTTCTCTTATACTTCCTCAAAAATTATACCCGTAGGGCTTGCTACGCCTATAATTTTTTCTTCGCCTAAAAGAAAAATAATTCTGGTTCAACTTGTATCTTTTAGAACCGATATTGGTATTAGATGTTTGATTCTAAGTACTCGATTTCTAGCGACTATGGTTAAAAATCAGGATGCCCTTTAATGATGTTCATTCCT
This sequence comes from Bacteroidota bacterium, assembly GCA_013297775.1. Taxonomy (GTDB): domain Bacteria; phylum Bacteroidota; class Bacteroidia; order B-17B0; family Aurantibacillaceae; genus Aurantibacillus. The sequence goes on from JAAFIL010000023.1 coordinate 37,013, forward strand.
TTTTTTATGCAGCCATTCACTAGTAATTCTCCTTCATCGGTTAAATGCCGCGTATCATCGCCTTTGTCTTCTTCTGCTGACTGTATGGAAGCATATAGTACCTTATGCAGTTCTATGGCTTTGGCTAACAGCGCCGCCCCAATACCTCTGCGTTTGGCTCTATCTTCAACATGAATTTGATTAATCCACCTTCGGTCTTTTTCATCTTGATATAATTCCAATTCTCCCACATCGCCTAAACCTTTAATACTCGCCGAAAAATCGTTATCGCTTCCTTTAATCTTAACATCTTCGTCATTAAAATGATAGGGATAATTGCTCTTTTCAAATGTTTGATTTGTTTTTTGACCAAAGTAATTGGTTATTAGCGGTTGTTTGGAGTCGTTTGGGCTTGTCTTATTTGTTTTTTTTCCGAAGTAGTTTGTAATTAAAGGCTGGTTTTTATAGGGTTCTTTCACCCGTTGAATGGGTAAGGTTTGTTTTGAGGTATAATTACTTGCCATTTCTTGTAATTGACCTTGCGCTTTATGCTCTTGCCGATTATCTACAAACTGAACAAGCGAGACGTTAGAATTTTTCTTTTTAGCAATACTATTGATATCCGATTGATTTTGGTTTTCTTTACTTTTTCGAGTTTTCATAAATAGTAGATTAAAGTCATTTGAGTTATCTTAAACAATTTTATTTATTGATTTACTAATGCATCTCTCTAATTTTTATGCGCATTACTTTATGCCATCATCTCTTGTATTTCTAACCAACGCATACTTTTTTCATCTAATGTTTCACTTAACTGTTCAAGTTGTGCGGTTAAAGTTTGTATTTTAGCATAATCACTTTCGCCATTACTCAATTGCAGGGCTACGTTAGTTTTTTCTAACTCCAATTTCGGGATAGTCATTTCTAAATCTTCTAACTCGCGTTGCAGTTTATAACTTAATTTTTTGCCCGTTGGTGTTGGTAGTTTAACCTCTTCCTTTGTTTGTATTTCAGGTTCTATTTTTAGTATTGGCTTAACTTCTTCTGGTATATTTTTTTGAATTTGTTTCCATTCTCGATAATCGGTATAATGTCCAGGGAAATCTTTTATCTCGCCGTTTCCTTCAAATGCAAAAATATGATCCACCAAACGATCCATAAAATAACGATCGTGACTCACAATTAATACACAGCCTTTAAACTCATCTAAAAATTCTTCTAAGGTTTGTAGGGTTACAATATCTAAGTCGTTGGTAGGCTCATCTAAAATTAAAAAATTCGGATTTTTAACCAGTACAGTCAATAAATATAAGCGACGTTTTTCGCCACCACTTAATTTACTAACGAAGCTGTATTGCACATCGGGCGTAAAATTGAAGCGGGTTAATAATTGCGATGCAGATATGCTACTGCCGTTGGCTAAAGGAATAAATTCGGCAATGTCTTTTACTACTTCAATTAAGCGTTTGTCTTCGTCTAACTTGATGCCGCCTTGCGAGTAATACCCAAACGATACCGTATCGCCTGTTTGTACTTTACCAGTATCTACTTGTTGCAAGCCCAAAATAATATTTAGTAAAGTACTTTTACCAACTCCATTTTTACCGACAATACCAATTTTTTCGCCATGAATGAAGGTGTAAGTAAACGGATTTAAAATTGTTTTATCGCCAAAGGCTTTTGTTATTTTATGTAACTCTACAATTTTAGAGCCTAATCGGTCCATCTTAACATTCAGTTCAATTTTTTTATCGCTTCGTTTTTGTTTGGCTTTTTCTTCTACATCGTAAAACGCATCTACCCGCGATTTAGCTTTTGTGCCGCGCGCTTTGGGCATTTTACGCACCCATTCTAATTCGCGGCGGTATAAATTTCGGGCTTTATCAATTTCGGCATTTTTAATTTGTTCGCGCTCTGCTTTTTTGGTGAGGTAGTATTCAAAATTTCCTTTGTACTCTACCAGTTCGCCGTTATCTAATTCGATAATGCTGTTGCTAACTTCATCTAAAAAATACCGATCGTGGGTTACTAACAATAAACTTAAAGCGGCACTTTGTAAATAGTGTTCTAACCATTCAATCATTTCTACATCTAAATGGTTGGTAGGCTCATCCATTATAACTAAATCGGGTTTATTGATAAGCACTAAAGCCAAGGCTACTCGTTTTTTTTGACCTCCACTTAATGTATTTAAAATTTGTTGGGTGTTATTGATTTCTAAACGCGATAAAATTTCTTTGACTTCATTTTCATATTCCCAAGCATTTAAGTCGTTCATTTGCAACAAGGCTAAATCCATGGCCTTTGCGGTTTCGCTGTTGTGTGCCAATTCAGAGGCACTAATGGCGGCATCGTAAGCTCTAATGCAGCGCACGTATTTGTTATCGGCGTTTTGTAATAAATAATCAATGGTTTGACTTTCATCAAAATTTATGTCTTGGTCTAAAAAGGCTACTGTAATATCTTTCCGAAATACAACTTCGCCTTCGTCGGCAATTTCTTTTCCTTTTAAAATTTTAAACAAGGTAGATTTGCCCGATCCGTTTTTTGCTACTAGTGCTACTTTATCGCCATAGTTGAGTCCGAAACTTATTTTTTTAAATAGCACCTTTGGCCCATAAGCCTTAGAGAGTTGATGTATGGATAATAAATTCACAGTGTTGAAGAATAAAAAATTTAATTAATACGATTCGTTTTCGTTAGGGAAATCTTTGGCTTTTACATCGTTAATGTATTGTTTAAACGCATTACCCATGCTTTCGTAAAGGTTGAGGTAACGCCGTAAAAAGCGCGGACTAAATTCGTGTGTCATGCCTAACATATCGTGTGTTACCAGCACTTGCCCGTCAACGCCGCCACCCGCGCCAATACCAATTACTGGAATGCTAATAGATTCGGCGACTTGCTTTGCTAAATCGGCCGGAATTTTTTCGAGTACCAACGCAAAACATCCGTACGATTCTAGTAATTTGGCATCTTGTAATAAACGCTCGGCTTCTTCTTCTTCTTTGGCTCTTACGGTGTAGGTGCCAAATTTATAAATACTTTGTGGGGTTAATCCTAAATGCCCCATAACAGGAATACCTGCTGTTAATATCCGTTCAATTGAGTCTTTAATCTCGCGGCCACCTTCCATTTTTACGCTATGCGCACCGCTTTCTTTCATTATTTTGATAGAGGAGTTTAAAGCCTCTTTGCTATTGCCTTGATAGGTTCCAAACGGCAAATCCACCACAACTAAGGCCCGATTGATGGCTCGTATAACGCTACTGGCGTGATAAATCATTTGGTCGAGGGTAATGGGCAGGGTGGTTTCGTGCCCGGCCATTACGTTACTTGCGCTATCTCCAACTAAAATAATATCAATTCCAGCGGCATCAATAATTTTAGCCATGGTATAATCGTAAGCTGTTAGCATAGCAATTTTTTCGCCCTTGCGTTTCATTTCTTGTAACACGTGCGTGGTTACTTTTTTTACTTCTTTATGTACCGACATAATACGTCTTTTTAAGCGCACAAAGGTTACAAAAAGGATTGAAAGAAACTAATTTGAAGATGTAATAAGATGGAACGCAGACTCGAAGAAATTGAAGACTTTTAACTTTAAATATAAGGTAGGCTTGTAAAATGGATTAGTGAATATGATAAAGCAGAATTATAAAAAAACGATAGGCCTAAAAATAGATAAGAACATGCCAACTTATAATTCAATTGTAACCTATTTAGTTTTGTGCAACTGAGCCTAAGCCCACCCCTTAACTGCTGAGTAAAAGGTTAATAATTTCGATAAGATATTCATCTATAAAAGAATTAAAAATCGTATTTTACTAACTTAAAATTTGATAAATAAAAATGCTTTTTGAAGAATATACTTATTTCAATTATCAATTTCCCGAACCACAATATTTAGGAGCAAAACACACACATTTGCCTTGGATAAAGAAGTTTATTCCTGACAATGTGAAAACGGTTGTTGATGCTTTTGCGGGTTCACAGTCCGTTGCTTTTTTGTTCAAACAAATGGGATACAAGACCATTACCAACGACTTTTTGAATTTTAATAATCAAATAGGGATAGCTTTAATTGAAAACAAAGCTACTAAACTAACCCATGAAGATTTAAAAATCCTATTTCAATCCGCAAAAAATAAAAGTGATTTTGAACTCATGGAAAATACATTTACAAAAGTATTTTTCGAAAAAGAAGAAGCCAGATTTTTAGATAATTTCAGAGCAAATATTCCTCTACTTGAAAATCCGTTAAAGCAAGCCATAGCCTTTGCTGCTATAAACCGCAGTATGACAAGGAAAATAACGATGGGGCATTTTGGTCATACACAAGCTTTGGTTTATGCTAACGACCCTGAAAGAATTAAACGTAACCGAAGTTTGATTAGACCCATTAAAGAAATATTTGAAGAATTACTTCCCAAGTATAATAACGCTGTTTTCGATAATAAACAAGACAATCAAAGTTTTCATAAAAATAGTTTAGAGTTGTTGCCTACGGTTGAAAATGTTGATTTAGCCTATTTCGACCCACCTTATTGCGATAGTCATGCGGATTATCAAGGATTTTACCATTTATTAGAAACCTATACTGAGTATTGGAAAGATAAAGAATTTGTGAATGGTATAAAACGATACGAACCACAACGCATTAGTGGGTTTGATAAAAAACGAGATGTAATTAACTCGTTTGAAAAACTCTTTAAACTTTCAGAAGAAATTCCGAATTGGTTAATTAGTTACAACAATCGAAGCTATCCAGGTATTGAAGAATTTGAAAAATTAATCTCAAAATACAGGGATGTTAAGGTTGAAGCAAAAACCTATCAGAACGGCAGAGGTGGAAAAGGAAGTGTTGCAGGCAGTCAAGAAATACTATTTGTTTGCAAACCTAAGAAGAAGCATTTTGTACCTGGTAATCATCAACACGAATTGGTAGATGAAAGACTTTAACTACTGGAAAGACTTGTACGAAAGCGAAACGCTTGAAGAATTTAGCAATGATACAATTGGACTACTATGGCTAAAAACGAAATCAATTGTTCGGAAAGAACTTATTACTGAATTTCTCAAAACCAATAAAATCACGTTAAATGAAACCGCATTAGCCAAACAATTTGTTGAGTTATTCGAGCTACTTTGCAAAGACCCTGCAAATTCTCATAAAATCTTAAACGAATACATCAAAAAAGAAAACGGAAAGCAAGTTGTGAAACTTGATACTGCTCAATTAGTTTCCGAACTCAAAGAACTTGAAAATTTTAATTGGGGTGGAGATTATAAGAATGCACTAGATAAGTATTTAGTAAAGAGCTTTATTAAAGTTCAAAATCCTTCTTACGACACTCTTATTTCAAAATTTGAAGCAGAAATAAATGTTGCCGTTCGAGGCTATGTTTTAAACAGTTGGTATAACCATTGGAGTAGCATTTTAATTGAACATATTTTCAAATCTCATCCAGCCGTTTTGCCAACCGTTGGACAAATCAAAAGCGTTGATTTCTTTATTGATACTATTCCGTTTGATTTAAAAGTAACTTATCTACCTGCTGAATACATCAAAGATAAACGCAAGGAAAAAGGCTATCCTATTGAGTTGACTTTTCTAAAAAAGAAAGCCGAAGAAGCTAAAATTGTTTTTGATAAAAAAGCAAAACCTGCTGACATCTTTTATGAACTAGCTGAAAAGATGAAAGACAGAAACGATGCTTTCTGTAATGGTGTTTTGACAACTCTAAAGAATGAGAAACTTGAAATTCTAAAAGAAGCTCAAGCTAATCCAAAAGAACTTGCGACTTGGCTTTACGAGAATCAGGGTGAAATGAGATTTGGTTCTGAAAACCGTTTGTTTCTTGTGCTTGTGGATACGGACGACTTCAACAGTTCTTGGAAACTGAAAAGAAATCTTGAACTCTTAAAGCCAACAATCATTTCATACTTGGATAATTTTGGAACTAAACAAATGGACGACTTAAAAGTGAGTTTCAAATTTAAAGGTAAACCCCAAACATTTACCGCTTTAACAGACATCATTTTTGTTGTGAAAGAACCAACGAAGCTGTAAGTCAATTTTATTTTCTAGTTACGAACACTTAACATTAGATAAATGTGGCAAGGTAAGATGTACATCCCTAGCCCTGCAAGCCCTCTAAATAGCTTAGTACCGCGTTACGGTAACTGGCACCAATCGGCAACTCTTTACCTTGTATTTCAATTTCGTTTAAACTAAATGCTGTAATTTTTGTGGTGTTGATAATAAACGATCGGTGTATGCGTAAAAAAGTAGTAGGGTCTAATTCTAATTCGATATCACTAATTTTATATTTAGAAGTAATACTTCGGTCGCCCAAACTAATTCGGATATAGTCTTTTAAACTTTCAATAAATAAAATATCGTTCAATAAAACTTTATGGTTTTTAATACCTGATTTTATAAAAATATATTCATTTGCTGTTGCGGTATTTACTTTTAGAATGGGTTTAGTGGTTTCTTCTAAAAATTTATCTATGGCCTTAAAAAAGCGTTCGAAGGTAATGGGTTTTAATAAATAATCCATCACTCTTAAATCGTAACTCTCAATAGCGTAATCGCGGTAAGCGGTTGTTAAAATAGTTTTAGGTGGATTTTTAAGACTTCTCAGAAATTCAATCCCCGTCATATCGGGCATTTTAATATCTAAAAATAACAAATCAATAGGTTGCGTACTTAAAATTTCAAATGCTTTTAATGCGGTTTGACAAGTGGCCACCACTTCTAAAGTTTCTATTTTAGCAATGTGTTTTTCAATTAAACGTATGGCCAGCGGTTCGTCGTCAACTATTAAACATTTAACTTTCATCAACTTTAATATTTTTAAGATGCAATACTACTTTAAAAAATGATACACTCGTTTCAATGTCTAATTTATAATGGGCAGCGTATATTAAATCTAACTGTTTTCGAATATTAGCTAAACCAATGGCTGCTTTATTTTGTACTTTATAGGTTAATGCAACCGTATTAGAAATTTCAAATTTAAAGGTATTATCTTTTTGAAGAATGGTAATTAAAATTTTTGGAGAGCCACTGTCTTCGCTGGCACCATGTTTAAAGGCATTTTCGAGTAACGATAAAAGTAGTAATGGTGGTATATCTATATCGCGTTCAATGGTTGTTTCTAAATGTACTTCTAAACGCTCATCGTAGCGTAATTTTTCGAGTTCGATATGGTTTTTTAATAAATTTATTTCGCTCGATAAGGATACAAAGGGTTTGTTACATTGATATAAAACGTGGTCTAAAATTTCGGATAGTTTACCAATGGCAACAGGTGTTTTGGGTGAGTTATCAATGGCTAACGAGTAAATATTATTTAAAGTATTGAATAAAAAATGTGGATTTAACTGCGCCTTTAATATTTTCAGTTCTGCCTCTGCTTTTTCTTTACTTAATAAAATTTCCTTGTCTTTCGACTTTCGGTAATCTTTAAAATACTTTAAAAATAAAAACTGAAAAACGGTTACATAAATAGTTGGAATGTAAACTTCAAACAACTTTCTAATATCTCTAAAAATTTCGGAAATAGGTTCTTGCTCAAATGGTTTTAACCTAACCAATTCTTCGCCCACATGCACCACTAAAATACGCGCCAACACCGCAATGCAGTAGGTTGAAAAGATGAAAACAATACTACTTAAGATGTATTTCTTTTTAAGAACGAGATGAGGAATAATAATATACGCAAACAGATAAGTAGCCATTGCTTGTGGAATATGTAGGCAAAAGTTTAATGTAAATATATCCCACAACGTATCGCCCTCTAAAAGCCCAGAGGGTATGTTAACTAAAACAATGAATAACCAAAAGAGTAAGTGTTGCTGTACCCTGTGTTGTTGTACATAATTTATGAAGCGTTTAAAGTAATCCATAGTAATCCATAGTAAATAAAATATAAAGATAAGCACCACTGCTTAACTAGTACTTACGGCGATAGAAATGCAATTTAAACCTACGAAAAGTTTATTTCTTAGCCTCAAGTTATTTTTAAAATACAAATACCGTTTTTAACCATTAAACTTACGTTTCTATCTATTACGAAAAAACGAGTGAGAAAAGATTTCAGCTTTGCAGTATCTTAAATTAATTCGTTATGAAAAAAATTATTCTCTACTTTTTATCGTTTGTATTCTTAAATTTGAACGCACAAGAACCCGCCAAAACCATTACTATTAGTGGAAAAGTAATGGATACTAAAACGAAAGAACCTTTAGAATTTGCAACTGTTAGTTTTCAAAATATCAATGATAAAAAAGTAATAACAGGTGCCATTACCAATTCGAAGGGCGAGTTTAATGTGAATGCTAGTGTGGGTACTTATCGCATTAAATTTGAGTTTATTGGTTTAAAGAGTTATGCACTCGATAGTGTTTTACTGAACAGTAATAAAGTTTTAGCTAATATTTGGTTAGAAGAAGAGGCGAAATTATTAGAGGCCGTTGAAGTGGCGGTTGAGAAAACAACAATCGAACATAAGTTAGATAAGAAAGTATTTAATGTTGGGAACGATTTGGTGGCAAAGGGTTCAACGGCAAGCGATTTGCTAAATAATGTGCCTTCGGTTAATGTTAACGCCAATGGAGGTGTAAGTTTAAGAGGTAATTCGGGAGTACGTCTTTTAATTAATGGTAAACCTTCGGTGCTAACTGCAAATAATGGATTAGAGCAAATTCCCGCAGAGTCTATCGAAAAAGTAGAAGTTATTACCAATCCATCGGCTAAGTACGACTCGGAAGGAACCGCAGGAATCATTAATATCATCTTAAAGAAAAATAAAAAAGGGGGCTTTGGTAGTTCGTTGCAAGTAACTTCGGGTTTGCCAGCTAATCACGCATTGGGGTATAATGCCAGTTATAAAACACAGAAAATAAATCTCTTTAGTGATTGGCGCTATCGGTATATTGATTTTTTGGCGGATGAAAATAGTCAACGCACCAATTACCTGGACGATACTATAAACTCTTACTTGATAGGGAGTATAGACCGAAAACGAAATAACAAAACCTTTACTCTTTATTTTGGTGGCGATTATTACATCAACGATAAAAATACGGTAACACTTAGCTATTATCACCGTAATAATATTTCGAATAATAATGTGGATTATACTTTTAATTTTTTAAATCAGAAAGCCATCTCCACCCGCTTTGTAAAGGCTACTGAAAGTTATCGCGAACCACAAAAATCGAATCAAGTTGAATTCAATTACATTAAAACATTTGACAAAGAAGGAAAAAAATTAAGTATGAATTTGCAGTATGATTTTTGGAACGATGATGAGCATGAGTTAATTGTTGAACAAGAAAAGTTACCCATTGAACTGCCTATAAAACGTTTAAAGAGTAGGGATATTGAAAGCAGTAAAGATTTTTTGTTTCAAACCGATTATGCGTTGCCCTTAACCCAAAAAACAACTTTAGAGTTTGGCGCAAAGGGAGAAATTCGCCAAATTAATAGCGATTATGAAGTGTTTGACAACGAGCAGTTAATAGATAGCTTAAATAATTTACTGCGTTACCATGAACAAATTTTAGGCGTATATACGCAATTGGCGAGTTCAATCAAAAATTTACAGTATCAACTTGGGTTGCGATTTGAGGATTCTAAAACAGGGAGTAGCGATGACTTGGATAAGTTTGCTATTCGTAAATCGTATTATAATTTTTTTCCAACGGCGCATATCGTTTATAAATTGAGTTCGGCTCTTAGCTTGCAATTGAGTTATAGTAAACGCATTAATCGCCCTAAGTTTTGGCAGTTGAATCCGTTTGGGGGCATTGCCGATCGTCGAAATATTCGATTAGGTAACCCCGATTTAAACCCCATGTACACACACGCTTACGACCTGGGTACTCTTATTCATTGGAAAAAATTTACGATTAATCCGAGTGTGTATTATCAAAGTTCTAATAATATATACGAAGATTTACGGTTTGTAAATGCGAGTGAATATTTAGTAGAGATGGTTATTAACTCGGGAACAGAAAGCCGCCGTGGAGGTGAATTAAGTATTAACTACTCCCCTTTAAAATGGTTAAACCTTTCGGGTGAACTTAATTATTTTGAGTTTAAGCAAAGGGGTATTTTTAATATTTCGGGTGATGCGTTTACGTCGCGCTTAAGTACACGCATTAAGTTTCCTACTTGGAATGTGCAGAGCAATGTTAACTATATTGGTGGTCGTAAAAGTGGTCAGATTAATCAGAATGCACAGTATTGGTTAGATATAGGATGGAGTAAAGACCTCTTTAAAGAAAAGGCAAGTATAACCATAAAAGTAGATAATGTATTAAACTCACGGGTTTCAGAAGGGGTAGCGCGTGCAACTGATTACACGTTGTCTTATAAATTCAGAAACATTGGCCCTCGATTTTACGCTACGTTCACGTACCGTTTAAACCGAAAGAAAAATGAGAAAGATCGCTTGCCAGAATAGTTAACTACTCTATAAGCTATCCATTTAATAAAGGCATATTAATTAACTTATAATTTTTGTTTAAGCTAGTGCGGTGTAGCTGATGTCATTTTTTTACTTCATCAACATATCGCGTAACCAATCGGTATTTGCAAAAATCATTAAACCTAAAACAATGTATAAGCCCACGTTATTGGCGTAGTAAATGACTTTATCGCTTACCTTTTTACCTGTAATCATTTCCCATAAAATGAACATAACGTAACCCCCATCGAGCATAGGGATGGGTAAAAAATTCATAAATGCTAAAGCTAAGGATAAGAAGCCCGTAAACATCCAAAAGTTTTGCCAATCCCACTCCGAAGGCATTGCTTTGGTCATAGTGGCAAAGCCGCCAATTTGTAGATAAGCATCTTTCACAGTAAAAATAACAACCAGTTGTTTAGCTTGCATCACTACTTTTTCCCAAGCATCTTGCGAGCCTTGCACAAAGGCTTCAAAAAAACCGAACGATTGATTTTTTACAACGTAAACTTCCGAGTTATCAATTGTAATACCCAAGGTAGCATCGGTTGTAATTTTATTTAAACTGCTTACTGTATCTTTGCCACGCAGTAAGGTTAGTTTAACTTCTTTGCCTCTGTTAGGATACAATTGTGCTTTTAGTTCATCGTAAAATTTAATAGGTACGCCATCAACAGCAATAATGTAATCGTCTTTTTTTAATTGCGAATTAGCAGCAAAGGAACCTACTACTACGCTATCTACTTTCACTAAATTTCGTGGGGCTATAAATGGCGATGTTTTTAAGTTTTTAAGAATAACGCTTCGATCTATATCGTTAATTGGTAAACTAAACTTTTCGCCATTGGCATGAACACCTTCAATGGTGGCTACTTTATTCATAATAATTTCAACGGGAATACGGTTGATAGATACAACTGGTTTTTTATCTAACGAAGTTATAAAATCACCTTGACGTAAGCCCATTTTGTAAGCCACGCTATCTACTTGCAACCCATATTTTAAGCCGCTAATAGGTTGTGTATTTTTACCCCAAGCCCACAGCACCATCCAAAAAATAAGAAACCCTAAAAGTAAATTGACAATGATACCTCCTAACATGACTAGTAAACGTTGCCAAGCTGGCTTACTGCGCAGTTCCCAAGGTTCGGCGGGTCGGTTAATCATGTCTTTATCCATTTGCTCATCAACCATGCCCGCAATTTGTACATAGCCGCCAAGCGGAAACCAACCTAAGCCATATTCGGTATCGCCAATTTTTTTCTTGAAAATAGAAAAGGGTAAAACGTTTGCAAATGGAAATAGGAAATCGAAAAATAAATAAAATTTATCTACCCGAGTTTTGAACCGACGGGCAAACCAATAGTGACCAAATTCGTGTAAAGTAATTAAAATGGTTAGGCTTAAAAAGAGTTGAGCAATTTTTATAAACATGATTTTTTAGTTAGATGTGCGTGAATGATAACGTTCGTTAATAATTTGTTTAGCGAGTTCGCGAGTGTCAGCGTCTGAAGCAATGTACTGCTCATAATTAGGTTGCGCAATAAACGTTGCTTTTGCCAAACAGGTTTCTATAACCTCGGCAATTTGTAAAAATTTTATGGTATCGTTTAAAAAAGCATCCACCGCCATTTCGTTGGCTGCATTAATGATGCAAGGCGCGTTACCACCTTTTTTTAATGCTTCGTAAGCCAGTGCTAAATTAGTAAATGTTTGAAGGTCGGGGGCTTCGAAGGTGAGTTGTGGGTAGTTAAAAAAATTAAAACGTGGAAAAGGTGTTGGAATGCGGTACGGGTAAGTAAATGCATAATGAATGGGTAATTTCATATCAGGCAAACCCATTTGGGCTTTTATGCTGCCATCGGTAAACTGCACTAAGCTGTGAACAATACTTTGCGGATGCACAATAACATCTATTTGCTCGGGCTTTAGATGAAATAACCACTTCGCTTCAATTACCTCTAAGCCTTTATTCATAAGGGTTGCCGAGTCTATGGTAATTTTCGCACCCATGCTCCAATTCGGGTGCTTTAAGGCTTGTAGTTTGGTTACTTCTGCTAAATCGGCGCGGGTTTTTCCTCTAAAAGGACCACCACTAGCAGTTAGGTAAATTTTTTCGATGCTATTTTCCCACTCTCCGGTAAGGCATTGAAAAATAGCCGAATGTTCGCTATCAACTGGATAAATATTAACGCCATTTTCTAGGGCTAAACGGGTTACCAAATCGCCAGCCACCACCAAGGTTTCTTTATTGGCTAAGGCAATGGTTTTTTTATGACGGATGGCATTAAGTGTACTGGCCAAACCTGCATACCCCACAATGGCCGCTAAAACAATGTCTATGCTTTCCATTTCAACAATTTGTTCAACGGCTTTGGAGCCCGCAAACACTTTAATATCGTGAGGCAAGAGGGCGGCTTTTACTTGTTTGTATTTGCTTTCGTCGGCAATAACTACCGCATTGGGCTGCGTAGCAAGGGCTTGTTGAATTAATAAATCGGCATTGCTGTTAGCCACCAATACTTCTACCTTAAAATAATCGGGATTGGCGGCAACCACTTCGAGGGCTTGTGTGCCTATACTCCCTGTGCAACCAATTATTGCTATATGTTTAATTTTCAAAACAGTCTAATACAAGTTTACAAAATACAGCATAATTTTTTGATAATAAAAACCCAATTGCAAACGAAACCTTGGGTTTATTAAACGATGTGAGAATTGTTAACAAAGTCTAAATGGATTTTATCACTTAAATTATGTATCATTGCGGTATAATTTATGTAATTGTTCTAATCATGAAAAAAATTATCACTCTGTTTATTGCTTTTGTTTTGTTAGCGAGTTTTGTTTTATCGGGCGACGGCGATAAATTACCCGCTGCTGTTGTAAAAAAATTAGACGGTACAAAAGTTAATACCAATTCGTTTAGTAATAATGGAAAACCGATGATTATTAGTTTTTGGGCCACTTGGTGCAAACCTTGTAAAAAAGAGTTAGATGCCATTGCTGAAGAATACGACTCGTGGGTAAAGGAAACCGGAGTTAAGTTAATAGCCATCAGTATTGATGATGCGCGTAGTAGCGGTAAAGTTGTAACCGATGTTAAAACAAAAGGTTGGAATTACGACGTTTATATTGATGAAAACCAAGATTTTAAACGCGCCATGAATGTTAACAATGTACCTTTTACATTTATTGTAGATGGATCGGGTAAAATTGTATATTCACATAATTCGTATAGCGAAGGCGACGAAGATAAATTATACGATGCCCTTAAAAAAATTACCGCAGGGCAAAAGCCAAGTCATTAATTAAACCTAATTCCTAATTATTATAATTTTTTGTATTTTTACGAGTATGCAAGACTTTCGTTTTAAAACTAACTCCGCTGCTTTTTTACTTTTATTTTCTCTAAATGCTTTTAATTCACGTGCGCAATCGGTAAGCGATGAGGTAAACTCTGTACACGGTAATTTTCAAATTGATGCGCAGTATTATAACCCCGATAGCTTAATTGGTGCGCCCAAAGTGCCCGAAAAAATGTTGAGCAACGCTTTTGGGAACATCATGTACAACAAAGGAAAATTTAGCGCCGGTATTCGTTACGAAGCTTATAACAACGTAATGCAAGGGTTTAACCCTTCTTATAAAGGTCAAGGTATTGTGAATCGCTTTGCGAGGTATCAAGATAAATTATTAGACGTAACTGTTGGAAATATATACGACCAGTTTGGTATGGGATTGATGTTTCGAACGTATTATGAACCTGGCTTGTTATACGACAATTCTTTAGACGGGGTGCGAGTTATTTCGACTCCTCGCAATGGCATTACGCTAAAAGGTTTGGTAGGCAAGCAACGTAGCTTTTTCACAGTAGGGAAGGGGATTGTGCGTGGAGTAGATGGTGAAGTTAATATCAACGAATTATTAGACTCTAGTTTAGCAAATTTGAAAACTAAAATTATTATTGGTGGTAGCTTGGTTAGTAAAAATCAAAGCGATAACGACCCACGATTGGTTCAACCTGAAAATGTTGGAACTTATGGCGGTCGTATTAGCATTATTAACGGCGGGTTTAATTTGAGTGGCGAGTATGCCTATAAAATGAACGACCCTTCGTTTGATAACCGATACAGCTATAAATTTGGAGAAGCCTTATTTATTTCGACCAGTTATGCCACCAAAGGATTTTCGTTTTTATTACAAGGCAAGCGCATTGATAACATGAGTTACCGAAGCGACCGCGATGCCACCGTGCAAGATTTATTGATTAATTTTTTACCCGCCACTACCAAACAACACACCTATTTGATGCCAGCGTATTATCCGTATGCTACACAAATTAATGGCGAAATTGGAGGAATGGCAGAGATGCAATTTAAACTCCCCAAAGGAAGTTTACTAGGCGGTAAGTATGGTACTGAAGTAACGATTAATTACTCGCACGCCGCCGATTTAAAACGTAAAACATTTAACGATAGTTTATCAGTACGCCATTTTTACAGCACCGCTTGGGACCAAGTGGGGCGCGATTTTTTTCATGACTTTTTTATAGATATTAGCAAAAAAATTAATAAAAGATGGAAGTTTACTGCCATGTACTGTAATCAATTTTACGACGAAGGTTTGGCGGCTCAAATAACGGCAACAAAACTAACGGGTAGCATTTACAGCAATATAGGTGTGTTAGACATAACGTATAAATACAAAAGTGGTTCAGCCCTTCGATTTGAAACGCAGGGTTTATTTACTAAACAAGACAAGGGCGATTGGGCAACGGCTATGTTAGAATGGACGCCTAATAGCAATTGGTTTTTGGCGGTGTTAGATCAATACAATTATGGGAACTCTGTTGAAAAACTTCGCCTACATTACTTTTTGGCTAGTGCAGGTTATACCCGCGATGCGCACCGCATCAGTGTTAGCTACGGCAAGCAACGGGCAGGGGTTTTTTGTGTAGGGGGCGTTTGCCGAAACGTGCCAGCTAGTAATGGATTGGCCATTAGCATTACCAGTACTTTTTAACAAAATAGTTAAAAATTAGTGCAACTAAATGTTTAACTTTAAAATATGAATGATCAGATTATCACCGTCGCAAAACAGATGAAGATAATAAAGTAATAGTGTTCAACGTTTAAAATAGTATCCAAATATGAAATATTTAAGTTTATCAACTGCACTTTTGGCCTTCATGTTGTGGACGGCCTGTGATAAAACTAGTCAACCCTTGCCCATTAAAGACTCTTCAACAGTTGCGGTTGTAGATACCAATAAAACGATTGTTAGAACGAACGGCAATATTAATTACCGAAAAGCTTTTATTGAAGATTATACAGGCCATAAATGTGGCAATTGCCCACTGGCAGCCAGTGAAGCTGAAAGTATAAAAACGAGCATGGGAGATTCGGTTGTTATCTTAGCTATTCATGCTGGGTTTTTTGCTAGAACAGATCCTAACTACCCAACTAATTATAATACAACTGTTGGCACCGATTGGGATGTTTTTTTTAAGGTAGGTTTAGCAGGTAACCCAAATGGAATGGTAAACCGCATGAGTTACCCCACTAACACCCATATTAAAGGCTACTCTACTTGGCGAACTTTGGCGGGCATCGAAGTTAAAAAACCTCAACTTGCAAAAATAGAGTTAACCACCAAATACGACAGTATCTCAAGAGGTGTAAATATATTTTGCAAAACAACTTTCAAACAATCCTTAAGTGGTAATTATTTAATTAATGTTGTTTATTTTGAAGATGGCATTGTGGGTAAACAAAAGTTTTATGTTCCTTCCAAAGACTCAGTTGGCTATGTTTTTAACCATGTATTAAGGGGCGATGTTAATGGCTCTTGGGGCGAAATCTTAGCAAGTAATCCAAATGCAAATAGTGTGTTCTCTAAAACCTACTTGAATACTGCTATTCCGGTAACTATAAACGACAGAAAAACACACATAGCTGTTTTAGTTTATAACGATGCTACAAAAGAAATTGTTCAGGCCGATGAAGTAAAAATCAGATAAGTTTTAATACACTTGAGGTATTGCGTATTTTCAGAATTGCGCACAAATTGCAATTTTATTTCAAATCTATTAATGTATTATTTGCGTTAAAAACTGTTAATAACTTCGTATTTATGAGGTGATGCTACCCATTAAAAAGTGTTTTCTTTGACACTTAACCTTTAAAACTAAAAAAATGGAACAAACCTCAACATCAAATCCTAAAGCTGGAAAAGCCCTAGGTATTGCAGGCATGATACTTGGTATTGTAGCCGTATTATTTTCTTTTATTCCTTGTTTAGGTGTTTATGCGCTTATTCCAGGTATTGTTGGTTTAATTCTTTCAATCGTCAGCTTTGTTCAAGCCAATAAAGCAGGTGCCGCCAAAGGAATGGCCATAGCGGGCATTGTTTGTTCTGTAATAGGTTGCGCTATTGCAGGCTATCAATGGAAACAATTAAATGATTTTAGTGATGCCGTTCAAAGTTCGGGGGCATTAGATTCATTAAATAAAGCGATGGAACAGTTGAAAGACCTAAACATTAGCGATTCTTTAAATAATGCTATTCAACAATTACAAAACGCTACTGACTCTGTAACAACATCCCATTAAGCAACATGCGGGCGTTAAGCACGTATAATCTATTTAATCTTTTTATAAGTCTTGTAATAGGAATAGTGTTCAGCTATTCCTATTTTTTTTATCCCAACAAACAACCCATAGGTTGTATTATTAAAAAGGTTACGGGCAAAAATTGTCCGGCTTGTGGCTTATCGCGTGCATTTAGCGCGTTTACACACGGCGAGTGGGAAACTGGGAAAAAATACAATGCCCTGGCTCTTCCTGCTTTTTTATTTTTTGCTTTTCAAAGTTTAGGCCGAATGGGTTTGGTTTTATTTTCGATGCTTAGAAAAAAAGAAGTAAGCCCCTTATTTTTTAAACTTGAAGTTATTTTAACAATTTTTCAGTTCCTCTATTGTTTTTTTCCTTTTATTTACTTTATTTAGCTTAATTGTTAAAAGGGAGTCCAGAAACCCTCACTAAACCTCAACAAAACCACTAATTTGTTAAATGGTTTTTCAGAGTTAGTTAAAAACGGGGTTTATCCGAAAAACCATAAGAGTAGGAAATAAAAACAATTTAATTATGTTCATCTTATTCCCAATCATCCTCATTGTATTAATGCTTGCATTAATTGTGTTTTTAATCATTACACGATGGAAAATTTACACCAAAGCTAGTAAACCAGGCTGGGCTTGTATTATTCCTATTTACAACCTTATTGTTATGCTCGAAATTGTGGGTAAGCCTTGGTGGTGGATTTTTATGTTTTTAATTCCAATCGTTAATATTGTTTTTGCCATTTGGATGGTAAATCTCTTATCGAAAAGTTTTGGCCAATCGGAAGGATTTACAGTGGGCTTAATTTTATTACCAATTATTTTTTATCCGATATTGGCATTTGGTAGTTATACTTATCAAGGGCCCGCAGGCGATTACCGTCCGCAAGCATAGACTTTATTAAAATAGATCAAGAGAAATTCTTTTAATTCATTCACTAAGTTTTAAAATTAAAAGCTAGGCTAAAATAACCGTTACCAAATTTTTGATTTTATCGAGTACTGAAAAAATGCGTTAATAGAGTTTTACTCCCATTTTAAAAAAAGGAATCCCTAAAGGATTCCTTTTTTTCATAAAAAATCATAGACCTAAGAAAACGTTATTTTAGAAAAAAGGCTAACGTCTTGAAATAATTCCTAGTTATTCAAGCTCTTTTTAGAGTTCTTAAAATTGTAAACGAAACTCTGGAAAATATGTTGAGTCCCTTTCCGTGAGGGATACTTTCGACTTCGCTCAATATAAATTCGGCAATAGCCCCCGATTATTTTTTGTTGGTAGGACGCGAGCGAGGAGGCGACCACAGGAAGCCACCGGAGCCGCAGCCATGCCACAAAAAATGGAGGGGCTAAAGCCGATAGCCCGACCCCAAGAAAAACATTATGTATCAAAAACTATTTTAAATAATTAAACCCGATTTTTTCATACACATCACAAGGGGCACGGCACCAGCATCCATTCATAAAGCGTGTTGGTATTAATTATCTTCCTATTGCTTTATATAGCTTAAACCTAGATTATGCAATAGGAATCTATTACGAGTCGAAATCCCTTCAAAACAGTAAACTTCGTCACTTTTTCTTCTTCACCATAGCAACACTATGCCTCAGTCGAAAAAGTGCCTGTTTTATTGGGCTTTCACCTCTCAC
>JAAFIL010000024.1:0-5164 GCA_013297775.1 Bacteroidota bacterium
ATTTTATTTCTGTATTTTTACTCATAATGTTTTTTTATGTCTTAGTAAACACAAATTTACATTATTAAAAAAGGGTAACATCAGTTACCCTTTTAATTAAAAAATTAGTCGGTTAGTAGTGTAAAAAAACTAATCAAATAGAAAAAAATCCGTTCATACTATTTAACAGTTGTGCAAATCCGTATTAAACAATACCTTCGTGCCATGTTAAAAGGACTTTTTATTTGCCTTCCGTTTTTGTTTTTAGCTTGTAAAAGTAAACCCGACACCTTGGCCAATAAGACCTCACGTATAGTTGCAAAAGTGAACGAACAAGAACTAAGTTTAGAGGATTTGCAACCTTATTTACTGAGCGGTTTAAGTCCTCGCGATAGTACAAAAATGGCTCAACGGTTTATTGAACAATGGGCGGCCGACCAACTTTTATTTTTAAAAGCAAGCGAGTCGCTCGATGAGGCCGACCAGAGTGTTGAAAAAGAAGTAGAGCGTTACCGTAAAACACTTATTAACCACCGCTTAGAAGAAAAATTGATAGAAGAAAATTTAGACACTACCATTAATAAAACCGAAATTGAAAATTATTATAACAACCACAAAGAAAGTTTTATTTTAAAAGATAACATCGCTAAAGTAAATTATGTAAAAGTACCTTTAACCAGCAACGCCATCGAGAAAATAAAAAAAATGTTGCAAGCCAATCAACCAAAAGATAAGGATCAACTGAAAGCATTGTGTTTGCAAAATGCCGAAAATTATTTTTTAAACGATAGCACTTGGTTGTTAATGGATGACATTCGTAAAGAAATTCCGCGCTTACGCGAAGAAGCCGATTTGAATTTTAGTAATGGCAAAACCATTGAATACAGCGAGAATGGGTATTACTATTATTTGCGTATCAAAGAAATTAGAACTAAAAATTCGGTATCGCCACTTAATTTTGAACGGCAAGGTATTAGAACTTTTATTTTAAATGAGCGAAAGGCGAACGTGTTAAAACAATACCGCCAACAATTATTAGACAAGGCCCGAGAGGATAAAAAATTACTTATATTTTAGAGAAAATTAGCACTTTTACAGCGCATTTATTGCTATCTTTAAATTTTATTTATATTCATGAATTTTTATTCTTTAGCCCGTATTACGTTTGTTATTCTTTTAACTTGGAACGTAAAAGCTCAGGTAACCACCATAGATAAAATTATTGCAGTTGTAGGCAAACAACCCGTTTTGTTAAGCGAACTCGAAGGCACCTTGCTCATGCAAGAAAAAAACGAGCGGCCACTCACCAAATGCCAAGCGTTTGAGCAATTGTTATTTACCAAATTATTAATTACCCAAGCCGAACGGGATAGTGTTACTATTGCCGATGCAGAGGTAGATGCAGAAATGACCAAGCGGATGAGTTATTACATCATGCAATTTGGTAGCGAAGAAAAAATGGAGGAGTTTTACGGGAAACGTGTCAATGTTATTAAAGATGAATTGCGTAACGACGTTCACGACCAAATGTTGGCTCAACGTATGCAGCAAAAAATTAGTGGCGATTTAAAGTTAACTCCCGCCGAGGTGCGTTTATTTTTCAATAGCATTCCGCAAGATAGTTTACCACTCATAAACTCTGAAATTGAAATTGAACAATTGGTGCGCAAACCACCAGTAAGCAAAACCGAAAAAGAAAAAACCAAACAAATTTTAGAAGGCTATCGCCAACGGGTTTTAAAAGGCGAAAGTATGAATGTGTTGGCTGCCTTATACAGCGAAGATCCTGGTTCGGCTAAACAAGGAGGCTTAATAGAAAATGTATTTAGAGGGCAAATGATGCCCGAGTTTGAAGCCAATGCCTTTCAATTAAAAGCCGGCGAAATATCCGAAGTTTTTGAAACACCGTATGGGTTTCATTTTATTCAGTTAGTGGCGCGCCGCGGCGAGTTGCGGGATTTACGCCATATTTTGTTAGCTCCTAAAATGACTAATGCCGATTATTTTAAAGCTAAAAGCGATTTGGATAGCATCAAAAAATTGATTGAAGAAGGCGTACACACCTTTGAACAAGCCGTAAAATTATTTAGCGATGATGCAGAAACCAAGCAAAACGGCGGCTTAATGGTTAACCAGGCCTCGGGTAGCACCAAATGGACAATTGAAGACGTTGCCAACATTGACGAAAAATTAGTTCAAACGTTTAATAACATGCAAGCAGGTCAATACAGTCCCATTGTTCAATTTACCGGAATCGATGGCAAACCAGGCTTTCGTTTTTTTCGACTTAAATCGCGTATAGACCCTCATAAGGCTAACTTAAAAGAAGATTATGCCCGTTTGTTGCAAATGGCCACAGCCAAACAACAGCGCACCGAAACTACCGAATGGATTACTAAGCGTTCAAAAATTACTTACATAAAAATTGATGAGGCTTATAAATGTACATTTGAAAAAAACTGGGTCATCACCAATCCTTAATCGAAACCATGAAAATCATTTGCATTGGTCGGAACTACGCTGCGCACGCTAAAGAGATGAAAGCAGAAGTACCAACAGAACCTGTTTTCTTTATGAAGCCCGATACAGCCTTATTAAAAGAAAATGTTTTTTACATTCCAGATTTTACGAAAGATTTGCACCACGAACTGGAGTTGGTTTTAAAAATTTGTAAAGCCGGGAAACACATTCATGAACAATTTGCTGGTAGTTATTACGACGAGATTGGTTTAGGCATTGATTTTACAGCCCGCGATATTCAGGCGCAATGCAAAGCACAAGGCTTACCCTGGGAAAAAGCCAAAGCCTTTGACAATAGTGCACCCATAGGTACTTTTGTAAAAAAAAGTGATTTAGATTTGCAAACCATTCAACTCGAATTGAAAGTAAATGGGGAGCGGCGACAATTGGGGCGTGTGAGCGATTTGATTTTCTCGTTCGATAAAATTATTAGTTACGTGTCTCAATTTATTACCTTAAAAACAGGCGATTTAATTTACACAGGCACTCCCGAAGGCGTGGGACCTGTTAAAATAGGCGATACCCTCGAAGGCTTTTTAAACGAACATCATTTATTAACCTTAACCATTAAATAGGTATGAAGTGGTTAGCCATTGGTGTTATTAAGTTCTATAAACTCAGCATATCGCCCTTGCTACCTAATGCTTGTCGTTATCAACCCACTTGCTCGCAATATGGTTTAGAAGCATTTCAAAAATATAATTTTTTTAAAGCCACTTGGTTAACTTTAAAACGGATAGCCCGTTGTCATCCTTGGGGTAAACACGGTTACGATCCTTTGCCTTAATGGTGGGTTTAACTTTTCAAATGCTTATATTTATAACATGAGAAAATACGCTTTGATACTTTTGATGAGTAGTACTTTGTTTTTTGTGCGTTGTAAAAAAGATTCGCAAGTGCAAACACCTGCAACACCAAGTGCACCAACCACCGAACAAGTAGTAAGCATTCACGTATCGCCCAGTTATCAAACACAAAATTTACTCAAAAATAAATTCATTTATAGAAATGCGGCTAACGATTCGTTTTCGGTAAGCAAGTGGCAATTTTATTTATCTAATTTTAAATTTATTGATCAAACTGGAGGCGAATACAATATAGATGAAAGCTATTATTTAATTGATGCCTTTGATGAAGCCCGTCATACCATTCGAATTAAAAATGTAAAACCAGGTACTTATGTAGGGCTTAAATTTTTAGTAGGTGTAGATAGCACACGTAATGTAAGTGGCGCACAAACAGGCGATTTGCAACAAGTGTATGGCATGTTTTGGAGTTGGAGTCAAGGGTATATTTTTTCAAAGTTAGAAGGCGATTATATAACCAGCAACGCAACACCTTTACAAAATTTTAGCCATCATGTGGGTGGGTTTTTAGCACCTTATAATTGCATTGAACAAGTAAGTCTTAGTTTTCTGAATACACCATTACAGATTAGTTCCAACTCGAAAAATGAAATGACTATCAATGCAAATTTAGAGACGTATTTTAATGGGGCAACAACGATTGATTTATTAAGCTATCAAGCCGTAACAGGAGGACGAAACGGAAAAACGATTTCTACAAATTATAAAAATATGTTTTCGGCAACTCTTGTTAAAAATTAAATGTAACCATTTGCGTGTTTTAAAATTATAAGGCTATTCGCTATTTCATTTTATATTTAATACTATTACTCTCTCTTTTTGGAAAGGCACAAGTGGTTACCATTCGTGGAAAAGCCAATGCGGTGCATTATGGCAAGCCCATTCAACTATTAACGTATCAAGATTATTTTTCGCAACTGCGTGTTACCGAAGATTTAGATACCGTTGGCAATGATGGATTTTTTGAATTAAATACGCACACGAAAACAACACGCCCAATCTTTTTAAAAATAGGAAATCTTATTGGCCGTTTATACATTAGGCCCGATTATGTTTATGGGGTTACCTTTCCGAGCATTCCCGATGCCATCAACTACGATACCGAAGCCGAAGTATTTATTGATATTGGAGTGATAGGTAATGATTCTACCGAACTCAACGCACAAATTATTGATTACGCTGATCAATACAACCAATTGTTTATTGGTAAACAAAATGAGTTCTTGAATAAATCTAAAATTATTAAACGCATTGACTCGTTAAGTTCGTTGTGTCAGAAGCGTTATAAAAAAAATGAGGATGCGTATTTTAAATCGTATTTGGCTTATAGTTTAGCAGGTTTAAATGTGAATGTAGGTAGAGGCTTTGATTTTTTAATGACGAATTATATCACCAATAAACCAATAGATTATTCGCACTTTGAATACGCTGAATTTTTTAATGCTTGTTTTAGTGGCTACCTCAATGCCTTAGCTTCGGCCAAACCAGGTCGCACGCTATATCACATTATTAATGTACAAGCCAATTATGCCGCATTAAATGCGTTTGCTAAAACCTCTAAATACTTACAAAACGATACCTTACGCGAATTGGTTATCATTCGCAACTTGTGGGAATTTTATTATAGTGCCGAGTTTGTGCCAAATGCAGTAGCAACCATTTTAAGTCAATTGCACCAGGCTACTACCATCGAAGCGCATAAACAAATTAGTTTAAACATGCTTCTCCACATCAGTAAAATGCGCGCGGGCGATAAAGCTCCTAACTTTATGGCGCGAACTAAAACGGGCACCATAGCC
>JAAFIL010000024.1:5174-52677 GCA_013297775.1 Bacteroidota bacterium
TAGCCAATAGCGAGCAATTAAAAAATCAATGGGTTTATCTTAATTTTTTTGCCACTTCCAATTTAGGGAGTTTACGCGAAATGGGTAAAATTGCAGCCATCAAAAAAAAGTTTGGCGATAAGGTTACGTTCATTAGTATTTGCCTCGACGATAGTTTAAAAACGTATAAGCAATACCTATTCAAAAACCCTAAATACGATTGGAGCATTTGGTACTACAACACCGATAACCTTGCTAAAACGGTAAAAGAGTTGTATCAAGTAGTAGGTACCGAAGCCTATTTTTTAATTAACCCTTTTGGCAACTTAGCACAAAGTCCGGCGCTATCGCCATCGCAAGGCATCGAAACAAAATTCGGATTATTATTTAAACCTAAACGCACCAATCGAAAAGTTGGTGTCCGCTAAATTATGATAGTTGATTTACGCAGCGATACTGTTACCAAGCCTTCTAAAGCTATGCTCGAAGCCATGTTAGAAGCCCCCTTAGGCGACGATGTTTTTAAAGAAGACCCAACCGTAAACCAATTAGAGCAATACGTTGCTGAATTATTTGGTAAACAAGCGGCTTTGTTTTGCCCTAGTGGCACTATGACTAATCAGATTGCCATTAACGTTCACACTCGTCCGGGCGATGAGTTAATTGCCGATGTTAATGCTCATATTTATAATTACGAGGGTGGGGGTATATCTAAAAACTCGGGCGTACAAACCCGTTTGCTAGTTGGTAACAGAGGGCGTTTATCGAGCACGCAACTCGAAACTGCCGTGCAAGCCAATTACGATTGGTTAAGCCGCACCAGTTTAGTATGCCTCGAAAACACCGTTAATAGGGCAGGAGGTAGTATTTACAGTTTAGAAGACATGCAAGCCATTGCTAACTTTTGCCAAGAGAAAAAATTAGCCTTGCATTTAGATGGTGCCCGTTTGTTTAATGCCATTGTAGAAGCAGGTTATACCGAACAACAAGTGGGGCTTTGCTTCGATAGCATTTCGATTTGTTTAAGTAAAGGTCTGGGTGCGCCAATTGGGTCTTTGTTACTGGGAACGGAATCATTTATTAAGCAGGCTCGCCGGGTGCGTAAGGTATTTGGCGGCGGAATGCGGCAGGCAGGTATTTTGGCAGCAGCGGGGTTATATGCGTTGCGTAACAATATACAACGTTTAAAACACGATCACCAAAAAGCTAAGTTTATAGCCGAAATTTTAAATCATCAAACTTGGGTTAAACAGGTTTTACCTGTCGAAACCAACATCATCATTTTTGAGTTGCAAGATGAGGTTAATAGTTTAGCCCTCGAACAACAGTTAGCCCAGCAGGGTATTCGTGTGGCTGGATTTGGTAAACAAACCATACGCATGGTTACCCATTTAGATATTGATGAGGAAGGTGTTCATAAAACAGAAGCGGTGTTAAAACAGGTGAAGGTAAGTTAATACCAATATCTTTTTATGTGAGACGCGTTTGATAGGTTTTCTTTTTTATGGATGGTTAAGTTATTTTCAATTGGTAGAGAAAAGTAATTACATAGATGTATCTTTTAGAACCGATATTGGTATTAGTTGAAAAGCGGGTTATAAGTATTAGCTAATTTTATACGAGCGAGTAGATTTCGTGTTTGAATTTACTTGCCTGAAAGCATCAATATTTGGGATTAAACTCACCAATTTATATTTAACATAATGTTTATTATAGATAAAAAATAAATAACATAACTATTTGATTTTTACTATTTTAGTACAATTTAAACCTGTTGATAACTAAAAAATAAGCCCAAATTATAAAAAATTAACAACTTAAAACTAATTTAATATTACCAAGATTTGCACACTGGTAAATCCCATTATTCATTTCAATTGGAGAGTTAAGTTTTACAAACTGTCTTTTATAATGGCTATCCACCCAAAAATGTTGCGGCAGGGTTTCTGAATGTAATGTAAACCCAATTTTCGTAAAGCCCGAGCCATCGTAAAACTGTTTATCAATATAAGTCATCACATCGCCAGGTTGCTTATCCTTTATAAAAGCGTTTAAACATTTACTTAATCCACCCGAAATGCCAACGCCAGTTTTGCAGGCAAATCTTACCAATTCAAACGAGCGTTTTTTAGCCGCCAAACGATTCATTTTTCGCCCTTTTGAAAAACTAGCCACAGCTAATAATTCTTGCTCAAAATAAAGCCCATAACAATAGGCGGCATTAGCATAGCCCAATAAATGATGCGCTACTAAAAAGGCGGTGGCTGTTTTCTTATCAATTGCTTCGATGTTACAAAGCCTGGCATACACTTGTTGGTTTTGCTTTAATTTAGATAGGATCAAATGTTGTAAAATGGTAAACGTATTAGCGTGAAATAAAAAATCAATCGGAATAAAAATACATTTCGCGGTTATATGTAATTCTGAACGCTTGTATTTAAAAAAGCCAATTAAAATGTGCTTGTTAATGCGGTATAAAGTATGTGCCGCTAATTCTTCCATCTCAATAAATGGATGCGTTTGAAGCACCGCTATCCATTCTTGTACTTTAAGAATTTCTCTATTATTTAAAACGGTTGCGATGCTTTTTTAGATTAAAGTAACATATTTAAACTGCTGTAAGTAAAGTATTTATCTATTTAATAAATCGTAATAGGTTTTACATGAATACCATTCTTTTCGACCTTTAAACCCCAGTTTAACAGCCGTAGCCATGCAATTTTCTGCAGAGTTACATTGCGTTTGCAAATCGCTTTTCAACTCATAAATCATAAATACCTTTCGTTTACCGTTTATTTCGGCTAGCAAAAACGAATCATCAAAAGTGAAGGTGGTAATATTAACCAAGGGTAAAGCCGTTTCGCCATTATCGTTTTGATCAAATAGACTCACCAACTTTTCGTTGTACAATTGTCCTTCGTTTAAATTATCTATGCAATGAATAGAAAACGGATAAGTCAGCGGCAAACGGTAATAATCTCTAAATCCTAAATACGAATAAAAAGCTGGAGGCACATCTGTATAATTTTTAGAACTATACATTTTAAGCGTATCTAATAATTCGTTATTGCTTTGCGGCAAATGGTACTGTTTTTTAAGTGTAGAATCGTTTTCACTAAGTTCATTTTGAAAAGATTGCTCTATATCATTTCCAATGTTTTTTATCTTAGTTTGAACTTTCTGTACAACCGTCGAAAGGCTATAAATCAATAAACTAAGGCTAAGCGCAAAACCAATAAACCAATACAGCATTCCTTTTTTTGCATTGGCCAAACCAATGACACCAAAAATAAAAGTGATAATGGTAAGAATTCCGCTTATCGCGATGAGAATAACAAATGCACTAAACTTAAAAAACATGTTTATAAAGGAATGTTACCATGCTTCTTTTTAGGTAACTTATCTACCTTATTTTCAAGCATTTTGAATGCCTTAATTAATTTAATACGTGTTTGCGAAGGTTCTATCACTTCATCAATAAAGCCACGTTCGGCAGCTCGGTATGGATTGGCAAATAGCGTTTGGTATTCGTTTTCTTTTTCCTTCCACTTCTCGTCTTTATTGGCGGCAGTTGCAATTTCATTTTTAAAAATGATTTCGGCTGCACCTTTAGCGCCCATTACCGCAATTTCGGCACTTGGCCAAGCATAATTCATATCGGCACCAATGTGTTTACTATTCATCACATCGTAAGCACCGCCATACGCTTTGCGGGTAATTACGGTAATACGTGGCACAGTGGCCTCGCTAAACGCATACAATAATTTGGCACCATTGGTAATAATGGCATTCCATTCTTGGTCGGTGCCAGGCAAAAAACCAGGTACATCTTCAAACACCAATAACGGAATGTTAAAGCTATCGCAAAACCTTACAAAGCGGGCGGCTTTGGTAGAGGAATGAATATCTAACACGCCAGCTAAAACAGCGGGTTGATTGGCGACAATACCAATGCTTCGTCCGGCTAAGCGCGCAAAACCTACCACAATGTTTTCGGCAAACAGTTTATGAACTTCGCAAAAACTGCCTTCGTCAATAACGTGTTCAATCACCTCGCGTATATCGTAAGGTTGATTGGCGTTTGTTGGAATAATGGTATTTAATGCCAAACGCGTTTCATCGCTGCTTTCGTAAGGTAAGGCTGGCGCATCTTCTTCGCAGTTTTGAGGCATGTAACTCAACAACTGTTTCAACGTGGCAATGGTTTCGAGTTCGTTGGCGCACGCAAAATGAGTAACACCGCTTTTGGTAGCATGAGTCATCGCACCGCCTAATTCTTCGCTGCTTACTTCCTCGTGTGTTACCGTTTTAACCACATTGGGGCCGGTTACAAACATATAACTGGTGTGTTCCACCATTAAAATAAAATCCGTCATAGCCGGGCTGTAAACCGCTCCACCAGCGCAAGGTCCCATAATGGCCGACAACTGCGGAATAACGCCACTACTGCGTACATTACGGAAAAAAATATCGGCATAACCGCCCAAAGAAACCACCCCTTCTTGAATGCGCGCTCCTCCACTATCGTTTAACCCAATTAAAGGAGCTCCGTTTTGTGCGGCCAAATCCATTATTTTACAAATTTTTTCGGCATGGGTTTCTGATAAAGAACCACCAAACACCGTAAAATCTTGCGAAAATACATAAACCAAGCGGTTGTTTATAGTGCCATAACCCGTTACAACGCCATCGCCCAAATACCTTTCTTTTTCTAATCCAAAATCAATGCTGCGGTGTTGCACCATCATTCCAATCTCTTCAAACGAATTTTCATCTAACAAAAAATGAATGCGCTCACGAGCCGTAAGTTTCCCTTTTTTATGTTGTGCATCTATTCGTTTTTGACCGCCACCCAAAAGGGCTTCGGCTTGTTTTTCTTTTAATAAATCTATTTTATCTTGCATGAAAAGCTATTTATAAAATGGTTAGTGTGTTACTTCTTTTTTATCTTCTTCTTCAATGGTATTAATGCGTAGCTGAACAGGATTGGTTTTTTTACGAAACCTTAAATTCAGCAACTCCACCGAAAAACTAAAGGCCATGGCAAAGTAAATATACCCTTTAGGGATATGAACCGCATCTACATGAATACCCTCGGCCACCAATAAAACGGCAATAAGCACTAAAAACGATAAAGCCAAAATTTTAAAAGTGGGGTGTTTGGTAATAAAAGCCGAAATGCGTGGCGCATAATAAAACATCACAAACATACTGATAACAACTGCCGCCATCATAATGGGTAATTGACGCGCCATGCCAATAGCTGTAATGATTCCATCTACACTAAATACCAAATCAATTAAAAGAATTTGGGTTATAACGGCTCTAAATCCCTTTTTAAGATTTTGTTTAGCCTCTTGCCCCTCCTCGTTGGCGCCCTCTAATTTATTATGAATTTCTAAAGTACTGTTCACCAATAAAAATAAACCGCCGGCCAACATAATAAGGTCTTTTAATTGAACGGGATGATTAAAAATATGGAACAACACTTGCTCGCCTTTAATCAAAAAAACAAGAATAAATAGCAGAGCTATTCGCATAAAAATACCCGTAAACATCCAAATACGCCCAGCGCGTTTGGCATCGCTAACGTTTAAGCGACTCATTACTATCGAAACAAAAATAACATTATCAATCCCTAAAAGGATTTCCATGATGGTTAAGCTAAATAAACTTAACAGGGCATCGAGTGTAAACACATCTGCAAACATAGGTTGCAAATTTATTATTAAAATTGGAATTGATTAAGTAAAACTTTTGGGCCTATTAAAATGACCGTTTTAGTCTATTGACGGATTGTGGATGGCCTTCATCGTTTTTTGATAACACCATTCAAAATACTGAGGTAAACTTATCGTTTGTGGGGTAAACAATTCGTTTAAAGTAAGGCAAGCCTTTATTCTATCCAATCGAAACGAACGAAAATCGTTACGCATACAACACCAAGCAATTAAAATCCAATTACCTTGTGTGCTATATAAAGCAAACGGTTCTACTTCTCTGGTAGTTAATTCATTAGTTTCGATAGCTTGGTATTTTAATTGCACTTTTTTACAATGCGTAAGTGCCAATTGCAACTCACTTAAATAATAACTGCTGTACTCGGTGGTTTCTGTTTGCCTAATTTCGATACGTTCGCTTAACAAATTAGCATGAGCTTTTAAATCGGTTCGTAAAACGGCTTTTACTTTAGAAACGGCATCGCCGTATGATGCTACCAAAGACCCATCTTTGTTTTTAAGAATTAATTGTTCGGCAGTTACCAGCGCATTGGCTTCTGCTTCAGTAAAACTAATGGGCGCCAAACGGTAGCCTTCTACTAAGGTATAACCCCTCCCCTCTTCGCTCACAATGGGCACGCCCGCTTGCTCTAACGTTCGCACATCGCGATAAATGGTGCGAACACTTACCTTAAACTTTTGCGCCAAGTAGGTGGCCGTTACCAAACGTTTGGTTTGTAAATGCGTAAGTATGGCTACCAGCCTTGCCATGCGTTTTATATCGCTTTCGGTACTCATCTTTAAAAAATAGCCTTAGCCCCAAGTTGTAATTTAAACCCTCTTAAAAAATCTTCTGTTTTCATGCGCTTTTTGCCTTGCAATTGCAAATCGTGAACGGTTAAATATCCATTTGAGGCATAAATTTTTAAAACGTTGCCTTCGCTGCATTCTATTGTTCCTGGTTCAAACTCATGTGCAAACAAGTGCATCGAAGTTGTAAATAACTTTAGTTGAAGTACTTGGGTGTCGCCATTTGTAAAATCAGTATAAGCACCCGGGTAAGGCGAAAGTCCGCGTATTAAATTATAAATCTGTTCCACCGATTGTTGCCAATTAATACGGCAAGTTTCTTTAAACAATTTGGGGGCGTGGGTGGCTTCTTCGTTGCGTTGCGGTAAAAATACAAGTGGACTTCCATTTACCAAATTAGCCTGTAAAGCCGATAAGGTTTTTACTATTAAATCTGATCCCTCCACCATTAACACATCGTGCAATTCTCTAGCGGTCGTTGTTTCGCCAATAGCAACCTGCCTCCGAAACAGCACTTGCCCCGTATCAATTTCGTGTTGTAATTTAAAAGTAGTAACGCCACTTTCTTTTTCGCCGTTAATGATGGCCCAATTAATGGGTGCCGCCCCACGGTATTTGGGCAAAAGCGAGGCATGTAAATTAAATGTACCCAAAGTGGGCATGTTCCAAACAACCTCGGGCAACATTCTAAACGCCACAACAATCTGAACATCGGCTTTCAACGCTCGTAAGGAATCAATAAAAACACTATCTTTTAATTTTTCGGGTTGTAGCACCGTAAGTTGATGTTGCACGGCAAATTGCTTCACTGCACTTTGTTGCAAATGTTGCCCCCTTCCTGCGGGTTTATCGGGAGCGGTAACAACCCCAACAACATCATAGCCAGCCATTAAAATAGCCTCTAAACTTTTTACCGCAAAATCGGGCGTGCCCAAAAAAACAATACGCATGGTGCAAAGGTAAAATGTTACATTTGTAAACTTGGCTAAATTTCAAAAATATTTTTTTCAGGGTTTAGGACCTTTAACAGCTTTTTTATTTTGGTGGGGAGTCGAACTCGATAAAAACAATCACCAAGTAAGCTTAATGGCAGGCATTGGCTTGTGGATGTGTATTTGGTGGTTCAGCGAGGCGGTTGATTTGGCGGTTACTGCATTTATTCCCGTTATTTTTTTACCAGTATTAGGCATTTCCGACGTTAAAACAACGGCGCAACAGTATTCGGATAGCATCATTTTTTTATTCATTGGAGGATTTTTACTAGCCTTTGCCATCGAAAAATGGCAGTTGCACAAGCGCATTGCTTTAAAAATACTAGCCATTGTGGGCACTAATCCACGCACCATTTTGTTAGGCTTAATGGGTAGCACGTATTTAATTAGCAATTGGATTAGCAACACCGCCACTACCATGATGCTTTTTAGTGCTGTTTTAGCACTCATCCACGAAACCAAAGCCTATATTAACGAAGGGTACAAACACAAATTTGCAGCGGCCTTGTTACTGGGATTAGCATTTTCGGCTACCATTGGCGGCATGGCCACCCCCGTTGGTACACCGCCCAATATGTATTTTTTTAAAGCCTATAAAGAAGCTTTTCCAAACAATACCGATTTGAATTTTTTACAGTGGAGTAAAATTGGCTACCCTATTTCCCTTTTATTTTTAATGGTGTGTTATGCCGTGTTGTCGGCTTACTTTTTAAAGAAAAAAATGACCTTGTCCATTACCCGATCCTATTTTAAAGAACAGTACCAACAACTCGGTAAATTTTCGCGCGAAGAAAAATGGGTATTTGGTATTTTGATAACTTGCATTGCATTATGGTTTACCCGTGCCGATATAGATTTCGGAAGGTTTCAATTTAAAGGTTGGAATGGTTTATTCTTAAAATCGAAATTTATTGACGATAGTTTGGTAGCCATGTTAGCCGCTTTGGCTTTATTTTTAATTCCATCGCACCAAAACAAAGGTCAAGGCCTACTGGTGTGGGAAGATGCCAAAAAATTACGCTACGATATTATTTTAATGTTTGGAAGTGGGTTTGCCTTAGCTTATGGTTTTGAGGTAAGCGGACTGAGCAGTTGGCTGGCACATTCGCTCGAAGTTTTAAAAGGCGTTCCCGTATTTTTAATCCTCTTAGGAATTTGTTGCATTATCACCATCATTAGCGAATTTGCGAGTAATATTGCCAGCATTCAATTAGCCATTCCGGTAATGATAGCTTTACAAAAGGAATTGAACATTGAACCGCTTTTGCTCCTCATTCCGGCAACGTTTGCGGCTTCTTTAGGGTTTATGTTACCCGTGGCCACTGCTGCCAACACCATTGTATTTGGCACCCGACAAATTCATATTAAAGATATGTTTAAAGTGGGCTTGGTACTCGATGTTTTAGGGATTTTAATTATAACTACTATTTGTTATTTATCTTTGCATTAACTATGATTATTGAAGGAAAAGCCATTACCAAGCATTATAATTCATTACAAATATTAAAAGGTGTCAACATTGCCATTGCCGAACAAGAGGTGGTGTCTATCGTGGGGTCGTCGGGTGCCGGAAAAACAACGCTGTTAACCATTTTGGGAACTTTAGACAAACCCAGTTCGGGTCAAGTTACCATTAGAGGCGAAAACGTATCGGCACTTAACGATAAAAAACTAGCAGCTTTTCGTAATCAAAACATTGGGTTTGTATTTCAATTTCACCATTTATTACCCGAGTTTACAGCCCTCGAAAATGTGTGTATGCCAGCATTTATTGCTAAAACTAGTAAACGCGAAGCCGAACTACGAGCCATGACCTTGTTAGAAACCTTAAATGTAAAAGAACGGGCTGGTCATAAACCGAGCGAGTTAAGTGGCGGCGAGCAGCAAAGAGTGGCAGTGGCTCGAGCACTAATTAATAACCCAGCTGTTGTATTTGCCGATGAACCTAGTGGTAATTTAGATACAAAAAATGCAAATGAATTACACCAACTGTTTTTTACTTTGCGAGACGCTTTTAAGCAAACGTTTGTGATTGTAACCCATAACAATGAATTGGCTTTAATGGCCGACCGAACTATCGAAATGAAAGACGGATTGATTAAATAATCGGAAAAATACGTTATTCACTTACAAATCTGCGTCATTCTCCCCAAATATTTATTAAACACTTTTAAATTATTTATATTTACATCTTAATATTCAAACTATGAAAAAAATCTACTCCTTAATTCTATTAACCTTTTTACAATTGCTTCGGGCTCAAGTTCCTACTCCCGAATTGCTGCATTATAAGTTTAATACAACTAGCACCCTTGTAACAAACTTTGCGAGTTCGCCACCTCCAGGTACGGCTACAGGCACCATAGTAGGTACCGCCTTAACACAAACGGGTTCTAT
Organism: Bacteroidota bacterium; assembly: GCA_013297775.1. Classification (GTDB taxonomy): domain Bacteria; phylum Bacteroidota; class Bacteroidia; order B-17B0; family Aurantibacillaceae; genus Aurantibacillus. Next base: position 15,073 of record JAAFIL010000024.1, read on the forward strand.
CAATTGCTTAAATGCGTTAGTAGGTGCGGGTGTTTCGAGTACAAGCGACTTTTTAAACACAGGCTGGGTTACTAATTTAGTAGGCTCTTGGTCTGTTAGTTTTTGGACCTCGAACAACCCGCCTAGTGCTACTTTGTTTTATATTTTTGGAGACAACAATGCCGCTGCTTTTCGTTGTTTTACCAATGGAGTAGCCGGCACTAACAATTGGATTATTAGAGCCACGGGCTTAAACGATATTTTACTCACCGGCGCAGCTACCGCTTCGCCCAATTTGGTAACTGTTGTTTACGATGCCGTTGTGGGTTCTTCCACCTCTTACATTAATGGTGTACAAACAGCCACCTTATCTCAGCCTACCAATTTTTCCATAACAGGAGTGGGCCCATTTAAAGTAGGTGCTTACGGTGCTAATACTGGTTTAGGTGCTGGGCAGTTTCTGTCCGATTTTCGCTTATATAGCAGCACCTTAACCCCCACTCAAGTATCGGCTCTTTTCAATATCAATGTAACACCTACCATTTCGGTTGTTGGTAGCCCAAGTTTGGTTTGTAGTGGCAATTCTGCAACATTAACTGCAAATGGTGCTTCTACTTACAGTTGGGTTAATGGACCTAATACCGCAAGTAATGTGGTTACACCTTCGGTTAACACCGTTTACGCGGTACAAGGCTTTAACGGTACTTGTAGTGTAACTGCCAATTATACCCTTCAAACCAATCCCAGTCCAGTTATTACAGTAAATAGTCCCTCTATTTGTGCAGGTGCTTCCACTACCCTCGTTCCATCGGGTGCATTAACTTATACCTTTAGTAATGGCAATGCCGTTGTTAGTCCATCTACCACCACTTCGTATTCGGTAACAGGCACCAGCTCTTTAGGTTGTTTAGGCAGCAACACAGCGGTGGCAACTGTAACGGTTAATCCATTACCAAACATTAGCGTAACAAGCGGTTCAATTTGTGCGGGGAACTCATTAACTTTAGTGCCGTCGGGTGCTTCTACTTATACCTTTAGTAATGGCAATGCTGTTGTTAGTCCATCTACCACCACTTCTTATTCGGTAACAGGCACTAGCTCTTTAGGTTGTTTAAGTAGCAACACAGCGGTGGCAACTGTAACGGTTAATCCACGTCCCAGCATTAGCGTAACAAGCGGTTCTATTTGTGCGGGTAACTCATTAACTTTAGTGCCGTCGGGTGCTTCTACTTATACCTTTAGTAATGGCAATGCTGTTGTTAGTCCATCTACCACCACTTCTTATTCGGTAACAGGCACTAGCTCTTTAGGTTGTTTAAGTAGCAACACAGCGGTGGCAACTGTAACAGTTAGTCCTTTGCCAACGGTAACGGCCAGTTCTTCGGCTAGTTTAATTTGTGTTGGTCAAAGTGCCGTTATTACTCCAAGTGGCGCAGCTACCTACTCTATTAATGGCGGGGCATTTACCATTTCTCCTACTGTTACCACCACTTATAGCATCACGGGCACAAGTGCCGCAGGGTGTTCAAACACCATTACCTTTACACAAAATGTGAGTGGCTGTGTTGGGTTAACAGCATTAAGCGGTAGCAATATTCAGCTTTCCGTTTATCCCAATCCGTCTAATGGTCTGTTTTACGTTTCGGCTACACAGCAGGTTAATATTAGCATTAGCGATATTTCGGGCAAAATTATTTTTAATGAATCTGTTCAAGAAGGAACGCATACTTTAGATTTAACAAATCTATCCAATGGCTTATACATTTTAAAATCACAAAGTAATACGGGTGCTGCTCAAGTTATTCGTTTAATTAAAGAATAAACGAGTTTAAAGCCATCACTTCTTAAAAATCCTGTCGGTTAAAACTGGCAGGATTTTTTTTATATTTGATAGATGCGATTCATTTTAGTTTTTATTTTACTCTTCACCTTTCAAACCAATGCACAACCCTATTCGGTGTATAAAACCAATTGGAAAGATGCTGGGTACAAAGGTATTAAACCGAGCTTTACGTTAATAGCTAACATTTTAAATTTTGGCGGGAATAATACAGGAACTGCCTCTAACAACACCGCTTTACAGAGTGCTATTGCTTTTTTAAATGGTAAACCAGGCGTTATTTATTTTCCGCCTGGGGTTTATAGTTTTACCAATCAAGTAAGCATAAGCCGCGATAGCTTAGTACTAAAAGGAGCGGGCTTCGATAGCACGTTTATCAAAATAAATTTAAGTGGGGTTTTAAATAATGGATTTAATATCATTGGCAGTCAAGTAAATACCGATACCACCTCGTTTACGCAGGCAGGCTTGCGCGATAGCAATTCGGTTTCGGTGCTTAATGCGGGCTTGTATCAACCGGGGCAATGGGTGTATTTGCAATGTACCGACAATAGTTTTATGGCCAGCACTTGGGCTTATGGTTCGCTTGGGCAAATCCTACAAATTAAATCAAAAGCTGGAAACAAACTCACGTTCAATAGTCCTTTTCGATTCGATTACCGCTTAAACCTCACACCAAAGTTAAAGCGCATCATTCCTCGTAACAACATTGGTTTCGAGTGTTTGCGCCTTGAGCGGGTAGATGTTACAACAAATCAAACTTCGCTCATTAGTTTCGATAGGGCTGTTAATTGTTGGATAAATGGAATTGAAGGCGACACCACTAATTATGCCCACGTAGAGTTTAATCGTTCATCCAATTGCGAAGTAACTAATTCATACTTTCATCATGCCTTTGCTTATGGCGGTAGTGGTCAAGGCTATGGCATTGCGCTTCAATACAGCAGCAACGAAATAAAAATAGAGAATAATATTTTTAGAAATTTACGGCACAGTATGCTCTTGCAAGCGGGTGCTAATGGCAATGTATTAGCGTATAATTATTCGTATGATCCGTTTTGGGTGCAAAGTTTTTTTCCGAGCAATAGCGCGGGCGATATGGTGTTGCATGGCAATTATCCGTTCTCAAATTTATTGGAAGGCAATATTTGTCAAAATATAGTGATAGATAATTCGCACGCTAAAAACGGACCTTACAATACTTTTTTCAGAAACCGAGCCGAATTATATGGTATTGTGATGAGCAACAGCCCCGCAACCGATACCGTTCAATTTATTGGAAATGAATGTACCAACACAGGTGCCTTTTTTGGGAATTATACGTTATACGGCAACGGGCACAATCAATATGGTAATAAAATAAAAAATGTTTTAACCCCCGCTAACACCACTAATTTAAGTGATAATAGTTTGTATTTATTACCAGGGCAATCGCCTTTGTGTTATGTTAACGGCTTATACAATTGGCCAGTTATTGGTATTCCTAACTTGTATAACACAGGTATCAATGCCGCTAAAAGCCGCGCTTTACAAAGTAAATGGGCTTTGTGTGCAGCTTGCCCAGTGGCCACCATCACTACCCATTTAAAAACGCCCTTACAAGAAGTGAATGATGTATTGATATATCCTAATCCTTTAAGTGGCAACGTTTTAAATATAAAAAGTAATCAAACGTTTGATACCGTTTCTATTTATGATGAAAATGGACGCGTTTGTTTAACCGAAATTTTAAAAACTAAAAGTGTGAATGTAGAAAAACTTAATTCAGGTTGGTATGTATTAGAACTTCAGAACAATAAAGTAGTTTATCGAACTAAGTTTTTCAAGCCATAATAAATAACCAAGATTAAAGCGTAATAAAAGGCATTCTGTTTGTTACAACTCGTTTTTAAAGTGTGGATAGTGTTTTTATTTAACTATAATTTTTTTGGTAAACACAGCTTTTGAATTACGAATTTTAATAACATAAACTCCTTTTGCATAGTTAGATAAATTTATTTCTTCGTTACTTAATTTACCAGTTACTGTTTTTGAATATACTTTTTCACTTCGTGTATTATATAATTCTACAACATCTATATCTTCCAAACTGTTAATGGCGATGTGGTCTGATGTCGGGTTTGGATAGATGACAATACCCATTGTGTTAGCCTTGTTAACTTTAACACCTATGGCGCAATCAATAAAACTAAAAGTTAAAGTTTTTGAATAAAATATATAATTGGGACAATTGGTATGAAATAAATTAACACTGTAAGTACCCGAAGCGTTAAAAGAGAGTGTGGGTGTGTTGGCTGATGAAACGAGCAATCCGTTTTTAAACCACTGAATGCTTTCGCTACCCGCCAATTCTGTTACAATCAAACTTAAATTACTGCCATCACAAGCGGTATTGCTACCAGTTAATGGCCCCACAACATCAACATCGTGCGGAATGACGCCTGGTCCTGAATTATTATAATAAGGCTGTGACATTTCTGAGCAGCCATTTTGAGTGGTTAAAACACTGTAAAAACTGTTACTGTTCAGTAAAGGTAATTTCTTATTTACTTGGCCAAGTATTGGGTTTCCAAAATTATCGTACCACTGATAGGCAGTATATACTTGAGTAGAAATGGTATCTACGGGCGCGCAATACCAAGGATAGGTTTTAAATATGGTAGGGGTGTGATTACAAAAACTAATTGTTGTTTGGTAAACGGCTTGTTGAGTTCCAGATACATCACAATTTGATACAGTTAGTTTAACGGTGTAAGTACCATTCGATAGATAGGAATGATTAACCGCAGAATTCACAGGATTAACAAGGGTTGTGGTAAAGCCATCGCCAAAATCCCAAGTAAAGGTATTGGCAAGGGGGTTAAGACCAGGTAGAAGCGTTTGATAATTGAAAATGGCCTCATTAACACCTCCTCCAACGGTGTAATTAAAAAAGGCTGTAGGATTTACTTTAAAGCTCCAATACGTTAAACTATCAAATGCAACGGCTTTTGCGGCAGTTCTAATAAAAGCGGCATCGGCAGCATTAAGCGAGGCGTTGTAAGTTATAAGCAAGGGATTTTTCTTAAAAATAACGCTGTAAAAACAACAAGCAGCGGCATAAGAACCAGCTACACTCGGATGACTTTCGTCGGGTTGATAAAGACCAATGGATGGATAGTTTTGTCGGATATACCTCCAAACCGCACTAACAGGAGAAATTTCGGCGTTGTTGTTAATGGCCTGTTGCTTATAACTTTTACGAATTAAACTATCCATTCCCAAGTAAGTACACATTTCAGGATAAAGTGGACAGTTTAAAGCATCGCCATTTTGCCTCCCCCATGTCATATAAAACAGAGGTTGAGCACATGGGTTATATTCTTTAATTAATTTAGAAAGTTGATGAGCACCTAGATTAAAATTACCGTTGGGCAAAGCGGGGGTCTGGCTTTGCTCTTGCAGCACAACATAATCCCAGCCACCTGCCATAACTTTAGAGGTTGATAAGGTATTGGTGTAATGTTGGGTTAACAGATAGCCTCCGGGAAGATGGCTATCAAAAATAAGATTATCGCCCACCGAAGCAGCCATATCCGAAACCAGTTGTGGCAAATTATTTGTTGAGGTGTAACTATTGCCTAGAAATAAAACCTTTCGAGTTATAGATTGTGCTTGGACATCAAAGCTGCCTAAAAAGGTAATAGTACTCAAGATAAAAAAAGATAGTTTATTCATAAGTATTTTATTTATTAGTTTCTGTTTGAAAGAGAAGTATAGCCATTCGCTTCAGTATTGCAAATTTCAATATTTTAGATTTAAAAAGACATCCTTATAAGTTGGTATATTTCTCTCAACTTATTAATTTAACACATCTGTAACCTCTCTATTAGTTGCTCAATAGCCAACTGGTTTAATAATTCATAAACAACATGCCTCATAGAGGTCGAATACACATAACCCATTTACAATTTCAGTAAAATGGTTTTAAAAAGTACCATTCCATATTAGCAACTTTGTAGTAAGTTTGCACCATGAAAATTGCATTACTAGGCTACGGAAAAATGGGAAAAGAAATTGAAACAATAGCTGTTTCTCGTGGACATCAAATTATTTTAAAAGTAGATGCGTTAAACGCCACCACTGTTTCGGATGCTGAGTTACAAGCGGCCGATGTGGCCATTGAGTTTAGCACGCCACACACCGTTATACCTAATATGAAACGTTGCTTAGAGTTGCAATTACCCATTGTAGTTGGCACTACAGGTTGGTACGAGTCTTTAGAAGAACTGAAAAACTATTGCCATAAACAGCAAGGCACCTTGTTTTATGCAAGTAATTTTAGCTTAGGCGTTAATTTATTTTTTAAGCTGAACACCTATTTAGCACAACTTATGAATGCCCATACTAATTACGAAGTAAGCATGGAAGAAATTCATCACATTCATAAACTCGATAAACCAAGTGGCACCGCTATTTCGTTGGCTAACCAAATTATTGATACCCTAAATCGTAAACAGCAATGGAGTCTTAGCGAAAAAAATGAAGAAACTGTTTTTATAAAAGACGTGCGCGAAGGCGAAGTGCCAGGTACGCATATTATTAAATACACATCGGCTATAGATGATATAGAAATTATGCACAAGGCACACAACCGCCGTGGATTTGCATTAGGTGCAGTTATAGCGGCCGAGTTTGTAAATTCTAAAAAAGGAATATTTACAATGGATGATTTAATGGCTTGAGTTATGTTTTATAAATTTGTGTGGAGTAACAACCAACTTGTTAACAACATTTACCTTTATTATCGTTATATAATCAGTAAATTAGGCACGATTTTTTAATAAGACTATGAGAGAAGTGTATATTGTGTCTGCCGTTAGAACGCCAATAGGTGCATTCGGTGGAATTTTAGCTGGCGTTTCGGCCACAAAACTAGGTGCCACCGCTATTAAAGGGGCTTTAGACCGCATCCAGTTAGATGGAAACTTAGTAAACGAAGTATTTATGGGTTCTGTATTTCAAGCTAACTTAGGACAAGCTCCGGCTCGTCAAGCAGCTAAATTTGCAGGCTTACCCGATAGTGTTAACTGCACCACAGTTAATAAAGTTTGTGCAAGCGGCATGAAAGCAATTGCCCTAGCAGCGCAAAGTATTTTGTTAGGCGATAACGATATTGTTGTGGCAGGTGGCATGGAAAACATGAGCAGCGTGCCTTTTTACCTTGATAATAACCGTTGGGGTGCTAAGTACGGACACGGACAAGTGATTGATGGGTTGGCAAAAGATGGATTAACCGATGTATATAGCAATATGATTATGGGCAATTGCGCCGAGTTATGCGCTAAAGAATATCAGTTTACACGCGAACAACAAGATGCCTTTGCTATCGAATCGTATAAACGCTCAGCAGCCGCTTGGGCAGCAGGTAAGTATAAAGATGAAATTGTACCTGTTATAGTGAAAACTAAAAAAGGAGAGGTGTTAATTACCGAAGATGAAGAGTATAAAAATGTAAATTTCGATAAAATTCCAACTTTAAAACCTGTATTTGTAAAAGATGGAACCGTTACTGCTGCCAATGCCAGCACCATGAACGACGGAGCGGCCGCTTTGGTTTTAATGAGCAAAGAAAAAGCCGATAGCTTAGGTATTAAACCCATTGCCAAAATTAAAAGCTATGCCGATGCCGAGCAAGCCCCCGAATGGTTTACAACGAGCCCGAGTTTGGTAGTGCCTAAAGCGGTTGAAAAGGCGGGATTAAAAATGAGCGACATCCACTATTTTGAATTGAACGAAGCATTCAGCGTAGTTGGATTAGTGAATATCAAATTAATGAATTTAGATGCCACCAAAGTAAACGTTAATGGAGGTGCCGTTTCTTTAGGGCATCCTTTAGGAGCCAGCGGAGCGCGTATTATTGTAACCTTACTAAATGTATTGAAACAAAATAACGCCACATTTGGCGCAGCAGGTATTTGCAATGGCGGCGGCGGCTCTAGCGCATTAGTGATCGAAAACTGTTAAACTTTTTTATATCCAATTCGCATCAAAAAGCTCGGTTTTATACCGAGCTTTTTTTATTTACAAACTCGTGTGCATTACCCGTTATTTTAAATGCAATATATTAAACAGGATTACTTAGCTTTACTCTTATTTTTATTGATTTGAAATGGAATTTGGTATTTGCCTGCTTAGTATCGTGCCTTGTCGTAAAGAGCCCTCGGGAGCTAGTGAAATGGTTACGCAATTGCTCTTTGGCGAAATGTATGAAGTACTCGAAAAAACAGAAGATTGGCTTAGAATTAAAATTTTAAATGATGCTTACCTCTGCTGGTTATCTGTAAAACAACATTTTAGTATTCCCGAAAAAGTTAGCCAACACTTGCAGCAACAAACAAAGGTATTATGTAACGAACTCATCCAAATCATTAGCGATAAAGAAACAGGATTACATTTTCCACTAACGATTGGTGCCTGCTTAAACGGTTTGCAACAAGGCGAATTGAAAATTCATACTAAAACATTTGGCATAGAAGGGCGCCTTAATGAAACACCCCAAACAATTAATACACAACACCTTTTAAAAACGGCGTATTTATTTTTGAATGCCCCGTATTTGTGGGGTGGCAAAAGTCCGTTTGGAATAGATTGCAGCGGCTTTACACAATTGGTTTATCAATTAAATGGCTATCCATTGCCGCGCGATGCCTATCAACAAGTAGAACTTGGCACGCCATTGAGTTTTGTTGATGAAGCAGAAGCCGGCGACTTGGCGTTTTTCGATAACGAAGAAGGACGTATTGTTCACGTGGGCATTCTCTTAAACAATCAACAAATTATACACGCCAGTGGTTGCGTCCGTATAGATAAGTTTGACCATTACGGTATTTTTCACATCGACCGAAAAAAATACTCGCATACCTTACGCGTCATTAAACGCTTGGTGTAAAATGGATAACGGATTAAAAAAATGTAACGAGAATAAAAATATTTGATACCCAATAAATTTAATGCTAGAGCTTAGTTTTTTAATGCACCTATTTACAGTTCAAGGAAGGTATATTCGTTTTTAGTAACTGAATTTATTTATGAGGCTAATTTTACTTTCTATATAACTTAACGCATAGTAGTTAATAACAGCATTGATTTATTCTAAAATTCTTTTTCAAAATTTAATCTCCACCTTTGCGAACTCTGCTCCTTTGCGTGCCACTTTTTCGATATTCTTTCCTTTGCGAACTTTGCGCCTTTGCGTGCCACTTTTTCGATATTCTTTCCTTTGCGAACTTTGCGTGCCACACCTTATCAAAAAGAACTTAACGCCTCACACACTTCTTCCTTTGCGAACTTTATACACTACATTCTATATAAAAAGCCCTAACTCCAATCAAATATTTATTCTAAAAACTCACGCACCACAAAACGGATGCCCCTTTAAACAGAATGTTGGTAAGACACCTTATACCAAGTGAACTTACATTTTAGTCCAATCTACTCGTTCTTTTTCATCATTACTTCTTTAAAAATTTGTTCCGTAGGCTGTGCTATGCAACAAATTTTTTCATCGTACTGATAAAAAATAACTTCGCATCTTTGGACTAAAATATAAGTTCATTTGGTATTACTGTTAAAAACTTTCGTTCAGAATAAAGGAAAAAAAGAGTGGTGTAACTTACATTTGATAAATGAAAAATAAGGTTAAAGAGCCACTAGCTTTAGATAACCAAATTGAATATGGCATCAGAAACCATGTTGATACGAAACGACTTTACCCACTAGTTAAGTGGGCTGGTGGAAAGGAGCAAGAATTAAAATACATCCTTCCAAATTTACCCAATAAATTCAACAACTATTACGAACCCTTTGTGGGTGGCGGTGCAGCTTACACCGCAGTTGAGGCTACTAATTATTTTATAAATGACAAATCCGATGAATTAATTTGTTTGTACCGCAGTATCATCAATAGCGATAGAAAAATATTTTTTAAAGCTCTCACCGAAATAATTCACAATTGGGATTTATTAACCAACCTTATTCAAGATAACTCCATTTTTTTGATAACTACCTACAAACGCTATTCGCAAAATAAAATTGACGAAACAAAACTAAAAGACATCTTGTTTAAATTCATATTAAAAAATGCTGAACATTTTAATGGTATGTTTTCTGTTCTTTTCAATTTCGATATTGAAAACTTTATAAAAGAAATCAAAATAAATCTTACAAGAAAAAGTAAAAGAATGAAAGCATTGGAACAAGTTAAAAATTTGTTACCAGATACAGACATTCTCAACAACATGGAAACAGCATTGAAAAGTGCTTTTTATATGCACTTTCGACATCTTTACAACAACTCCAATAAATACCAATTAAATTCGGCTTTAAAATCGGCCATTTTTCTTTTCATTAGAAACTTTGCTTACAGTGGCATGTTTAGGTATAACTCAAGTGGCAACTTCAATGTGCCTTATGGTGGCATTGCCTATAACCGTAAAAACTTTCTTAAAAAAGTGGACTATTTAAAAACCAAAGAATTAAAACTACTTTTAGCCCAAACGAAAATAGAAAATCTTGATTTCGAAGATTTTTTCAATTTGCATCAGCCTACAAAACATGATTTTATTTTTCTAGACCCACCTTATGATAGTGAGTTTAGTACTTATGCCAAGAATGAATTTACAAAGGACGATCAAATAAGACTTTCAAATTATTTAATTCATGCGTGTAAAGCAAAATGGATGATGATCATAAAGAACACCGACTTTATTTTCAATCTTTACAATAAGCGCAACCTTACTATTAAGTCATTTGACAAAACATATCTAGTAAGTTTTATGAATCGGAATGATAAAAATGTTAAACACCTTTTAGTAACCAACTATTAAACCAATGGGAGAAGGACTATTTGAAAACGATTGACGTTTGCCAGCATTATACATCTTTCATTTAAAAAAAGAATCATCCCCAATCTAAAAAAAATAAAACCCTTCTCATAAAAGTTCACGTATCAACCTACAATGAAGACCCAAAACATTAGCACAGCAAATGCTTGCAGAATGTATTTTAAACCGTAAATTCGCCGCTATGAATGGAGTGGTTACCAAATCTACAGGTAGTAATTACGTTGTGAAGTTACCCGATGGCACACGGATAGATTGTAAACTAAAAGGTAAAATTCGTTTAGAGGGGCGCAAAAGTACCAATCCGATAGCCGTAGGCGATGTAGTGCTTATCGAAAACAATCAGGGAGAATACATGATTACCCAAATAAAAACTCGCCAAAATTACATTATTCGAAAATCTATCAATTTAAGTAAACAAGTTCAAATTATTGCGGCCAATATGGATCAAGCGTTTTTAATTTGCACTTTAGTAGCACCTCGCACCAGTTTAGGGTTTATAGATCGGTTTTTAATTACTGCCGAAGCGTATCGCATTCCGGCAACCTTGGTATTTAATAAATGCGATTTGCTAGACGAAACGGCTTTAGCCTATCAAGCGCACATTATAAGCATTTATAAAAATATTGGTTACACTTGCATCGAAGTATCGGCCTTTAATGCCAATGAGGTAGAGGGTTTAAAAAAATTATTAAGCAATAAAACAACGTTAATAAGCGGACACTCAGGCGTTGGTAAATCTACTTTAATTAATGCCATAGAACCCAACTTAAATTTAAAAACAGGAACTATTTCGGCAGCACATTTAAAAGGAATGCACACCACCACTTTTGCCGAAATGTTCGACTTAAGTTTTGGCGGGCAAATAATTGATACCCCCGGAATTAAAGAACTAGGCTTAGTAGAAATGAGGCGCGAAGAAGTGGGGCATTATTTTCCGGAGATAAGAAATTTAATGAATGCTTGTAAATTTAATAATTGCTTGCACGAAAATGAACCCCATTGTGCCGTAACAGCCGCCGTTAGGGCTGGTCAAATTACAGAAGAACGGTATAGCAGTTACATTGGTATTTTAAATGGCGAAGAAATGGATTGGAAAGCTTGGGAAATTTAACACCTCTATTTTACTTCGCCTCCAATTTGAAAAAGTAGGTCTTTAGATTCTAAATTACTTTTCGTTTCCAAACGTTTGATTTCGATAAACAAACAATAAATTCTTTGTAATGCTGTGTTAGCTATTCTGCCAACAATCAAAACTTTTTCAAAATTAGAAATGCGGTAATTTTTTCTCTTTACCTTTATTTTTATCTTGTATTCTGCCATCTACCCGACAATTCTTGTCGTATATCTGTTAAAGAGCGTACACGCCTAAAGGCTTTATGCTATCTTTGTAAAGATTTACATGTTAAAAAATACCTTAGTATTATTACGCTTTCCGTTTTCGGTGCTACTGCTTCCAGTTTATTTATGGGCATTATGCCATGTTAACAACCCTTTTAGTTTAACGAGTTTAGCTGTTTTTTTTATCTTGCACCTCTTGGTTTATCCAGCCAGCAATGGGTACAACAGTTACATGGATAAAGATACCGAACCCATTGGTGGACTCGAACATCCGCCCCTACCCGACCGCTCGTTGTTTTACGCATCGCTGCTTATGGATGCCCTTGCGCTTGTTTTAGCAGTTTGCATTCAATTTTGGTTTTTTATAGGTGTGGCCGTTTATATTTTAATGTCGCGCTTATACAGTTACCGTGGCATTCGTTTAAAACGTTTTCCCATACTTGGTTTTTTAACTGTGTTTTATTTTCAAGGTGCTTGGATTTTTTTTAGCGTCATTTCGGCTTTAACGCCTCATTTTCAGTGGACCAGTTTTAACGCCAATTTAATGGTAGCCGCTCTCGTGAGTTCTTGTTTAATTGGTGCCATTTATCCACTCACACAAATTTACCAACACCAAAGCGATTTAAAGGATGGGGTAAAAACACTAAGTTACGTGCTAGGTTACCGAGGTACATTTTTGTTTTCGGGAATTTGTTTTGCACTAGGCGTAGTTTTATTAATGACACATTTAAACATTCAGCAATTTATTTGGTTCAATATATGGACTTTACCAACTGTTTTATTTTTTGTGTGGTGGTTTTGGCAAGTCTATAAAAATACGACTACTGCCAATTTTAAAAATGCTATGCGTATGAATGTTATTTCGTGTTTGTGTATGAATAGTTATTATATTTTTTTGTTATGGCAAGCCTAAGTTATATAGTTGCCCTTGGTACGGCATTGCCAGCGCATCAACACAGCCAACAAACTATTTTAGAGTTTATGTTGCAACAACACACGCTCAATGCCCAAGAACAAAACTCTCTACAAAATTTATATGCTAAAAGTGGTATAGAAACCCGTTACTCGGTTTTACCCGATTTTGATTTAAAGTCAACGCAAGCCCCGCTGTTATTTGCCCAACAAACGCCCAACTTAGAAGCACGATTAGAATTGTATTACCAACATGCTTTACCATTAGCAGCCAAAGCGGCGCAAATGTGTTTAAGTAAAGTTCCTTCGCCTACTGTTACGCACCTTATTACCGTATCGTGTACAGGCCTGATGGCACCCGGTTTGGATATAGAGTTAGTAAAATACTTAAACCTAAGTGCTGATACCGAGCGCAGTGCGGTGCAGTTTATGGGGTGTTACGCCGCCATGCACGCGCTTAAACAAGCACATTATATTTGCGCAGCTCAACCCAATGCCAAGGTGTTAATAGTGTGTGTAGAGTTATGTACATTACATTTTCAAAATACGACTACCCGCGATAATCTTCTGTCGAATGCAATTTTTGCCGATGGTGCAGCAGCGGCTCTAGTTGGCGGAAGCCACGAGCTCAACCAGCCAGCCATTGCCTTACATCATTTTTTCTCGCGCCTCGATTTTAAAGGATTTAACGACATGGGCTGGTACATTAAAACGGTTGCCTTTCAAATGCGTTTAACCTCACAAATTCCAGCCTTAATTAAAACACAATTTAAACAGTTGATGGAACAGCATTGGCAGTTGTTAAAAGACGAAGGGTTTACGTCTAACGCAGCCCTTTACGATTGGGCCATTCACCCTGGTGGAAAAAAAATATTGGATGTGATTGAAAGTGATTTTGAATTAAGTGCTACTACTTTATTTAACAGTCGAAAAATTTTAAACGATTATGGTAACATGAGCAGTGTTACCCTTTTATTTATACTTGAAGAATTTTTGGTAAATCCTGAACCCGATAAACCCTTAGTAATAGCTGCCTTTGGGCCTGGCCTAACTACCGAAGCGGCATTGGCACGTTATGTTTAAAACCCGTCATTATACCAAAGAGTTACTCGATTCGGAAACCATTCCAACCGCCGATTTATACCTTAATTTAAAAGAATTAAATACCATTAATACCCTTTTGGGTGGGCATGCCACTACTTTAAGCGCTTTAAAACAATTTCGGTTTGAGAAAAATAAAACCTATCGTATTGCCGAGTTAGGCTGTGGTGGTGGCGATAACCTACGCGTTATTCATACTTACTTAACCCAACAACACATTGCATTTGAATTGATAGGCATTGATTTAAAAGCCGATTGCATTGCTTATGCCAAAAACGCATTACGTGCTTACGAAAACATTACATTTATAATAAGCGATTATACTTTGGTTAACGAATCCTACGATATTGCATTTAGCTCGCTGTTTACGCATCACTTAAACGAAGCGCAACTTAACGATTACATAAACTGGAACGAAACCCATACGCACCTTGGATTTTTTATTAACGATTTGCATCGGCATTTTTTAGCGTACTATTCCATTAAATGGTTAACCTATTTTTTATCGCAATCGTATTTAGTAAAAAACGATGCGCCATTATCGGTATTAAGGGGTTTTAAAAAAAGAGAGTTGCAATTACTTTACAAAGCGGTTCCCGTTAAGTTGATATGGCTTTGGGCATTTCGTTGGTGCATTGTACGAAGAAAAAAATGAGTGAAACCATTTTATATCAAGTGGCCATTGTAGGTGGCGGTTTAGGGGGCTTAACGCTCTCTATTCAATTGGCTAAACAAGGTATTGCAGTCGTTTTGTTCGAGAAAAAAAAATATCCATTTCATAAAGTTTGTGGCGAGTATATTTCTTTAGAATCGAAACCTTTTTTAGAGCGTTGCGGCATTGATTTCTCGAAGTGGGATATACCAATTATTACTGAGTTAAGTGTTTCGGCACCAAACGGAAGGCAGGTAAAACAGCACTTGCCCTTAGGAGGCTTTGGCATTAGCCGATACAGTTTAGATGCTGAATTAAAAACCTTGGCACTAAAAAATGGAGTTAGCATTTATGAAAACACAACGGTTCATGCAGTAACACGGCTTCATAAAGATCAATATACTTTAGATACGAGTAACGGTATGTTTACGGCGCAATTGGTGGTAGGCAGTTATGGCAAACGCTCTAATTTAGATATAAAGTTTCAACGTTCGTTTATTAAACGTAAACCTCATGCACTTGCTAATTTTATTGGTGTGAAATACCACATCAAGGTAACACAAGGCTTGGCCAACGAAATTCAGTTACATAATTTTAAAAATGGGTATTGTGGCTTTTCAAAAGTAGAGGGTAATACGTGGTGTTTATGCTACCTCACAACGGCTGCTAATTTGCAAGAGCATGGCTCAATAGAAGCACTCGAAAGAGAAGTATTGTCTCAAAACCCGCATTTAAAAGCCATCTTAGAGTCTTCGCAAAAATTATATAACGAGCCACTGACTATTTCTAATATTGATTTCAGTAAAAAAGAATTGATGAAAGATGGTGTTATTTTTTTAGGAGATGCTGCTGGAATGATTACGCCTTTGTGTGGCAATGGCATGAGTATAGCCATGCACGCTTCGCACCATTTGTCTAAACTCATTCCACACTATTTAAACGGTGTGTTTTCGGTTGCTCAACTCCTCGAACGCTATACTCAATTTTGGAAAAAAAATTTTGCGAAACGCTTATGGGTGGGGCGGCTTATTCAGCGCAGTTTTGGACGGCCTGTGTTAAGCAATTGGGTAGTTCGTTTTTTTGCAGTCAATAAAAAATTATTATATTTATTGATTCGTCAAACGCATGGTAAAACTTTTTAATACGTGTTTAATTATTATAGGTTGTTTAATACCTTGTTTTCACAAGGCTCAAAAAGTATATCATAAACGCTTAACAGATAGCATTCTAAAACAAACCCCCGACTCTTCCCAACGCGTTCATTTTGTTGGCTTCGATAGTGTTGTTTACCGAAATCATATTAATTATATTTTGCAATTTTATCCAACATTAAAATACCGAAAAATTACCATTAAAGCCGTTAACGCCTCATCGCCATTGGCTGCCCGACCCACTTTTTGGAGTATTTTTAAGCGTGCCGAAAAACGCGATTATTTAATTTTGGTGAGTAAAAAAACCGAAACTATGATTGATAGCATCTTGCTTCATAAACTTAGTTTAAATAGTCAGGTGGGGGTTCTTTCGCACGAAATGAGCCACATTTATGATTTTAGCACCAGTCATATTTTTCATTTTGTTTTTTTAGTATTCAATCACGCCTCACGTAAAAAAATGAATGCGTTTGAATACAGTACTGATAAACTAACCATTGAACAAGGACTTGGGTATCCGCTTTTAAGTTGGTCGAAAGAGGTATTAGATAAACTCAAAATCGAAAATTGGAAAGGTGTAAAAGGTTACGAGTCGTTTAAACGCAGCTCTGAAGAGCGTTACATGAAGCCCGAAACGATACAGCATTTTATTAATGATTTTCCTATTTATCAACAAATGTCTTATAGATGACATTCCCTTTGTTGTTTAACTGTTACTTTTATAATTAATTCTTAAAGTCTAAAAATGTCTATACTAAAAATCATTTCAACAACAAGTTTCTTTATAGCCATAAGTTTAAATTTAACAGCGCAAACAGAAGCCAATCGCGCCTCACAAAATTATTTAAGTACCACACTTATGAGCAATGGTAGCTATAGCGGGCTATCCTTAGCATGGACACGTTTACATGGTTTAGGTAAGCGTAAAGCTTTTCAATTGGGTTACGGCATTCGCTTTAGTGCCGCTGGCGGAAATAACATTGGGTTTACAACAGCTCCAGCAAAATTAACCTCTGGAGAAACGGGTCCACAAGTATTGTTTGTAGAAAACATAGAAAAAAACATAGATACTTTAACGTTCAAACGTGTTCAACAAAATTCCATAAATGCAAGCATTCACATTGCATATCAATTTTCGAGTAAACTAAGTGCCGAATTTAATATTGATGCCATTGGTTTTAGTTTTGGTGGTTATAGAACAGGTTCTTTTACATCGAGTAGCGATAGTTTAAAAAAATTTGGTGGTAATCACTTAGCCAAACCAACGCCTTTTAACTTACTCTTGGTAAGCGATAACGACATTGGTCAATTAAACTCCGAATTGGTAATAAGCTACTTTTTTAAACCAACATTAGGGCTTCGTTTTGGTGCGTCCTTCTTGTTTTCAGAATTTACAACGGATGATAAGTTGTATTTAGATAATGACCGTTTCCGCTACAAATCGCTAATGGGTATGATTGGTATTGTTTATCGTCCGTTTCAAAAAATAAATTAATCTAATTCAATCCAAATATTTTTATCCAACGTATTTACTATGAATAGAGTAAAATTAATTCTATCTGTTACTTTGATGTTTTTAATGTTAAGTTATACAGCTCAAACCAATTGGAAAATTAGCCAATCGAACATCACATTTAAAATTAAAAACGCGGGTATTACCGTTAACGGAAATTTAAGTTCACCCAAAGGGATTATTTCGTTTGATGAGCAAAATTACAAAACAGGAAAAGTTGAAGTAAGTATTGAGGTTAACACCTTAAAAACAGGAGTATCTAAGCGCGATGAGCATTTAAAAAAACCTGAATACTTTGATGTGGCAGCTTTTCCAACTATAAAACTAAACTCTCGTTTTTTTGGTCAAGAACGCGAAGGGCACTATGTTTTACATGCCAACTTATTGATGAAGGGAATTACCAAAGCCATTAGTATTCCATTTACTTATACCGAACAAGGCAACAATGCTACATTTAATACAACGTTTAAAATAAACCGTTTAGACTTTGGTATAGGTAGTAAAAGTATCATTTTAAGTGACGATGTTACCATTCAAATCGAATTAACTACTGCTAAAAATTAATGCCACTTATTCAAGCTAACATATCCGTTTTAAATCAATTGCAAGATGTTGTAAAACAATTAAGCAATGCGCAATTTGCCAATGCCTTACCATTGTTGCATCAAACAAGCCTGGGAAAGCATAGCCGCCATATTTTAGATTTTTACACCAATTTATTAAATGGAACAGAGGGCGTTATTTATTACGATAACAGACACCGCGATTCAATACTAGAAACTGATGTACAAGCAACGTTAAATTATATCACACGTTTAAAAACGGAATTACTCTTGTTAGAAACAACGCCACCTTTAGAAGTTGTTATTTCGGTTGATTCGCATTATGCGCCAAAAATGGTATCGAGTATGCCGCGCGAATTGGCCTACGCAATGGAGCATACCATTCATCATTTGGCACTTATCAAAATTGGTTTAAGTTATTATTTTCAAGAAGTAGAATTGCCCATTAATTTTGGTGTAGCCGTTTCAACACAGGTTTATCTTCAACAAAAATAAAATGTGTACCGTAACTTATATTCCTTTAGCTGATGATGGATTTATTATTACACAAAGTAGAGATGAAGTACCAAGCCGTTCGGCTTTAGCACCACAACGGTATTTAATTAATTCTAATTCTGTTATATATCCCAAAGATACCGCATCAAACGGAACGTGGATGGCGAGTTCGAATCAGTTTACACTTTGTTTACTAAATGGCGGTTTTGAGAAACACATCCCTAAGCCACCTTACCGCCAAAGCCGAGGGCTCATCATTCCTCATTTTTTTGAGTACGCTTCTGTTTCAGCATTTTTAGAGAACTATTCATTCGATAATTTAGAACCTTTTACCTTACTTATTTTTTCACATCCAAGCAACGAAAAAAGTATGGCTTTAACGTTCGATGGTGTTCAATTACACCGTTCTTCTATTCATCACCGTGCGCCACACATTTGGTCTTCGGCCACATTGTATCCGTCGTTGGCACACACCGCCAAAATCAATTTATTTTCCAATTGGTTAACCGCACAAAAAAATACAATTGAACAAGCCGCTATCATTCATCTTCACCACTATAAATCCACTCAAAACGATAGTTTTGTTTTTAATCGAAACGGTGTAAAAACGACTTCGATAACATCGGTACAGTTAAAAATGAATCAACGCCTCATTTGCTACGAAGACCTCATTGCAAAAACCGAAAAAAAATGTCATAGTTTTATATAGATGAACTCACGATTTGTATATCCTTTGTTTTTAATAAAATTAGTTAAGTGGGAATACTGGACGTGGTGGATGTTTTACTTACCCATTTTACCGTATTGGCTTTGGTTGGCTTTAAAAGCGCGCTCGTTTACCTTTTTTACGGCCGCCAATCCAGGCATCGAAAACGGTGGTTTTTTTGGTGAACCTAAGCAAGCTATTTTAGAATTGATACCTGATGCTTATAAACCGAAAACATTATTTTTAGAACACCCTTTGTCGTTAAAAAAAATAGAACAACGTTTGCAAGAGGCTGGTATTCATTTTCCTTTTATTATTAAACCCAATGTTGGCGAACGTGGCACTAAGGTTGAAAAAATTAATAACACCAACGATTTAAACAACTATTTAGAAACGTGTAAGGAGGATATTCTTATTCAAGAATTTATTACTTACGATATAGAACTTGGTGTTTTGTTTGCCCGCGAACCTAATAAGGATAAGGGAAAAGTTACTTCGGTAGTTATTAAAAAATTTTTGCAGGTAACTGGAGATGGAAAACAAACGGTACTCGATTTAATGCAAAAGCAAACCCGTGCTCGCTTTCAAATAAAACGTTTCCAAAACGAAAAAGCCAATTTATTAGCTGAAGTACCTCGTGCCAACGAATGCCGTATTATTGAACCCATTGGTAACCATTGCCGAGGCACCGAATTTATAAGTGGGCAGCATTTAATTAACGACGCTTTACACGAGGTTTTTAATACCCTTGCAAAACCCATCTCTGGATTTTATTTTGGTAGGTTCGATTTAAAAGTAAAATCATTTGAGGATTTGTATAAGGGGCAGCATATTGCTATTATGGAATTAAATGGGGTGAGTTCAGAACCTGCACACATTTACGATGCTAACAATACACTCTTTAACGCCTATCGCCATTTATTATGGCATTGGAAATTGGTGTATGTTATTAGTCAACAAAATCGCAAAAACAAAGTACCCACTGCCCGTTTAAGTTGGGTTATCAGCGAAGCGTTTAAACATATTTTTGCAGGATGACTTTAGTTGTTGCAACATTAGTCGCTAGTTTTTTAGGGTCTTTGCAATTGGGATTCGTGAATGCCGCTGTGTTGCGTTATGCCTTGCAAAAACAAGGGCAATCGGCTTTGTGGCTAAGTGTTGGAGGGTCTCTTCCCGAAATTATTTATGCTTTAGCGGCAGGGTATTTGCACCGTTATTTTAATACCACTTTTGGAGATGTATTAAAAGGTATATCGTTGGGTGTACTTTTTATTTATGGATTTTATTTAATTTTTAAAAAAAGTAGAGCCTTAAATGTTGCCACAAGTTCTAAACAAAATTCGTTTTTACAAGGATTTATTTTAGGATTAATTAACCCGCAATTGCTTGTGTTTTGGTCTGTTTTTTTGAGCCTTTATGCCCCGTCCAACTTATCATTTATAAATCTTTTGGGTTTTGCAATGGCTGCTGCTATTGGGGCTTTGGCGTGTTTGTGTTTATTTATTGGTTTAAGCTATCGGTATTCAGAAATAATTTTACGACTTATGGGCGGGGCGCATCAACTCGATAAATGGTTAGGTGGCATTATTTTAATGGCAGGTGTTGTAAGCGTGGTGGCAACTTGGTTTTAATAAATAATGAATGTACGTTTATACCTCATCAAAGAAAGATTTTTGCATTTGACTTTAATTCAAATTGAAAGAAAAGGGTATTTAGAATAAACAAAGTATAGCTTATAACATTTCGCCTAAAATAGTATTAACTTTGTAATAAAAAGAGTAGCAGTATAATTACTAGCGATAAAAAATGGAATACATATTATGAAGTCTAAAATCCACCTATTTACACTTTATTTAATGTTGCTGATAAGCATTGTTTCTTGTACCCCTGCAAAATTTGTTTTAGATGTACCTGATAGCGTTTCAAATCATTCAGAAAAAATAAGCGTTTCTGGAGTTAGGGGAAAGGGATTGCCGGGTTCAAAACGTTCAATTAAATTTGATCGTCAATTTTCTGGTACACTTAAAAACGGCTGGACAATTAGCTCAGATATTTATGATAAAAACTCTGGCGGATTTTTTACAAAAGAATCGCTCAAAAGAAATTTACTGCTAAATTTTGGACTTGGTATAAACGATGTTACTTCTAAACAAAGGGATAATTACCAATTTTCAGTGTCGGATGCAAGTAGTTCAGTAATTGTTTTTTGTAAGCAACTTTATTTAGGGAAAAGTAAAGAGTATAATATACAGAACAAAGTTGATTTTTCTATTTCAGAGAAGCAAACCTCTAACTTTATGGCATCTATGTTACTTTTCAGCGAAGGCAACTATTCTGATTGGAAACTCCGATTAAATTATGAAAGAGAAACACGTAATGGTGTAATATCAACAACCCTTATGGAAGGTATGCCTGAAGAAACCGGTTTTATAACTAACAAAACAGATACCATTTTTATAAGTACCATTTTTGCAAAGGCTTTATCTGGCAAAAATTGGGAAAAGTCTAATGCCATGCCTTTTCCTGTTGTAGGAGGTTACGCATTTAAAGTTAAAAACGTAACCATTGGAATGGTAGATATGTACAACTATTCCGTATTATTTCTCAATGAGCCAAAATTTAAAACAATAATTACTGCCGCAGCTACGGCATTACTACTTCGAAATAGGTAAATAAAAGTGTGCATAACGCTAAAGGTTTATAAATCATGACGGAGTCAAGGCATAGTTAAACATGAAACTTTGTATTAACTCATGTATCGGATTAACAGATCGGTGCATGACTATTGGTAGATAGGCTTCGGTTACGAAATCTAAGAGTCTCTTTTCCCAAAGCACCAACTGGACGTCGTCTGGATACCTTTTCTTTATTGCATAGAGAAATTGTTCAGTCAAATAAGTCTTTTGTAACGCCTACACCATCACTTTACCTGCGTTACAAACGCAGTTCTCAAACGTCCTCGTTACGCTTCGCTAAACAAGGACGAGATAGTGGTATTTAATTAATCGGATTTAATCAAGATCATGCTTAAAAGTTTTCATCTAAAAATGGATGAAGCTATTTTTAAAACATAAAACCCACATGTATAAAGTGGGTTTTATATTTTATAGAATACCAACTTGATTTATAATTTAGAAGTGATAGCGCTTTTCATTATAAACTTAATAAGGTTTAAACACCAAGTCATCTTCAGTTTTTATAACCTCGTGTTTGTTAGTAGAAGTATTTAAAAAACTGTACACCGTTTTCATGCAAATTTTATCTTTATAAAGGATACCAAATGTTTTTAATGTTAGGTAGCTATCCGAACGATCTATAAATAAGGAGTCGCCTTTTAAAGTATAACGATTGGTTTTACTTTCTTTTTTAAAATCTTCCCGAATAAAATCCAAGTTCTTACGTTCAAAAAAATCGTATTCCATGTTTGGATATTTCCCATACACTTTAAAAACAACAGCGTTATCAGTCTTGATTTGAAAAATCTGAAACTTATTTCCTAAGATAGGGCAAATATAAAGCACATCTTTTCTCAAGTAGAGATGCTCCTTTTGAAAAAAGAGCGATAAGATGGCGGTGAACAGCATTGTTTTCATACATCTCTTATAAAATACTTATTAATGGTGTTGTACTCTAAAGATAAAGGAAAAGATGAAATGATTCATTATTCTTATCAAAAAATATAAGTATAACTGGTGTTACGTGGAGTATTTCTAACAACGTAGAATTAAAAAATTATCAGAGATAGACTATTCCTTAATAGTTACAAGTACTGCAAAATAATTATCTAAAATAGTCGCTTATAAAAACAAAAAAATAAGTTGACCGCTCACCAACAAAATTTATTATATTTAATGTTAAGTTAAAATGTAAAGCCATGATTAAATTTTCTACCTCATTATCTGTCTGTTTATTTTTTTTAGTGGTTCCCCTTTTTAAAGCACAAGATTTACCTAAAGGTTTAACGCCGCAAGAGGCGCAACAAATGCCCTTTTATTTACAAAGCTTACAAAATAATGCACTACAAGCTCGCCTTATTACCACTCCACCGCCATACACGCAACTGCGCAACGCTGCCGAGTGGGAAGAAATTCAAACGCTTAACATTACGTGGACCAGTTACACGCCTATTTTAAGAGAAATTATTAAAGCCGCTCAATTGCAAACAAAAATAACCATTGTGTGCAGCGACTCGTTAGTGGTTAAAAATAACCTCACGGCTAATAACGTACCTCTAATAAATTTAAAATTTGTGATAGCTCCATTTAATTCGGTTTGGGCACGCGATTATTCGGCTAACCCCGTTTATGGCAAATACGTTGATTCGCTAATTTTAGTAGATTGGATTTATAACCGACCGCGTCCGCAAGATGACCTTACCCCTACTGCCATTGCTAATGCTTGGAATATTCCTATTTACGAAACCAAAGTTAACCCGTGGGATTTGGTGCATACTGGTGGCAATTACATGAGCGATGGTTTTGGCACTGCCTTTTCATCCAATTTAGTATTAAACGAAAATGCCAGTAAAACCGCTGCACAAATAGATACCATTATGAAAAAATTTATGGGCATTAATCGGTATATACGCATGCCTATTTTACCTTACGATGGCATCCACCACATAGATATGCACATGAAGTTGTTAGATGAAGAAACACTTTTATGGGGGCAATACCCGCTTGGAGTTTCTGATGGCCCACAAATAGAAGCCAACCTTCAATTCATTCAGTCGAACTACAATTCGGTGTTTGGAACACCTTATAAAGTAGTGCGCATTCCCATGCCTTTAGATAAAAATGGTAAATGGCCCAACCAAGCAGGAGGCTGGTATTGCACCTACACCAATGGCGTTTTTGTCAATAAAACGTATATCTTTCCAACGTATTACCAACAATACGACACCACCGCCTTCCGCATTTTAAAACAAGCTTTACCAGGTTATAAACTCGTTGGCATAGATTGCGATAATGGTTCAAATCCTATCATTTCGGCTAGTGGTGCCATTCATTGCATTACCCATTCCATTGCGCACAACGATCCACTTTTAATTTCGCATCAAGCCTTAACCGCTAAATGCGATACGGGTACTTACACCATAAACGCTAAAATTATGCACAAAAGCGGCATTGCATCAGCTAAAGTTTTCTGGACCAACGATACCCTTCAAGGGTTTACGCCCTTACCGATGGCTCTTGTTAATGTATCTAACCATACCTATCAAGCGGCTATACCTACTCAAACAGCAGGTAGCAAAGTTTATTATTACATCGAAGCCCTTTCTAACTCGGGTAAAACCATGCAACGGCCTATTACTGCACCTTTAGGGCGCTATAGTTTTAGTGTAAGTACTTGCGCGTTAATAACCGCCATAAACAAAAACGAAATCGAAGTTCGAGCTGGAGCAGCTTATCCAAATCCGGCAAGTGCCATAACCTGCATACCACTTAATTGCAAAGGCACACAACACGTTAGCGTTACCTTACGCAATGTTTTGGGGCAAACCGTAACCGAGTTATACAATGGCTTAACAGAAAATGGTGTAAAAAATGTTTTCTTATTTGCCGATACTTATGCCAAAGGCGTTTATTTCATTGAGGTAAAAGGCGAAAAAAATAGAAGTGTACAAAAAATAATCATCAAGTAATGGAAAGAGTTTAAGTAGTAAAAATAAATATTGTTTACTTTTACTGGATGCTTTACCGTTTATTTATAGCAAGTTGTTTACTAGCACACTTAGGGGCTATAAGCCAAACCAACTATTACACTAAAAAACAAAATCTTATTGGGCAAACTAACGCACTTCGTCCCATTAGTGCTACCACATTTAGTTTTGGGTATTCGTTTTACGATGCCCATTACGATAGTAAGGGCAAGCGACTTTATTTTTCGACCCGCGCTAAAGATGCCACAGGTAAAGTATTTACCAACACGGCTTATCAATTTTGTTTAGATGTAAGCAACGATAGCATCGTGTGGAGCAACGACGTGCATAAATTTGAACTGAGTAAAATAAACAATTACCTCTTCTACTCTAACGACATCAAAACTGGACGATTCAATAAACGCAGCGGCTTTGAGCAATTTGAATACCCCTCTCGTATTTTTTTTACAGATGAGACCACCAAACTTGGGTTAACCTACAACAGCAACGGCAA
The DNA here is from genome assembly GCA_013297775.1 of Bacteroidota bacterium. GTDB lineage: Bacteria > Bacteroidota > Bacteroidia > B-17B0 > Aurantibacillaceae > Aurantibacillus. The sequence continues at coordinate 40,363 of JAAFIL010000024.1, forward strand.
CACCGATGGCGAAGAACGTTTAAAATGTTTGCAATTAGAAGATGGAAATTTAAAATGGAGCAGTTCCATTAGCCGTGCATTCGATTGGAACGAGGTAAAATACTTAAACGATTCGGTGTTATTGATAGCCGCATCGGGTATTCATGGTATTCATTTAAGAACGGGAAAAACATGGTCGCATCCATTAATAACAGGCGATACGCAATTGAAACGCATGGTGTTCTCCCCTATCACGCCCGAGTCGAGTACGCTTGGTAAGCCACCGTTTTTAAGTTCGCCACTCGAAAATGTGGTAACCCAATTATCGAGTAATATTTTAATAGACGGCAATCGAATTTATTACGCTGGAAAAGATAAACTCGTGTGCTTAGATGATAAAGGCCAATTGTTGTGGAGTACCGATATTTCGGTGAGTCCAACAAGCAAATCGTTTTTATTTATAAATGGAAACGACTTATCGGTATTCAATTTGGGCGTGGCCAGTTTTAAAGATCGCATTATTGAGTATGGTAAACCGTATTTAATGGGTTTGGATAAATTAAGTGGAAAGGTCAATTTTAATCAATCGCTTTCTATATTTAATAGTCCTGTTGATTTTAAAATAGAAGCCAATACCTTGTTTGTTGCCACCCGCGAAAAAATGTATCAGTTTAATATAGCCAATGGCGATATGCTCTATATGTTAGAGTTTAACGAGCGTCAATACGGGCGGTTTTTGGGCTTTGTAGATGGCAATGCGTATTGTGTTGAAAAGGAAGGGTTTTACGTGTCGCTTAATTTTATTAACGATAGAAGTATTTATTTTAAAACCGATCATGGCAAAGTGTATGGTTTAGAAAAAAACGAAATTGCGTATGAGTATCAAATTTCGGAGTTGTTTGAGTTAGACGTTAAAACCAAAAATTACCGTTTATTAAATCAGAAAGACGACACGTATATTGTAAGCAACAATTGGGAACTGATTGCGAAACTAAAAACGGGTTCTAAAGCCATATACTTAAACGATAAGCTGTATTACCCTGTAGGAAGGCAACTGCACATTATTAAACTTAATGAAATTCAAAATGGAAAATAAACTCTACTACCTTTCAACGTGCGATACCTGCACTAGAATTATAAACGAAACAGGCATTAACGCCTCAACTTTTATTTTTCAAGATATAAAAACACAAACTATTACGCCTTTGCAACTCGATGAATTAAAACAATTAAGCGGCAGTTACGAAAGTTTGTTTAGCAAAATAGCGCGTAAATACCGAGCCATGGATTTACATACCAAAACCTTAACCGAAGCAGATTATCGTCAATTGATTTTAGAAGAATACACCTTTTTAAAACGCCCCGTTGTTCTTTATAAAAATCAAATTTTTATTGGAAACAGTAAAGCCACTATTAACGCCATTCAACAAGCCCTTCACGTATGAAAATAACGGCTCGAATATTGGTTTATGCCTTAATTGCTGCCGTTTTAATTACCATTTTAGAGGTATTCATCAATTACTTTCAAACACAAGCCATCAATGTTTCCTTTATTTTACTCAGCTTCTTCGTTACCTTTGTAGGCATTTTTTTATTGCTTTACATATTTTATTATTACACCGTTTCTAAAACACTCAACAAATTATCCGAACGGCTCGAAAATCGGTTTTTAAGTAATGCGATTCCACAAGAGTTAAACGTACTCGACGATAACGACTCGTTAGATAAGTTAGAACAAAACATTCGCAAACTCGAAATAGAACGCGAAAAAGAAATGGAGCAATTTAAAAATTTGGATAGCTACCGCAAAGAATATCTTGGCAATGTTTCGCACGAAATGAAAACCCCCATTTTTAATATACAAGGGTATTTAGATACGCTACTAGACGGAGGCATAAACGACCCCGAAATAAATACAGTTTATTTGAGAAAAGCCGATAAAAGCATCGAACGGCTCATTCATATCATTGATGATTTAGAAACCATTACCCAATTAGAAACTGGCGGTTTACAATTGGATAAAGACAAGTTTGACATTGCGGCCTTATGCAAAGATATTTACGGCCAATTAGAGTTGAGTGCTTCTAAACGTAATATTAAATTAAGCCTCGATAAAAAATACGATAAACCCATTTGGGTTTTAGCCGATAAATTTCGTATCCGACAAGTGTTATCGAACTTAGTAACCAATAGCATTAAATATGGTAAAGAAAATGGCGAAACACTTATTGGTTTACAATATTATGCCAACGATGTCATCATAGAAATTAGCGATAACGGATTAGGAATTGAAGAAAGGCATTTACCGCGTTTATTTGAACGTTTTTACCGAATAGATAAAGGGCGAAGTCGCGAGCAAGGTGGCACTGGTTTAGGTTTAGCCATTGTAAAACACATCTTAGAAGCCCACGATAAAACCATCGAAGTGCAAAGTAAACTTAATAAAGGAACGAGGTTTACTTTTTCGCTCGACTCTGCCTTGTAATACAATACACTATGAAACGCCCTAAAATAATAACTTTCATTTGTATCATTGGTTTTGTTACAGTGGTATGCACTTTTCCGCAAATGTTTTCGCCCGAGATAAAAAAATTAGGGAGTTGGGTACCCGCTTTTTATGGGTTACTAGTAGCCGCCGAGTTTATTGCCTGCATTGGGTTATGGCATTTTAAACAATGGGGGGCACTTCTGTTTTTAACGGCTCTATTTGCCAAATTGGCTTTTTATATTGTAACCAACGATATGAATTTTGGATTTTATTTTCAATCAGTTATTTTGATAATTGCCTCACTTATTTTATGGCGGCATTTTGTTAAAATGAACCCCAATCTTTAAAATGTAAAGGATACATCTGATTAAGACCCAAAATCATCTAAAATCTGTTGATTTATGGATAATAGTTTTGTCCTATCCGAAAAAATTATTATATCTTTATATAGAAAATTAATCATCCCTACATCCCTTATACAGTATGATAGCAGAAGTAGAAACTCAAGAATTAACCGAGATGCTGAAAAGTTTTTTCGGCTTCGAAGGCTTTAAAGGTAATCAAGAACAAATCATAAAAAGCATTTTAGGAGGGCAAGATACCTTTGTGATAATGCCAACGGGTGGCGGTAAAAGTTTATGCTACCAATTGCCAGCCCTCATTAGCGAAGGCACGGCCATTGTGGTGTCGCCTTTAATAGCTTTAATGAAAAACCAAGTAGATGCCATTCGTGGATTTAGTAACGATACGGGCATTGCACATTTTCTTAATTCGTCGCTCAATAAAAGCGATATTTTAAAAGTAAAAAAAGATGTATTAAGTGGTAAAACTAAACTGCTTTACATTGCCCCCGAAACCTTAACAAAAGAAGAAAACATTACGTTTTTTAAAGAGTTTAAAATTTCGTTTTTCGCCATAGATGAGGCACATTGTATTTCGGAATGGGGACACGATTTCCGTCCCGAATACCGACGTTTGCGCCCAATTATAGACATGGTTGGTGGCGTTCCGGTGATTGCGTTAACCGCAACCGCTACGCCTAAAGTGCAACAAGACATTCAAAAAAACTTAGGGATGTTAACGGCCAACTTATTTAAGTCGTCGTTTAACCGCCCTAACCTCTACTACGAAGTGCGCCCCAAACAAAACGTTATTAAAGAAATTATTAAATACGTTAAGCAAAATGCTAATAAAAGCGGCATCATTTACTGCCTTAGTCGAAAAAAAGTAGAAGAAATAGCACAAGCCTTAGTTGTTAATGGCGTGAAAGCAGCACCTTACCATGCGGGATTAGATGCCAAAGAACGTGCCAAAACACAAGATGGCTTTTTGATGGAAGATTTACAAGTGATTGTAGCCACCATTGCTTTTGGAATGGGCATTGATAAACCCGATGTGCGTTTTGTTATTCATCACGACATTCCTAAATCGCTCGAAGGCTATTACCAAGAAACTGGGCGTGCCGGACGCGATGGCGGCGAGGGCAATTGTGTAACGTTTTATAGTTACGACGATATCATTAAACTCGAAAAGTTTATGAAAGATAAACCCGTAAATGAACAAGAAATTGGAAAGCAAATGCTAGGCGAAACCGCTTCGTTTGCCGAAACCAGTGCGTGCCGACGTAAATTTATTTTACATTATTTTGGCGAAGAATACGATGCCAAAGCCTGTACCGAAATGTGCGATAACTGTCGGTATCCACGGCAAAAATTTGAAGCCAAAGACGATTTACACTTATGCTTAGAAACTGTTTTAGAAGCCAAAGAACGTCACAAATTAAAAGATGTGATTAATATTTTGATGGGTACTTTAACCGCTACTGCCAAAACTTATAAACACAACACCCTCGAATGTTGGGGGCAAGGCGTAGAAAGCGATAAAGATGAAAAATTTTGGCAAGCTATACTGCGTCAAACCATTGTTAACGGCTATTTAATAAAAGATATTGAAAACTATGGTTTATTGCGCCTAAGCGATAAAGGTCACGCATTTTTGAAAAAACCAGTTAGCATTAAATTGGCCCTCGACCACGATTATAACAACACGGATAAAGACGAAGATGAATTTGCCGCAGCAGGTGGAAAAGCAGGAAGTGCCGCCGACGAAACCTTATTTGCTTTACTAAAAGACTTGGTTAAAAAAACGGCTAAATTAAAAGCCTTGCCTCCTTACATCATTTTTCAGGAAATATCTTTAGAAGAAATGGCCATTCAATACCCAATTACCATGGATGAGCTAACAAAAATTAGTGGTGTGGGTGCTGGTAAAGCTGCCAAATTTGGGAAACCTTTTATTGACCTTATTAAAAAACACGTCGAAGAAAATGACATCGAACGCCCAATGGACATGGTGATTAAATCGGTGGTTAACAAAAGTGGCTTAAAAGTTTTTATCATTCAAAACATAGATCGCAAAGTGAATTTAGCCGATATGGCTAAAAGCAAAAACATGAAAGTACCCGATTTAATTACCGAAATTGAAACCATTGTACTGAGTGGCACTAAAGTTAATTTGAATTATTACATTGACTATTTAATGGACGAAGACAAATGCAACGAAATTTTAGATTATTTTAAAGAAAGCAGCTCCGACAGCATCGAAGAAGCTTTAAAAGAATTGGGCGAAAACGATTATTCGGAAGAAGAAGTAAGATGTGTGCGTATTAAATTTTTAAGTGAATACGGCAATTAAAATAAAGTTGACAAAAGTAAGTTTTAACCAAAAGCTCCCCAAAAAAGGATACCAAGTCGGGTATCCTTTTTTTGTGGAGTACTAAAAAAACTTATCCGAGATTTCAAGAGAGAAGTTCTTTAGAATAAAATAGCTAACTCTATAAAAATACTTGAACCCTTATCTCGTCCTTGTTTAGCGAAGCGTAACGAGGACGTTTGAGAGCTGCGTTTGTAACGCAGATAAAGTGATGGTGTGGGCGTTACAAACGCCCGTTTAGCACCTCCTCGTTTCCGCTAACGCTCAAACAAGGACGAGGGGAAAAGAGAAATTAAGAACCGCTTAAAAAATGAGTTAGATGGAATTATGCAATAGGAATGGTATTGCTAATGATAATAAGCCTCTTCGAGCAATTGCTCTTGCCCCGGGCGCAACTGATTAACGCGGCCTAGAGAAACGCCAATAAAAATAGTTTTGCGGAGGTGATGTGGCTTTTTATGAACCTTAAAATCGCGAGGCAAAATAGATAAACTAAAATTCATTTTTAATACATCGTAAATACTTTCATTGTTATTATTGTTCAATAAATTACTTTCTGTTACAAACAAACTCAACTCCACACTTTGCGAATGCCAAATCCCATTCAAATAAACTTGACCGTTTAACTTTAACGTTTTGTGGTTATGGTTGCTAAGATTGGTAAATTGCTCTGCCCCTAAAGGTGCCTTAAAGTAAAGGTTCGTGCTTGTTAAATCGTTTAACCAATCGTCAATAGTATCTTGCCCTGTTTTAAATTTATTGAAATCAAGTTTTAAATAAAGAGCCTGCTTACTTTCGTCGTAAAACAGAAAACTGGCATTGTTGATGGAAAAACATTGTGTTTTTTGTACACACGTTTGTATAAAAGTACTAGAAGAAATAATTAACTGACTTTTAATAGACACACTTAAAAAAAGAAATACCAAACTCGAATAAAACGTTTTCATATATATATAACAATAGCAAATTAACTTAGTTGAACAAACAAAACCCGTAATAACAGTATTTAACCAAAAGCTAAGTAAAATACGAAATTAGCTAATATAAACGAATTTGCGGTTTAATTCAAGATTATTCTAAACCCTCCTTTCTTAAAATATAGTTTTAATTTTTAATCATCCTATATTACATCCACCACAAGTTCAAAAAATACTTATCTATTAGGTTAAGCAGAGGCCAACACCAACGAACTAATTTCGACTTGCTATTGTCCCATTATTACACACCTTTTTAGTTCTGTTCTAATTAATTATGTACTTTTATGCGCTGATAGCGAATACCAATTGCATCTATAAAAGAGTCAACTTGATGGCAAAAAAAATTCCATTATTCAAAGTGAAAAATGCAGGCATAGCTCTTGCTAAGTCGAGTAGTTTCAACAAAGAAGAATAAGAAATTTTCGATCAGGATTGAACTATTTTACAATTGTATGGAGTATAGCATTTAATCAATAGGAATATAAAGATTAACCTACTATGTCAACTAAAGATACATTTGCATCGAAACAAGAAGTAGAAACGTTTTACAATCAATTTAAAGAAAAGCAAAAAGTAACGGGTGTTAATATACGCCACCTAACTATTTTTAAAAAACTTCGTGAGTTAGGGCTTAAACCCAATTCGAATGTGTTAGAGGTAGGTTGCGGTATTGGAACGGTAAGTGGTTTAATTATTAAATACCTTAACCAAGGTCAATTTTTAGGGGTTGACATCAGCGAAACCAGTATTCGCTATGCGAACGAGCAATTTGCAACGTATAAAAACGCATCTTTTGTTGTAAACGATATGAGCGCATTTAACTCAGACTTAAAATTTGATTTTGTGGTTTTACCCGATGTTTTAGAACACATTCCTGTTCAACAACATTCCAATTTATTTAAAGTATTAGCCAACCTCACCACTAATAATGCAGTGTTGCTTATCAATATCCCTGAACCCAATTGCCTTAACTGGATTCGAAAAACACATCCAGAAAAATTACAAATTATTGACCAATCGTTAAGCATGCAAGATTTGCTAAATAACGCTTATCCGCATGGGTTTAAATTGCATCAAATGTATGCTTACTCGCTTCAATATACCGAAGCCGATTATGCAACCATTGTTTTCAAAAAAAATATGGAAATAGCGCATTACGAACGAAAATCGTGGCTTAGTTTAGCATGGAATAATTTTTTAAGTAAACTCTAATGCGATTGATTGTATTTACGTGCTTCTTCCCATTTAAAAAAAGTGAATCGTTTTTGGTTAACGAGTACAAACACCTTCAACCACACTTTAAAGAAATACAAGCACTTGCTTTGTATGGCGATGAACCCAATTTAAGTGAAGCCCAACTTAACTACCCGCACTTACATATCCACGCGCCTGTTTTACCAGCTCAGGTTACGTCTTTAAAATTATTCCTAAAGGGATTTTTTAATTTAGCACCCTTTCATTTTCATCTATTCGACTTTTTTAATAAAAAGGTATTTTTATCTTACAAAAAATTTTATATTTTCTTATCTAGCTTATTGGTTACCCGTTCTATCTTAGCATCAAAAGGCTTTAAGCAAGTATTAACTTCTCTGCCATCCGATACTTCGCAACCCATTGTTTTTTATTTTTATTGGGGCGATAACGCCGTTTGGATACTTCCTTATTTGAAAAAATACTTGCAGCGGCATGGCATTAAATCCATCATTCGTTTTCATGGCTCCGATTTATATGAATTTTTAAAAGCCGACTATGCCCCTTTAAGGCAACTCGTGTTTGAACAAGCCACCTACCTTTGCCCAGTTTCGGAAGCAGGCTATACCTATTTAAAAAATAAATACCTGGCCTACCAAACCAAACTTTTGGTGCAACGCTTGGGCGTTAACGATTTTGGATTGGCCCCCTTCTCAACAACATCGCCCAAAGTAATAGTTAGCGTTTCCAATATTATTGCGTTAAAGCGCGTCGAACTTATTTTTAAAGCCTTGCAACAGCTTCAGCAACCCGTTATTTGGCACCATTTCGGAAGTGGCACACTCGAATTAGCCTTGCAAGCCGAAGTAAAAAAAGCCAAGCCGCATTTAACAGTGCACCTCCATGGCCAAGTATCCAATCAAACGTTGATGGCTTTTTACCAATCTACAAGCGTAGATGTTTTTGTTAACGTGAGCACAACCGAAGGCGTTCCAGTCTCTATTATGGAAGCCTTATCGTTTGGCATTCCTGTTATTGCAACCCAAGCGGGTGGCACCGCCGAATTGGTTACTAACGAGGTGGGGCTAGTTATTCCAATTGAGCAAACCCCCAACTCCTTGCAAGCTATTTTCGACCGTTTTTTTAAAATGGCTTTGCCCAATCAATTAGAAATGCGCCAACAAGCGCGACTACGTTATTTAAAGTTAGCCGATGCCAAGCAAAATTATGCAGCGTTTACCAATTTAATTAAGGGTTTACAAGTAATACCAAGTGAACGCATCTTTTAGAAATGATGTTGGTATAAGTTTGTTTGGTATAAGTAATCCTTCTTAACTAAAGCCTAAGATTTTAGTAAAGTTTTTAAAGTGTTCCAATCGGCACGTACATTAAAAATAGTACGCAAGGGTTGCTTGGTGTAAACTAAAAAACTACTCACCAACGCCAAAGACGAAAGCGCATAACTGATGTTAGCCACCCACAACGCACCTTGGAGGCCGTGTTGCTTTATCAAAAACGGAGCCATTACAATTGTAAAAACAAATCCAAAACTATTGCAAATTAACGTGCGTTTTAATTGCCCCAACGCCGAAAAATAATGCGCAATAATTCCCGAAAAACTAATACATAAAATACCAGGCAAATAAGCCAACATAATGGGTTTAATGCCTACAAAACTTTTTCCTAAAATAAATGTAAACAACGCATCGGGCAACACCAACACCACCAAACCAGCGCAAAGGGTTAATAAAAACGACAGCTTGGCCAATGTAAAAGCAATGCTTCGGCTATAAACACCATCGCCCCTATTGGCTACTTTCGATAACACAATTGGGTTAAATGCCGCCATAATTACCCAAATGCTTTCCATTAACGAACACGCTGAAGAATACAAACCCACTTGTGCATTGGTTTCTAATAAATAATAACTGTAACGGTTACTTAACACGTGCATAAAAATAGCCATCTGGCAATAAAAGCCTATCAATACGATACGTTTCCAAGGCCACTCGCCCCTTGCTTGCTTTTTTACCAAAGGCAAAGTGGCGTAAGAAGTAAACCCAAAACTTATTAAAAACGAAAAGAATAAAGGATATAAATACCCTTCAAACGTATCTATACCCAGTAAGCGCGTGCTAATAAAAAGCCCCATCAATAATAAAAACGGTTGCAAAAGGCTAAAGGCATTGTATTTTTTTAAATCTTCCTTGGCCAGTAAAATAACCAAGTTAAACGTGTTGCCAACAACTAAAAAAGTAAGTCCCATTACCAGCCAAATCGTTTCGGGTTTACTTTTGCCAATGCCCACTAAAAATAAAGTACTTAAACCCGCAACCCCCAAGGTAACCACTAAACCTAATCGGTAGAGCCGCGTTAGCTGAATACGCTTAATAAACGACACCAAGCTATACCCCGTAATAATTTCGTTAATAATTTGAACGGCGGCTAAATTTAATATCATCACGCTAACTTCGCCTCGGGTGGCCACACCCAAATACCGCGACGATAAAATCAAAATAAGGAAGTTTAAAATAGCAACTCCACCTCGCGTTAATAAGCTCTGAACAATCGTTTTTAACATTTCGATGCAACTAATAACGGAAAAATACCTGAATATTTCACGTTTTGATTGGTTTTTAATAACCAGTGTGGATTGGTTGGTAATATTTTAAAAACCATTATTTGCATAAACAGCTTAAAAACAGTACCTTTGCGCCCTAAAATTATTGAATAATGACAGGACAGATAACCTTTACGATGATTAAGCCAGATGCCGTTGAAGCCAATAACATAGGCCCAATTTTGGCAATGATTAACCAAGCAGGCTTCACCATTGCCGCTATGAAATACATGCGCCTTACTAAAGACCAAGCCGGGCAATTTTACGCCGTTCACAAAGAGCGCCCATTTTATGGCGAGTTATGCGAGTACATGAGCAGCGGTCCCATTGTTGCGGCGGTTCTTAAAAAAGATAATGCCGTTAGCGATTACCGCAAACTAATTGGAGCTACCGACCCCACCAAAGCCGAAGAAGGCACCATTCGTAAAACCTTTGCTAAAAGTATTGCCGCCAATGCCGTGCATGGTAGCGATAGCGACGAAAATGCGAACGCAGAAGCTAACTTCTTTTTCTCGCACTTAGAACGCTTTTAATATTTCAAACCCCGTTTAAATGCGGGGTTTTGTGTTTTATATTTTAACCATTCATTAAACTTTAAACCCATCACAAATGGAAACTTTAGAAAAAGTAAATGCCGATTACCAAACGCAACTCAACGAATGGATTAGTTACGAAAAAGCTGCCATTGACCTAATTAGTGCAGTTGGTAAATTATGGTTCGAAAAATCAATTGAACTTATTTTATTTCGTAATCAATTAGTAGATCGCAGTGCAAGCGAAATTATGAACTTGCATTTATACGCTAAAAACATTGTAAAAAAACCAATCACCGTTCACGATACCGTTACCCTTGCCAACGATATTTTAAAAAGCAATGTAGGCCCGGGCCGCATTGATATCGGAAAATTGGCTTACGAATGGCACCAAGAAAAAACAGACCATAAAACCAGTGCCGACTTTATTAACGACAAATTAAAAAACTTAATGGGTGGAAACACCGCTATTACCCCAAAAGATGTGGTATTGTTTGGTTTCGGTCGCATTGGCCGTTTAGCTGCCCGCGAAATTATTGCACAAGCTGGTAAAGGCGAGCAATTGCGCCTACGTGCCATTGTTACCCGTGGCAACAGCAACGAAGAAATTATTAAGCGTGCCGATTTATTGCGCACCGACTCGGTACATGGCGTGTTTCCTGGAACCGTTATCGAAGATTTAGAAAATAAAGCCCTCATCATTAACGGCCACACCGTACACATGATTGATGCTAAAAATCCAGAGGATGTAGATTACACCAAATACGGCATTAACGACGCTTTACTAATTGATAACACAGGCGTATTTCGCGATGATAAAGAATTGAGTCGCCATTTGCAAGCAAAAGGAATTGCGAAAGTATTACTTACGGCTCCTGCACAAGGCAACGTGCCCAATGTAGTACATGGCGTTAACCACGAAACCGTAGATCTAAAAACGCAACGCATTTTTTCGGCGGCTAGTTGCACCACCAACGCCATCATGCCCATTTTATATGTGATAGACAAAGAATTAGGCATCCAAAAAGGACACATCGAAACCGTTCACTCTTACACCAACGATCAAAACTTATTAGATAATTACCATAAAAAATACCGCCGTGGTCGCAGTGCAGCGTTAAACATGGTGATTACCGAAACTGGAGCCGAAAGTGCCTTAAAAAAAGTATTACCTCACTTAGCGGGCAAATTTACAGCTAACTCGGTGCGTGTACCAACGCCCAATGTATCTTTGGCCATTTTAAACCTCAACATTAACCGCGAGGTAACAAAAGATGAAGTCAACGACATCATCAAAAAATATGCACTCGAAGGTGCTTTAGTCGAGCAAATTCAATACGCCTTTAGTAACGAACTCGTAAGCAGCGATGTAATTGGCAACTCGTGCCCAAGTGTTTACGATTCGCAGGCCACTATCATTTCGCCCGATAAAAAAAGCATTGTATTGTACATTTGGTACGATAACGAATATGGCTACACACGTCAGGTAATCCGCTTTAGCAAGCACATCAGCGAAGTGCGCCGACCAGTGTATTATTAAATAGAAATTAAAATTAACGCATCTCCATTGAAAAGCTGTTTCTTACTAAGAAGCAGCTTTTTTTATCCGTAAATAAAAGTAGGAGGTGTCCCCTGCCCTACTCAAATGGGTAACGTCCATTCAATACGTTTAATGAGATACTAAAGAGTTTTGCTAAACTGTTGGCAGGGGTCGTGCTGTCGGCTTTAGTCGCTTGTTTTTTTGTGGCATTGCTGCGGCTGCGGTGGCTTCCGGTGGTCGCCTCCTCGCACGCGCAATCGCCTACAAAAAAACAG
>JAAFIL010000025.1 GCA_013297775.1 Bacteroidota bacterium
ACTTCAATCCTAATGCACGGTAGGTAATCTTTGTAGTTAATTTTTCGGCAATAATACTCTCTTTTAAGTTTTCTGTTATCATTTTAGTTGACTTTTATGTGTCAACCTATTTTAGGACGAGACACTCTCTAAAAATTTCGAGTTGTCCGTCGTTGTTTTTGTATGGTCGTTTGAGATTAAACTGATTAACGATGTGTTCTGGAATTGGAAGTTTGTTTAGGTTGCCCGGTTCAACTTTTATTGCCCCTGAGCCATAACTTTTCCCAACGAGTTTTAGATTATCTAAAGTGTCAGGATGATTTAATGCTTTCCACAAATTATCTATGTATTCTTTGTCGTCATAAATAGGGTAAACGCAAAGAAAACCTGTCAACGGTAATACACCTGCTTCATTTTTTATGAACCGAGTATTTCGTCTGCCAAGATATGCGAAAAGCAAAGGAGGAACTTGTCGCTTCTCCATTTTATACCAAGGTTTCCGTTGCTGAATAAGTGAACGTATCGGCAAACCCATTTCTTCACCAACTTTTAAATAGTCCTTGATTGCTTTAGGATAATTCTCTTGTCCGTTTATTGACAACAAAAATGTTGGACGTTTTTTCTTTTCTAATGCTTCAACATCTTCTAAGGTCAAAATACTTTCTGTCGCATCTTTTGTTCTGCCAACTGCTCGTTTGAGAAATTCTTTAGGAATGCCAATGTCTTTAACTTGTTTTGCTGTCAAAAAGAAAAATTCATTTGACCCAGTTGCAATGCCTCTCATAACATTAGCAAAGTCATTCAAATGGAATTTGAACCCGTTGTGATTTTGTTCGGGTCGTGTAAAGCCTGTTGCGATACCTTCATTCAATTGACGAGTAATGATTTCTAAAGTATCAAATTGTTTACGCTTGAACTTGGAAGAAATAAAATCCAACAAATCAGATGAGTAAGATTCGTTTGCTTTCACCCACTGCAATGTTTTTTGCGGCTTTGAATTTTTGATAAGGAAAACAATTGCATTGGTATCAACATTTGGAAAGGGTGTAGCCCTTTCATCAAATGTAATTATGGCTTCAATGCAAAATTTTTCCGAAATCCATTTCCATAAATTCTTTGCAAATTTTCCTTCACAAGTGTCAGCAGGCATTATAAATGCAAGTTTACCATCTTTCTCAACGAGGTTAAGTGCTTGGATGAGAAAATAGATGTGATAACCTGCTCGCCCATCAATTGTGTTACCTGTTATTGATGTTGAAAGTTGCTTGAGCAATAACTTTGTTTCTTCGTCAATTCTGTGATGCCTTATGTATGGCGGATTTGCAACAATTGCTTTGAATTTTCTTTTTGGCGGGTCTTTTATGAAATCTCGTTTTTCTACAAAGCACTTTTCTTTATTGTAGATTTCATCTGATAATACTTCAGGGTCTATGTCGGTTCCAAAAAAGGAAATATTTTTTTTGTTGAGTTTTAGTAAGGCTTCGTAAAATGCACCTCTACCAGTTGCAGGGTCAAAAACTAAATCTGTGTTGTCTGCAACATAAACTAACATCGCTTCAGCAACCCAATTGGGTGTCCAAAACTGCCCTTTGTTACGAAGGATTTCCCTTTCGTTCCATTCGGTTGGCAACTGCTGATGTGATTTTACTTTTCTCATTAGAGTTTGTTTAACATGTTAATTGCTTCGTCTGCTATGGTTAAAGAACCACCTTCAAACTTTACATAGGGTAAAATGTGTCCGTTCTTGTCCTCAATAAAGGCAGGAATTAATTGCGGTCTTTCACTTGAAATGCCGAGTGGATAGGCGTAATGGTAGTAGTATTTGTAAATGGCTTTTTTAGTAGTTGCACCGCCAGGTGCTTGAAAAACTTGTTCTGTTGGGAGAATTAAACCATCAGTAACTAAGCGTTGAGATTCATCAAATGAAAGACCAAATGCTCTGTCAAAAAAAACGTGCCAAACGTGAATTGGAATTTTGTTTTCTTCTTGCCATTTACTTAAAGGAAGACGATCTTCTTCTTTGATTATTACCGTTGGAAGAATCGCAGTCTTTGCAAGCCCTAATTTTCCACCAAGTCGTTTTTGAGCCTTCATAGGTGTTTTGAAGTCAGGCATTTTTTCTGCTACCCAAAGTGAGTTTTCGCACTCAACAGCGAGGATCGCTTTTTGAATAAGTGGTTGAAGTTTATCTTCTTTTAAGAAAGGAAGCTCTTCCTCTCCACCTATGCCTAAAATAAATTTGTCAACGAATGGTTTGTCTGCAATTTTAAAAACTAAAAGGTCAGGTCGTTTTATGTGTCCAAGTCCCGCTGCTTCCAAGCGTTCAAAATAAAGTTCAAATGCTCGAACGTCATTTGTAGGGGCAGTTCCGCTTGGACCATAAGGAATAGCGTAAAATTTATTGGTCTCGTTAGTTGCGTCAATCAAACGCTTTTCACTCCAAACACCTTGCGACCATCGCATCAAGAAGTCGCTGCCTCTTAATTTTCTCGGGTTCAGCCAGAAATCTGCCCAAGTAATTTCGGTTACGCCCCTTAACTCAAATTCAAAGTCCTCTGTCACAACGGATAAGGCTTTTTCAAATGAGTGCATTTCTGTCATATTAATTTAATTCTGAAAGTTAATTCAAATATTTCTTCTCAAATCGTAAAATACTAGGTTTTTATTCACAAAGTTTCAGTGGTTTACTGTCGCCCTAAAATACCACCTAACCACCTACCAAACCTGCCACTCAACAAAGAAAAATAAGTTGGCACGCTTAAAAAATAGTAAGTGGATTGAAGTATAGTTTATAGTGTTCTTTATTTTCTTTTAATGCCTATCACTACTTCATGTATTTTTCTTTTACCTCGCTAAAAGTTGGGAAATTATTATGGTGCCAATTGGCAATAACAGTTCCGTTTTTTAAGAGCATCAAGCCGGGGTTAGAACGAATCATGGTTTTTAAAACAACGGCATCCACTCCATAAAAATCGTACAAGGCATTGTGTGCGTGTTTGTAATCGTCCACATCTTTGCCGCCACTGGCCGATAGCGCATGAAATTTGTTTCCGTTTTTAATGGCTAAGGTATAAAAGTCATTTATTTGGGCATGAAGCGTGGCATCGTCGACTGTTTTTTTCAAATCGTAAGCTACTAACCAAAAACTGTAATTTTTATCGTTTAACAAGGAGTCTTTTACATCGCCCGCCTCGCTGTTGATGGTGAGGTCTGTAATTTTGGGTGGATTAATCGCATCTTTTGTTAATACATTTTCGGTAGCGTTCCATTTCCAATTTAAGGTATCTTCCCAAGGGTAGTTTTTGCTTGTAAATTCTTTAACTTCGTGCGTTTTAAGATTTTCGTATTTAAAACGGGTTTCATAAACAGCTGGGGTATAATCTTTACCCGGTTGCATGTTGTCTTTAATATTCATGCCTGGTGCGTAAGCTCTAAAATCGAGCGGCGGCAAATTGCGGTAGGCCCAAATAGGGAAACCAACGGAGGCAATTGTACCCACCAAAAATAAAGTGCTTAATACCATTGGTGCTGCTATTTCCTTAATATTTTCTTTACCTGCAAAGAGGAGGGTAATTAAAATCATAAGGGCTACATCTTTCCAAAAACTTTCCCAAGGTTTTAGTTTTAAGAAATCGCCAAAGCAACCGCAATGCGTAACTTTGTTGTAGCAGGCACTGTAAAAAGTGAGAAACGTGAAAAAAGCAATTTGTGCAAACAAAAGCCACAAGGTGAGGTTGCGCTTGTAGCCAATTAATAATAAGATTCCTAAAATAATTTCGCTGGCACAAACAATTATAGCCAAAGGCAAAGCAATGTGTGCTAACCATTCAAAAAAAGCCAAGCCTGTATCGCCTTTAAATACTTCAAAATATTCTTCGAGTTTATACGAAAAACCTAAAGGGTCGTTAGCTTTAATGAACCCCGAAAAAATAAATAAGCCGCCCACTAAAATGCGCGCTAAATGTGTTAACCAAACAAACTTACCAATAGGACCCGAAGCGTTGATAAAGACCAATAAGATTGTTAAAATAACACCAAGTACTGTTTTGCTAAAACAAGGTGGGCAAAGAAAAAATAAAAGTGCAGCTAAACCAATGCTCCAAATAGCTTTGAATAATTTTGTTTGTAAGAATTTTTTCATGGTGCTTATTTAAAAAGTGTTAATCAATTTTCTAAGGTAGAGGCTTAATTGCGTTTTGGCAACTGCCTTAATGTTTTTTAACAAGGGTTTCGCCTTCTAATTTAATGAGGGCAAAAACGCTGTAATTTATCATGTCTTTATAATTGGCATCAACGCCTTCGCTAATAAGGGTTTGACCTTTGTTATCTTCGATTTGTTTAACCCTAAATAGTTTCATCAAAATTAAATCGGTGAGCGAACTGATTCGCATATCGCGCCAAGCCTCGCCATAATCATGATTTTTATCGAGCATCAATTGGCGTGTACTATTCAACTGGTTCGAATACAACATTTCTACTTCGTTATAGGGTAAATCAATGCGGGTATCGTTTTGCAATTCGAGTTGAATAAGGGCAATAAGACAATAATTAATAATGCCAACGTATTCGCCCGAAATAGCATCCTCTATTTTTTGTGTTCCTTTTTCTTCGATGCTTTTGATGCGTTGCGCCTTAATAAAAATTTGATCGGTTAAAGAGGTAGGACGTAAATTACGCCAAGCGGTGCCATAGTCTTTCATCTTCTTTAAAAAGATATCTTTACACTTTGAAATGGCCGCATCGTATTGCTGAGCTGTCTGATTCATAAATTATGACTACGAAAATAAGTGAAATAAAGGGGATGGCATACCCCATTAATGGGAAATTATTAAATTTTAATGCACCACAGGTAATGGCTATTGTTAATGTAACTCCCGATAGTTTTTACGATGGGGGTAAATTTGGTAGCACTTACGATGTGTTGCGCGATGCCGAAGAGAAAGTTAGTCAAGGTGCAACTCTACTCGATATAGGTGCGGCCAGCTCTCGGCCAGGTGCCGACCCTATCTCCGAAGCCGAAGAGTGGCAACGCTTAGAAGCCCCCTTAAAAACCTTGCGTCAACGGTTTCCTAATATTTTTATTTCGGTAGATACTTACCGAAGCCACATTGCCCAAAAAAGTATTGACCTAGGTGCCGATGTGATAAACGACATTAGCGGCGGAACGTTAGATGCGGCTATGTTTGCGGTGGTAGCTAGGCAAAATACCCCTTACATTGCGATGCACTTACTCGAAACGCCCAAAACCATGCAAATTAACCCGCACTATGAACATGTGGTAAGAGATGTAAAAGCGAGTTTTCATTTAAAAATAGAGCAATTACAACAACTGGGGCATTCGTCTCTTATTTTAGACCCGGGTTTTGGTTTCGGAAAAACACTAGAGCAAAATTACGTTTTACTTAAACATTTATCTGAATTTGCAGAGTTAGGATTTCCTTTATTGGCGGGAGTTTCGCGCAAAAGTATGATTAGTAAAGTAATTGGTACCAACCCTGTAACGGCTTTAAATGGCACCACCGTGTTAAACACCATTGCGTTGTTAAATGCTGCTAATATTTTAAGAGTTCACGATGTTTTAGAAGCCAAACAAGCGATAGATTTAGTTAGTTTTTATAATTTGGCTGAAAAATAAAAGTAAAAGGGAAAAACAAATTGTAAATTTAAACCAATGAAGCGATCTTATTTTTTGAAGTTGTTTGTACTAAGTGCGGTTTTAATAGGTTCTACAGCATTTCGTGCGCCGTATGCCTATCAAATTGCCGTTTTAAAATACAATGGCGGTGGCGATTGGTACGGAAATTTAGAAACATCGTTACCTAACCTTATTAAATTTTGTAACGAGAATTTAAAAACCTCTATTAACCCCGAACAGGGCATTGTAGAAGTGGGTAGCGTTGAATTGTTTAATTACCCATTTGTGCACTTAACGGGGCATGGCAATGTGGTGTTTAGCGACCAAGAAGCCGAAAATTTACAACGCTATTTAAAGGCGGGAGGCTTTTTACACATTAGCGATAATTATGGCATGGATAAATTTATTCGCTTACAACTTAAAAAAGTATTTCCTGATTTAGACTTGGTAGAATTGCCTTTCAATCACCCCATCTACCACCAAAAATATGAGTTTAATGGATTGCCAAAAATTCACGAACACGATAATAAGTCGCCTAAAGGTTTCGGATTAATTTATAACGGTCGCTTGGTTTGTTTTTACGATACCGAATGCGATTTGGGCGATGGTTGGGAAAGCCCAGATGTGCATAAAGACAGCGAAGAAACACGTTTAAAAGCATTAAAAATGGGAGCTAACATTATTAGCTATGCGTTTACCAATTTTGAAAAAAAATAGTAAGTGTAACTTTTTATAAATCTAGCTCGTCTTATTGTATATGAAAAAACAAATACTCTCCATTTTTTTACTTTTAATAGTGTTGGCTTCTTATTCGCAAACATTTATTTTATCGGGTAAAGTTAGCGATGCCAAAGAAGGTTTAGCTTTTGCATCTGTATTAATTAAAGGAACTACCATTGGCACCAATAGCAATGCCGATGGGGTGTATGCCTTGCGCTTGCCCGCAGGTACCTACGAAGTTATTTATCAATACGTGGGTTACTCTAAAAAAATAATCACTATTAATTTAACAAGTTCTTTAGAGCAAAATGTTACCCTCACTGCCGATGGTGTGGCACTAAAAGAAGTAGAAGTAAAAGCTGGCGAAGACCCCGCTTATGCGGTTATTCGGCAAGCTATTAAAAAGCGAAAGGTTTATCAAAATCAAGTAAAAGCTTATACTTGCCAAGCCTATATTAAAGGCTTACAACGGATAAAAAACGTTCCGAAAAAAATGCAAAAGATGATGAGTGTAGGTGGCGAAAAATTTGACTCGACCATGTTAGGCGTGGTGTATTTAAGTGAAAGCGAAAGTAAATACCATTACCGCAAACCCGACGATGAAAAAGAAATCATGTACAGTAGTAAAGTAAGTGGCAACAACCAAGCCTTTTCGTTTAATCAATTAAGTGATATGAACTTTAATTTTTACGATAATTTAATTGAGATAGATGGATTAAGCGATCGCCCATTTACCTCGCCCATTAACGAGAATGCCTTTTTGTATTATAAATACCGCATGTTAGGAACCGTTTATGAAGATGGAAAACTCATCAATAAAATTCAAGTGATACCGCGTAGCAAAACAGGCCCTTGTTTTAGAGGCACCATATATATACAAGAAAATACATGGCGCATCACCAGTGCCGATTTACTGTTAACCAAAGATGCTAAAATTGATTTTGTAGATACCTTGTACATTAAACAAATTCAAGCACCTGTGAGTGGTGATAGCATTTGGATGCCCGTTAGTATTAACTTTAGTTTCGATTTTAAATTTTTGGGAATTAAAGGCAATGGTTATTTTAATGCGGTGATGAAAGATTTTAACGTAGCCCCTGTTTTCCCCAAAAAATTCTTTAAAAATGAAACCTTAAAAGTAGAAGAAGAAGCCAATAAAAAAGATACCGCTTATTGGAAAGAGAATCGCCCTATTCCTTTAACACCCGAAGAAGAGCGCGATTATCGCCGAAAAGATAGCTTATCAAAAATTAAAAGTAGCGATCGGTATAAAGATTCGTTAGATAGAAAGAATAACAAATTTAAGTTTAAAAATATTTTTAGTGGTTATACCTATCAAAACACCAGAAAGAAGTGGAATGTTTCTATCCCAGGTATTATTACCAGCGGCGTTCAATACAACACCGTCGAAGGTTTAAACCTTAGTTACCGTGCTTCTTTTCAAAAGCGTTATGAAGATTACCGTTACCATTCTCTAACTGCGCGGGCACGTTATGGGTTTAGCAATACCTTGTGGGGTGGCGAATTAAATTGGGATTATTTATTTAAACCCGAAAAATTTTCGCGCATTCAAGTTAATGTTAAATCTATTGTTGAACAATATAATGGCAGTGAGCCCATTATTCCATTACTCAATTCGGTTTATACTTTGTTGTTAAACGAAAATTACATGAAGCTCTTTAAAGAAACCTCGGCCGAAGTAAAATACTTTACAGAAATTACCAATGGTATTATTTTTAATGGAGCTTTAAAATACGCCGAACGTGCACCCTTACGCAATACCACCGATCAATTATTGATTGATGATAAAACAAAATTGTTTACCAGTAACAATCCTCAAAATTCAATTTCAGATGTGGTGCAAGATCCTATTAGTAATGCGCTAACCGCCGATGTAGCGTTCTCTATTCGTTTCAAACAAAAGTATTATACTTTGCCACATCAAAAAATAATAACAGGGAGTAAATATCCTGTTATTAACGTTGCTTACCGCAAAGCCATTGCGGGTTTAAACGCAAAAACCGATTATGATTTGGCACGTATTAGTTTGAGCGATAAATTGAAACTGGGTTTGTTTGGAGAACTCGACTATTATGCGGGAGCAGGTTATTTTTTAAACGCCAAGCAAATGTATTTTATGGATTACAAACATTTCGATGGTAATCAAACGTTATTTTCGTCGCGCTATAATCGGAATTTCTTTTTGTTACCTTACTATACTTACAGCAGTCGCGATTGGTATTTTCAAGCACAAGCCGAACACCATTTTAATGGCTTTATACTTAATAAAATTCCATTATTAAAACGCTTGCCTGTTCAAGAAGTAGTAGGCGGCCGTTTATTGATGAACGAAAACATTAACGCGTATTATGAAATTAATTTCGGACTCGAAAATATTTTTAAAGTATTGCGCGTAGATTATATTTTAGGTTACGGCATTAACAACAAACTTCGTCAAGGTTTCACATTTGGTTTAAATTTAGATTTTTAAAAACATGAAAAAGCAAAATCGTTTTCAATACTTGATTGGTTTATGCGTCTTCGCCTACACCATGCAAGCGCAAAGTATCAGCTATCCCACATCGCACAAAACACTCGCCAATGGTTTAAAAGTTATTGTGTGCGAAAAAGCTACCAATCCCATGGCCGAAATTCAGGTTTGGTATAGAGTAGGGAGTAAGGATGAGTGGGATGGCGTGAGGGGCATGGCTCACATGTTTGAGCACATGATGTTTAGAGGCAGTAAAAAATTTAGTGGCGAAGGCGATGTGTATATTAAGCTAATTCGAAAAATGGGGGGCTCGTGCAATGCTTATACCACCTTTGATAGAACGGTATATCACGAAGAAGTGCCTTCTAATTTTATAGATAAAGCCCTCGAAATGGAAGCCGATCGCATGGAAAATTTATTGCTATCTCAAAATATACTAGATACCGAGCGTGAAGTAGTAGGCGAGGAGTTACGCTTGGGCGAAAACAATTGGTACCGCCGCATGTTGGGCGAACGGTATAAAAAATTGTATCCACAGCACCATCCCTATCAGGTGGATGTGATTGGTTACTTAACCGAAATTACGGCGTTTACTACTCAACAATGTCAAGATTTTTATGATAAATTTTATAGCCCTAACAATGCTTATATTGTGGTAACAGGTAATGTAAAAGCTAACGAGGTATTTGAGTTAGTTCAAAAACATTTTGGGAACATTAAAAAGCAATTGCCATTGAATGTCAAAAAGCAAGAGCCTGATATTTTTAAACACGACATTGCCGTAGAGGAAATGACCATTGATTATCCTTTGCAAATTTATTCGTACATCGTGCCATCGCCAGCATTTGGTCATAAAGATTTTTATGGATTTAATTTACTTAGTAAGTTGTTGTTCGAAAATCCAAATTCATTATTGAACCAACGTTTGGTAAATAGCAACATGGCGTATCAAATTTCGGCAATGACTGATGAGTCGCGCTTGTATTCTAACTACAGTGCCTACGACGTTATTATGCCTGCAGCCATTGGTAATGCCAAAGTTCGCAAAGCCGTTAGTAAAGAAATTAATGAAATTATTACAGAAGGTATAGATCAAAGCCGTATTGATGATTACATAAAAAATAGAGAAGCCTCGGCCGTATTTATGAATTACGATAATTCGAGTATTGGCGCGGTGCTAGGAATTGCCGAATATTATTACAACGATTATAAACAATACGAGGCTGAATTGGCTGCTTATAAAAAGATAAAAGCCGAAGATTTAAAAGTTATTGCACAAACGTATTTTAATCCAGAAAATTTAAAAATCATTAATTTAAAACCAAGCCCCGAAGAGTAATGAAGACGAAATTAATTTTAGTGCTAATGAGTTTAGCAAGTTCTGTTTTTGCGCAAGAGTTGCCAAAGTTAGAAACCTTTACTTTAAAAAATGGCTTAAAGGTTTATGTGATGAAGTACGGTAAAATGGAAGCGATGAATGTGAGGCTATTAGTAAATAGTGGTAGAAAAAATGAAACGCCAGGGCAACAAGGGTATGGCGAACTCACCGCAGGCTTGTTGTTAGAGGGAAACGAACGCTACACCAAAGAGGAGCAAAACGACAGAGCGTTCCGATTAGGTGCCAACTTAAATGTTGATGTTAATAACGATTACACATTTATTGGCGGCGATTTTTTAGCGAAAAATGCCGATGAGGCCATAGACTTAATGAGTGCGGCTGTTCTTCAACCCAAGTTTAATAAGGATATTATTGAACGGTTTAAAAATTATATTGTAGATAATAATCAAATCAACAAAATGGATATTGCCAACTTGGCTGATATTTTTTCAGATTATTTTATTTTTGGATTAGATAATCCTTTAGGCAGGCATTATTACAAAGCGCAGGTGTTAGACATTACGCCCGAAAAAATTCGAGAGTATTATAGTTTCAATTATACACCAAAGAATGCAAGATTAATTATTACCGGAAATGTTGAAGTGGCCATTATTAAATCAATCGTCGAAAAATATTTTGGAAACTGGCAATCGGCACTTGGCGAAGTAAATGGAGTGGTGCTGGATAAACCTCAAATTAAGAAAAAAGAAATGGCATTTATTAACCGAGCCAATGCAACGCAATGCGCTTTGCAATGGAATAAAATTGGTCCTTCGGTGAGTGATAAAGATGCCTTAGCTTTCACTATCGCCACTAGTTTACTTAACGAAGTATTGTTTGCCGAAGTTCGCGAAAAAGGTGGTAAAACGTATGGTATTAGAGCTTCTTTAGCTAACTCTAAGTATGCCGATATCCTTTCCATAGCTTGCAGTGTAAGAAGCAACGAATTGTTTAACACCGTTCAATTGGTGGATAAAACATTGCTAGATTTTTACAATACACCCATCCTCGCCGATAAATGTAACGAAGCCATTAACGAGTTAAAAATGCGCCTGATGAGTACCGAAAATCCATCTGAAATTAGCGGACGATACGATCCAATAAAGTATGATTTTGAAAAACGTAAAAATTTAATGGCGAACCTGTTGGCTTTAAAAGCAGAAGACGTGCAAAAAGCCATTAAAAAGTATTTAGCTCCCGATAGTTACAAATTGGTAATTGCAGGCGATGAAGCCTTGGTAAAAGAACAATTAACGCGTTTAAAGGGCTTGGTAATGTTTAAACCTACCGATATTGAGCGCAACGGTAATTAAGTTAGGCTATACAATTAGTCTATTCGGCTAATTCTGTAAACCCATTTCTAATTGCATGAAGGCTTAAACCAAAAAAAAGCTATTTTAGAGGTTGAATTATATCTTTATGGAAAAATTAGTGATAGCCGAAACAAAAAGTTCGCCACAGGTAGAGTGTGATGCCGAAATGGGTCGCTTCATCATCAAAGGGTCGTGCTACATGAGTGACGCTCACGATTTTTTTAAACCCATTATTGATTGGTTTGATGCCTACACCGCCGCATTGAAGCAACCAACCTCTATTCACATTCAATTTGCTTTTCTTTACATCAATAGTACATCCTCGCGTTTTGTTTTAGTTTTATTAAAAAGGATACTCGAAGTTAGCCATCAAAAAATAACATTAACGATTGAGTGGATTTCGGATGAAGATAATGAAGATACGATGGATGCTGGAAAAGATTTAGAATATATTTTAAAAATACCATTTGTGTTTGTTACTAAATAATTAAACTTTGCTTACTCAAAGCCTATACACCATTTTTGATTTACAGCCCGATGAACAAATCGTTGCGTTTTACATGGGTATTTTCTCGAAAGAAGGCACAGAAAATTTATTAACCAATGTGCGGAATATTATTGAGTCGCAGCGCGATGCTACAAAAGTTAAAACTAAAGTATTTAAAATTGCCATCGAACTCATTCACAATATCGTAAAACATTGTTCTAACAAAGGCGATGAAGCAATGACTAAAAATTATTTTTTGATTGTTCGATCGGCTTCCGTTTATAAAATAAAAACAGGTAATTGTATTTATATATCTGAACAAGAATCTGTAACACATCGAATTAATGCGATTAATGTAAAAGATAAGCACCAATTAAAACAAGATTATTTGACTACCCTTGGGCAAATAGATAGCAAAATGATTAATGCAGGTGCTGGCATTGGTTTAATAGAAACAGCTTTATGTTCTCAAAATCCAATCGAATTTAATTTTACTCCAATAGATGAGGTTACCGCATTTTTTGTGGTGAACGTAACTTATAATATTTTGTAACACTAGCGGTTCTTCAGGATAAATTTAATAGCTGTTTAAAAGCGTTTTTCACGCAAAGGCGCAAAGTTCGCAAAGGAAAAGGTGTATTTATGTTTTATTCAAGAGCGAGAGTAAAACGGTTTCTTCGTGGATGAACTCAATTATGTAGAACGCAAATTATCTTTCTGAAAAGAATATTCAATTTTACAACTATTACCCTTCCTACAATTTTGAAAATTTTTGGCGATTAATAACGACCCCGTTGCTGTCGCGTATCTCTAGTAAATAAATTCCACCATTTAAGTCATTTAATAAAACATCGGTTTTAGCCATGCCACCAGTTATGGATTGAGTTTGTTTTTTTATTATTTTTCCATATTGGTCGTATATTATAAATTGAGCCTCGCTTGTGCCATAGCCACTGAAACCAATGGTTAAAGACTCGCTGGCGGGGTTAGGATAAACTGAAGTAACGACCAATTGCCCGTCGGTTTCGTAGATGGGATAAATAGAGGTGGCGGTTTGTTGCCCATTATTTTCTGAGGCAATAACACGGTAGTAGTGGATGCGTCCCCGTTCAAAGGTGGCATCGTTAAACTGATGCAAATAATTTGATTTAGATTCGGCATTTACGCGACCTATGCGTGTAAAGTTTTCGCCATCTACGCTGCGTTCGATGTAGTATTCTTTCACCAATAACTCTTCGGTAGTTTGCCACCATAGTTTATTAATGCCTTCTATATGTTGCCCATAAAATTGTTTAAAGCCAATGGGCAATGGTACGGCACATAAACTTGCCCCACTACAAGTTGTTGTAAATCTGTACGCTTGATTGGTCATACTCCAATTATTATAAGGGGCATTTGCTGTTGCATTATGTGCTGTTGCATTAACTGGAGGAACGTAAATGCTTCCATTGTAATTATGTAAACCTAAAATCGCTTGCCCATTGTTAAACGATGTACACACCCGTTTATTACGAATGTGTATTTCTATGGCATTGGTGGTTTCAAATAATTTAATTTGCCCCGAAAAATTACTGGCGGTAACGGTTTCGCAGGCTGTGGAATACATGGGTACATTTTCCCACGAGACTATAAACCGACGATTAGGAGCAGTACCTAAAGTAATGGCATGGATGGTAGGTGTAGCAGCAGTTGACGAAGGGTCAACATCGTGCCATGGTGCTAAGATAGCATTACGTGGGGTATAGTCGGTGTTGTTAGGAGCTGGACTATTAATTTGATACCCAGTTGCAACGCCAGGTGCAGCTAAAACAGCAAAAGGTGTTTGGTTAACATTTGGAAAACAACTTAAACCATCGAACACTAACGATGAATTGGAGGCCACATAAGCTCCATTAAATTGTTGCCCTGCATAACAAAATGGAAAGCCAAATAAACTAACGGCATTAAAAAGTACATCGTCGGTTGTTGGTAAAGTGGTGCCTCCAAAAGACTCGAAACTATAGGTGGTGGCCGCACCAACATAAGAACCTAAACTACAAGTAATAGAAGGGCCAGGGGCTACGCTAACGTTAACAACTGTACTTAATGCCGTGGTGGTGTTGCAAGTTAATAAGGCTCGGTAAAAAGTTGTTGCACTGGTGGAAGTGGTAAAGGCAGCAGTAGTTCCGCCCAAAACAGCAGTATATGGGCCACCTATGGCGGGTGCCGATTGCCATTGGTAAGTAGCCCCACAAGCAGCAACGGCTGATAATGATAAATTGGTAGTAAGTGTGCCACATGCAAACGTAGGTGTAGCCGCTGACGTAGAACCTGCAATAGAACCACTGCATAAGCTAGGTGCCGAAATACCAATGCTAAACGGGTTGCAAGTTGGCGCAGGCCAAGAGTCGAGAATGGCAAAGTAAGCTTGCCCAGCTACAACCGTAGCGCACAGCGATTGGTTACCTGCCGAGCTTTGCGCATTGCCAACGCAAACACCTCCAGCATTGGGGCAGCCGCTATACAACATAAGCCCCATATAAGAGCCGCTTGAGGTAACTGTTAAAGATATTAAACCCGATGTAGTAGGGGTAAACGAATAAACCACGTCTTCGCCGCCATAATAAAGAGTGCTACCACAAACATTTGTAACATTTGCACCTGTAATGTCATTGCCTTCGCCGCAGGTGGTTTGCCCAGTTGAACTATGTGGCAGTGTTACATTACGCACGGCACAATAGCCGCAAGCCGATGCACCTGTAACAGTAGCACCTACGACTGCACTTGTAGCTGAAGAAACGCCACAAAATACAACACAACGGTAAAAAAAAGTAACGGTATTGGATACGGCAGCAGTAGGTTGAGTGGCGCCTGCAATATTTGTGTAAGGCCCTCCAATTGCTGTAGCCCGTTGCCATTGATAGGTAATGCCACAGGCCGAACTAGCACCTGTAAGGCTAAGGGTTGAATTAAAGGCGGTGCAACTGCTCGACGGAACAGCATTAGCCAATCCAGCAAGCGGTGTGCCGCTGCAAACAATGGGATCCCAGCGATAAATTTGTCCGCTAGCTGGTTTCGAATTAAGCGTTGTAGTTTCAACTGTTTTGAGGGCATTGGGGGCGGCTCCAGTGCCATCTAACGAATAAAAATCGCCCGAAATAAAACCGCCCAAGCCAATAGAACCTGTGGGGGTATCTAAATTGGCAGTAGCACTTCCATTTCGGAGGTAAACAAACTCAATACGGTTTGTGGTTTCGTATAATTTACATTGAAACGAAAGGCCCCAAGTGGTGGCCGTATAACGCCATTCCATCCGACTCCATTCAACCGTTAATACCCGATTAGGGGCAGTGCCTGTTAATTGATAATTCACATTCCCTGGCGATGCGCCTGTTGCTAGGTCATCCCAAAGAGGGGCTACTATTGGTCTATCGGTAGAGGTGTTTAAATTATTAGTATTGTTATTACCTGTGATGGCTGTGTTAAAGGTTAGCCAACCGTTAGAAGAAGCTTTAAACTGCGTATAGTTATTACAGCCGTATTGAAATGTAAAACCGATGGGTGCTGCTGCCGATAATTGATCATCTACCCCCGCATTAATGAGCGTGGCTGTTGGCGAGGCATTGGGGGTGTAAGTAACAGCCACGGCATTAAAAGAATAGCCAATAATTTGTGATTTTAATAAAAAACTAGTTAAACTAAAAAGGAAGATGAAGCAATAACTTCGATTATTTTTTCTTTGAAAAGATGTTTTCATGATTTAAAATCTTATTTCTGTTTTTTTATGAGATTTCTTTTTGTCAAGGCATCTATCTCACAGAAGGAAACAATGTCACCAAATCCAATCTGCTTTATGGAAAGTAAAGGTTCTCCAAATAACTTATTAATACGGTTTAAAATGATATTGGTTTCAGTTAATGTAAGCTGTGTGTTTATTAAAAATACACTATGATTACTGCAATAGGTTAAATATTTAAAACTAGTTTCGGCTTGCAACTCTGTTTTAAGCTGTTCCAATTTTTCGGGATTTATTTTGGCAACGGCAATTAAGAGTTCGCTTGAGTCTTCGCGCAAAATGGAAAACGAAGCCCCAAAACTTTTTGAAGATAAACTCAACAAAATTAACAAGAGTACACCAAAAAATAACTTTACTTTTATTCGCATTTTAAATAAGTTTACACTAATATAGTACCTAAATTTTTTACTATTCAAAATTTCGATGAATGAGTTATTATATACGATAAGTAAGTCTTCTTTTATGAAGTTTGAACAGTGCGAAAAGGCATTCTTTCTAAATAAATACCAAGCGCATTTAAAAGATAAATTAAGCATCGAAAAACAATTGACGTTTTCGCGTGGGCACGATGTGGGTAAGTTGGCTCAACATTTGTTTCCGGGAGGAATAGATGTGCGTGAGCAAACTGCTAATTTACGAGAAGCGGCGCAGTTAACCGCCGATTTGGTTGCTCAAAATAAATCGGTTATTTACGAAGCAACGTTTGTGCATAACCAAACTTTAGTGATGGTAGATATTTTGGTTTTAACCGAACACGGGTATGCGGCTTATGAGGTTAAAAGCTCTCTAAAAATAAGTTCGACTTATGTTAAAGATGCTTGCTTACAATATTATGTGCTGAGCCATGTTTTAAAAAAGGAAGTCAGTTTTTTTTTAGTGTGTTTAAACGAAGCCTACGCGCTTAAAGGATCGTTAGAGGTTAAGCATTTATTTAAAAAACGTGAGGTTACTAAAACGGCTAAAACCAATTTGAGTTATTTTGAAACGCAGGTTAACAGTGCGCAAGATTGCTTGAAGCAAAGTAATGTACCGCAAAAGCCTTTAGGAACTCATTGTTTAAGTCCTTATACTTGCGATTTTTATGGCTATTGTTGGCATGGGGTGTTTAATCAACAAAAGCCTACGGTGTTTCAATTAACTAAAGCGGGAAGAGAACGGCTGATGGAATGGTTCAACAAAGGTATTTTATGGCTAGAAGATTTACCTGACGATTTAGTAGCGGAAAAAGTTTTAATCCAACAAAAAAAATCTATTTTAAGTGGAAAAGAAATTATTGCACAAAATGCGTTACGCGAATTGTTAGCACCCGTTAATCATTCGGTGTGTGCTTTAGACATAGAGGTTTTTGCGCCCGCTATTCCCGTTTATCAAAACAAACACCCTTTTGAGTCCACACCTTTTTTAGTAACCTGTGTTGGGCAAAATTATAATCACCATTATTTTAAGCCTTTTCAGGAAGAAGATTTAACCGACTTTGCGCAAGCTCTTCTTCAACTCACCAAGCCGTTTGAGCATGTATTGGTGTTTGATGCAAGCCTCGAAACTAAAATAATTGAAGAGTTAAAACTAAAAACAACTTATGTAACTCAATTGGAGCAATTGCAAGCTAAGTTGGTAGATGTAAATTTGGTTTACCGCGACTTGGCGTATTTTAATCCTTTGTTTCAATCGGGAACGGGTTTAAAAACCATTGCACAAGTACTTTTTCCGGCTTTAGATTATACGAAGTTGGCTATACAAGATGGGTTGCAAGCCATGCACGCCTACGGCAGTTTGGCTGAAACTACCGATTTGTTTAAAAACGAAGAACTTCAAAACCAATTGATTGCTTATTGCGAAAACGATAGTCGGGTTACCTTAGCGTTTTTCAATTATTTAAAAACGAAGTTGTAATCTTTATTCTTGTTTTGGTTTACTGATTTCGTACCAGTTAACTTGGCGCGATAAATACATCACACTTCCTAAAACAATAACTAGACCAATGCTTCCCATCAATAAGGCATAATCTTCTAACTGGATAATAGAGAAAATAAATAAGTACAATAAGATTAAAATGAGCATAATTAATACCACTAGCCGTTTCAATTTGAAAATACCAATGGCGTATAAAGTAATGAGGCTTATAATGGTTACACTGGCAATTAAATAACTAAATCCAAACGAGATATGTTCAGATAGGGCAATGAGCAAAGTGTAAAAAATACACAAAGCCAATCCAACAATAATGTACTGAATAGGGTGAAGGCGAACACCATTTAAAATTTGCACAAAAAAGAAAATTAAAAACGTGAGGGTGATAAACATAACGGCATATTTAGCAGCGCGCGTACTTTTTTGGTATTCATCTACAGGCACCTTTAAGTTAACACCAAAGGCGGTTTCGTTAATGCTTGTGTTGGAGCCTTTAAATTGTTGCGGGTAAGGGCGGTTTAAATGCAATACTTCCCACGACGCTGAAAAGCCTTTGCTATCAATGGTTCTGGTGTCGGGTAAAAAAGCACCATCGAAGCTGGGTGTTTTCCAAGGTGAGTTCAGTTCAACTTTTGTTACTTTGCCCAAAGGTGTAAAGTACAAGCCCGAACTGCCATTAAAATCCATTTCCATTTCAAACGTTAGAGGTGCCGAAGGATCTGCCTTATTGAGGTTTATTAAACGAGCAGATATGCCTTCACTGATAACGTCGGTGTTACTTAATCCTGGATTAAAATTTAATACGCTATCTTGCCACTTCAATGTGATTTGTTTTTGAATACTGCGTAAATCCGACATCCCTAAAGATACCTCGGCTTCATCCCAAATAACATTCGCATCTTCTATTTTCCACGTTTCAAAATTAGGTTTACTAAACTGCCCACTCCATTTAATTTTTCCGTTGTAAACAATTACTTCATAAATACCGCGGTAACGCACTTCGGGGTTTATAGTGCCTTTAATACTTAACGCATTGGGTAAAAAATGTGCAAATTCTTTAGTTTCTACTAATTTGTATTGACCCGTTTGGGTTTCGTCGTTTGTTTCGTAAACCTTCGAAACTGTTTTATAAGGTACGCTAATTACCAATCCAGTTAAAATTTGCGATTGCCCCCATTTTGAACTCACCTCTTCGATGGCTTGGTTAAGGCGGTCTTGTCGCTCTCGAATAACATTTTCGACCATGCTAACCGGAATCAGCAAGAGTAAAATTAAAATGGTGATGGTAATGAGCCGAATGCTTACTGAATTTTTTAACCAATTATTGGCACGTTCAAAAAACGAAAGGGATGATTGCGACATACTTTAAATTTTATACAAGGTAAACAATATAATAGATTTTTAGTAAGAGAATTCTTTGATAAAATTAGAAAAGTAGGGTGTATTTCTTTTAAATTTGTGGCTATGAAATTAATAAAAAGATTACTGATTTTTACTTTAGTTGGAAGTGTTAAAGTAAGTGTGGCGCAAATGGGTGTTTATGCCGAGTATTTGATTAAAACGGAGGCTAGTTTTTTGACAATGCCCGATATAATTACGACGGTCAATGCCAGACCTGGTATCAGTTTGCAAGAGCTAAAAGTAGGAAATAAAGAGTCGGACTATTACTATGCAGATTCAGTGGGTTTGAAAGTGAAACATAATAGTATAGGCTGTGCCGCTGATAATTGGGAAAATGTTAAAGCTGCATCGAATGAAAAAGACCTAAACGCCTATAACCCTACCGATGTGAAGGTTGTTAAAACTAAGGAAGAACGCACTATTTTAGAGCAAGTATGCCAAAAAGCCATCATCACTTATAAGGTAAAAATTGGAGGCATTTCTTCTAAATACATCATGGAGGTTTGGCATACAACTGCTAAAGATATACCTAGTGTTACGATGAGTTATGGTTCGATAGAAGAAATAAGTAGCAATGAGTTAACCGATGCGTTAAAGGAATTAGGTGGTGTTATTTTATATATTGAAACAACAATGAGTATGTTAACAATGGAGTTAAAGACCAAAATGGAGTGCGTTAAATTTGAAGTAAAACCTATTACCGATCAAATGGTAGAATTAGACCTAAGTAAGTGCAGCAGAACGATGAACTATAAGGAATACCGCAAAAAGGTTTTGGAACGTCAAAGGCAAGATAACAGGATGAATCAAATGAATAAAGACATGGATCGAATGAACCGCACGAATCAAATGAATAGTATTGGAAGGTAGCCTGTTAATAAGCTTGTTTATTATTTCACTACGAAACACTTCTAACTAGTTCATTCATTGATAGGCTTGTTGTAAATTTGAAACATGGATCAACGTCAGGCTCAATACGATAGAAATGCTGCTATTTTGGTGAAGTATATTCCTGAACCAAGTGTACCACTTATTGCCCGTTGGATTGTAGAATATGATTTTAAACTCAAAATTAAACGCGAACGTAGCACTAAATTAGGCGATTATGCCTCGCCCCGCAATGGCTTAAACCATACCATTACCATCAATTTTAATTTAAACAAATATGCGTTTTTGGTAACTCTAGTTCACGAAATAGCACATTTAGTAACGTTTAATAAGTTCCGAAATACCGTTGCCCCGCATGGAACCGAATGGAAACAAAATTTCCAACAGTTAATGCACGAGTTTTTAAATACCGATGTATTTCCGCCCGATGTGTTATATGCTCTGCGAAAGTATTTGCAAAACC
Organism: Bacteroidota bacterium; assembly: GCA_013297775.1. Taxonomy (GTDB): domain Bacteria; phylum Bacteroidota; class Bacteroidia; order B-17B0; family Aurantibacillaceae; genus Aurantibacillus. The sequence continues at coordinate 20,442 of JAAFIL010000025.1, forward strand.
CTGCTGCTGCCAGTTGCACCGATAGCAATTTGTTACGCACTTTAAAATTGTACGACGAGAATGCAGATGCTATTGTTTTTTTAGAATACTTGCCTTATAAAACACATTTTTTATACAACGAAAATCGCCTTTTTGAAAAAGGGGAACGCATTCGTAAACGTTTTCGGTGTAAAGAATTGGCAACGGGTGCCATTTATTTATTTAATCCGTTAACCGAAGTAGAAGCTATCGTTTAAACTCAGATTTTGAGCAATTAAACGATTGAAAGCAAGTTATCATTTGAGTTTTAAAGATTCTCTTTCTTTAAATTTGGATTTAGCAACTAACTTATACCAACATCATTTCTAAAAGATACGTTGACCCAGTTTCTTTTTCTCTTATACTTCCTTAAAAATTATACCCGTAGACCTTGCTACGCCTATAATTTTTTCGTCGCCTCAAAGAAAAATAATTCTGGTTCAACTTGTATCTTTTAGAACCGATATTGGTATTAAATCTTAACGCACAATTAATTGAGTGGGTAAAGTAACCACCGATTTATCTATAATCTTTTGGTCAATCACATCCATCAATAACTCGGCAGCTTGTTTACCAATTTCTTGAATGGGTTGTGATACCGATAAAATGGGCGTATCTATTAAGTTAAACAAATCAATATCGTCGAAGCAAGCAAGTTTAAGATGAGCCGCTGCTTTTTTCATATCGGCATTGCGAAAGGCTTTTAACACAGCACTTGCAATGGGGTTATTGATGGTATAAATGGCATCTAAGTCTTTATGCGTGCGCAAAAGCGATTGAATGACATCTTTTGTTCCTTGTTCAATATTATCGAACGGAATATCAATCATTAATTCTTTTAAATAGGTAATTTTTTTTCGGTCCAAAGTATCTTTATACCCACGTATCCGCTCTTCAATGCTCGATAAGTGCCGAGGTGTAATGGAAAGGCACGCTATTTTTTTACAGCCCTCTTCTATTAATTTGTTGACGATGTTGCAACTTCCGCCATAATTATCGCTAACTACATAATGGCCTCTATACGATGGTAAAACCCTATCAATTAAAATAAAGGGGGTACGGTTAAAACGTGGACTCTCTAAAAACAAGCCATCCTTTGCGGTTGAAGCCACAATAATCCCATCAACACCTTGTTGATTAATCATCATATCTATGAGGCGTTTCTCTTTTTCTTCATTTTCTTCGGTGCTACAAACCATTAGGTTATAGCCTCTTTCGAACAAGGCCATTTCAATATTTTTTGCAATTGCCGAATAAAAAGGGTTCGATATATCGGCTACAATTAAACCGACAAAAAAACTTTTACCAGTTCTTAGGGCTTTTGCAAATTTATTAGGCGTATAGTCTAATTTTGCAACCTCCTCTAATACCAAGGTTTGTGTTTTTTTACTAATCCCATATTGGTCACCTTTTCCATTTAACACCATCGAAATAAGTGTTTTGGAGTAACCCAATTGTTTGGCCAAATCTTCTAATTGTAATCGTTTCATCTATTTATATAAAAAGTACCCTATTTTTGTTTCTATTTATTTCCGCTTAGGAATCCAACTTATGTACGAAGTAGAATCTAAATGGTTGCAGAAAATAGATTAAGAGGCATTTATCTTCGATGAAAATAGGTGTTTGTACATCTAATTTTTAATTATCGTGTTAAACGAGTTATAATTACGGATAAATGGTTGCCCAAAAGGATTTTCGGTATGGACAAGTTGTTGAAAGAAATAATTCATTTCAATTGACCAATCAATGAATTATCCGCTAAAAAAGAATTAGGTTTGCTGTTTCAAATTAACATGGATATGAAAGTTTCTAAATTAGCCGAAAACATTATAGGTTCAGAGATTATTAAGTTGGCCGCCGAAGTGAACGAAAAAATAAAAAATGGCGAAACGATTTACAATATGACCATAGGTGATTTTAACCCTAAGGTTTTTCCAATACCCGCCGAGTTAAAACAGTACATTATTGAAGAGTACGAAGCCGACCAAACCAATTACCCGGCGGCAGATGGCATGTTAGAGCTACGCCAAGCTGTTAGTGGCTTATTGAAACAAAGGGGAGGATTAGATTATAAACCCGATGAAATTTTGATTGCGGGAGGGGCGCGTCCTATCATTTACAGCATTTTTAAAGCATTAGTAGATGCGGGCGATACAGTTATTTTTGCGGTGCCTTCGTGGAATAATAATCACTACACCTATTTGAACTCGGCTAAAGCTGTGGTTATTGAAGCAAGCCCCGATACTTATTTTATGCCTACTGCCGCCAATATTGCCCCGCACATTCAATCGGCTAATTTGGTGGCATTGTGTTCGCCTCAAAACCCAACAGGCACGGTATTTACAAAAGAGGGCTTAACCGAAATTTGTGATTTAATTTTAGCCGAAAATAAACGCCGTGGCGCAGAGGCTAAGCCTGTTTATTTAATGTATGACCAAATTTATTGGGCATTGATGTTAAATGGGGTGCAGCATTTTGACCCAGTAACATTGCGTCCCGAAATGAAAAATTATACGGTATTTGTAGATGGAATCTCCAAGTCTTTAGCGGCCACTGGGGTTCGCGTAGGCTGGAGCATGGGACCCAAATTTATCATTGATAAAATGAAAGCCATTTTAACTCATGTGGGAGCTTGGGCACCCAAAGCCGAACAATTGGCATCGGCACGTTACTTAAATCAATTGGATAAGTACGATGCGTTTTTAAACGTTCAACGAGAGAAGATAAACACCCGCTTGCAAGGGTTTTACAAGGGTTTTCAAATGTTGAAAGCCGCTGGGCATCCTGTAGATGCGATTGCGCCGCAAGCTGCCATCTATTTAACCATTCAATTGGCTTTGCATGGAAAAAAAACCGCATCGGGCGAAATATTAAGTACCACCAAAGATGTAACCCGCTACGTGTTAGATGAAGCTAAGATTGCTGTCGTGCCATTTTATGCTTTTGGTGCCAATGCCGATTCTACTTGGTATCGCCTATCGGTAGGTACTTGCAAAGCCGAAGATGTTGAAAAAGCTATTCACAGTTTAAAAGACGCTTTAGAACGATTGCACTAGTAAAAATCGGCGAAAAATAAAGCGTCGTCCAATCGGTTGGAAAGGCGGACGAATAAAATTCTTATTTAGAATTATTATAAATTATATTTACTATCAAAAAAAATAAATAAAAACCCACATTAATTCTTAATCTTCTGCTAAATTTGCCCCCGATTTACTGTCATCAATTTGTCATTAAATCAGTTTAACAGACTCAAATTTTTAGTTAATATATGAAAACTGATATGTGTCGTACGCCTCTAAAAGCTTTAATAGCCCTCTATTTTTTGGTTTTTTCGTTTCAGAGTCCGCTCTCAGCTCAAGACGGAGCCAAACTATTTAAACAAAACTGTGCAGTTTGCCACGCTGCGCATACCGATCAAATGTTGACGGGTCCTGGCTTAAAGGGCATTTTTGACCGCGCTCCTAAAGGCGATTGGCTAACCCGTTGGATTATCAATAACGAAAAATTGATAAAAGGTGGCGATGCTTACGCTAACCAAATTTATAATAAGTATGGCAAAGCAGCCATGACGGTGTTTGAAGGGCAACTAAACGAAAAAGATGTAGCTGCCATTTTAGACTATATCAAAACGCCGCCACCGCCGCCTCCTACCACCACAGGGCCAACTACTGGACCCAGTAACGAGCCTGTTGCAGCTAACTCAGGAGGCATTGAGCCACTTTACCTAATTTTAGGCATTATTGTTATTCTAGCCATCCTTATTGGCTCTTTCCGCAGTGTTCGCACTTCATTACAAAACTCGGCTAACCGCGCGGAAGGCAAATCTGAAAATCCGGAAACTACATTTTGGCAAGAAATTAAAGGCTGGATGAATAGTAACACCCGCTTAGTTGGTGTTGCTGTTATCGTAGTTGCATTTATCGGAATGAAATCGTGTTGGAATGCGTGCTACAACATTGGCGTTTATTACGATTACAAAACGCAAAAAGGTTATAAGCCAGAGCAACCCATTAAATTCTCTCACAAATTACATGCGGGCGAACACGAAATCTCTTGTCAATATTGCCACAGTTCAGTTGAAAAATCACGTCACTCTGGAATTCCTTCGGTTAATATTTGTATGAATTGCCACAAAGCCATCCAAAAAGGACCGCAATACGGCGAAAAAGAAATTGATAAAATTTACGCAGCAGTTGGTTTCGATAGAGCAACTGGCACTTACGACGAGTCGAAACAAAATCCTTTAAAATGGATTAAAGTACATAACTTACCCGACCACGTTTACTTCAATCACTCGCAGCACGTGGTAGTGGGTAAAATTGAATGTACAACTTGCCATGGTAATGTAAAAGAAATGACGGTTGCTGAACAAAAATCGCCACTCACCATGAAATGGTGTATTGAATGCCACCGCAAAACCGAAGTGGTTATGGAAGGCAATGCGTATTACGATCGTTTGCACAAAGCACTTAAAGAAAAGTACCAAGGACAACTCGATGTAAAATACACCGTAGAAAAAATTGGCGGTTTAGAGTGTGGAAAATGCCACTATTAATCAAATTTAATAACTGTAAGAATTAAGATACGCATGTCTATGTCAAAAAAATACTGGAAGGGATTACCGGAACTGCATAACAGTCCGGAATTTCAAAAGCAGGCAGGTAACGAATTTGCCGAACCACTTCCAATGGATGAATTCTTAAGCAGCGATGAAGCCGAAACAAAAGGTACTTCGCGCCGCGATTTCTTAAAGGTAATGGGTTTCTCAACGGCAGCCGTGGCTTTGGCCGCTTGCGAAACGCCAGTTACCAAATCCATTCCTTACGTTATTAAGCCCGAAGAGGTAACACCAGGAGTTGCTAACTTTTATGCAACTACTTTTTACGATGGACATGATTACGCCTCTATTTTAGTAAAAACTCGCGAGGGTCGTCCTATTAAAATTGAAGGTAACGATTTATCCAAAGTATCGCATGGCAACACAACAGCACGTGTTCAAGCATCGGTATTAGGCTTATACGATGGGGCTCGTTTACGCGGTCCTAAAGTAAAAAATAAAGATGAAAGCTGGAAAGCGGCTGATGATGCGGCTGCTGGAGGTTTAAAAACGGGTAGTGTACGTTTATTAACCTCTACCATTATTTCTCCGTCAACGGCTGCGGTTATCGAACTATTCGGTAAAAAATTCAGCGATTTTAAGCACATTACCCACGATGCCGTTTCTTACAATGCCTTAACTCTAGCTAATAAAGCGGTTTTCGGCAAATCGGTAGTTTCGGCTTACGATTTTAGCAAAGCCAAAACCATTATAGGTATTGCTTGCGACTTTTTAGGCAACTGGTTAAACCCCGCAGAATTTGCTAAACAATATGCACAAACTCGTAAAGTAACCAAAGAGAAGCCCGAAATGAGCAAACACATTCATTTTGAAGCTAACCTTTCGTTAACGGGTGCCAATGCCGATGAGCGTTACATGGTTAAGCCAAGCGAACTCGGACGTGTAACCTTAGCCTTGTTTAACGAGGTAGCTAATGCAACGGGTTCCTCTAAAGCCAGTGGCGACGAAAAAGTAACCAATCCAGAAGCAGTAAAAGCTATTAAAAAAGCGGCTAAGGCTTTGGTTGCTTCTAAAGGGCAATCCATTGTTGTTAGCGGTGTTAACGACGAAGGCATTCAAACTTTAGTGAACGGCATCAACAAAATGTTAAACAACTATGGGCGTACCGTAGATGTTGAAAAACATTTTAATTTCAAGCAAGGAAGCGATAAAGATTTTATAGCGTTAGTAGAAGAATTAAATACAGGCAAAGTAGGTACATTATTAACTTACGCTTGTAACCCAGTTTACACAGCACCTTCGGCTTTAAAATTTGCGGAAGCTTACAAAAAAGCAGCTACAAAAATTTCATTTGCAAGCGTAGCCGACGAAACTGCTCAATTAGCCGATGTGGTTTGTCCCGATCACCATTACCTAGAGTCTTGGGGCGATGCCATGCCTAAAGAAGGACACTATTCGTTGCAGCAACCTACCATTCAACCTATTTTCACCTCGCCGCGCCACGAAGGCACGCGTCAGTTTCAAGATAGTTTGTTAAAATGGGCAGGTTCAAAATCAGATTATGTAAGTTATTTACAAGCCTTTGCAAACAACAGCATTTTTCCACGTCAAGGTAAGTTTAGCGATTTCCCAAGTTTTTGGGCTAGTGCTTTACACGATGGTGCGGTAAAAGTAGCAGTTTATAAGGCAACTGTTCCAACAGCTCCAGTTCAATTAGATTCGGCAGGTAAACCAATTTTAGCTACCGTAGCGGCCATGGTTAATCAATTAACCGACAGCCTTGCTTCCCCAACTACTGAACCAGTTGCGTCAGCAGCACCCATAGCGGTAAGTGAAACGCTTCCAAACCCAGATTATAATAAAGCTGCTCAATTGGCCACTTCTATTAAAGGCGGAGAAGTTGAGTTATTTATCTACGAAAAAATAGGTATTGGTAACGGTAACCAAACTAACAATCCGTGGTTAATGGAATTGCCAGATCCTATCTCTAAAGTAACTTGGGATAATTATGTAACTATGGCACCAGCCGATGTAAAAAGCATGGGCTTGCAAGAAATGTTACGCCAAGATATTATGGGAAGTGTGGTAGATGTAACCGTGAATGGTGTAACCATCACCGCACCTGTGTTTCCTCAACCTGGGCAAGCACCGGGCACAATTGGCATCGCTTTAGGTTATGGTCGCAATGCCGAATCTATGAAAGTAGCGCATGGCAAAGGCGTTAATGCCTTTCAATTGCAAAGCATTATTAATGGAACCATTCAACCCATTGCCGCTAATGTTACTATAGCTGTTAAAGCAGGCGAAAAACATCAGTTTGCCGCCACACAAATTCAACACACCATTATGGGACGTGAAGAATTTTTATTACGCGAAGTTTCTTTAAACGAGTTCAAAGCAAACGATAAAAATTATTGGAATCCACCTACCGAAATTACCGTACACGGTGGAGGCAAAAAGAATGTGAGTGAAGTAGATTTATGGGCAGAACACCCGCGCATGAACCACAAATGGGGCTTAACGATTGATATGCAAACCTGTATCGGATGCTCGGCTTGTGTGGTGGCCTGTACTTCCGAAAATAATGTACACGTTGTAGGAAAAGAAGAAGTAGCCAAATCACGCGATATGTTTTGGCTGCGTATAGACCGCTATTACTCTTCCGACATGAATAAACACCTTGCCGAAGAGCAACATTTAGGCACTAAGCAAATGTATTTGGATATGGAAACACCTTCACATAATCCGAAGGTAACTTTCCAACCCATGATGTGCCAACACTGTAATCACGCGCCTTGCGAAACCGTTTGTCCCGTTTTAGCCACTTCGCACAGCTCCGAAGGCTTAAACATGATGACGTATAACCGTTGTATTGGAACACGCTATTGTGCTAACAACTGTCCATTTAAAGTTCGCCGTTTCAACTGGTTTAATTACAATACAAACGAATGGTTTGCCGATGTTAATCCTGCACAACAAGAGTTAGGACGTATGGTTTTAAACCCAGATGTAGTAGTGCGTAGCCGCGGGGTAATGGAAAAATGTTCGATGTGCCAGCAACGTTTACAAGCTGGTAAATTGGTAGCCAAGAAAAATGGTATGCCAATAGTTGACGGGTCTATTAAAACGGCTTGCCAACAAGCTTGCCCTACCAATGCCATTATTTTTGGAGATGTTAACGACAACACTTCGGAAGTAGTAGCTTGGCGTAAAGATGATCGTAACTATTTCTTGTTAGAAGATGTAGGCGTGAAAGCAACAGTATCTTATATGCTAAAAGTTAGAAACCAAGATGAGCAAATGATTTTTGAATCGCATGCAGCCACTCCGGCGCACGGCAGCGAACATAAAGAAGAAGCTCATACGGAAGAAAAGCATTCTTAATAAATTATTAAACGTAAAACGTATTTCATTAAAACGATATGCACGCAGAATCACAAATCAGGATCCCTCTTATACTAGGTAATAAAAGTTACCGAAATATTTCGGACGATATTATTGCTCCCATTGAAGGCAAAGCTGCCCGCGGCTGGTACACCTTAATTACCTTATGCGCACTCAGTTTCCTTTGGGGGATTGGCTGTTTGGCTTATACCATTGGTGTAGGTATCGGTGCTTGGGGTAGTAACAATGGTGTGGATTGGGCTTGGGATATTACCAACTTCGTATGGTGGATTGGTATTGGTCATGCTGGTACACTTATTTCGGCGGTGTTATTGTTATTCCGCCAAAAATGGCGTATGGCCATTAACCGTTCGGCAGAAGCAATGACCATCTTTGCGGTATTGTGTGCGGCCATCTTTGTAACCTTACACACGGGTCGCCCTTGGTTAGATTATATGTTGTTTCCATTACCTAACCAATTCGGTAGTTTGTGGCCCAACTTTAACTCACCATTATTATGGGACGTTTTCGCCGTATCTACTTATGCTACTGTATCTATCGTATTTTGGTACATTGGGTTAATACCCGATTTTGCAATGATACGCGACCGCGTTATTAAACCTTGGCAAAAGAAAATGTATGGCACTCTTTCTTTTGGTTGGGGTGGAAGTGCTCGCCATTGGAGCCGTTTCGAGGAAGTATCACTTGTTTTAGCAGGATTATCAACACCACTCGTGTTCTCTGTACACTCCATTGTATCTTTTGACTTTGCTACCTCCATCGTTCCCGGTTGGCACACCACTATTTTTCCACCTTATTTCGTGTCGGGTGCGGTATTTTCGGGGTTTGCAATGGTATTAACCTTAATGTTAGTAGTTCGCAAAATTTATAAACTTGAGCATTACTTAACCATTAAACACATCGAGTACATGAACATAGTAATCATTGTAACAGGTTCTATTGTTGGGGTAGCTTACTTAACAGAGTTATTTGTGGCTTGGTATAGCGGTGTAGAATGGGAACAATATGCTTTCTTAAACCGTGCCACTGGTCCTTTAGCTTGGAGTTATTGGTGTATGATGGGCTGTAACGTTTTATCGCCTCAATTATTTTGGTTCAAAAAAATCCGTACCTCTATTTTAGCCACCTTTATCTTATCCATTGTAGTAAACATTGGGATGTGGTTCGAGCGTTTTGTAATCATCGTTCCAACCCTTTGCCGAACTTACTTACCATCTACTTGGAATACCTACACCCCTTCCTTTATTGACATTGGTATTTTTGTAGGAACAATTGGTATGTTTGGTACATTCTTCTTGTTATTCTCGCGGTATTTTCCTGTAATTGCGCAGGCCGAATTAAAAACGATTTTAAAATCGAGTGGCGAACAACAAAAGAAAGATGCAGCAGCGCATGGCGATCATCACTAGAGTTAACGCAAAATGAACACGCATTTTAATTAAATAAAAAATTGTAAATAAAAATTAGATGGGATCAGCAGTAGCAAAAAATAAGCACATCATTCACGGTGTATTTAACGATGAAGTGCCATTGTTAGAGGCTTGTAAAAAATTAAGAGCAGCGGGTATCCGAATTAAGGATGTATTTTCACCCATGCCCATTCACGGTATAGACGGCGTTATTGGCGTGCCACGTACTCGAATTGCTATATGTGCATTCCTTTACGGAATAACAGGCACTTCTTTAGCCACTTTAATGATGTGGTACATGATGGTACACGATTGGCCAAACGATATTGGTGGTAAACCCAATTGGGCTTATTTTTACAACGTGCCAGCCTTTATACCAATTACCTTTGAAAGTACGGTGTTTTGTGCGGCTCACGGTATGGCTTTAACGTACTTTTTACGTTGTTGGTTAGTTCCTGGGGCTAAAGCTAAAAACCCAGATCCTCGCACAACCGACGATAAATTTTTAATTTATTTAGAGTTAAACGACGAACAAGCTAAAAAAGCTGAAGATATTTTAAGAGCAAATGGTGTAGAAGAAGTTAATCACAAAGGTACTTTTGTGGTGCCACCAGCTTATGTTTTAGAAGAAACACATTAATTGTAAAGAATGAAAAAGCATTATAAAACGATTAAATTTATAGCGTGCAGCACCTTAGCAAGTATGTTGCTAGTAGGCTTAGCCGCTTGCGGTAAAAAAGACCCCAATAGTCCTGGTGTAGAATTTATGCCCGACATGTATCGCTCTAACTCATTAGAGTATTACAACGTTCACACGGTAGATGGAGACACGGTTTACAATGCGAAAAAGCCAGTTAAAGGCTCTGTAGCAAGGGGTTATTTGCCTTATGTGTATGAAAATACGCCAACAGGTTACGAAGCTGCTGCTAATCTAAAAAATCCGTTAACCGCTAAAACACGCGAGCAATACGAAAAAGAAGGTGAAGAATTATATGGCAAGTTTTGTGTGCATTGCCACGGCGTAACCGGTGCGGGCGATGGTAAAGTAGGTGCTAAGTTACCTGGACCTCCTCCACCTTACAATGGTACACTAAAAAACTTGCCAGAAGGGAAAATTTTTCACTCCATTACTTATGGCAAAGGCTCTATGGGTTCTCATGCCAGCCAAGTAACCCAAGAAGAACGTTGGAAATTGGTGTATTATGTGCAAAAATTACAAGGGCCTAAGGAAGCGGCTACTGATAGCACCGCTAAAACTGCAGCCGTAACCCCTCCAGCTCCTAAGAAATAACATTAAAGAATTTACGATTATGAATATAGAAAACTTAAATTTTCAATTTCCATCGAAAGCAAAAATGGCTTCCTTCCTACTAATGGGAGTTGGGTTAATTGCGATTATTGCGATGTTTTTAACCGACCACGTTGAAGGCGATGCCCATTACCACCGCACCCGTTCGTGGGCTAATATTTTTACGGGCATGTTTTTCTTTATGGCCATTGCTTTGGCTGCGGCTTTCTTTTTAGGCTTACAATATGCTGCCGAAGCGGGCTGGGCAACAACCATTAAGCGCGTTATTGAAGCCGTAACTTGGTATTTACCTTGGGGTTTAAGTTTATTAATGTTATTTTTTATTTTAGGTCAACTGAAAGTTCACGGCATTTACGTTTGGATGGACAGTGAAGCCGTTAATGCAGATCCAATCTTAAAAGCAAAAAGCGGATATTTTGGTGCTTTTTGGTGGATTCGTACCATACTTTACATGATAGGTTGGTTATACTTCACATGGAAATTGCGTCAAACCTCTATTGAAGCTGATAAATTGGATGTGGACGTCAACAATTCTTTCCATTGGAAAAATATTAAACTTGGAGCTTGGTTTATGGTTTTATTTGCTGTTACCTCTTCAACTTCATCGTGGGATTGGGTAATGAGCATTGATACCCATTGGTTCTCTACCTTATTTGGTTGGTATATTTTTTCGGGCATGTGGATTAGTGCCTTAGTAACCATTACCATTTTAATTGTGTGGTTACGCAAAATTGGTTACCTCGAATTTGTAACTGAAAGTACCGTTCACGACATGGGTAAATGGATGTTTGCCATTTCGTTCTTGTGGACTTACCTTTACTTTTCGCAGTTCATGTTAATTTGGTACTCTGATATTCCTGAAGAAGTAATTTATTTCCAAACCCGTTGGGAAAGCTATAAAGCATTAATGTGGACAGTTTTATTTGTCAATTTTGCCTTCCCAATGATTATGTTAATGAGCCGCGATAGCAAACGCAATTTCTTTTTCTTAATCTTTGTCGGCGGTATCATTTTCATTGGGCATTACCTAGATATGATTATGATTGTGATGCCTGGAACTGTTGGACACCATTGGACAGGGTTAAGTTGGAGAGAGTTTGGTACCTTCTTCTTCTTTTTAGGATTATTTATTTATGTTGTACTCAACAATTTAAGTAAACGCCCGTTATTAGTTAAAAATCATCCTTTCTTAGCAGAGGCGTTGCATCATACCACTTAACATTAAAACGGATAAAAAATTTAGATAAAAAACGATTAATCTTTAAATAATAAACAAATGACACTTTTAGTTCTCTTAGCCATCCTCTTATTAATAATTGCGGGTCATCAATTATTACGAGTTATTGAATTGAGCCGAGGTTTAAAAAAATCGAGCGAATGGCGTATTACCGATACCGACAATAACATGATGGGTAAGGCCATGTTAGGGTTTATGGTATTATTTTTTGCTTTCTTTATATGGCAAGTAGTGCGTTGGAACGACCGAGGTTTACCTGGCTCGGCTTCTGAGCATGGTCTTAAAATTGATACACTTTGGGATTGGAATATGTACCTCATCACCTTTGTATTTTTTGTTACCAACTTCTTTTTATTTTGGTTTGCGTACAAGTACCGTGGTAATTCTAAAAGCCGTGCCGAATTTTTCCCACACGATAACCGTTTAGAATTGGCCTGGACCATTGTACCAGCTATTGTTTTAGCATTCGTTATTATTTTCGGATTAAAATATTGGAATGAAATTATGTCGGAAGCCAACGAACCTAACCGAGTAGTTGTTGAACTTTATGCCAAACAATTTGATTGGACGGCGCGCTATGCAGGTAAAGATGGAAAATTAGGCACTTCTGATTTCCGCCAAATTACTGGAACTAATGCGGTAGGTATGGATACGACTGACCTAACAGGAAACGACGACGTTTTAGTTCGTAACGAGTTTCACATTCCAGTAGGGCGTGAGATCGAATTTTTCATGCGCTCGCGCGACGTAATTCACTCGGCTTACATGCCACATTTCCGCGCACAAATGAATTGTGTGCCAGGTATGATTACCTCTTTCAAGTTTAAACCCATCAAAACAACGGCTCAAATGCGCAAAGATGCGTATGTGATTCAATTAATGGCGGGCATTAACAAACAACGCGAAAAAGAAGGAAAAGAGCCAGTTGAGTTTGATTATTTGTTATTATGTAACAAAATTTGTGGTGCCTCGCACTATAACATGCAGATGAATATTATCGTAGATACCGAAGCTGATTATAATGCGTGGTTGGCAAAACAAAAAGCCTTCAAAACCGTTGATGATAATAAGAAGGTTGCTTCAAATTAAAAAAAGGATTAACTTTATATTTAAAAATTGGAACTATGGCAAGTACTGTAACCAAAATCGAAACCGAACATTTAGTTCACCACGATCATGTACAACATGACGATTACGAACACAACGAGACGTTTGTACAAAAGTACATCTTCTCGCAAGATCACAAAATGATTTCGCGACAGTTCTTAATAACGGCAGTTATTATGGCGGTTGTGGCAATGACCATGTCTATCATCTTTAGGATGCAATTAGCGTGGCCAGGCGAAAAGTTTGGATTTATTAATGCCATGCTAGGCGATAAATGGGGTAAAGATGGAATTTTAGACCCCAACATGTATTTAGCTCTAGTAACCATACACGGTACCATTATGGTATTTTTTGTATTAACTGGTGGGTTAAGCGGTACATTCAGTAATTTACTAATTCCCTATCAAATTGGCGCGCGCGATATGGCATCGGGCTTTTTAAATATGTTGTCGTATTGGTTTTTCTTTACCTCTAGTGCCATCATGTTAGCATCGTGTTTTATTAGCGATGGTCCTGCTTCAGCTGGTTGGACAATTTACCCGCCTTTATCGGCTTTACCCGAGGCCATGCCAGGTTCTAAATTAGGGATGACCATGTGGCTCGTTTCGATGAGTTTATTTATTGTTTCTTCACTCTTAGGAAGTTTGAATTACATTGTTACCATCGTTAACTTACGTGCCAAAGGAATGAAAATGACACGCATGCCTTTAACAATATGGGCATTCTTAATCACTGCTATTTTAGGGGTGTTATCATTTCCTGTTTTATTTTCATGTGCGCTATTACTAATCTTCGATCGTAGTTTTGGAACGTCGTTCTATTTATCTGACATCTACATTGGTGGTCGCCCGTTAGATAACATGGGTGGAAGCCCCGTATTATTTGAACACTTATTTTGGTTCTTAGGTCACCCAGAGGTTTACATTGTATTATTACCAGCTTTGGGTATTACCTCCGAAGTAATTGCTACCAATGCACGTAAACCAATTTTTGGGTACCGCGCCATGATTGGTTCCATGTTAGCCATTGGGTTCTTATCCTTTATTGTTTGGGGACATCACATGTTTATGACAGGGATGAATCCATTTTTAGGCTCGGTGTTTGTTTTCACGACTTTATTAATTGCCATTCCATCAGCAGTAAAAGCGTTTAACTACATCACCACCTTGTGGAAAGGTAATATTCAATACACTCCTGCTATGTTATTTAGCATTGGTTTAGTAAGTTCATTTATTACTGGTGGTGTAACAGGTATTATCTTAGCGGATTCTACTTTAGACATTAATGTACACGATACTTATTTTGTGGTAGCTCACTTCCACATCGTAATGGGTTTAAGTGCTATATTCGGGATGTTTGCGGGCGTTTACCATTGGTTCCCCAAATTATTTTTACGCATGATGAATAAAAAACTAGGATATGTTCATTTTTGGATAACGTTCATTACTGCTTACGGCGTATTCTTCCCAATGCACTTCTTGGGCTTGGCAGGCGTTCCACGTCGTTATTACACCAATAGCAATTTCCCAATGTTCGATAACTTAGTTGATATAAACGAAATTGTTACTGTGTTTGCTATTGTTGGTGCTTTAGGGCAAGGTATTTTCTTATTTAACTTTTTCTACAGCATGTTCCGTGGCGAAAAAGCGCCGCAAAATCCGTGGAATTCTAACACACTCGAATGGACAACGCCTATGGCAAACATTCATGGTAACTGGCCTGGCGAGTTACCAACTGTTCACCGTTGGGCTTACGATTATAGTAAACCCGGTGCCGAAAAAGATTTTGTTGCCCAAACAGTTCCTTTAGCCGATGGCGAGCACGACGGCGGCGGACATTAAACTTTATAACAAATTATTAAAACCCAGTTAACCACTGGGTTTTTTATTAAATTGCATATACCAAATACAGATGTATTTTACTCCAAAATTTTGGTAGAAGATTGGTATAAATGTATTTACTTTGGTAGTAAACATCCCAACCAGTAATACCTATGAAAAGCAACAAGACAAAGCCTTTGGTCGAATCCCATTTATTAAACCACGACGTTAAGTTCTCTTTAAAAGGTGTAAAAACATTTAACGATAATAGAGCCATTAGCCATAGTGCTATTCAATTGCAAGAAATGGCCAATAAGGCGGCTTCAAAAAAAACGCTTCAATTAAAGCCAAACTCAACAGGCCTCCCCGATCATTTAAAAACAAACACCGAGCAATTATCAGGTCATAGCTTAGATGATGTAAAAGTACATTATAACTCATCGGCTCCTGCGCAACTCAATGCGCACGCCTTTGCCCAAGGCAATCAAATACACGTAGCACCTGGGCAAGAGAAACATTTGCCACACGAAACTTGGCATGTGGTGCAACAAAAGCAAGGCCGTGTAAAACCAACCAAGCAATTAAAAGCTAAAGTGGCCATTAACGACTCTCAACACCTCGAAACCGAAGCCGATAAAATGGGTAACATAGCTAATCGTTTAACACTTCAACGCAAAGAAGAAACTCAAACTCTACTAGCAACTGGTACCAATTTAATTACTCAAGCACCCATTCAGCGCAAAGCCGACCATGCTAAAAAATTTATAAAAGATAACTTTGATATAGAAGAAGACGATGAGTTGGAAGACGAAATTCATTCCGACTCAGAAGAGCAAATTAAAGAGAAAAAAGATGGTAACCAAAGTTTGATAGAAGAGGAAACTAGCAGTGATGAAGATTCCGTTTCAAAGAAAAGTAGCAAATCCTTCCAAAGTGATAAACCAAAATGGAAAGGTAAGATGACATTTGAAACGATATTTGCATACATTCATAATCCCTCTTATCCATTAAACTTGCGTTTAGAATTACGCAAGCAATGGAATCGTGGTATGAAGAACAAAACGTGGTTAATTGATATTCCACAAGATGCAATAAAAACAGGAGGTGAATCTATTACCAGTAAAAAAGGTTTGAAGCGTAGCGACTCTATGGAATTGGATAACATGGATTATCAAAATGAGCTAAGCATTCAATCGGCTAAAAAACATATCATTGTAACAACACAAGACAACAAGCCCAAAAAAGTTCCAATCTTTGAATCAACCACCGACGTTACCCGCTTAACCCGTTTATACGGCAAGTCCCATAAAAAATTCGGAGAAAAAATATTAGGCTCTCAATTTGCACTAAAATTGGGTAAGCACGTTGGTTTATTTGATGCACCCCAAGGCAATGATTTGGTTTATGTCCCTTTAAAGCAAAAGGAAAAAAGTAAAGATAAATTTGAAACCGAAAAGGAAAGCAAGCCTGAAACCAAAAGTAAAGAAGTTACACACAGCAGTAACGACGATACAACCGTAGATGAGAAAATAGAATATTTACGCGATGGAAAAATTTTTAATTGGTCTGACCATGCCGATGAATTAAAACGGAACATCAAAAATCCAGAGGAGTTTAAAAATGAGTTAATGAAGGCCTTAGAGGGCGAGCTCATTCCAAATTCCGAGCAAGTGGTATCAACTTTAGGAGCCTTGATTTGTGATGCCAAATTAAGTATTGTTGGTTATTTAAGTTATTTAAATGGGCTCAAAAAATCGAAAGAAGTGGATCCCAAAAAATTATTCAGTTCAAAGCCCGAAGATAATCCAGTTTGGGAACCTTCGGTAGTAGAAGGGCGTATAAAACCCGACTTGCGTAGAAAAGAAAAAATGGAATCGTATAAAGAACAAATTCGAGCCTACGAAATCTTATACCAAAACAATTGCCTCATCAATGCCATTGCGCGTGCTGCGGGTCGAGGAAATGCTACTGAAATGGAGTTAATCGAGATACGAATAGCAATTGGCAGTGTAGGAGACATGTTACTAGCTACTCCCGAAAATGTAACTATTATTCGCCGTGGTTTACGCATAAATAATACCGTAATAGTTAGATATGTAGATCAGCCAGCTGAAGTTATAAATGGTGGCGACCCAGCACTTACCATTTACCACGATGGAGGTGATCACTTTTCACATGAAAAACCCGAAGGAAAAAATTACGATTTTAAAATCAAGGAAGAAGTAATCGAGAATAAAGAAGAAGTAACCGAAAATTAGGATTAATAATCTTTTGCCGTGCCCCCTGTAAAGTGGATGAGTAGCTTAGTGTATTATTTACACTATCTAGTTTAATTAATCTACAGTTCTACTTATACCAATATCGGTTCTAAAAGATACAAGTTGAACCAGAATTATTTTTCTTTTAGGCGACGAAAAAATTATAGGCGTAGCAAGGCCTACGGGTATAATTTTTGAGGAAGTATAAGAGAAAAAGAAACTGGGTCAACGTATCTTTTAGAAATGATGTTGGTATGAGGGGTCGGGCTGTTCGCTTTAGTCGCTTGTGCATTTTGCCATTTTGCTACGGCTTCGGGGGCTTCTAAGGTCGCCGCCTCGCGCGTGCAAAATTGGCAAACGCCCTGCGCTCGCTGCCGCTAACATCCCTCACGGAAAGGGGGGTATAACGTGGCTTTTAACCGAGATTTTATTCTAAAGTATCCGATCTCTTGAAATTTAGGGTTAATGTAGCACTTGTTGATTTTAACCCGATAGAATTTATTGAAACCGAGATTATCCGAGATTTTAAGAAAGAAGTTATTTAGAATAAAATATCTAACTCTATAAAAATACTTGAACCCCTTATCTCGTCCTTGTTTAGCGAAGCGTAACGAGGACGTTTGAGAACTGCGTTTGTAACGCAGATAAAGTGATGGTGTGGGCGTTACAAACGCCCGTTTAGCACGTCCTCGTTTCCGCTAACGCTCAAACAAGGACGAGAGGAAAAGAGAAATTAAGAACCGCTTAAAAAATGAGTTAGATGGAATTATGCAATAGGAATCGTAGTGAGAGGCGAAAGCCCAATAAAACAGGCACTTTTTCGACTGAGGCATAGTGCCTCTATGGTGAAGGAGAAAAAGTGACGAAGTTTACTGTTTTGAAGGGATTTCGGCTCGTAATAGATTTCTATTGCATAATCTCGCTTGAACCAAATAGTGCAAAACTTTTACGAGAATTGGGGGGTAAACCAACATTACCGAATCAACGTTACATTACCTTTTTTAAAAG
This sequence comes from Bacteroidota bacterium, assembly GCA_013297775.1. Classification (GTDB taxonomy): domain Bacteria; phylum Bacteroidota; class Bacteroidia; order B-17B0; family Aurantibacillaceae; genus Aurantibacillus. Next base: position 38,571 of record JAAFIL010000025.1, read on the forward strand.
CCTCTTCGCCACCAATACATTTTACTTTTAGGTACCAACCAAAAACACCAACATCGGCTGGACGTCCTTTGTAAACACCATCCCAGCCCGTGTTGCGGTCTTTTGTTTCAAATACCAATTCGCCCCAACGGTTATAAACTGCAAAATACATTTCGGTTACTTTTATACCACGCACCAATAAAACATCGTTGTTTCCATCACCGTTTGGCGTAAAAGTATTCGGCACAAATGTATCTTCATCAATGCAACCCGGTGTAAACGATTCAACATACACCGTGGCTCGCTCGCTGCAAGGGCCATTGGTTGCCACGGCCGTGTAAGTGGTAGGTTGGTTAGGAGTAGCGGTTACGGTATAACCCGAGTTAGGTGTGGTGCTGCCTGGGGGCAACCAAGCTACAAATGCACCAGGCGATCCTAAATAAGTTAAAGTAGTAGAACCACCGTTAGTAATAACAACGGGGTTTGCCACCGCACTAATGGGGAAACTTGATAATTGTGTAACATTAACGCTAGTCGTTAACAACAAACTACAAGGCTGCCCAATAGAATTAGTGGTGCTAATAATTACCGAGTAACTGGTGCTAATGCTTGGTGTGGCAATAGGGTTAAAAATAGAAGGTGTATTTAAACTGCTCGTGGGTGTCCAAGCGTAAGCTGTGCCGCCACTTGCTGTTAACGATGCACTTGTTCCCAAACAAATAGTTGTATTACCACTAATAGACACAGGCGGTGGAACGGGAACCGAAATAGATTTAATTACATTGCTTGTGCAACCATCGGTATTGGTAACGGTTAAACCAACCGTACCCGTGTAGCCCGCTTGAAAGAAATTATAAAAGTTTTGGGTAGTAACGCTGCTGTTACCATAACTCCACAACCAATTGCTAATATTAGCTTGCGAGGCATCTATAAAATTAACACCACCACCACAACTGTTTATCGAAAAATTAAAATTAGCAGTTGGTGTAGGCAACACGTTTACCAATGTGGTTAGCGTGCGAATGCAATTAAAACCGTTACTGGTATTTATAATCTGTACACTATAAACCGTTGTGCCAAGTGGTAACAAAAAACTATTTGCCAATGGGTTAAAACTACTAGAGGTATTTAAACCCAAAGTAGGTTGCCAATTATAAGCCGTGCCTCCACTTGCAGTTAAAGCCGCTGCCACACCTTGACAAACCGTTGCGCCGCTTACAACTCCCGGATTAAATAAAAGTATATCCACTGGTTTACTAATCACATCGCTGCATCCAAAATTATTAACAGCGTTTAGTGTAATCGTATAAGTACCACTTGCCGTGTAAGAATGTGTTGGGCTATTAACGCTTACCGTTGCCGACCCATCTCCAAAATTATAAACCACCGATACACTTGGTGCCAGTGAAGTACTTGTGTTGGTAAAGCTAACATTGCCTGCACAAGGCGTAGGCGTAAGCGAAAAATTGGCAATTGTTTTTGGTCGCATTACTACCTGCGTAGTTAAAGTGCGAATACAAGTAAATCCTGGCGTGTTATTAGCAACGGTAACGGTATAAACCGTGGTAGCAGTTGGTGTAACAATAGGATTGGCCACCACCGATGAACTAAGCCCTGCTGCCGGGTTCCAACTATACGAAGTACCATTGGTAGCCGAAAAGGTAGTGCTGCTACCCTCGCACACACTTGCACTTGTAACCGAAGTGGTAAACGTAAACACTTGTACCGTTTGCGTAAGCGCAGCCGAACAACCGTTTACAGCCAATACGTTTAGCGATACAGTATAAATACCATTAGCACTATAAGTATGCGCTGGCGCAACCAACGACGATGTGGGAGATCCATCTCCAAAATTCCAAATGAATGGATTGGCCGTTAAACTACCCGAACTTGTATTTTGAAGTGCTAAAGTAGAACTACAAGGCGTTACCGAAGCTGCAAAAACTGGTTGTGGAGTGGGAAACACGGTAATAAAAGTAATAGAACTATCTTTTACATTGCAAGAACTTGGATCTATAACCACCAACGCAACCGTATAAGAACCCGGATTAGTGTAAGTAATAACGGGATTGATAGTTGTAGTATTAGTTTGTCCATTGCCAAAATACCAAATAAAAGTAGAGAGCGAACTCGTTGGTGCCGTTGCATTTGTAAAACTTACCGTAAGTGGTAAACATCCGCTAAGGGTATTGGTGTTAATCGTAGAAATAGCCAATTGCAATTGAAAGTCGAGTTTAACAACGCCATTGTTACAGTTGCTCGAATAATTGCTGTTAGGCGGTGTATTGGGCCAAGCACCTGGTGTAACAGGAAAATCATCATAGCCACCGCAGCCCGCACAAACCGATTGGTAAATAACGCCACGAGGATCAAAACGCGAAGTGCCACCATCCACATGTTCATCGCTTTGTGTGCCTCCAAAATAAGAACCGTATTTTAAATTAACGGCGTTAGAATCTAAGCCCATAAAATAAAAATCGTTACCATCGGTGGTGCTTTGTGTGGCGTTTAAAAGCGGCATGTTACTAAGTGTTGGATTACTAGGGTCTAAGAAATTGGCACCCCAACCCGATAAATAAATGTTATTGCATTTATCAACCGAAAATGCAGAGGGCGAAATATCGAATTTGTTGGTGTAGTTACCAAACGTAGTACTCATTAAACTACTCGTTAACGTTGCATTTAATTTGGTAATAAATTGATGAGTATTAGGAACATTAAAAACCGTTGAAGAACCCGCCGCTGTTTTTATGGGAATATTTCCTAACGATTGGCCATAGATGTATATGTTTTTTTGTTTATCCGATTGAACAAAAAACGATTGATCGTAAAGCGGTGTGCCAAAGTAAGTAGAGTTTAAAACCGTGTTGCCAGCGGCATTGATGCGCATCACAAACCCATCTGTGATGCCACCACCATAACTGGCTTGCAAACACCCAGGCGTAACCGGAAAGTTAGAACTACACGTGCCGCCTGTTACATACACATCGTTAGTGCCTGTTACACAAAGTCCGTAAGCGGCATCGTTTTTACTTCCGCCAATATAGGAGGCATATTGTAAATTGGTTAACGCCGAATTAAATTTAGCCACCACGCCATCTTGAATGCCCCCCAACGTGTTATCGAAACTGTTAAGCATTGGTATATCGCCAGAGCGTGTAGAGCTAACAATGTAAATATTGTTGAATACATCTACTTGAATTTCGCCACGGCTTTGGTCGCCATAATTGGTTAACAAACTATCGTACAAGGGCTGAAACACAGCAACTAGCCCTGTTGCGGGTGGCACAGGAATATTAAAATTTCCGACGAAGGTTAATTGCGTTGTATAGTTTAAGCCATCGTTATCGCTGCCGCCGTAATAAGTAGAGCCTAATAAAGCATTGCCATTGGCACTAAATTTGGCAATAAAAATATCGGTTCCATTTAAAAAGCGAGCACCGTTAAAAAAAAAGAACACCGAATTACCGCCATTAAACGTGGGGTCGTAAGCACCGTTGGTAACAGGAAAGTTAGTGCTACTAGTAGCACCGTATAAACATAAATTATTATTATTATCAACCACCAAACTATTAACGCTTTCGGTTTTATCGCCTCCAAAATAAGTAGAGTATAAGAGGCTGGTGCCATTGGCATTAAACTTAGTGATAACCACATCGGTATTGCCATAGTAAACAGGACCAAAAAAACTGCTGCTGTAAGCACCAAGCGTTGTAGGATACCCAATGGCAAAAACGGTGCCACCTGTGTATAAATTGCCCGCCGCATCATAAGTAGCGGTCATTCCAAAGTTATCGGCAAAACTACCGCTTTGCGCTGCAAATACCAATTGCGGATCTATTACCAATTCGTAATTTTTATTGTAGCCTTTCGGAAAGTGGAATGAGAGTATTTGGTTTTGCAACTTAAATTCGCATGGAACTTTTACAATTTGGTTATTGATGTTTTGATAGACATAAGGACTGTATTCGATAATTTCGTTAACGCTTGGTTGTATGAGCAAACGGTTGTTTTGAAGTTTAAGTTCTTTAATTCCCTCGTATTTGAATTGAATATAATTGGGATTGGCATTGGGTTTTACATACAAATTATATTTAACGCCATTGCTCGATGCTAAAAGTTCGTAATCAATCCCTTCGTATAAATTAGTGAAATATAATTTTTGATAACTGCGCACATTACTTTTCCATTTTAAAGGATCGTTGCCTTTAAAATAATTTTCATAATTTGATTCGGGATTTTTGGCTTCAACAAATGGGTTTGGAGTGCAGCCTTCAAAATGAATGGAAAACGCATGACCATTAATTAAATCGTTGGTTGGTTTATTTTTAACGGCGGCTTTGCCATGAAATTGTTTTCCCTTTTGTTTGTCGTATAAATTAAAGGTGAGCCTATCGCGTTCAACAAATAAAGCGCCTCCATCTAATTGCGCACGGTACAATATAAGATTGTCCCATTGCCCTTTATTTTCAGTAAACTTTAAAACAGGATTTACGTGTGGTTTAATTGGAGCGTGTGAAGAGGGGGTTTGCCCCAATCCTATTGAACAGTAGAAGAGTTTAAAAAATAAAATGTGAAGAAAACATCGCATATTACCAAATATATAACAAACATTGGTTCGGCACAATATATGAAGCGTTAAATTATTAACTGAATATTACTACCTTTGCACCCGTTATGCCAAATATAATAGCAATAGTGGGGCGACCCAACGTAGGTAAATCCACCTTGTTTAACCGTTTAACCGATTCTCGACAAGCCATTACCGACGAAACGGCTGGTGTAACTCGCGACAGACATTATGGCAAAGCCGAGTGGGGCGGGGTAGAGTTTAGCCTTATTGATACGGGGGGTTACATACATGGGAGTGATGATATTTTTGAATCAGAAATTCGTAAGCAAGTTCAAATTGCCATTGACGAAAGTTCGGCACTTTTATTTTTGGTAGATGTTAACGAGGGGGCTACACAATTTGATAAAGAAGTAGCCAATTTATTACGCCGCAGCAAGAAAAAAGTAATTTTAGTAGCTAATAAAGTAGATAACCACGAGCGTGCTGCTTATGCCGCAGAGTTTTATTCGTTTGGTTTAGGCGAGGTCTTTACCATATCGGCTATTAATGGCAGTGGCACGGGCGATATGTTGGATGCGCTTATTGCCGCGCTTCCTAAAGAAGAAAAGGGAATTGATTTTGCAGATATACCACGCATTGCCGTTGTTGGACGACCTAACGTTGGCAAATCGTCGTTTACAAATGCACTTCTAGGCGAAGAACGCAATATTGTTACGCCTATTGCTGGCACTACCCGCGATACAACTCACACCCGCTATACCAAATTTGGACACGATTTTTGGTTGGTAGATACGGCAGGTATGCGCAAGCGTAATAAAGTTCACGAAGATTTAGAGTTTTATAGTGTGATGCGAACCATACGCGCCATCGAAAGTTGCGATGTGTGTTGTTTAATGTTAGATGCAACCTTAGGCATTGAGTCGCAGGATTTAAGTATTTTAAGTTTGGTTGAAAAAAACCGAAAAGGTTTAGTCATTTTGGTTAACAAATGGGATTTGATTGAAAAAGATACCATGTCCACCAAAAAATATGAAGACAGCATTCGCGAGCGCATTGCTCCGTTTCGCGATATTCCTATTGTATTTATTAGTGTGCTTGAAAAGCAACGCATTATGAAAGCTATTGAAACGGCGGCCATGGTGTATGCGAACAAAACCAAGCACATACCTACCCGTGCGCTTAACGATTTCTTTTTACCACTTATTGAAACCTATCCACCGCCAGCGGTTAAAGGAAAATATGTGAAAGTAAAATACGTTACACAACTTAAAACCGAAGCCTTGTTTATGTTTTACTGCAATTTACCGCAATACGTTACCGAATCGTATAAACGGTTCTTAGAAAATAAATTGCGTGCCGAATATGATTTTACGGGTGTTCCGGTGGTGATTAGTATGCGTAAAAAAGTGTAAGCCTATTCTTTGTAATTGGATTCATGGCTGCGTTAGCGGGAAGCATTAAATGACCGATACCAAAATTGATAATATAAATAAGTTAACAACAATGAAGCGAGTAATTTTAATAACTTTAATGCTTGTGGCAACCTTTTTTATTGGTTTCGCATTCAAAACAGTATTAACACTAAATAAAAATAATAAAATGAAAAGAGTTACGGGTATTGGTGGCGTTTTTTTTAAATGCAAAGATCCAAAAGCTACAACTGAATGGTATCAAAAACATCTTGGGTTAGATACAAATCCTTATGGGGCCACATTTGAATGGTACGAAAGTTTAGACAGTACAAAAAAAGCAGAGACCCAGTGGACACCTTTCGCCGAAAATTCAAAGTATTTTGATAAGGATTTTATGATTAATTACCGAGTAGAAAACTTGGAAAGACTTGTTGAAGAGTTAAAAAAAGAAGGAGTAACTATCGTTGACAAAATTGAAACGTTTGACTACGGAAAATTTGTACATATCCTTGACGGAGAAGGCAATAAAATTCAACTTTGGGAAGCAGTTCGTTAACACTGGTAAAAAGATAAAATCTCAAATTGAATTACCGAGAATAACGCCAAACTATTATTTACACGTTTATCAACATTTGTGCCTTAGGTATTTTTCATTCAATAATACCCAATACTTTAGTCAATACAAATTATAATTTTCTTTACTACTAAATCGCAAACAATTTCCTCCTTTGAACGGTCTGTTTAGGATTTAACGTAGTCTATTGCATAATTTCATCTAACTCATTTTTTAAGCGGTTCTTAATCTCTCTTTTCCCCTCGTCCTTGTTTGAGCGTTAGCGGAAACGAGGATGTGCTAAACGGGCGTTTGTAACGCCCACACCATCACTTTATCTGCGTTACAAACGCAGCTCTCAAACGTCCTCGTTACGCTTCGCTAAACAAGGACGAGATAAGGGTTCAAGTATTTTTACAGAGTTAGCTATTTTATTCTAAAGAACTTCTCTCTTAAAATCTCGGTTTAATCAAGTTATGGATTTGATTCTAAAGCCCTACTTTCCTGAAATTACGGTTAAAAACGTAAATTAGTAACTTAATAAATTAACAGAATTTTAAATGTCAGAAGACCAAAAGAAACAATTGGAGCAACAGCTTTGGAATATAGCCAATACGCTCAGGGGCAAAATGAATGCGGATGAGTTTCGTGACTATATTTTGGGCTTTATCTTCTATAAATACCTTGCCGAGAAAATGGAAATTTATGCCAACACCATTTTAAAAGCCGACAAGATTAAGTACAAAGAAATAAAGGAAAACAGCAAACAAGGCAAAGAATATATTGAAGCCATCAAAGAGGAATCCTTGGCGAAATTGGGTTACTTCTTAAAACCTTCTGAACTGTTTAGCGAAGTGGCTAAACGTGGCAACAGCGATGTAGAAGGCGAAAACAATTTCATATTGGAAGACTTACAAAAAATCCTGAACAACATTCAGCTCTCGACAATGGGAACGGAAAGCGAAGAGGATTTTGACCACTTGTTTGAGGATATGGATTTGAACAGCACTAAATTGGGTAAAACTCCCGAAGCAAGAAATGAAATTATTGCAAAGGTGTTATCGCACCTCGACAAAATTGATTTCAACCTACAGCAAACCGAATTAGATGTTTTGGGCGATGCTTACGAATACCTTATTGGACAGTTTGCTAGTGGTGCAGGAAAAAAAGCAGGAGAATTTTACACACCGCAGGAAGTAAGTAAAGTATTGGCAAAAATTGTAACCACAGGAAAAAGTAAACTCAAATCGGTTTACGACCCAACTTGCGGTTCGGGTTCGTTATTGCTTCGTGTAGCAAAGGAAGTGAAAGAAGTAAGTAACTTTTACGGACAAGAAATGAACCGCACCACATACAACCTTGCCCGAATGAATATGATTTTGCACGGGGTACATTACCGCAAATTCAATATTAAACAAGAAGATACTTTAGAACATCCACAACACACTAAACAACAATTTGAAGCCATTGTAGCCAATCCACCATTTTCGGCTGCGTGGAGTGCCAATCCATTGTTTACAAGCGATGACCGATTTAGTCAGTACGGAAAATTAGCACCAAGCAGTAAAGCCGATTATGCGTTTGTGCAACACATGATTCACCATTTGGCGGAGAATGGTACAATGGCCATTGTATTGCCGCACGGGGCTTTGTTTAGAGGTGGAGCAGAACAACATATTCGTAAATACTTAATTGAAAACCGGAATTATTTAGATGCAGTTATTGGTTTGCCAGCCAATATATTTTATGGTACAAGCATTCCCACTTGCATAATGGTTTTCAAAAAATGTAGAGAGCAACCCGAAGATGTTTTATTTATTGATGCCAGCAATGAATTTGACAAAGTAAAAACACAAAACATATTACGTGATGAACATATTGAAAAAATTGTAAGCACTTACCGTAACAGAACAGAAACTGAAAAATACAGCAAACGGGCCTTGCTTAAAGAAATCATCACCAACGATTACAACCTCAATATTCCTCGCTATGTAGATACGTTTGAGGCTGAAGGAAGTATAGATATAAACACTGTAGCCCAAGAGCTGAAAACATTGGAAAAAGAAATGAAAAACACGGATGCTGAGTTGACTGCATTTTGTAAAGAATTAAAAATTGACACACCATTTTAAATTAGAAAAGTATCGTTTTCTTGACATCAGGAAGATGATACAATGAATAATGTAAACTCAAATGGAAGAAAGTAATATAATCATATATCAAACCGAAGACGGTTTGACCAAAATACAAACTAGACTTGAAAACGAGACCGTTTGGCTTACTCAAGTTCAAATGGCAGAATTGTTTGGTAAAGGTAGAACTACTATTACTGAACATATTCAAAATATTTTTTCAGAAAGCGAATTAGTAGAAAGTATGGTATGTCGGGAATTCCGTCATACCACCCAACACGGTGCTATTGAAGGAAAAACTCAAAAAAAACTTGTGAAATACTACAACCTTGATGTAATCATTTCGGTAGGATACCGTGTAAAAAGCCATCAGGGTACAAAGTTTCGCCAATGGGCTACGGCACGGCTTAGGGAATACATTGTAAAAGGTTTTACAATGAATGATGAGTTGCTCAAACAAGCAGGTGGTGGCAATTATTTTGAAGAATTATTGGCTCGAATTCGGGACATACGTTCTTCTGAAAAAGTATTCTGGCGAAAGGTGTTAGATATTTATGCTACAAGCATTGATTACGATCCAAAAGCAGAAAGTTCAATTTTGTTTTTCCAAACAATACAAAACAAAATGCACTGGGCAGCACACGGACACACAGCCGCCGAAATTATTTACCAACGTATAGATGCCAAAAAAACAAACTTAGGCTTAACCCATATCAAAGGCAGTAAGCCCACCAAGCAAGAAACTGAAATAGCCAAAAACTATTTGAATGAAGATGAATTGAATATTTTGAATAGAATGGTAACGGCATACCTCGACCTTGCCGAAATACAAGCACTTAATAGAAAGCCAATGTATATGACAACTTGGATAGAAAAGCTTGACGAGTTTATTAACATTACCGGTAACGAACTACTAAAACACAGCGGCACCATAAGCCACCAACAAGCCATAGAAAAAGCCAATGCTGAATACGAAAAATATAAAGAGCACACTAAAAATGACCTTTCTGAAGTCGAAAAACATTTTATTTCAACAATAGAAAAAACGGCTAAAACACTAAGCCCAAAAACAAAAAATAATGGAAAAGCATAAGAACATACCCAAATTGCGCTTCCCTGAATTTAAAGGGGAATGGGAAAGGAAGAAGTTGGGGGAAGTGGCGGATTTTAAAGTTACAAACTCATTTTCAAGAGAAAACTTGAATTATGAAAACGGTTTTGTCAAGAATATACACTACGGAGATATACATACAAAATTCCAAACCTTATTTGACATCACAAAAGAGCTTGTTCCATTTATAAATGACGAAATAAGTATAAACAGAATTTCATATGACTTTTATTGTAAAGAAGGAGATATAGTTTTTGCTGATGCTTCGGAAGACTTGAATGATGTTGGTAAAAGTATTGAAATCGTAAATTTGAATAATGAAAAATTACTTGCTGGGCTTCATACTTTATTAGCAAGACCAAAAGACAATTATTTTTCAGTTGGATTTAATGGCTATTTATTTAAATCAAATAATATCAGACTTCAAATTCAAAAAGAAGCACAAGGCTCAAAAGTATTAAGTATAAATGTTGGTAGAATTTCAAAAATAGAACTGTCTTTCCCCACCCTCCCCGAACAAAAACGCATTGCTTCTTTCTTCACAGTTTTAGACAAAAAAATTGCTGAACTCAAACAAAAGAAAAACCTTTTGGAGCAATACAAAAAAGGCGTAATGCAAAAACTTTTTTCGCAGGAATTGAGGTTTAAAGATGATAATGGAAAGGAGTTTCCGAAGTGGGAAAAGAAGAATGGTGGAGAATTATTTGAAAGTATATCAAACAAAAATCACAAATCAGATTTGCCGATTTTAGCAATTTCGCAAGAGTTTGGTGCAGTTCCAAGAGAAATGATAAATTATCAAATTTCAGTTACAGACAAAAGTGTTGAAAGTTATAAAGTTGTTGATGTTGGAGATTTTATAATTAGTCTAAGGTCATTTCAAGGAGGTATTGAGTTTTCAAACTACAAAGGTATTTGCAGCCCTGCATATGTCATTTTGCGTTCTATAGTTCCAATTAATAACACTTTCTATAAATACTATTTTAAAACAGATTCTTATATCCAAAAACTTTGTGAGAAACTAGAAGGTATAAGAGATGGTAAAATGATTAGTTATAAATATTTTTCCGAAATTGAATTGCCTTATCCAAGTTTAGAAGAACAAACCCAAATCGCTACCTTCCTATCCGCTCTTGATGAAAAAATAAATCGAACCGAAAATCAAATACAACAAACCCAACACTACAAAAAGGGTTTGTTGCAAAATATGTTTGTATAATGGATAAATTCAAAAATAAATACCGCATTCCCTCTGCGCGATTACAATCTTGGGATTATGGTGCCAATGGTGCATATTTTATTACCATTTGTACGCAAAATAGAGAACATTTTTTTGGCGAAATCATGAATGGTGAAATGCAATTAAACGAAATTGGAAAATTGGCAGAACAATATTGGGTAGAAATACCAAATCATTTTCCGTTTATTGAATTAGGAAATTTTGTTGTGATGCCCAATCATACGCATGGAATATTGATTATTAATAAATCGGATGGTTATAACGCAGAGACGTTGCAGTGCAACGTCTCTGCCCACGCCACCCACGCCACCCACGCCACCAAAAATGAACAAATGGCGAAAATTTCACCCAAATCAGGCACCCTGTCAACCATAATCCGGTCATACAAATCTGTGGTATCAAAAAATGCCCGATTAATTCACGCCAATTTTAATTGGCAATCCCGATTTCATGACCATATTATTCGTAATGCACAATCATTTGAAAACATTCAAAATTACATTGCAAACAACCCATTAAATTGGAAAGAAGATAAATTCAGTAAATAGATGTCTAAACAAAGCGAGCAAATATTAGAAGAACAATTGGTGGCACAACTGCAAAGGTTGGGTTATGGTTTGGTGCAATTAAAAGACGAAAAAGATTTAATTGGCAACCTCAAACACCAATTAGAAAAACACAACAACATTCAATTCAGCAAAGCAGAATTTGAAAAAGTGTTGAACATATTGAGGAAAGGTTCGGTATTTGAAAAAGCCCGAACGCTTAGAGCAAAACAACACATTGTAAAAGATAATGGCGACAACCTATATTTTGAGTTTATCAATTTAGAACATTGGTGTCAAAATCAGTTTCAGGTTACGCATCAATTAACCATTGAAGGCACTTACAAAAACCGTTACGATGTTACCTTGTTGATAAACGGTTTGCCTTTGGTACAAATAGAACTCAAACGCAGAGGGTTAGAACTCAAAGAAGCCTTCAATCAAATCAACCGTTATCAACGCCATTCATTTGGTGCAAATTCTGCCTTGTTTCAATACCTACAAATATTCGTCATCAGCAACGGTGTCAATACAAAGTATTACGCCAACAACAGGCATCAATCATTCAAACAAACTTTTTACTGGACAGATAAAGAAAACAAACGCCTTACCAATATTCTCAACGGTTTTACAAGTGAATTTTTAGAACCTTGTCACATCAGCAAAATGATATGCAAATACATTGTGCTTAACGAAACTAATAAAATATTAATGGTGCTTCGTCCGTATCAGTTTTATGCAGTAGAAGCACTCATTGATAGAGTAAAGAACAGCAATAAGAACGGCTATATTTGGCACACCACAGGTTCGGGTAAAACTTTGACATCGTTTAAAGCCAGTCAGATTTTAATGAACTTACCACCAATAAAAAAAGTGGTGTTTGTGGTGGACAGAAAAGATTTGGATTATCAAACCAACAAAGAGTTGTCTCGTCCTAAAATAGGTTGACCCATAAAAGTCAACTAAAATGATAACAGAAAACTTAAAAGAGAGTATTATTGCCGAAAAATTAACTACAAAGATTACCTACCGTGCATTAGGATTGAAGTATA
>JAAFIL010000026.1 GCA_013297775.1 Bacteroidota bacterium
AGTATTTCTAACGAATTAGAATTAAAAAAATTTCGTCTAAGATTGGACTCTTTTAAATGTACAAATGGTATTATTTAGGATTGTAGGTTTTTGTTCGAGATAAGATTAAATACTAAATCATTTGGCGTTAAGCAACATTGGGTTTAACCTTTAATTTAAACGATCGCCAAATCATATAAATGCCCAAGAGTATAAACGGAATGCTTAACAATTGCCCCATGTTATACGTTAATTGGTTTTCAAAGGCTTCTTGATTTTCCTTTAAAAATTCATCTAAAAACCGTTCAACAAATAACAATACACACAGCAACCCAAACATGAAGCCTGGCCCGAATGCTTGGCGTTTATGTTTCCAAAGCCAATACATAACTATTGCCAAAAAAAAGCAATAAATAGCTTCGTATAATTGTGCTGGATGGCGCGGCAAATCATCGGTTTGCTTAAAAACAAATGCCCACGGTACATCGGTTACTTTACCAATAATTTCGCTATTAATAAGATTGCCAATACGAATAAAAAAAGCCGCCAAAGGAACCACAACAACTAATCGGTCAAATAACCACAAGGCATTTTCTTTGGTTTTACGACAATATAAAATCATCGCTATAATAATACCAACAGCCCCACCATGGCTGGCCAACCCCCCTTCGTAAACTTTTAATAAATTTAAAGGATGCGATAAATACCCTTCTTGTATTAGCAAACCTGTAACACTGTCGTACTCATCGAACAAAGGCCCATAAAATAAACAATGCCCTAAGCGTGCGCCCAACACCGTTCCTAAAATAATATATAAGGTAAGCGAGTCTAATGCTTTTTCGGTTCGCCCCTCCGCTTTAAAAATACGGTTCATAATAAAATGACTAGCCAAGAAGGCTAAAGCCCACATTAAACCATACCAACGCACGGGCCAATTTATACCAGGTATAGTAAAAATGTTAGGATTGGGATCCCATTGAATGTATAAAAGCGAAGACAACATTTTAAAAATAGTTACAAATGTAAGCATTAAGCCCACGCTTACTGGATAATTTTTATAAACAGCTTCCAAATAGATTATTGCTTTAATACCTTTATATTTAACTATAAATAGAAAGCAGATTTTATCTGCCATTTAATCAAAAATAAAATGATGTCTTTTAACTTGCAACCTCTGCTAAACGATGAATGGGTGGTGTTGCGCCCGTTGGTTAGTACCGATTTTGAACTGTTGTATGCCGTTGCCGCCGATCCACTTATTTGGGAACAGCATCCTAATAAAAACCGTTACCAACGCGAAGTGTTTGAAACGTATTTTAAGGGGGCGATTGACTCGAAAGGAGCTTTACTCATTTTAGAGGCGAAAACCCAAGCCATTATTGGTTGCTCGCGGTTTTATGATGTGGCCCCTACTCAAAAAAGTTTACACATTGGGTACACCTTTTTAAAGCGAAGCCATTGGGGTGGCATGTATAACACGTCTGCAAAAACGTTGATGCTTAACCATGCCTTCGGGTTTGTAGATTGTGTTTTGTTTCACATTGGTGCTGGCAACTTACGCTCGCAAATAGCCATTACCCGTTTAGGGGGCAAAAAAATAGCGGAACTCGAAGTGGCGTATTATGGCGAACCCGAAAAACTTAACTTTGTATATGAAATTCAAAAATCAGTTTGGTTAACCCGTAATTTCGAGACAAAAGGTCTTTAGAATAAACCTATAACTCGATTAAATAGTAGTTTATATGGAAATAGTACGCAAAGGCGCAGAGTTCGCAAAGGATGAAATTAAACTTAACTCATGAACTAATCTATGCGTTAAGTTAGATGCAATAGCTAGTTGAATGGCTCAGTTTTAATTAGACTCCATTTTGAGAAAGCTTACTTTAAAATACTCTCAAAAGCAAATGTATTTTATCTAGTTAATATTTAACTACTTTTTTGGTTAATACACCTTGATTTGTTTTTAATTTAAAGAAATAAATGCCAGTACTTAATTCGTTTAAATGGCACGAAGCCGTGTTCGTATTGGTGTATGCCTTACGGTGTACTAATTGGCCTAATTGGTTGTAAACTTCTAGTTCAAACGCGTTAATGGATGGGTTTGTAAACTCAAGCATAACTAAATCTGTTGCTGGATTGGGGTATAACTGCACATCGCTGGCACTTAAATTATACTCTTTTAAACCAATAGGAATGGCACTAGCGTTAATGGACATACCCGCAGTAACAGTAGGAGAACTACCGGCCGTAACAATTCTTTGATAGCTAACATTAACAATTGGAAATTTTTCGGAGGCGTGGTAGTATTGGAAATTAGTAGCATTGATGGTAGCTGTTGCAATTAATAGAGAGGCTGTTAAACTTTGTGTAGCGCGCACTTGTAATACATTCGATAAAGTAATTCCGCCAGGTAAAATAAGGGTTCCATTGCCGCTTGCACTAACGGTTTGGTTGCCTGTTGCATTGGCGGTTAAGGCACCCAAGGTAACCGACCCTGCAATGGGGTCTATTACATTGTATCCAAATGCAATTGGCCACACCGCAACAATGGCACTGTTGCTAAAGTTAAACCCACCGCCCGAAAACGATTGGCCTAAAAGTTCGAACTGGGTGGGTGTGGTTTTATAATACGTGTAAACGCTCCCTGAATTGCCTACTTCAACTAAATTGCAACCTGCATAATTGCTGGCACTTGCTACTGCGGCTGCCGTTGTAAACGAATAAGGGATTTCTACATTACTACCTACACGTTTGGTGGCAGCCGAAAAATTCCATACTTGGGCAGCACCCGTAGATTTTGGTATTATTGCTACTGAGTCGTAAGCTACATTGGTATAAGTATTGCCAGCAACGGGTTCGTTGGCTAATTTGGTTAAGGTTAATTGAGCATTTACGTTTAAACCAGCTATGCCAATAAAAGCAGTAAAAAGAAAGTAAAGTTTTTTCATGTAAAAGTATTAAGGTTAAACAAATGTAATTTTTCCTTTTGTTAAAACCAATCTTTCTGCACCGAATATAAACCGTTACACTAAATTTTGAGAAGTTGTTTCTTTAAACCTAGATTATGCAATAGGAATCTATTACGAGTCGAAATCTCTTCAAAACAGTAAACTTCGTCACTTTTTCTTCTTCACCATAGCAACACTATGCCTCAGTCGAAAAAGTGCCTGTTTTATTGGGCTTTCACCTCTCACTACGATTCCTATTACATAATCTAGGTTAAATTAAAGTGACACCTCTTTTTGCGTGAGGGATATTTCGACTTCGCTCAATATAAATTTAGCAACAGCCCAATGCGGGGTTTGGCGTGGTTTTGTGCAAGTGAGGAGGCGACTTTAGAAGCCACCGCAGCGACTTCGGCAAGCTCAGCGCAGGCTGCAACAAAAGCCGCCAAAGCCGCATTGGCTAGAGCCGAAAGCCCGACCCCGACTTCAATCGTAAATAGATTGTTTTAACTACATAACTCGTTTATGATTAAGCCTAACATTAGAAATGAATAAGGGGACACGCCAAAAAACACGAAGCAGGCTATTAATTTGATGTGAACATTTGTGTATGAGTTATTCGGTAACAGGACATCATTTTTTATAAATAAGAGCCACGGCATAAGCGTTAACGCCCTCTTCGCGACCCACATACCCTAATTTTTCGTTGGTGGTTGCTTTAATGGAGATTTCGTTTTCGGTAACTTTCATAATAGGGGCTAACACCGCTTGCATGGTTTTAATGTGTGGATTAATTTTTGGAGCTTCTAAACTCAAGGTGGCATCTACGTTTCCGATGGCATATCCATTTTCATCGAGTAATTGCACTACCTCGGCTAATAATACTTTGCTATCGGCACCTTTGTATTTGGGATTGGTGTTGGGGAAATGAAACCCAATGTCTCTGAGGTTAGCAGCACCTAACAAGGCATCGCATATAGCGTGTAGCAACACATCTGCGTCGCTGTGCCCTACGCAACCTTTGTCAAACTCTAAGCGAATGCCTCCTAACCAAAGTGCTCTCCCTTCTCCTAGGGGATGCACGTCGTAACCAAATCCAACACGTATATTCATTTTATTTTTTTAAGTAACAATCTGTATCGCTCGAAGACAAACTTTTGCAATACCGTTTGGCTTGCCCCTTTGTGCCTTCTTTTTCGCCGGCATTATACGTTTTAAAACTATTTTTACACTCGCAGGTGTAGGTTTTTTTGCAAGCACTTGTAAGCGTGATGAGGCTGGCGACTATAAGTATAAATATATATTTCATGCGTTTTCGATGGCACTTACGCCCGGTAAATTTCCTTGTTCGATGTACTCTAATAAGGCACCGCCGCCTGTGCTTACATAGCTTACTTGTGTGGATAAGTTGTATTTATTAATAGCGGCCACACTATCGCCGCCGCCTATTAATGAATATGCCCCTTGTTGAGTGGCTTCTACAATAGCGTAGGCGGCTTGTTGGGTACCATTTTCAAAATTACTCATTTCAAAAACGCCCATAGGACCATTCCATAAAATGGTTTTACTGTTTTTAATAACGTCGCCATATATTTTTACACTCTCGGGGCCAATGTCTAAGCCCATCCACGCATCGGGTATTTGATTGATAACAACCGTTTGAATGGCGGCATCGTTAGCAAAGTTATCGGCAATAACGGCATCAACGGGTAAATGCAATTGAACGCCTTTTGCTTTGGCTTTTTCAATGAGTTCGCGGGCGGTGTCTAATCGGTCGTCTTCACATAACGATTTACCAATTTGTCCGCCGAGGGCCTTTATGAAGGTAAAGGCCATGCCACCACCAATTAAAATATGATTGGCACGATTCATGAGTTGTTCGATGATTAAAATTTTATCGCTCACTTTTGCGCCACCAATAATAGCGGTAAATGGTTTTTCGGCATGGGTTAGCACTTTAGTAATGCTGGCTATTTCGTTAGCCATTACATACCCAAAACATTTCTTCGAGGGTTCAAAAAACTGAGCCATTACCGCCGTAGAGGCGTGGGCGCGGTGGGCGGTGCCAAACGCATCGTTTACATAAACAGTACCGTGTTGACTTAGGGTTTTTGCAAAGGACTCGTTTCCTTTTTCTTCTTCTTTATAAAATCGTAGATTTTCGAGGAGCAATACTTCGCCTGGTTTTAAGGCGGCTGATTGAGCTAATGCTTCGGGGCTAATGCAATCGTTGATAAATTGAATGGGTACGCCCAGTAATTGACTAATGCTACTTACAATGTGGCGCAACGAATATTTATCGTTAGGTCCTTCTTTAGGCCGACCCAAATGGCTCATCAACACAAGGCTACCACCATCTTTCAAAATTTTTTTCAAAGTTGGAATAGCGGCTTTAATACGCGTTAAATCACTCACTTCCAATTGGTCGTTGAGAGGCACGTTAAAATCAACACGAACTACTGCGCATTGATTGGCAAAATTTATGGAGTCAACCGTTTTCATAATAGATTAGAACGCAAATATAAAGCAATTGAAATGGGTTCATTAAAAAGAAATGCACAAAAACCTAACGAATTAAAACCGTCCCTTTGCCACTACCATGCAGGTAAACCTACTAATGCAGCACAGTTCGTTGGCTTCGTTAAATAATTTAATTTCCCAAATGTGAAGTTTACCACTAATGTTAATGGGTTTGCACACGCCTTTTACATAGCCACTTAGCACGGCTTTAATATGATTGGCATTAATTTCGATGCCTACGCCAATAAATAACTCGCGGTTAACGCAACACCAAGTGGCCACGCTGCCCATAGTTTCGGCCAAGGCAACCGATGCGCCACCATGTAACAAGCCAAAAGGTTGTTTGGTTTTTTCGTTAACGGGCATGGTGGCTACTAAAAAGTTGTTACCCATTTCGGTAAACACAATGCCCATGTTTTGGCCCAAGGAGCCTTGGTTTAAAGTATTTAAGGCCTCAAGGTTTAATGTACCTTGCCAAATTGAAGAAAGAGTTTCCATAAGATTTACAAAGATACACGTTTGCTTGTGGAGGTCTTTATAAATTTGAAAGCTATCTCTTGTTTTTTAATTAAATTTCTTTACATTTATTCTACATGCGAAAACATAAATGGTTTATACTTTGTGTATGTTGTGTATTTAGCCTTTCGTTGTATGGGCAAATGGTTTGTAATGCCTCGGG
Source organism: Bacteroidota bacterium (assembly GCA_013297775.1). GTDB lineage: Bacteria > Bacteroidota > Bacteroidia > B-17B0 > Aurantibacillaceae > Aurantibacillus. Next base: position 6,124 of record JAAFIL010000026.1, read on the forward strand.
CGATGTGTTTGTGTTTACCTCTTACGATGGGGGCAATTTAACGATTGATGTGGACATGAATATTGCGGGGATTAAAATTGGAGTTCGCTCGTATGAACGCACGAGCGTTACTATTGTGGGTACTTACTCGGCTAATGTAGATACTGTAATTATTAGAGGCTTTAATAGCGGCAACAATCATTGTCCGCCAGCAGTTACTACCAATACCGTTGTGCAAGCGGCGCCCGCTACTGTAAAAATTTATAACAACGGTAGCTTTTCGCCTTACTATAATTATACGTGTGGTGGATTAACGGCTACTAATGCCATCATCTCTTTTTTTACGAATGGTGCGGCTTCGCGTTTAAGAGGTTATACGGGGTTTTATGGGTGTTGGTGTAACCCGCAAAAGCTTAGTATTTCGGCTTTGTATTGTTGCAAAGGGGCTTACAGTTGTTTCACGGCATTGCCATTAACGCTTGTAGATTTTAATGCCTTTAAGAAAAGTGCAACCGCTACACAATTAACGTGGAGGGTTGAAGATGAAACGGAATTGGTGCATTACGATGTGCAGTATAGTGAGGATGCGGAGCGGTTTGTAACTTTTCAATCGGCGTTAGTAAAGGCACAAAAAGCAAGCCCAACCGTTTATTCGGTTACACATACTCATTTTTTTGTGGGAAATAAAAATAGATACTACCGCTTAAAATATAATTACGCCAACGGTTCGCATACTTACTCTGATATTATAAGTGAAACAGATGTAACGGAACAAGTACCCGTTCTTGTAAATACATATACCTCTAAAACACTTCATTTTACGGGCATTGTAGGCGAGCAAACAATTGAGGTGAGCAATTATAATCAGCAGTTGTGTTTAAAAAGTACCCTTTCGGTGGATAGGCCGTTTGTTAATGTGGAACAGTTGCCCTCTGGCTTTTATTTTATAAAACACATTGGCAGTGGGCAGTTTTATAAGTTTATAAAAGAGTAGGGTTTAATTAATTTGTAATTTTTCAAATTCTTTAACGCTTCCTGTTTTTTCAGCGTTTATAGAATCTTTGTAAATAGAACTCCCAATATTTTTATAACGAAGATTTACCGTTATGTCATCTGTATTTTCTATGTAAATCTCATTTATTTTCGACTTTTGTTTTTGCTTTTTTTGGATGGATTTGAAAAACAAAAACCGACTATTAAAATAGGCGTAATAATTTAAAGGTGTTTCTTCAAAATAGCCAGGGATAGGGAGTAATTTGAATTGACCCGATCCTGTTTTACTTAATGTAATATGAGATTTTGAATTCATCCAATGGCGTCCGAAATAAAAACTAAGGTCAATAGTATCTTTAGAAGTCAATACCAACGAGTCTTTAGCGGGTAAAGCTTTTAACAAAATGCTATCACCAAAGTGTTGAAACAACAATACGTCGTAAGTAGATGCGTTTATAAAACGCGTTTTAAACAAGCCGCTATCTGGCGTTGTGTAATTAAAATTGGGGAATAAAGGATTTTCGTTTTTTTGTAAAACAACTTTTCCACCAACTTTATTGGCGTTTAATAATGTATCTTTTTTTAGTTCGTATAGTATAAAGTGCCTATAATCTTTAAAACTGACAGTGGTGTAGTTATTTAATACGGATTGAAAATTTCCTAAAGAATTTATGGAGTCAAATGAGGAAGACTTGGGCCCCGAACAAGTATTAGCCATGCGCACAACAAGCACCAATGCTATAACAATGAACCAAATTATTCTAAACGAATCGGTTCCTTCGCTACTTGTATTTGAATTGTTTTGAGTGCCACGAACAAAAATAGCATGGTTATTTTTAATGATGCGTTGCAAATTTTCATCATCTATATTTAAACGCATGAGTTCGCCACTTATTTTTAGGTGAACTGCATTTTCGCCATACTTACCATTGTGGCTAGAACTCAAGAGGTTAACAAGTACCAATGCAAAGGAATTTCTTAACTCAACGAAATCGTTGGGCAAGCGATTTAAAAATACGATTAACTTATTTTTATAAATAAATTCCATTTGGGTTTCTAATGCCCGTCCATTTAATAATCCGGCATCTAGTTTTTCTAAAAGTTGATTTAAAATTTCTAGAATAGTACTCAGGGGTTTATAAATAGTTTCAAAAACGATTTGACGAAACTCTGAACTTAACAACTCTAATAAAACTAAAGCATGACCCGCATCTATATATAATTTTTTATTCAAGTAAGTTTTATAGAAAACGTTTAACGCATCTGTTAAAAGTGTTTCAAATAGTGTTTGATGGTGCGGTGTTTCAACTATTTTCGAAAGTGCCGTAATGCTTTTGATGTCGGGAAATTGTTGTGGATTTTCAAAAAAAAGTAAAACCGATTTGTGCGAATAAATTTGATGGTGTACAAAAAAGCTATCGTTATCTTTTAAATCTTCTAACTGTTTTAAGATCGCATCTTTAGAGTAGGACTTTCCGTTTATGGTTAAATCAACAGTTCCATATAAATTAAACTCGGCTAAAAATCGTTTTTTTAAGCGCGCAATATCTAAATCTGCTGGCTCGGTATTATCTTTAAAATAATCGAGTATATAAAGTGGCGATTGATAAGACATAATAGTTACCCAAGCCCCGTCCCTTTAATTTTAACTTCCGAAACGGCATGATGTGTATTGGCTAATACTTGATTAAATACGCCACGTAATTCTTCATAGTTTTTTCTTTCTAAAGCTTTATCGCCCATTTCGGCAAAGCGTTTGGTTAAGCTAGGGTCTTTAAAATGATCGCTACTTAAATGGATATAATGCAAGTAATAAGAAGTGAGTAAGGTAGGTGTAAAAAATATCATTTTATTTAACAGGCGATTCAGTGTTTTTAATTGACCTTGCACCAAAAAAGAACTTTTAGTAGTGGCCATTGCATTAGCCTCGTTGCTTTTGAGTTGTTCAAACTCGGTTTTTAAGTTAGCGGGCACATCGTCAAAAGTTTCGATCCAATAATTAATGGTATTACGGTTTTCGTAATATTCGGCTTTAACTTTAACCGATAAACTCGTGTTGTCGTTACTAAAATAACTTTGTGCTAATTTGCGTTTATATTCTTCTAATTGGTATTTCTCATCCGATAAACTTTTTTCGTTTAGCTGCATGGCTTTGGCATACAACTCGTTTAGCTTTTCGAGTATGAGGTGTAATTCTTGCGCCTTTTCATAATCTTCTTGCTGTGTGGCCTTCATAATTTCCACATCCATTTCGTTCTTCATCTCTTTAATCTCTTCGCGCAATTTACTAACGCTAACGTATTTTTCGCTCGGACTAAACACTTCGGCTACTTCGTAATCTATTAATAATAAATTCGCTTTCACCGATACATCGCGGCTTTCCGAAACTTCAATTTTGATTTCAATATCACTGCCTTTAATTAAATCGGCGGTTAATTGTTTGCCATTAATTTCGATTAAGCCAATAATTTGATTGGTGCTGGGATGCGCTTTATGATTGCCTTCTAAGACATTAATAATCAATTGATCGTCGCTTTTAGCTTTAATGGTGCGCGATACTTCTTTATAAATTGTTTTTGAAATGGGTAAAATACTGTTGCGTTCAAATACTAATTCGCAGCGGGTCGTATTGTTATGCACGTCATCTACCTCTATGCAAATATCTTCGGGAAGTGGTTGCCCACTTAAACTAAACAAGCCTTGTGTAATATCAAGCAACTGTTGTAAGGTTGGTAGTTCTTCGTGTTGCTCAGTATATACTTTAAAGGTAAAAGCATTCAACGTATTTTTACGCAGCAATACAAACTCACCTATTTTAGCTTGTAAGGGTTTAAACCCACTGTCATAGCCTCCATCGGCGCGCGTGATGCGGTAGAAATAAGTACCTTGTAAGGCTTGGCACATACCAGTAATGTATTCTTCGCTATCTTTTGAATGTTTGTTATACGCCAGTTTAATTTGAGGTAAGTTGCTTACAGGATTTGTTAATGTTGGCGTTTCGCTAACGTTTATGTCAGTTACAACAGGTGTTGCTTTCACTTTTGAAGCAGCGTAATAGGCCGCCCCCACAGCCACAGCGGTAGTTGGGTCGGCACTGTAATTGGTCTTAATACCAGTTTGTTCTTCAACCATACGACGCACATAAGGAATGTAGGTGCTGCCACCAATCATAATAATTTCATCCACATCATTAGCTAACATGGCATTGGCGTTTAACACCTCTTCAATTAACTGAATGCTTCGGCTTACTTTTTCGGCAATGCAGGCGTTTAACTCTTGGTCTGTTACTTTAAAATACACCTCGTGTTCGTTGCCACTAAGTGTAGTAAATGTAAACTCTACTTCTACTGAACTGCTCACGCTTAATTCTTTTTTAGCTTCTTCGGCTTTAAGCATTAAAATAAAAAATAGTTTTTCGTAAGGACCGTTTTGTTTGGGTAGTTCTTCTTTTAATTCGGTTAAACCCGTTTGTGCCATTAATTTAGGCACCATCACCTCCATCATAAAACTGTAATCAAAATCTACGCCGCCCAAAAAATTATCGCCACGGTGATCTACAATTTTTAATTCGTTTTCTTTTATGCTTACCAAAGCCACATCAAACGTGCCTCCACCTAAGTCGTAAACCAACCAATGTTTACCGTTTTGTGTAGCCTCTTCTTCGTTCGCGCTATTAAAAAAAGCTAACGAGGCAGCAATGGGTTCTTGCAACAACACTACTTCTTTAAAGCCAGCTTCGTAACCCGCTTTTTTAGTGGCATTACTTTGCATGGTGTCGAAGCTCGCTGGAATAGTAATAACGGCACTATCAATGGCTTCGGAGGTGTGAATGAAATTTTTTAGTTCTTTTAAAACCAAAGCCGATAACTCAATGGGCGAATAGAAGGTACTGTTGCTTGGTACAAAGTAGTTTTCGCCTGTTCCCATTTTGCGTTTAAAACTGCTAAATACATTTAACGGATCTTTTACCAACCACTCGCGCGCCTTATCGCCCACAATGATGCGCTCGCCTCTAAACGCCACACAACTCGGCAGCGTTTCTTTAAACCCAACGGGGTTTTTAAACACCTCCACATTTTTACCATTAAAACGAGCAATTAACGAATTGGTGGTTCCTAAGTCTATACCAAAATTGATGGTTTGCATATCTTCTTTTATTGATTTTCGACAATCACCACACCTTTTTGTAACAGTTGATTGTGATGAAAAACGATAGGTTTTATAACTTGTGTAACAACCAGTTGTTGCGTGGCCTCGCCAACAATATTGGCTTCTAAATCGGTTCGCGTATCGGTGTATTTTTCGTGCAAAGGATTTTGAATGGTATAATCCATATCGCTAAAGGCTTGATGGATGCGTGAAAGAAAACGGGCGTAGCTTTCTTGCTTGTTTTCTTTTGTCAATTTTTGTTCCATCAAAAACAACTGATTTAAAATGTCGAGGTGTTGTTTCATAAATTTATTTTATAACATGCGTTCATGGATGTTTTATTACTTAGTTTCTTCTTTTTGTTTTCATTAGTTCCTTATGGAGGCTTAAAATAAGTTCTTGAAAGTAAATATTTTTAAGCGATGAAAAAAATTTGAGTCGTTAAAATACGATTGAGCAAGCCAAGTATTTGCTACAATTTTTAGGAAACAAAAATGACGGTAACCAACCGTCATTTTCTTAACAAAGCAAAAACTGTTTAACCCTTAATTATACAATCGTCTGCTTATTTTTTTATAGAATCTCAAATCCCTTTACGCACCAAAATTAATTCATTTTGAACGCAGGTATTTTTCCTTCCTTCATTAATTGTAAACTTTTGCGTTTGTGTTCTTCAAAATTACCAAATGCTAAGGCATCTAACATTTCTGCACGGGTCATATCCGGATTACCAAATTGCATACGAATTTCGTCTGCACAACGGTCCACGTATTTCTCAAATTTATTCGGTGCCCAAACGTATTCTTTTTTGGGAGCATCTTTTTTTATGGCAAACTCTTTCGGCAAAATGCCTTCAATTTTGGCTTTAATTTCTAAGCCTTCGTAAACTTTTGGCAATTGACGGTTATCGAACATGAAAGGCTTACTTACCATTATCACATGTTTTTTACGTTTAGGATCTATCATAGATAAACCCTCAATACGCAACCCTTTTTTCTTAAGGGTGCCGTACTTCGTTTCAAAGTGTTTTAAAATTTCAAACATAATAAACAAGCTAACTTATTAACAAAGGTAGGGATAATATGTGTTAATAACTCTGAATTTAGACGAATTTTTATTTTTTGCGAAAGGCTCTAACTTAAAGCGGTGTCTTTATAACGTTGATAATGTGTTAATTGCGTGTTTGTTTTTTGTTAAGTTATTGATTTTTAACAAGTTATTTATCTATTTACTTGTTTACAAAAGTTTTGGCTAATTAATCACCCCATGCTTTAACAATTAGTAGTTCTTAATTTAATTTGGATTTAATACGATGTCTTTGAGCGCACTTACCCATTTGGCATCTGCATTTAGGCTGTTTACAAGGGTTACGCTTTGCCCACCATGTTCTTTAAAAATTTCGTCGTATTCAGTTCCTATTTCGTGAATGGTTTCTAAACAATCGGCCACAAAAGCAGGCGAAAAAATAAGAATGTTTTTAGCCCCTGTTTTGGCTAACTCTTCAACTACCTTATCGCTAAATGGCTTCAGCCACTTATTATCGAGGCGACTTTGAAAAGCCGTTGAATACTTTCCTTCGGGAATTTGAAGGGCTTTTACTATTTGGCGTGTTGTTTCGAAACTATTAGCGCGGTAACAAAAACGGTTATCGTTGTTAATGGTATCGCAGCAATGTCCCATGGCGCAATGCCCACCGCCATAATGCTTCGATCCTTTGCGGATGTGTCGTTCGGGTAAGCCATGGTAACTGAACACCACATGGTCAAATTGACTAATATCGTGTTTACGTGCCTCTATTAAAAGTGCTTCTAAAAAACGAGGATGATCGTAAAATTTACTAATCACATTTAAGTTGGGTATAACTTCCCAAGTTTTGAGTTCATCAAGCACTGCTTCGATTGTGCTTCCCGTGCTACTGCTGGCGTATTGCGGGTATAGGGGAACGATGTGTATTTTTTCGGGTTGGGCTTTACGAATGGCTTCGAGGGCTTTTTTAATGCTGGGTTGTTGGTAACGCATGGCTAACTCCACTAAATAGTTCGGCCCAACTTCTGCTTGTAATTTTTCTTGGAGTGCAATGCTGTTGAGCAATAAGGGCGATCCCTCTTTCGTCCAAATGTGTTTGTATAAGCCCGCACTTTTAAAACTGCGAAACGGAACAATGATGAGGTTTACTAAAATAAACCGAAGAATAGGATTGACATCAATAACTCGCTTATCGTTTAAAAATTGAGTTAGGTATTTGCCTACTTTGGGCGGCGTGGGAGCGTCTGGGGTTCCGAGATTGATAAGGAGAATGGTTTCTTTCATGTTTATACGACTTCACTAAATGAACAAGCCAATTTAATTTGTGTTCAAATTATTTTCGCTGGTTGCCGAATTTTGTTCTTCTACAACAGGTGGTGTTGGTTTAGTAACCTTGCTAAACGATTTATTAAATAAAATGATAATACCAATACCGCCCGAAATAGCCGCGTCGGCAAAATTAAAAATGGGTCTAAAAAATTGAAACTCCTCGCCGCCCCAAATTGGAAACCATGTTGGGAAATGTCCATTTATTAAAGGGAAGTAAAACATATCTACCACATGGCCATGCAAAAAGCCAGCATAGCCGCCCTCAGCAGGTAAAAATTCAGCTATGTCATTAATACTACTTTGCCCAAACAATAAACCATAAAACATACTGTCTAAAATATTTCCAACAGCTCCCGCTAAAATTAGCGATACTGCAAAAATAAAACCCTTTGCTTCGCCTTGCTTAATAATATAACGGATGTAAAATAAACCAACAATACATGCAATAATACGAAAGACACTCAAAATAAGTTTACCATAATCGCCACCAAACTCGTAACCAAACGCCATCCCAGGGTTTTCGGTAAAGTATAGCATAACGCCATCGTTTAAACGCGCCACTTCGCCAAAGTGGTAATGTGTTTTGATGTAAATTTTTATAAACTGATCTATTAAAAGCACTAAAAACACGGTAATTAGTGGTAAGCGGTAAACACTTAGAATATGACGTAATTTATTCATTTTGCAAACGTCGGCAAAGATACAGTTTTATTTTAATGCCTCGGGTTGTAGTTAACTCTAATTGTTATTATTCGTAAAAAGTGGGAGTTGTGTTTATTAAATTAAAAATAAATACTAATCTAATTTCAATTTACCACTTCCAATAACCACACCATCGCAGGTAATTTCGATTTGATAGTTACCGGGTAAAAAATCGCCTTGTCCTTCGCAATAGGTTACCGCCGTCATTTCGGCATTGGCATAATTAACGGTTTCTTTTCCCGCAAAATAACCGCTCGATTTGCCAAACGTAAAACGATAACCATCGTCGTAACCTTTGGCTAGTTCTTTTCCGTCGGGTGTCATAATGCGCACATACACTGTTTTTTCGCCAGCTTTAGCAATTTTATTTTCGCCCAAACTAAATTGAACTTTTATTTTTTCGACCCGCTTCGCACGGTCGGTTTCTACTTCTTTTTTGCCACCACTTTTAAATTTAACGCCTTTAGCCGACACGTTAAAGCAGGTTAAAATACTGCCTTTGGCAATGGTTCCTTTTAGTTCTTCTTTTTCTTTTTTTAATTCATCGCCCTTCGATTTTTCAACATCCAATTCTTTCAGTACTTGTTTTTTTTCGGCTACTAAAGTTTGGTTTAACACCCCCAAGCTATCAATGGTTTTCACATAGCCCTTCATAATGCTTCGTAGGGTTTCGGTTTCTTTTCTAAGTTTAGAAATAATATACGCATCGCCTTTGTGCTTTTCGGCTTCTTTAATAAGTTCGGCAATTTTAAGTTTTTTTTCCTCAATGTCTGTTTGAAGGGCTTTATCAGAAGTTTCTAAGGTTTCGTATTCTTTTTGCAAGGCCAGCAAATCGCTCTTTACGTTATCGCGTTCTATAACCACTTCTTTGGTAACCACCACCTGTTGGGCTACTCTCTCTTTTTCTTTAGATAATAGCCATATTGTGTAAGCATTAGTGCCTACTAAAAGGGCAATAATCACCCAAAATATACCGTATCTTTTTTTAGAAGATTGCTCGTTTTCTGTCATAAGATCAAAATTACAAAGGAAAAAGTGTACTTTAGGGGCATGTTGCAGCCACTTATTAACGACTTCCTGTCATTAATTTATCCAAACCAATGTCCGGCTTGCCAAAATTTACTTTTTGGACACGAGTCGTGGTTGTGTAATGCTTGTATGTTGAGCCTCCCGCAATTAAGCGCATATTCGCATAGGCAGCAGCAATTAGCCAATACCTTTAACGGTCGCATTCCGTTGGAGGCGGTTAGTACCTATTATTTGTTTGAGAAAAATAGCCGTGTTCAAGCGGTGTTACACAGCATCAAATACCGCCAACATGCACCTTTGGCTGTTTTTTTAGGCGAAAGGTATGCGGCTCAACTCGAACAAGAAGGTTTTTTTGAGGGGATAGATTTTATCATTCCTGTTCCGCTTCACCAAAAACGATTAAAACAACGTGGCTTTAATCAAAGCGAACGTTTAGCAAAAGGCTTATCCAATTACACGGGCATTGCCATAGATAATAACAGTTTAGTGCGAAGCCGAGAAAGTACAACGCAAACGCGTAAACAACAATTTGCCCGATGGGAAAATGTGGCCTCTATTTTTGAGTTAACACCAACTGCACAGGCTCGGTTAGAAGGCAAACATATTTTAGTTATAGACGATGTGATTACCACGGGTGCTACGCTCGAAGCGGTTTACGAACCCTTATCAAAAATTCCAAATTTACGAATTAGTATTGCGGCATTGGCGTATGCGGTAAAAACGTGAGTATTAAATTGCGTTTTATTAGTAGATCTTTTTCATCATTCAATTAAACACATCGCTGGAACGCTTGTCAATGGTTGTGCTGGCGTGTTTTCATAAAATACCAAAATGTTTTGAGCGTAGATAATTCATGCTCAATTGTGCATCACATTGCGCTTGAATAAACTGAATAAACGTTGTTGAACGCTGAAAGAGGGCTAATGTTTAAAATGCCTAGTTCCTGTAAACACCATGCTTACTTGGTGCGCATCACAATAAGCCACGCTATCTTTATCTTTTATAGATCCTCCTGGTTGAATAACAGCCGTAATGCCCGCTTTGTGCGCTAACTCTACACAATCGGGAAATGGAAAAAACGCATCGCTGGCCATAACCGCACCTTTTAAATCGAAGCCAAAGCTAAGGGCTTTACCAATGGCTTGTTTGAGCGCATCTACCCGCGAGGTTTGCCCTGTGCCACTAGCCAATAACTGACCATTTTTAGCCAAAACAATAGTATTGGATTTGGTGTGTTTCACTAATTTATTCGCAAACAGTAAATCATTTATTTCGGTGGCCGAGGGATGGCTTTGCGTAACCGTTGTTAATTGCTCGGCCGTTTCGGTTTTTAAATCTTTATCTTGCTCAATAACGCCATTTAAAAGCGTTCTAAAGGTTGTTTGGCCTAAAGCCACAGGTTTTTGCACTAATAAAATACGGTTTGGTTTCGATTTTAAAAGTTCGAGGGCTTGGGGTTCATAATTGGGGGCAATAACTACTTCGCAAAATAATTTGTTAACCTCGGTGGCGGTTTCTAAATCAATGCTACGGTTGGCAATTAAAATGCCACCAAATGCCGACACGGGGTCGCCAGCCAAGGCATCGGTATAAGCCTGCGCAATGGTAGCGCGCGAAGCCACACCGCAAGCATTGTTGTGTTTTAAAATAGCAAACGTTGGATCTGTAAAATCAGCTATTAAGTTAACCGCCGCGTCTATATCTAATAAATTATTATACGATAATTCTTTGCCATTTAATTTATCAAAAATAGCTTCTAGGTTGCCATAAAAAACACCCTTTTGATGCGGGTTTTCGCCATAGCGTAAGGTTTGTCCATTAGCAATGCTTTGCTTAAAATGTGGTAACTCGGCGGTTTGATTGAAGTAATTAAAAATGGCGGTGTCGTAATGCGAGGAGGTGGCAAACGCTTTGGCAGCAAACAACGCACGATCTTCTAATGCACTCAAGCCTTTTTTCGTTTCTAAAAGCGATAGCAAATGCTCATAATCGTGGCGCGATGAAACAATAAGCACATCGTTATAATTTTTAGCGGCCGCCCTAATTAGTGAAATGCCGCCAATGTCAATTTTCTCAATGCACGCTTGATGCGATGCGCCACTGGCTAAAGTGGCTTCAAAAGGATACAAATCTACAATCACTAAATCTATATCCGGAATGTGGTGTTGCGCTTTTTCGTGTTGGTCGCTGGGGTTATCTCTACGATTAAGAATGCCTCCAAAAATGGCGGGGTGCAAGGTTTTTACACGTCCACCAAATATTTCGGGATAAGACGTAATGCTATCTACTGCTGTAACAGGAATACCTAAATTTTCGATAAACGTTTGCGTGCCGCCCGTGCTGTATAAGGTTACGTTCAAGGCGTGTAATAGTCGAATGATTGGTTCTAACTCATCTTTGTAATACACAGAAATAAGCGCACTTTTAATGGATTTATCTAAACTCATAGTTTTTAAAACGAAAGCGCAAAGATAATTAAAAATCAATCGGTGAATTTTGGAGCTTGGTATTATTGAATAATTCTATAGAACTGTTTGTACATTTCTTAAAATCTAACGTTTGAAAATTAGTTCTAATTTTTCATTTGAATCAAGATGAACTTTTAATTTAACAGGAACTCTTTACGTGAGGGATGGAAACGGCAGCCCAATGCAGGCTTTGGCGTGGTTTTGCACGAGCGAGGCGGCTGAGGCACGAAGACCCCGTAGCCGTTGCAAAAGCCGCCAAAGACCAATTGGCTAGAGTTGACAGCCCGACCCCATCACAATTTAAAAGTTTTTAATTTAAAATGAATAAGGTGTAACTGGATAAACCAAAATTGAAAGTGGAACTGGGGGCACGCCCAAAAAATAATAAGTAGATGAATGTAACGTTTCTCTTTCTTGAAATTTGGTATTAACAGCCAACAGATGCTAATAACTTATGAACCTTGCTTAGTAGCCGAGGCGTTGGGCATTAAAATTTTATCTTCTTTTTTTAAACCCTCTAATACTTCTATATTGATGCCATCGCTAATGCCTGTTTTTAAATACCGTTTTTCGGTTTTGTTATTGAGGCTCAATTCAACAAACGGTTTATCGCCATCAAACTGCAATAAACTTTCTGAAATAGCTAAGGCCTTATCGTTGCGTGCTAAAATAATATCGGCGTTGGCGCTGTAGCCGGCTCTTAAAAACGAATTACCAATAGAGGTATTGTCAACCTTAGCACGAATAATGAATTGAATGGCTCCGTTTTCGGAAACGCCTTTGGGTGAAATGTATTCGAGCAAAGCCGAAAACTTAGTTTTATCAATGGCACCCACTGTTAATTCAATAGCGTTTCCCACTTTAACTTTACCCACTTCGCTTTCATCGAGCTTGCCTTCAAAAATCATTTCGCCCATGTTGGCTACACTAGCAATAGTAGTGCCTTCGTTAAACGTATTACTTTCTATTATTTGCGAGCCTTCTTTAATGGGCACATCTAATACCATGCCCGAAATGGTTGATTTTACAAAGGTGTTAGAACTACTTTGTGAGGCTTTGGCAACTCCTTCTTTAATAATTTGTAATTGATCTTTAGCCGCATTGAGTTCTTCTTGTGTGGTTTTTAAACGCAAATCCAATGGTAAAAATTCTTGTTTTGAAATAATAGCTTGGTCTAATAAAATTTTATTGCGATCAAATTCTAATTTGGCATTGTCGTAATTAATTTGTGCTGAGTTGATACGGTTCTCGGCATTAGCCAAGTTCAACATATTAGGAATAATTTTTATCTTGGCAATAACATCGCCTTGTTTCACTTGCTGCCCAGCGGCTATGTAAAGTTTTTCAACAATACCACTTACTTGGCTTTTCATGTTCACTTCTTTGCGTGGAATGATAGCCCCCGTAGCCACCGTTTTTTTGATGATGCTGGTATCGAATACGCTAAAGGTAATTTGTTTTTGTTGTTCGCCCGAACCACAAGCCGATAAGAGGAAAAGACTTACACAAAAAATACTAAATACTAAAAAACGAATTATCATAAAAAAATAACTGTTTAAAGGTAAGGAAATATTCAACAATGCGTTTGTAAAACAATGCTTTGCTTGGCCGTTTTGCTTCGGTTCTTTTCCTTATTTTTATAACCAATACTATGGAAACATTGGCAACACCTACACCTGAATTACCTATTTCTAAAAAATCGAAATGGAAAAAAATAAGCCTTTGGATAGGCTTGGGCTTACTTGTAATTTGGTTTATTTACTATTTAATTTGTGGCTTGGCGTATAGCGAAGGAAAGCGAAGTGGCATTCTTATTAAAGTAAGTCGAAAGGGCTATGTATTTAAAACGTACGAAGGGGAACTTAACTCGGGAGGCATTAGCCAAGGCGATGGCACCATTATGCCCAATGCTTTGTTTAAGTTTTCGGTAACAGATGCGACTGTGTTTAAAAAACTCGAAGATTTGCAAGGAAAAAAAGTGGTGCTGGATTACAAACAAGTTATGAAAAATTTTTTCTGGCAAGGCGATACCGATTATTTTATTAAGGAGGTAAAGGAGGTAAAATAAAATGACGTATTTAGAAGCCATAGTTATTGCGGTTGTGGAAGGGTTAAGCGAGTTTTTACCCATCTCTTCTACGGGGCATATCATGATTGCCTCGGGTATTTTAGGCATTGCGCCAACCCCTTTTGTAAAATTATTTACGGTGGCCATTCAGTTAGGGGCTATTTTAAGCGTAGTTGTTTTATACTTTAAACGTTTTTTTAAAGATTTTAAATTTTATATCAAATTAGCGGTGGCCTTTGTGCCTGCTGCCATTGCTGGTATTTTGTTAGGCGATTGGATAGATGCGGCACTCGAAAATTTAATGGGTGTAGCCATTGCTTTGTTTGTGGGAGGTATTATTTTATTGTTGGTGGACCAATGGTTTAAACGCCCAACAATTAAGGAAGAGGGCGAGATAGATTTGATGAGGGCTTTAAAAATTGGGATGTTTCAATGTTTAGCGTTGTTTCCTGGTGTGAGTAGAAGTGGTGCAACTATTATTGGTGGCATGGCTAATGGCTTATCGCGGCAAATAGCTGCCGAGTTTTCCTTTTTTTTAGCGGTTCCTACCATGTTTGCGGCAACTGCCAAAAAATTATACGATTTTAATAAAGTGGGAATTAGTTTAACGGGCGAAGAGCTAAAGTTATTGGCTTTAGGAAACGCAGTTGCCTTTGTAGTGGCCATGCTTGCCATTAAAACATTTATTGGATTGTTAAATAAATACGGCTTCAAAATTTGGGGTATTTATCGCCTCATTGTTGGTGGCATCTTATTGATTTTATTTTTAATGGGGCATCAATTAACTGTTTTATAATGGCGTATAATTTTCATCAAGGCGAAGTGTTACTTATTGATAAACCTTTAACGTGGAGTAGTTTTCAGGCGGTTAACAAAATAAAACACAGCATTAAGCAACACCCTTCGTTGCTTGTTAACGAACAAAAAGTAAAACCAAAAGTAGGACATGCTGGTACCTTGGATCCGTTAGCTACGGGCTTGTTAATTGTTTGCACAGGAAAAAAAACAAAAGAGATTGCGAATTACATGGGTTTGGAAAAAGAATACACGGGTACTTTTTTCATAGGTGCAACTACACCGTGTTTTGATTTGGAAAAACCGATTGATGCTACATTCCCTATTGAACACATTGATACTACTTTATTGCAAGAGACGGCCTTATCCTTTGTAGGCGAGCAAATGCAAGTGCCTCCTTTGTTTAGTGCGGTAATGGTAGATGGCAAACGGGCGTATAACTTGGCGCGAGAAGGTAAAAACATAGAATTAAAACCTCGGCCCATTGTTATTTCTGTGTTTGAGTTAACAGCAATTGCTTTACCATCTGTTTCTTTTCGTATTGTGTGTAGCAAGGGAACTTACATTAGGAGCATTGCCCGCGATTTTGGTTTAAGTTTAAACAGTGGGGCACATTTAACGGCTCTGCGCCGCACTCGCATTGGTGAATATAGTGTAACAAATGCGGTGGAGCCATTGGCGTTTCAACAACAGTTAATGATGACGGATATACCGTTCTAGATTTCAATGGTCAATTTACGGTTCAAGAAAAAAAGCTTTGGAATGAATGCGTAACGGGATTAGAGGCCCTTTATCATTCAATAATGTTTGTTCAGTTTATTTAAAAGTAAGACGATGTATCTATTGAGAATGAATTATTTCTGCTCAAGATGTTTTAACCGAGATTTTAAGAAAGAAGTTATTTAGAATAAAATAGCTAACTCTATAAAACGCTTAACCCACATTATATAATACCAAGTGAACATAAATTTATGGAGAACCCAACTGCGTGAGGGGTATTTCGACTTCGCTCAATATAAACATAGTGACAGCCCCCGAAGGGCGTTTGCTAATTTTGCCAAAGCGAGGCGGCTGAGGCACGAAGACCCCGCAGCGACTTGGGCAGGCTTAGCGCGGCAGCAGCAAAATAGCAAAACGCACAAGGGGCTAAAGCGGATGACCCGACCCCAAAGTAGAACCTGCGTTACCTTAAAACTGATAGTGTAATTATTACACTAAGCCAAGTAAAACTTAATAGGGGACACGCCCAAAAATTTCTAATAAACCGTCATTTCAAGAAATCGGATGATCTAGAATAAAATGTTTAACTGTGTAAAAGACTTAAAATCAAAACTTAAAAATAAGTTAGATGGAATTATGCAATTGTATTACGAAGAATCTTTATTAAACGTTTGCTTCTCACTACAAAATTCTTTGCGCCGCATTTGGTATAAGTTGCTATGGTTTATTCGTAGCGTAAAGCCTCAACGGGGCTTATTTTATTGGCCTTGCGAGCGGGAATGAGTCCTGCAAAAGCCCCACTAACTAATAAAATGCTTAATGCTCCAAAAACAACCGATAGCTCTACTGTTGGGTTTTGAAACATGGAAGTAGGGTCGGCTTCTATTAACTGATTTATTAATCGAATAACGCCTATGCCCGCTGCTAACCCTAAAAAGCCACTTACCGAAGTTAAAAATAATGATTCTAACATAATTTGAAACATGATGTGAAAAGGTGTAGCCCCAAGCGCACGTTTAACCCCAATTTCTTTGGTGCGTTCGCGCACTACAATCAACATAATGTTGCTAACGCCAATAACCCCTGCGGCTAAAGTACCCGCACCTACAAACCACACCAACCATTCGATGCCTATAAACAAGCCGTTCATTTTATTAAATTGAACTTCGGTATTCCAATGACCTATACCTTGGTTATCGGCTGGGGCAATTTTGTGGCGTTCTTTTAAGAGGCCAATTACTTTTTCTTCGGCTACGCTTGCAGGTACTTTTGTTTTAGAGGTGATGGCAAACCAGCCTACTACATCTCCATAATTAAAGGCGTTTTGAAAGGTTGTAAATGGGATGTGTATTTTTTGCTCTTGCTCGCGGTATTGTTGCCCCGAACCTTGCGGAATGATAATGCCTATTATTTTAAAGTTAACGCCATTTATTTTTAAATAGTCGCCTAATGCTGTTTCGGTTTTTGTAAACAACATATCTATAATGCGTGGCCCAACCACACATACTTTACGTTTTTCTAGAATGTCGTTTTGGTTTAAAAACCGACCTTCTTTTAAGCGAATATTTTCGACCGCAGTTAAGGATGGATAAACACCCATTACCTGAAAATGACCTGTTTTAACGCCACGGGTAACGTTATTACCACCTTCGTAGCCGCCTAATTGATTTTGTGGCGAAACAACCTCCAGTTCGTTTAATTGCATTAAGAATTTGGTATCGGCATTTTTAAAATTGTAGTTACGCCCGGGTTTCATTCCTTTGTAAGGTTTGGTGGTGGTTTGTGTCCAAACAAAAAAACTATTTGTTGCCGAGCCTTGAAATTCTTTGAGTACCCCATGCCGTAATCCGCTGCCGGAGCCTAACATGATTACCAACATAAAAATACCCCAAAACACACCGAACGCCGTCAAAAACGTGCGCAGTTTATTTTTCTTAATAGTTGCCAGTATTTCTTGCCAACTGTCTTTTTCAAAAATCACAAAAGTAAAGTTAAGAAATTAAGCCAAGGCTTGCTGGTATTTATAATACTTAAAGTAAAAAGTTGTTTAAATTTTATCTATTAGTTTAACCTAGATTTCAGGAGAGTAGGGCTTTAGAATAAAATCTATAACTTGATTAAATAATAGGTTTCACTAAAGATAGCACGCAAAGAGGCGCAGAGGGCGCAAAGGCGGAAATTAAATTTTGAAAAAGGATTTCAGAACAAATCGTTGCCTTTATTAACTGCTATGAGTTAAGTTGTATGGAATTATGCAATAGAAATCTATTACGAGCCGAAATCCCTTCAAAACAGTAAACTTCGTCACTTTTTCTTCTTCACCATGGCAACACTATGCCTCAGTCGAAAAAGTGCCTGTTTTATTGGGCTTTCATCGCTCACTACGATTCCTTTTGCATAATTCCATCTAACTCATTTTTTAAGCGTTTCTTAATTCCTCTTTCGCCCTCGTCCTTGTTTGAGCGTTAGCGGAAACGAGGACGTGCTAAATGGGCGTTTGTAACGCCAGCGCTATCACTTTGTCTGCGTTACAAACGCAGTTCTAAAACGTCCTCGTTACGCTTCGCTAAACAAGGACGAGATAAAAATATTTCTAATCACTGCGGCAGGTTTTGTTTTGTGATAGATTTCAACGGTTTATCGCCATCTAACTCATTTTCAAATTTTGATTTTAAACAGTTTACAGAGTTAGCTATTTTATTCTAAAGAACTTCTCTCTTAAAATCTCGGTTAAACTTAATTTGAACGCTTACGATGCTAGATCTTGAATGTCAATCATGCCTAATGGTTTGCCATTATCGGTAACCACAATGGTATCTACATTGGTTTTTTTGAATAGTAAGTTGGCTTCGTTTAGTAATACGTTGCCTTCAATGGTAATGGGTTCGCGGTATTCTAAATCGCCTAATTTGATATTTAACACATCGCGTCCTTTATCTACTAAAAGTTGACGCAGCCCGCCATCGGTAAACACCCCTTTAATACTTCCATCTTTTCGAACAACAGTAATGGCACCAAACCCGTATTCTGTCATTTTTATAATGGCTTCGGTTAAGCCTGTGTCTTCGCTAACAATAGGATTAACGCCATTAATGGCCTCTTTCACTTTTACCATCATTAGGCGCGTATCCATAATAAATTGATCGGTGCCTACGGTTGTAAAATTATTTTCGGTTAATTGCTTTAATATTTTTAAAGGTACAGTAATGGTGTGCACGCCTATATTAATGGCATTTCTTACATGCTCGGCATGGCGCACACTCGAAAACATGATTTTGGTATCGTAGCCATAAATATCTACGGCATCTACACATTGTTCTACTAATGCCAATGCGTCGTGACCTTGATCTTGTAAGCGTCCCACTAAAGGGCACACGTAAGTAGCCCCAGCATGCATGGCCATATACGCTTGCTGCAAAGTATAAACTAGGTGTACGTTTACTAACAAATCTCTATCACGTAAAAGTTTGCAAGCGCGCACTCCTTCGAGCGATACCGGTATTTTAAATACGGTTTTGGTTTCATCTAAACCTAATGCCAATTGGCGTTCGGCTTCTGCTAAAATTTCTTCGGCTGTATTTCCTAACGCTTCTATTTGAAGCACGGGTGCTATTTTGCTAAGTTTTAAAATAGTTCCATCAATGTCGGTTATGCCTTCTTTTTGCATAAACGTAGGTGTGGTGGTTAAACCATCTAAAAAACCAAGTTTAAACCCTTCTTCAATTTCTTTAAGATTGGCACTATCTAAATATAATTCCATAACAAAATTTTAAAACGTAAAGTAAACAAAAAATATTGGATTGACAGACGGACTGTATTAAAAGTTTTAGTTCTTATCGAGTTGACTTAGCCTAACCAAATTGGCAATGCGGTAAAGCAAACGTGCCGCCACATTAGCATCCCAGTCGTTACCATCAGCACCAGGTGCTACCTCGTTAATATCGAAGGCAATAATACGTTTACCACTTAAAACTATTTTCTCTAATAAATACAACACCTGATCGGTTTCAAATCCACCGGCTACGGGTGTTCCGGTGTGCGGACATAGTTTGGGGTCTAAGCCATCTATATCAAAGCTTAAATAAATGGCATCGGGTAATTCGCGTACAATGCGGTTACAAATTCTATCCCAGCTATCGCCTCGGTAAAGGGCTTGCTTAATGGCTCTATCAAAAAACGTTTTTACACGCCCGTTGCTATTTTCAATAACGTTTAATTCTTCTTCGCAATAATCGCGAATGCCAACTTGCACTAGCTTTTCGACTTCGTTTAGTTTTAATGCGTTGTACATAATGGAGGCATGTGAAAACTCGAAGCCTTCGTAAGCTTGGCGTAAATCGGCGTGGGCATCTATTTGTAAAATGGCAAAGTTGCCAAACTTTTGAGCCAAGGCTTGCATAAGGCCAAGCGGGGTCGAATGGTCGCCACCAATAAGCCCTACTGTTTTACCTTCGTTCAAAAGGTGTAAGGCACGTTGTTTCACGGTTTCGTTTAGCCATAAGCAGGCTGTGCGAATGGCATCGGCGGTAGCCTTTTGTTCGGGAGCATTTTCGTTGGCGCCATTGGCTAAGGCATCAATGTAGGCCTCTGCGTTGGCGCGCATGGCATCGCTAGTTGAGCGAATTTCGGTATTGGCTTCATCCATACCAATGCCACGTTGCCAAGCATTTTTTAATAAAGGATCGTGTAAATCTACTTGATAGCTTGCGGCTAGGATAGCATCGGGACCATTGGCTGTGCCACCACCATAGCTTACGGTTACCTCCCAAGGAACAGGAATAAGTACTGTTTCGCATTCGTTTAAGTTAAATGGCAAGCCAAACATCCCTGCATTTAATTGCCCAATACTATTAGGGTCAAACTGTTTTATTTTATCTTGCTTTGTCATAGATTCGCCCTTGCTGAATTTAACCCCCTATCATGCGTAAAAAAGCAACTTCTTTGGCTTCTAGAAAGCGGTATTTGCCGCGAGGTAAATCTTTTTTGGTTAAACCCGCAAAGGATACCCGATCGAGTTTAAGCACATCGTAGCCTAAATGCTCGAACAAACGACGCACAATGCGATTGCGCCCACTGTGTATTTCAATTCCAATTTCTTTTTTACCTTCTCCTAGGTAAGCTATTTCATCGGCTTTAATAAATCCATCTTCGAGTTCAACTCCTTCTTGAATTTGTTGTAAATCTTCGGTTTTTAATCCTTTGGTTAAACTTACTTGATATACTTTTTTAATATTGTATTTTGGATGCGTGAGGCGTGCGGCAATTTCGCCGTCATTGGTCATTAATAGTAAGCCTGTTGTGTTACGGTCTAAACGGCCAACGGGATAGATACGTTCTTTACAAGCGTTTTTAATTAAGTTCATCACCGTTTTACGTTCTTGTGGGTCGTCGGTAGTGGTAATACAATCTTTTGGTTTATTGAGTAACAAATACACTTTACGTTCGCCTTTCACTGCTTCGCCGCCGTAGTTAATATCGTCGGTGGGTTTTACTTTATATCCCATTTCGGTAATTACCACTCCGTTCACTTTAACGGCACCACTTTGTATGAGGGTATCGGCATCGCGACGAGAGGCTACCCCAGCATTGGATAAAAATTTATTTAACCGCACTAAGCCGTCATCGTCTTTTTTAATCGGGCGTGCTTTGCCTTTATTGTTTTTAAACGTGGCGTAATCATCCGATTTTTTATAACTGCTGCGTTCTTCAAACTCATCGAGTTTATAACGCTTCGAACTATCTGTTTCGGTAGAGTCGTTATATTTTCGGGGTTTATAATCGGTTTTACTTTTGTACCCGTCTTTTTTTACATAGCCACCTTCTTTGCCCGACCCGTAAGGTTTTCGAGAAGGATAATCTGTTTTGCTTTTAAAATTATCTTTGTCTTTATAGCCTTCTTTTTTGAAATCGTCTTTTTTACGATAGCTTTTTTCTTCCGACGAATCGTCTCGTTTTTTAGCTACAAGTCCTTCTTTACTTTTAAAACTGGGTTTGCCTTTGTAACCCTCTTTTTTGAAATCGTCTTTTTTGTAGCCGTCTTTTTTATATTCGGCTCTAAATGAGTCTTTGTCCCGTGAATCACTTTTGTCTTTAAAGTCGCCTTTGTACTTATCTGATTTTTCGGTATCGTTACCAAATTTTTTTTCAGCATATTTATCGTTTCGCGCATAAGGCGTTTTTTCAGATGTTTCGGAGCGGTCGCGCTTAAATGCTTTTGGCTTAAAGCCACTGCCTTTGCTTTTTGGATATGGTTTATAGCCTTCGCTACTTTTTTCGCTACGAATGGCTTTGTTGCGCGAAAAGGATTTTTCCTTCTTACTTGGTTTTTTATCGGTTCCTCCTTCGTCTGAGGCACTGCGCGTGGTATATGGTTTTTCGCTACGCGTTGCAGATGCACCCCTGCTGCCTTTATTACTGTAAGAAGAACGCGTGCCATAGCTACCCGTTGATTTTTTTGCACCACCCGAACGCGAAGATCCAGGTGTGCGTTTGTTATTTCTGTTTTCTGCCATTATGCTGCAAAGGTAGTTACTTTATTAAAGGGAAAAAGGCCGATTCTAAATGTTTTACAGTAAAGCTGTTATTTTCTTTTAAGAGTGTAATAATATCGAACCTTGCGGGCCATTCTACATTGTTTTGCTCAATATAAAAATGTGCGGCATCTACCAAATGCCTTTGTTTTTTTAGGCTTACAGAGGCTTCGGGGTCGCCGTGCCGTGTGCTTTGGCGGGTTTTTACTTCTATAAATACAATTTCGTTTAGATGGTGTGCAATAATATCTATTTCCCAATGCCTAAACCGCCAATTGCGTTCCAATACATCGTAACCCTTTTGCTTCAGGTAGCTTACTGCTGCGTCTTCGCCGAAATACCCAAGTTTTTTATTGCTGTTTATCATCTATACATAGCTTATATTGCTAAATTATTTATTTTTATAGTCTATTATTTATTAAAATGAAAAAAAATATTCTGATTACTGTTTTAGTGAGTGCGTTTTCTGGTTTAATGGCTCAATTTAATGGCAGCATTGAGTTTAAATATTTTACTCAAAAAGATACCACTAACAATGTGTATTTAGTAAAAAATCAAATCGTGAAGCTAGATCAGTATGGTCGTAAAAGTGGAAACATTGAGGGGAGTTTTATTTTTGACTTAACCGCCAAGGGCATTAAATTTGTGAATCCTAAACGTAAGGTGTGGGGCGAACATAAAAGCGAAACCTTGCCTTTAATTAAAGGGGTTTGCGAAGTTACTCGCGGTGCAGGAAGTAAAACCCTTCAAGGAATGAAGTGTACAGAATATATAGTTAAAAACACGGAGGAAAATACTGTCATCACGTATTGGATAACGCAAGGCAAATTTGATTTTTTTATTCCTTTATTAAAGTTGTGGAACCGTAAGGATAAACAAAGTATTTATTTTAATCAGATTAAAGATTTACCAACTGGCTCTTTGCCTTTATTAAGTGAAGAAAAACAAGTTAGCGATAACAAGGCCATTACCCGTTTAGAAGTTACAAAAATTAATAAAACGCCTGTGGATGAGGCTAAATTGACCATTCCAGCAGAGTATAAACGCTTTGAGTAATTATTTGGGGTAGGCCAATAAACACTATTTTTTTTCACTATCAACCGACTAAATAATTAAAGAGTTTGTAAGTGCTTATTGTCATTGCCTTTGTGATTAATTTTTAACGGTGAGCTGCCTTGATTTATTTAGGTGTCGAATAATGTTGTTTCAATTACTTTGCGGTTTGTATTTTCCAAGCCCTTTTGGTGTTTTGTATCAGTTCTGTAACATCTAAAGGGGTAACTGATGTTACCCTTTTAATTAAAAAATTAGTCGGTTAGTAGTGATTGTTTTTATTAAAAAATCAAAGTACGAAAATTGGTATCCATTCCACTATTTGTAGTACGCTTAAATATTACCCATTAGCACTTGTGCCAAAACGAAACCCTAAATTCTGACGGTTGCCGTCTCTTTCAACCACTAAGTGCCTCACATCTTCTAAGGTTAATTCCATCAATTGCCTTGGGGTGCGCTCGTTGGCAGGTATCGAAGCCAAACGTAAATTTTGCTTCATAATAACGTCGCCAGTCATTTGACGCACCGACCGTGCATTCCCGAAAAACTTATCGCGGGTTTCGTACAAATCGTTCAAATAATTTTTGATGTATTCGGTGGCTTCGGTGGTGGGGGTTAACTGTTCTTTTTTAAGTAGATTAAGTGCAATTTCTAATAATTGATCGGTGTTATAATCTTCAAAGTGAAAGGTTTTATCAAAACGAGATTTGAACCCTGGATTGCTCTCAATAAACAGATTCATGTTTTGAGGATAGCCCGCTACAATAACACCAAATTTTCCACGCTCGTCTTCCATACGTTTTAAAATAACTTGAATGGCTTCTTGTCCAAAACCATGAGAGCTATCGGCATTGGCCAACGCATACGCTTCATCAATAAATAAAATACCCCCCATGGCATCTTCAATTTTATCGGCGGTTTTAATAGCGGTTTGCCCAACGTAACCCGCCACCAATCCTTCGCGATCTACCTCTACCACATGCCCGCGCTCTAATAAACCCAGGGCTTTATAAATTTTAGCAACAATGCGAGCAAGTGTTGTTTTTCCGGTTCCTGGATTTCCTGTAAACACGGCGTGTAACGAAAACCTCGACACAACGTCTTTACCCACTTCGTTATAAAACCGAATCAATTTCACCAACTCGCTAATATCTTGTTTTATTTTATCCATTCCGCTTAACTCATTTAACTCAGCTAAAGCGGCTTGAAGTTGTTTGTCGTTTACTTTTAGGTTTAACTTCTTTTTTTGATCGCCCATAAAAATATCCAATAAATCATCTAGTTGAATGGTCGCTAATTCTTCTTTGCTTAATGCCTCCATGTTATCGGTATTCATTAAGCGTAAGCCCATGTTTATTTTTGCTTCGTTTATAACGCTATACACAAAGCGTGCGTTTCCAAAATGTTCATCGCGCTTGCGGTAGGCTTCGGTTAATTGTTCTTTCAAATAAGTATCGGCCTCGGCACTAAACGATACCTCGGTTTTGTTCGCAGCAAAAATAGCAATGTCGTATAACTCTTCGGGCAAGTAATCGTCGAAGTGAAAGTAATGCGCCACCCGCGATTTTAGTCCGGGATTACTTTCAATAAAGGTTTGCATTTCTTTAGGATATCCCGCACCAATAATGGCAATGTCGCCTGGTCCGTCGCTCATTTCTTTTAAAAGAATTTCAATCACTTCTTTTCCAAAATCTTTCGAGTCGTCATCGCTGCGTGCTAATGCGTAGGCTTCATCAATAAATAAAATACCGCCTCGGGCACTATCAATTGCTTTTTTTGTTTTGGGGGCGGTTTGCCCAATAAACTCGCCCACTAAAGCGGCTC
The DNA here is from genome assembly GCA_013297775.1 of Bacteroidota bacterium. Lineage (GTDB taxonomy): Bacteria > Bacteroidota > Bacteroidia > B-17B0 > Aurantibacillaceae > Aurantibacillus. The sequence goes on from JAAFIL010000026.1 coordinate 30,789, forward strand.
TATCTACTTCCACTACATGGCCTTTACTTAACAAGCCCATGCGTTGGTAAATTTTACCCAACATCTTTACAACGGTTGTTTTTCCTGTGCCAGGATTTCCAGTAAAAATACTGTGTAAGGCTAATTTATCAGAGTCGTTATACCCTTTTTCTTTACGCAATTTGGTAAACTTTAAGTAAGTAATATTTTCTCGAACCGATTTTTTTACACCCTCTAAACCAATTAACGCATCTAGTTCGGCTAACAATTCTTCTAAGGTTTTTTCTGGAATTTCTTCGACCTTGGTGTCGTCGTTTACCGACCAATTGGCGGTTGTACCAATCGTTTGTTCGAGAGCCATTAAAAAGGGCGTTTCGCCTTCCACATCTTCTTTCCCACAATTAAAAACAACGGCACCAATCAATACATCGTTAAATACAACTTCGAGGGTATATTTATCATCGCGCCAAGTGCCGCTCGTTTCGTTGCCCCAGCCGCGTTCAAACACATACGTGTGATTAAGTTTGCCCGCTTCTACAAATCCCTTTTGAACAATAGTGGCTTTGGGTTGACCCGAGTCGTCGTAATAGTTTAAATAAAATTCGTAGTGATAATCTAACTGACTAAGGTTTTTGAACTGAACTTCGGCCCAAATGTATTTTGTGTTTTCTTTACTAAATTCATGGAGGTATTTCCGATCTTTAAGGTTTGAGCCGTCTATATTACTACTGTACAATTTAATATACTCTAACTTGAGGTAAGGATTATTGTTATTGCTAACGAGGCCTACATCGTTAATGTGAAACGTTTGCTCACCAACCAATACCTCATCTATAAAGGCTTGCCACTTATAGCTGCCTTTTTTCCAAAACGAACCTAGTGTTGAATTTCCCCAGCCATCGCGAACAAAAAAAATATTTTCTTCTTTCTTTACTTGAACGGTGGAATCGAGGTTGCAAATTTCTTTGTTGTTGGCCAAGTCAATTGCTTTTAAACTTACTTTAGCACTCCAATCTTGTTCATCGAACCACTTGTTATAAATGGCTAATTCGCAACGTATGTAATCTACTTCGCTTCTGTCGAACGCTGTTCGGTAACGTTTTCCAGAGTTCGCCATCCACTCGTTATTGCTATACACATTAAGGCTTTTAAATTTGAATCGTTGCTCCATTTTATTTTACATTATAGAAATATACTTTAAAATTAAGTACTGGTTTTAATGATAAGTTATACTTAAAATTACGTTTAAATTTAATAAAAACTAGTGAAGTACCTTTTATTATTTTGAGTTATGTTTATTCGCTTTCGAGCGTCTGCTGCCATTTCCAGGCACTTCGCATCATATCTTCGATGGTGTTTTTGGGTACCCAACCTAGTTCGTGTTGTGCCCAAGTATTGTTGGCGTAAATGGCTTCTACATCGCCCAAACGGCGAGGGCCAATGGTGTAAGTCAATTTTTGCCCACTTACTTTTTCAAATGCGTTTATGGCTTCGAGTACCGAAACGCCGTGTCCGGTTCCTAAATTAAATAACGACACGGCTGTTTTATGACGCTGTTTAGATAAGTAGTGTATGGCTAATAAATGAGCTTTGGCAATATCGCTCACGTGAATGTAATCGCGAATGCACGAACCATCGCGGGTGCTATAATCGTTTCCAAACACCGTTAACTGATTTTTACCTAAAGCCGTTTGGGTAATGATTGGTACTAAATTATTGGGGCGGTTTAACGGTAGCTCGCCAATTAAACCCGAATGGTGTGCCCCCACTGGATTGAAATAACGCAACACCACTGCGCTAAACCAAGGGTTGGCATTGGCAAACGCCGCCACCATTTCTTCACCAATTTGTTTGGTATGCCCATAAGGCGACTCTGCTTTTTGAACAGGTGTTTGCTCGGTTACAGGTAATTGATGCGTGTTACCATATACCGAACAAGAAGAAGAAAAAATAAACTGTTTTATTTGCCGCTCTTCGCACAAGCGCAACACATTGTTGAGCGAATTAATATTGTTGTGGTAATAGGCTAATGGATTTTTGACACTTTCGGGAACTGATTTGTAAGCTGCAAAATGAATGATGGCATGAATGGTAGAGAGATGATTAGTTTCTTTTTGAAGTGCTATGTAATCGCATAAATCTAATTCCTTTATCTCAAAAGTAGCCAAGGTAATTTGCTTTATACGTTGATAAGTTTGAGCACTTGAATTGCTGTAATTATCAATTGCTAAAACTTTATACCCTTGTTCTTGCAATAGTTCTATTAATGTATGCGAGCCAATGTATCCTGCTGCTCCTGTAACGATGATGGTTTCTTGCGTTTCCATTTTAATTGGCTCAAAAAGTATAAAATAATTATCTCATTTGCAAAACGACTTACCCTTGTTTTAATTGGGCAATAGCTGCGCTGGGGTTACTGGCTGAAAAAACAGTGTTGCCCGCTACTAACACATTAGCCCCACACGCTATTAATTTTTGATAGTTATTAAAATCAACCCCACCATCTATTTCAATTAACGCATTGGCTCCTAAATTTTCCTTCATAAGATGCAACTGTTCTATTTTACGATAGGTATTTTCGATAAATTTTTGTCCTCCAAAACCTGGGTTCACGCTCATTACACACACCAGGTCTAACTCGGCTAATACCTCGCTTAATAAACTTACGGGTGTATGCGGATTAAGTGCAACGCCTGCTTTCATACCGGTTTGCTTAATAGCGTGAATGGTTCGGTGTAAATGAGTGCAGGCTTCAATATGCACCGTGAGTACAGCCGCTCCTGCATCTTTAAACGCTTGTATGTAACGATCCGGATCTACAATCATTAAATGCACGTCTAATGGCTTTTTAGCATGTTGTTGTAAACTTTTTAGTACAGGAAATCCGAAGGATATATTAGGTACAAACACGCCATCCATTACATCGACATGAAACCAATCGGCAACACTTTTATTAATCAAGTTTATATCGGTTTCTAGCTGACCAAAATTAGCCGATAAAACTGATGGGGCAATTAAATGCGTCATGCGAATTGCTTTTAAGTTAATACTTCATTACTATTTTAATGCAACTTGAAAATACTTACTCCATTTCTGCTAAATATTCTATTAGTTAAAAATGGAGCCATCTCGGGTTTTTCTGTGTACTTCGGATTTAATACAACCAAATACTTTACGTTTTTATAGCGTTCGGTGGCTAATCTTTTATAGGCACTATCTGCTGGAATATTATAATTGGAGTACCCCCTGAGTTTTAATGTAACTAAACAACGGTTGATTGTAAAATCGCCCATGCAATACACGGTATCCGTTTTAGTTATTCCTAATTTTTGAAGATTAAACTTTTTACTTGCTATAAAACCATACTCCATTTTTTCAGTATATTGGCTCCACGAGTGAAACAATGCCTCTTCTCTTTGTGTGAAAACAGATGTGGCGGTTGTAGTGTGGTTATCTATCTCGTATTTTCCTCGCGTATAACTTTTTGTTCGCCATGTGTAAAATATAACAATAATCAATAGTGGAACTAAAACTACTTTTGCGCTTAATAAATGGGAATACGAACTCTTTAAAACGATTCGTAAGATAAACAACACCATCAAAGCAACAAGAGAAGCGAGGTTGATGTAATAGTAATCATGTACATCTAAAACTTGAAAAAATAATAAAATAAAAGAAATAAATAGAAAAATACAAGAGAAGATAACAAGTAACTCTTTTGCGAATTTTTTTGCTTTTGTAAAAAGTATTGTTAGAAAGAATACGAGTATAAAGAAGTAAAAATATAAGGGGTAACTTTTAGGAAGCGTAGTATAAATGATTTGTCGAAGTAGATCTAATAGCTTTGTACCGTCTTCTATTTGCCAAATTGGTAATATCCCAATAAGAAAAAATCCTGTTGGATTGGCTTCGTTATAGGAATTTACGTGGCTATACCATATCCACCAAAGTAACACCGGAATAAAGAATACCAATATATTAAGGATACGAATGGATTTGAGGCGAGACAAAAAGGATTGTTGGGAGTCGAATAGCCAATTTACAAGTAAAAAAGTAATACAAACAAAAAACGATAGCCCCGCCGACATTTTTAATAACCCAGCAAGACTAAATGCAAGAATGGCAAAAATTAAATGTTTTTTACGGCGACTCTGTTCCCAACTAAAGAAGAAATAAATAGCTATAAAAGAAAAGCTAAGTGCGTGAATGTCGCTTATTACCGAAACGCCATAATACGCTAGGTTAAATGAAGTAAATGCTAAGGCCGTTAAAAGAATGGATAGTAAATAATTGTTTTTCGTAAATAAACAAATAGTTTTGTAAAGGTAAATTATCCCCGTGAAAAAGATGATTATTGAAATAAGTCGGAAAATAAACGGTTTGACACCTGTTAATTTCCAAATTAATCCTACAATATACTGTATAATCGGAAAATCACTAGCGGCTTTTCCAGTATCATTCCCTCCCAAATTATTCACTACCGGTTCCCAAAAACTTCCTAATCCCTCAGAAAAACAATACGCAAACGAAAAGCAATCGGCTTGGCGCCAAGCATGAATAGAGGCTGCACCTAATTTAACCGTGGTTAAGTAATTATAGAGCAGCATCTGAACAAGAATGCATAGGCACATTACTATAAGCATGGCTTGCGAAGGCTTTTCGGTAAAGTATCGTTGTAATGCTTTCATCTGTATTTACCTAATCTAATCTAAAATTGGTGTGGGTAAAATACTAATCTCTAAATTATCTAGTTTGACCAGTCCTTTTCCTCTCGGCTTCCAAAGGTAAACGTTAAGTTCAGCTTTATCCATTGTATTAATATCTCCAGATATCTCCATATTATTTTGTACTGTAATCCATTGATTTCGACTTATACTGATTCTTTCATCTAATTTTAAATCTTGATAAAACATTGATTTGTGGTCGCCACTTGTACATAAAGAAATTACCAAAACGCCATTATCAACTGCTTCCGTTCCCAAAACGTTGGCTTTTATATTTATTTGTAAATCAGTTCCGATTACCGAGTCGGGTAAAACATAGGTTAGACCAGATCCGTATTGTATAATACTATCCACTTGAGAAAATTTATTATCTCCTAGTGTGTCGGTTATAATTGTTGATTGGTTCAAAATTTTAACATCTTTATCAATAAGCGTATCTGTCATGTCGAATTTCAATACAATAGGTTGAATATTTTTTTCGCTTGATTCCTGAACGGAGCATGAAGCCCCTAGAATAATTATTCCTAGAGCTAATAAACTTAGGCGTGATAACGAACTCTTTTTCATAGTTAAATTTTAAGGTTTAAATATACGATTTTCCACTCATATCATACCTCGAAGTACAGTTTTAACAGCATACTATTCAAGCTTATTTTTATCGAAAATCCATTTCATAACAAGTCTGTCAATAATAAACCTCTTTCATCACTTGTAGTTAGTAATGGCTGAAATTAGAGATAATCTGAGTGTAAATCGTTTTCTTCTATTTTTGTATTTTTCAACCATAACTCTAAATATTTGTTCCAAGTTAAATCCTACTGATAAAATTTGGAAAATATTAAAAGCTAATTTTACTGGATGTCTATTCAAAAGTTTAAAACTACTATCAGATTTTATTAAAAACGGGTAAATCAACTAACAGAAATGCTTATTATTTCAGTTTGTCATATCCTTATATTTTTGAGGCTTTATACCAATTCCCAAGATTTTCGAGGGTTTAGAAAAAAGTATCTACATTAAAAAGAAAATTAAATACACGAAAAAAGATTTAATAAAACATGGTATTGCAATAAGCGAATCATCAATGGCTTAAATCTGGTTAGAGAAGTTATAATTAATTATTATAGTCCAATTTATTTATTCTTTTTCATTTGTACTTCTCCAAAAAATCTTTCGTAGTTAAGTAGAGTCTCCTCATAAACCAACAAATCCAATAATACCATACCTTAGAACGAATACACGGGTAACTGTTTTTAACTTTGTATTAAACCAAAGATTAAAAAGTGAGAGGAATAATAAAGGGGCAAAGATATCGGGCATTAAAAAACTAACAATGAATGCAAAAGAAATAAAAACAACGCGTTTTGTATTGCCTGATAAAAACACACCCGCCGTTAAATAAAGTAGAAAATAAGACAGTAAGGACTGAGCTATAATTGGTAACCAAAGCGTCTCGCAAAGGCTTATATGGCGCAAAAACCAACCATAAAAAATAGGGCGATCATACGGTACTTCGTTGGTAAAACCACTTCCTATATAAGTTCCTGTATCTGGATATATGAGCGGAAAACCATTAATAAACCCTAAGTAACACGAGGCTAAAACTGCTACAGCAAATACTAAAATTGAAATCTTTTTTTCTCAAACGAGATTAATAATCTTCAAAGACAAACGCAATTTTTTAATGGTTACAAAGCAATGGAAGTAATTAATAAACTATAATTTAACTTTAAATCTGGGGCATTCGTTGCTGTAAACTTTATACCATTATACGTGTAAAAGAGTCCAAAAAATTTAGTGTAAATTTCTAATTTAGTGTTTTACAAACCGCATTACTGCCTCATAAAATGGTTGTGGTTTTTCGGCATGTACCCAATGACCCGCGTCGGCAATGGTTTCGAGTTTTACATGAGTGAACCGCTGTTGAAAATGTTGCCAATCGGTATCGTTAACATAAGGCGAGCGCGCACCACGGATAATTAATGTGGGGGTATTGCTTTTAAAGAAGGGCACTTCTACACTTACGTTCGCATAATTTTCTGAAATGGCATTGAGGTTAAATCGCCAATCCATGCGGTTGGTTTCTGGATCTTTCCAATAAATATTTTTTAGTAAAAATTGTTTGGTTCCAAAGTCAGAAATGTAGGTGTTCATGGCTGCTTCGGCTTCTTTACGAGAGCCTATGGTATTAAAATCTACCGCGTGTAAAGCTTGTAATACATCGTTATGTTGCGGTGGATAAGCCCTTGCCGCCATATCGGCAATAATTAATTGATGAGCGAGTGTTGGGTAAAGGTATTCGGTAAACAAAACGGTTTTGCCACCCATGCTATGCCCTAACAAAATCGGATTTAGTAATTGATGGGTTTCAATAAATTCTTTTAAATCTTCGGCCATGGCTTCATAAGTCCATATAGTACTATGCGGCGAGAGCCCATGATTGCGCTGATCAATGGTAAATACTTGAAACCCTTGTTGTGCAAATTGTTTTGCTAACGTATTCCAATTATCGCTTTGACCAAATAATCCATGTAAAATAATGAGTGCTTGTCCCTCGCCCAGAGAACGGTAAGCTAACTTCATAGTGTATTAAAGTGTTTTAATTTCGGCTACTAACTCGGTGAGTGCTTTTTTAGCATCGCCAAAAAACATAGAACATTTTGAATCGTAAAACAGTAAATTATCAATGCCTGCATAACCTGCATTCATGCTACGTTTGTTAACAATCACATTCTTAGCTTTATCAACTTCTAAAATAGGCATACCATAAATGGGAGAGGAAGGGTCGGTTTTAGCGGCTGGATTTACCACATCGTTTGCACCTACAATAAGTACAACATCGGTTTGTTCAAACTCTGGATTAATTTCATCCATTTCCACTAACTTATCGTATGATACGTTACTTTCTGCCAACAATACATTCATGTGTCCGGGCATGCGACCTGCTACTGGGTGAATGGCATATTTTACTTCTACTCCTCGTTCTTCTAATAAATTTTCTAGTTCTTTAATGATGTGTTGGGCTTGCGCTACGGCTAAACCATATCCTGGCACAATAACTACTTTTTTACTGTAATTCATTAATACCGCTAAATCGCTAACTTGTATGTCTTTAATAGACCCTTTCACATCGGTATTGCTTGCTGCTGCATTACTGCCACCAAAGGCACCAAAAATAACATTGCTTAATGGGCGGTTCATGGCTTTACACATAATGAGGGTTAAGAGTGTGCCCGCGCTTCCAACTAAAATACCACCTGTAAGCATGGCTTTGTTATCGTATAAAAAGCCACCAAAAGCTGCCGCTAAACCGGTAAATGAATTTAATAACGAGATAACTACGGGCATATCGGCACCACCAATTGGAATAGTGAATAGAATGCCATATAATAAAGCTAAAGCAAATAAACCGTAAGCCATAATCATGTTGCCACCCGCAAACATTAAGTAAGCCCCAAAGCCAAACGTGGCTATCATTACCAATAAATTAATGATATTATATTGAGGCAAACGGATGGGTTTATTCATGGTGCCGTTTAATTTTAAATAAGCAATAATGCTTCCACTAAAGGATATGCTACCAATAATTAGCCCTAAGAAAATCGCAATCAAAGTACCATATTGTGTTGGGAGTTGAATGCCGTCGCGTGCGGCATCTTCGAGTGTATGGTAATGGTGTTTTAATTCTATTAGCGAGATAAGTGCGGCACACGCCCCTCCCATTCCATTAAACATACTCACCAACTCGGGCATTTTCGTCATTTGCACTTTTTTAGCGGTCATCCACCCTACAACAGTACCCAAACCAATGGCTCCAAAAATTAAACTAAGAATAAGCGGATTAAAAGCATGTTCTACTAAAAAGATTGTGCCTAAAATGGCAATAGTCATACCGACTGCACCAATCAAGTTTCCTTTGCGTGCTGTTTTTGCATTGCCCATCATTTTAAGACCCACGATAAACGTTACCGACCCAATGAGATAGCAGATTTCTAAGATACTTTGTTTCATGTATGAATTTTTATTTTTTGTAGAAGTGATGTACTCATTTTTTGCATTTCTTTTTTAATCTATCAAAACAAAATAATGGGTCTTCTTTCGTTTACTCGTTTTACGTTTTATTTTTTCTTAAACATTTCTAACATGCGATCGGTTACCACAAAGCCACCCACAACATTTAGTGTTCCCAATAACACCGCCAAGAAGCCTAAAATAAGTGCTAAGTAATCATCTGGATTGATGTGTAACATAACATAAATGGCACCAACAATAACTACGCCGTGTATGGCATTAGCACCACTCATTAAAGGTGTATGCAATACGGTTGGCACACCGCCAATCACTTCTATTCCTACAAATACAGATAGGATAATAAAGTAAATGATTTCGCGGTGTACAACAAAAAAATTGAAAATAGATTCCATGATGATTAAATTTTTAGTGTGATTAAATTTTCTTTTCGCCTTTGTAAACAATTAAACTGCCTTTGGTAATTTCTTCTTCGAGCTCCCATTTAAAGGCGTTGCTATCCGAGAGGTGATACAAAAAGGTTTGTACATTTTTGGCGTATAGGTCGCTGGCGTTCATGGGCAATAAAGAGGGTAAGTTTCCTTCGCCAATAATTGTAACGCCATTTTTTTGAATGGTTTTATTAAGTTCACTGCCTACTACATTACCGCCTTGCTCAACGGCCATGTCAACAATAACCGAACCAAAGCGCATACTTTTTACCATTTCTTCGGTAACCAACACGGGGGCCTTACGTCCTGGAATTAAAGCAGTAGTAATAACAATATCGGCTTCTTTAACATGTTTAGCAACCAACTCTTGCTGCATCTTTAAAAACTCTTCGCTAACACCTTTTACATAGCCCCCTTCAATTTTGATAGAAGCGTCGCCTTTTACTACAATAAATTTTCCGCCTAACGATTCTACTTGTTCTTTGGTTTCGGGGCGTATATCTGTTACCTCTACTACAGCACCTAAACGCTTGGCAGTAGCAATAGCTTGTAACCCCGCTACACCTGCACCAAAAATAACCACTTTGCAAGGCTTTATTGTGCCCGCTGCCGTTGTCATCATAGGGAAAATTTTACCAATATGGTCGGCAGCTAAGATAACCGCTTTGTAGCCGCCCAAATTAGCTTGCGAAGATAGCACATCCATTTTTTGAGCACGCGAAATACGTGGTACGGCATCGAGGCTAAAGGCCGTAATGCCAGCATTTGCACATTGTGCTACAAGTTCAGGATTTGAACTCGCCCACATCAAACTAATAAGAATGGCTTCTTTTTTAATGCTGGCAATTTCTTCGGCTGATGGCGCATTTACTTTTACAATAACATCACTGGCATAGGCTTCTTGCTTTGTGCTTATTTTTGCACCCGCATTGGTGTATGCCTCATCGTTGTAGTAAGAGTTTAATCCAGCACCCGATTCTATTTGAACGGTATAGCCCTTTTTTACCATGTCTTTTACCACATCGGGGGTAAGTGCTACACGATTTTCTTTAAATTTGGTTTCTTTCGGAACACCAATAATCATAGCGTTATATTTTAAACAAATAAAGAAAATTAATGTGAATAAGAAAAGCGGGAGTTTTTAACAACAAATAAGCTAAAGACTAGTTGCTTTTGTGTTTTGTTGAATGGAAATAAATTTAGTTTTTAGGTATTGAAATAATTTAAAAGTTGTTGGGTTGTTAAACCCTAAGGACGGTTGAAGTCTATTGCATAACGTGTTGCAAATTTTAAAAATCAAACTTTTGAAATGAGTTGTGGCCTTAACTCTAAAGTTTTTCTTCCTAAAAATTACGATTTAACGATAAAGCACTTCCCTCATTTCGATTAAAACTTCCTCTACTTTTTCTAGATTAGGTTGTTCAGGTAAATTGGATTTTTCATAAAGTTCATCTATTTGAAAAACTTTTTCATTTGCTAATTCTACCAATTCTTCATAAGAAAAAGCCCTTGAACGGATTTTAAGCAAAAATTCTCGATCAAATCGTCTAACATTTACTTTGCCTTCTTTGGCTATTTCTTCGGCCATGTTAAGTAACCTAAAGGTGTGCATCATGTTTTTGGAATCGTAATTTTTTCCATGATCGGTGGTGTTTTCGTAACGCACATCATTCCGTTTTTCTACCCATTCCCAATAGTCTTTATAGTCTTTGCAATATTTAGAGTAACCTTCTTTGTTAAAACTTAAAATTGCCAAAGGCTCAATTCCTTTTTCTACCGAACTTAACAAAACGTCATTTGCTTCAATACCCGAACTTATACCCTTCAGGTATCTTGTTGTTAATTGATTGTTGTGGAAAACGGCATAAACCTCTCGCATGTGTGCAATGTTTACTAATCCACAATGCTCTTGAAGTAATCCCTTTTTTTCTAACCAAGAAGTTAACGTTATGGAGCCTTGTTGCTGTATAACGTAACAAAAGTCTAATACAGATTTTCGCTTTTTATCTACTGGGTTAACTATTTTTTTATTGAGTCCTTTTGCTTTTTTAATTTGTGTTTGAGCATACCCTGCAAATGATTGCTTGCATAATTTTGACAAAAACAACTCTGGCTTTAATAAATCCATAATAGGATGCCTGTACTTTATGCAATCGTCGGGTGTATTCAATAGTTCAATAATGTTGGGATTGTTTTTAACCAACAGATCTACAAACCGTTTCAATTCATAGTAAACTTCATCATTTGTTTCGTTGTTTACTTGTTCTGTATATTCAAGCCCATAATAAATACGTTTTGGTAAAAGAAACACACCCTTCATATCCGTGTCAGATTGAGGGGTGTGTAAGCCATAAGCTCTACTTCCACTTACACAGTTCAGTAATAACAAATTACTATTCTTTATCTCTGCTATTGTCATGCTAGTAAGTTCTAACGATTTGTTTAAATAAAAAATCTAAGTCCACTTCTCTTTCCTTTCGGCCAGATAAATTTTCAAAGGCTTTATCAGCTATCTCCAATTCTTTGGTTATAAAGTCATTCAACTCTTTTTCCGCAGTGTGCATGTACTTTTCTGTTTGACCAGATTTCAACTTTATTAATGTAACTATTTTATCCTTTAAACTTTGGTCAAAAGATAATTCGTTTACCATAGTTATAAAAACGATTGGTGGTACAGAATTTTTTTCTAATATCCATTTACAAGCGAGTGTTGCACGAAGCGCATAAAATAGTTTTTTGAGTTTTACTTCATTTCTACCTTCAATTTCTGAAAAGCTATTTTTAGCCATTCCTAAGTAATGGTGCATGGTTGCTATCGGAGCAAAACACTTTTCTGAATACGCTTTTAGTAAACTGGCTATATTGTTTTCTTCTCTATAAACAATCGGTGATTGAACGCGCTCTAGTAAAGCACCATTCGATTTCCACATCAATTTGAGGCATTTCTTTATGTCCCAGCCAGTAACATCTAGCTCTCCATCTTCTGACATAAATTCTATGGTATCTTTTTTATCGGCTAACGATAAGTACCAATCTAAGTCATGCATGTAAATCATTCGAACATCGTAATCACTATCTGGAGAAGGAAACCCCCACGCACGGGAGCCTGTTTCGCAAGCGTAAAGAATTTTTACTTGATGTTTTTGCTCAAGTTCTTTTAGTTGATTTTCTATTTTAGTTTCCATTTTTAATTTTAATTTATGTACTCCGCCTTCGAGAGCCTCAGGCGTCACTTCGAGAGCCTCAGGCGTCGCTATCTTTTGAATTTCGGTGGCTGAGGCACTCGAAGCCACCGAAGTCAAATCTCTGTATGCTTTTGATAAAGAGGGTAATTGTTCTTGAAATCCATTTATTAACGCTTCTTTCTTTTTTCTGCTCCAACCTTGCACTTGCTTTTCTCTATAAAAGGCTTCATCAATTCTTTGAAATTCCTCGAAGTAAATCAACTTTACCGGAAGTCGCTTTTTTGTGTGCTTTGCACCCTCACCATTTTGGTGCTGATTAAGTCTCAACTCTAAATATTTTGTACTACCCGTGTAGTAACTTCCATCAGAACATTCTAGTATGTACATATATCCGTTCATAGTGTGAAGGTATTAAATATGATTTTAAGTTGCGGTGGCTTCGAGGGCCTCAGCCACCATCGGCGGTGGCTGAGGCTCTCGAAGCCACCATCACTCCGCCTTCGAGAACCTCAGGCGTCGCTTAGAGAGCCCCATGTCGCTTTGGGCAATTCGAGAAACTCATTGCCCTTATCGAGCATCGTTCCTTAATCTTCTCTACTTCCATCATCAGCCATACGCACTATTTTAGGAGTAAATTTAGCTACAACGTCAACTAAATCTTTTTGCGAGGCCATAACGGTTTCTATGTTCTTATAAGCCATAGGAGCTTCATCTAAACCTGCACCAATTAATGTAACACCATTGTCTTTCAACACTTGTTTCATTTCATCTTTCGAGATGTTTTTAATAGCTTGCGTACGGCTCATTTGACGACCAGCTCCATGTGATGCTGAATTAATGGCACTTACTTCGCCTTTTCCTCTTACCAAGAAACCGGGAGCAGTCATAGATCCTGGAATAATTCCCATCACCTCTTTTGAGGCAGGAGTAGCACCTTTTCTATGAACGATAACCTCTTCACCATTCCATGTTTCTTTCCAAGCAAAATTATGATGGTTCTCAACTTTAGCTAATACTTGGCCGCCAATTGCTTTCGTTAAACGTTGATGTATCACCTCGTGACAAGCTGACGCGTAATCACCTGCTAAATTCATTGCTAACCAATATTCTTGTCCTTCGGCTGAATTCATATCTAAGTAAGCAAGGTTTGCGGCTTCTTTAGGAAGTTTACAAACTTGTTTCGCCAACTTAGTATAATACCCTGCAACGGTTGCACCAAATCCTCTTGATCCAGAGTGAGTCAACAATGCCAAGTATTTCCCTTTTTTGATGTTTAATTTTTCATCATCTTTTTCCAATTCAATCATGCCAAATTCAACAAAGTGATTTCCTCCACCAGATGAACCCAATTGTTCAAGAGCTTTTCGTTGTAAATTTTTCACAAAGGGAGTCATGTTAAACTCTGATCTATCTAATACAGAATGTTCAGCTCTATATTTACCGTGCCATCCTGCACCTGCACCAAATTTAGTCCAAGCAATCAATTCTCGTTTATACTTTCCTTCATTTTCTAAAAAATGATTTTCGGGAATATCATAAATGGATAAGGCCATACGGCAACCAATATCTACACCAACACCATAAGGTATAACCGCGTTTTTTGTAGCCAATACTCCTCCAATAGGTAAGCCATAACCTTGATGCGCATCAGGCATTAAGGCACCTGCAACCGTAACTGGTAATTTCATGGCTACTTCCATTTGATGGATAGCACCTTGCTCAATGTTTTCTGCACCAAAAACCGAATAAGTACTCCCTTCTTTTAAAACAATGGTAACATCTTCATTTGGCTTTCCAATTAATTCTTGAGCAATTGATACAAGCAATTCATCATCTAAAAAGTTTTCGGGGTATTGTACTACTTTAGTTAAAATGGCCATTACATCTTCTCTTTGCAATTCGCAATAGTTTTGCTCCACCACTTTAATTGCGATACCAATTGCTTTTCCTTCGGGATAACCTATTGATTTAAGGTCTTCTCCGTTTATGTTTAATTTATTCATTTTACTTAAACTAATTATTATTTATTTAATGGTACAAAGTAAAAACTCTTCTACGCAACGTAATTGCGTACTTTAAAATTATTTGTTAAAAATGAGTAATACGAGAAAAAAGTTTCTGTTTTGCGCAACAGACGGATAAGTGCCATTTATACATTCAAAATGATCCAATCCCCACAACAAACTTTTTAATTTTATTTCTTTAGCGCTACTTGTCTTATCCCCTACTATACCTGCATTTTCAGCCTTAGTTTTTTAAAAATTTCTTACCAGTTTTTGAATTATTTTACATCCATAACTGGTTTTGTTTTTTCTGCCGCTTGCTGTTCGCTGGTTTCTACGCCTAAAATACGCGTGTTTTGTATGCGAATGGCTTTATTTTTTTGTTGAGGCGATCCTGTGTAAATAATGCCTTTCCATGTGTTGTTATCGCAATAGCACTGAAGGGTACTTTCTTCAACCTCTAAAACGCCGCCGAGCTCTACCGTAATAGTAGCGTAAGGTCCCATTGAAACCGTAGCGTTTTTAAGCCTTAGCGTTACACCTTGAGGCACTACCCATCCATTTAATGCGCCAATGCTGCCGGTGTAGGTGGTGGTTGAACCGATTTTAATACCGGGTATAATTGTTTCGCCGCTACTTTTTGGTAAATCTATACTCCACATGCCTCTTCCAAAAGTATAGGCGTATATTTTTTGGTTGCATATATCTAATTGCAAATCGTAGGTAATGACCCTCGGAAAATTAAGCCCTACACGTAACCATTGTTTCATGGTGTTGGTGCGGTAATAAATGCCTACATCAGTGGCGGCATATATTTCGTAACTGACTCCTTTTCGAGTAAGGATTCGGTTAACGGGTACATCGGGTAAGCCTTCCGAAAAATCTATAAAACTTTTACCGCCATTGTTGCTAAATACAATGCGGCGTGTAAAGTTAGGTTGAGAGGGGAAGCTGTAACCGCTACTGCCAATCCACACTTCGTCGGGGTTACTCGGGTTCATAGCTACACAAGAGGCATTGCCTTTAAGTTGTAAGGTGTTCATGTCTGGTAAATTGCTCCAACACGCATTTCCAGTACAAGGGTTGCTTTGGTTTGGATTATTTTTTCCGCCAAGGGTTGTTTTAATAACGGGTATATAAGCACCACTGTTTTTTTGGCAACCTTCGGACCAAATGCCAGCGTTATTAAAAAACAAGGCGTAAATGGTTTTTTCATCGGGCGATATATCGAAATCGCTCATAAACGATTGGCCGCAATTGGCATTCGACACCTCGCCAGCGTTTTCGTTGCGGTAATCGCTAATGGCCTGGAAAGGTGAAGCACAAGGCAGATTAGTTGCCGTGTAAGGTGCCTTGGCTATGTAAAGTTCTTCGCCTGTTAAATATAAATCGGCGTTACCCGTTGGCGATTTATAAACCTTTTGCCAAACACTACTCATTTTGCAAGGCATGGTTAAATAGTTAAACGTTTTTTCGTTGTGTTTGCGCCAGTAAATGGGGTAGCTGTTATAGCACGAGTTAAAATAAACATCGCCATTGGGCAAATACAGTGCGCGGTCGCCATCGCCGGTAAACGTTACAAAACGCCAGCCTTCGTTTTGGTAAATGTTTTCGGTTTCGTAAGTGAAGTTATCGTGAAAACCGCCCATTGCTTTTTTGCCGTCTTTTTCCCAAACGCTGCCACCATAAAATTTAGTGTTATTTAATCCTTTGCCATTGTGATTACGAACCTCGAAGGGGGCTTTAACCGATGCCGAAAATAAACCCCCATCGCTAGTAATGTAAACCCGTCCATTGGGACCAAAGCACAAGTCGTGCAAATCGTCGTGCATGCCCGGAATGGTGTAAGTTACTTGATTGGTTTTTAAATCGTATAAGGCACTGCGCGGGCCGCCCCCACCGCCCCAAGCGGCAAAGGCATAGTTATAGCAAATTAAATGAGGCGCAAAGGGCGACACCCGAATGAAATTTTTATCGAGGTGATTGCCAATGCCCGGATGTTGATCTAAGACTTTAAAATTATTTGGAAAAACTGCGCCTTGTTTTGTGTATTCAAATAGGGAGGTGTTGTTGGCTGAACTCAGTGTTTCGCCATTTTTAAACTCGCCTACGGTGGTAAGCGAGATAAACACCTTTTGTGGGTGGGCGGGGCTGGTGGCAATATTAACGTGCGATGTGGCGGTTAAAATAGCTTGAGTAGCCGACAAGGCTTGTGCGCCGTTGGGCAGAGTGGTGTAATTATTAAAAAAGCCTTTTTGGTTGGGCTTGTTAGAGCTGAGGGTATCGAACGCTTGCGTGTAAATATTTTTAGTGTGAAGGAGTTGTTGAAACGAGCAGTACAAACTGTTTCGTGTGGGGTCGCTGTAATCGAAATCAATGCCTAAGGCGGGTTGTTTGTAAGCCGATTGTTTCCAGGTCCATTGGGCTGAACGAGCGGTTTTAGCGGCTGCCTCAACGGAATAGAAAACACCGTGGCTGGTTGCTAAAAACACACGGTTAAGGTTGTTGGGGTCTATTAAGATTTTATAAATGCAAGAGGTGATGCGCTGACCCAAAAGGTTTTCATTAATTAAATTCCCACTAATGTTTTGCCATTGGGTAGTGCCTATTTCAATCCGAAACAGCCCACAAAAGGGGATTCCAAATTCGTGCCCCCAAGCTTGTTCAATATACGCCAGCATGGTGCCACCTACTGCGGCGTAGAGGTATTTCTTTCTGGTGCGGGGGTCTTTTGCTAGTTTTATGTCGGTAAAACAGAGCATAGGAAATTTAGTATCGGTAAAAAAATTGCGCCAGGTTTTGCCGCCGTCTAGGCTTCTAAAAATGCCCGCAATGCCCATGGCGTAAAGGGTGTTGCCGCTAGGGTCATCGAGGTCCACTTCTACGTGGTCTAAACGCCCCATGTTGTGCGTGTTGCCATCAATGCTTTTGGGGCCTAGCTCTTGCCAATTGGTAAACTTTAAGGTTTGTGGTTGAGGAGGCGTGGGTGTTGAGGTGAGTGCGGCATAAAGGTGAGTGGCGGGTGGTGTTTCGATGTTGTTAAACTGTTTATAGTAGTGTTGACAGGCTTCTTCAAAGGGCGTAAAACTCCCGTCGGGGCTGATGTGTTTTAGCCAATACGCTTCTGTGCGTTTCCACTGTTGGTATTTGGAGTCGAAAAGGGTATCGGGGGTTTGAGTAATAAACGCATGACGCAGTTGCGAGAACGCGTGAATGGGTTGCTGGGCGGTGCTTGTTAAAAGCAAAAGCAGACCTAAGAAGGTTATACTGTATTTTAGAAGGTTCTTCATTTATCAATAATTCGTAACATTAAAGTTAGCGATTTTTTTTGCCAGTGAATTTTCGCCTACAAAACCATCTATTTAACACGAGATTTAGACCAAAGGAATTAAAATACCTATTAAAAATTTCGGCTTTTGCGTTCTGTTGCTTACTTTTACTATGCTTAATTTAATTTCTCATCCCATGAAAAAAGGAATTGTCTTCGTTTTAATTTTAATTGCTTGTGCCATCACCCTTTCGTTTATTAATAGTTCTAATTTTGAGGAGTTGCCTATTAATGCCAGCATCCCAGAGGCTGCCAGTAAGATGAAAGATGTAACTGGTAAAGACATTGCACTAAATGATGTAAAAACCGAGAAAGGTCTTTTGGTTATATTTAGCTGTAATACTTGCCCTTACGTGAAACTCAGCGAAACGCGCATTAAAGAGTATAGCGATTATTGCCTAGCGAATGGCATTGGTTGCGTGCTTGTTAACAGTAACGAAGCGCAGCGCAGCGAAGATGATAGCTTTGATGCAATGACTAAATATTATGCAAGTCAAAATTTAAAATGTGCCTATTTGGTAGATGAGAAAAGCAAAGTAGCCAACGCGTTTGGTGCTACCCGAACCCCACAATGTTTTTTATTTAGTGCGAAAGGTTTAATATACAAAGGTGCTATTGATGATAATGTAAAAGAAGCATCGGGCGTTAAAAGTTTTTATTTGAAAGATGCGTTAAATGCTCTTCTAAAAGGGCAAACGCCAGCTATGCAAGAAACCAAATCTATTGGTTGTACCATTAAGCGTTCAGAGTAACAAATACTTAGGTTTTACTTTTATACAGTGTGATTGTACGTTTGTAGGCGTTAAATCTTTTTTTCAGGTGTAATTTAATGGTGAAAAATTTGAATTGGTAATGCTTGTTGTTTTGCTTTGATGTTTGTTGTTTAACGTGGTAAGTTTGTACTAAATTAACGTGAATTAATCACGGATACCCCTTATCTCGTCCTTGTTTAGCGAAGCGTAACGAGGACGTTTGAGAACTGCGTTTGTAACGCAGATAAAGTAATGGTGTGGGCGTTACAAACGCCCGTTTAGACCGTCCTCGTTTCCGCTAACGCTCA
>JAAFIL010000027.1 GCA_013297775.1 Bacteroidota bacterium
TGAGCGTTAGCGGAAACGAGGATGTGCTAAATGGGCGTTTGTAACGCCAACGCTATCACTTTATCTGCGTTACAAACGCAGTTCTAAAACGTCCTCGTTACGCTTCGCTAAACAAGGACGAGATAAGAGTTCAAGTATTTTTATAGAGTTAGCTATTTTATTCTAAAGAACTTCTCTCTTGAAATCTCGGTTCAACAAAAAAGCCTGATGATTATAACTCAACAGGCTTTTTATTTTTACTTACTAAACTATTGTTTACGCAAATTTTAAATCATTTAAAACGGCATTCATGTTACGAACTGCATCGGCACTTTTGTTGAATAGGGCTTGCTCATCGTCAGTTAATTTCAAATCAACAATTTTTTCCCATCCGTTACGTCCAATTACTACTGGCACGCCAAGACAAATATCTTTTTGGCCGTATTCACCATCTAAGAAAACACAACATGGAAATAATTTTTTCTGATCGTTAACGATGCTATCTACTAAGGCTGCTACTGCTGCACCTGGGGCATACCAAGCACTTGTACCTAACATACCTGTTAAAGTGGCACCGCCAACCATAGTGTCGGCAGCTACTTTTTTAAGTGCATCGGTGCTTAAAAATTCACTAACTGGGCTTCCAGTATAAGTGGCCAAACGGGTTAACGGAATCATGGTTGTATCGCCATGACCGCCAATTACAGTACCTTGCACATCACTGGCAGGTGCATTTAAAGCCAAAGATAAATAACATTTAAAGCGGGCACTATCTAAAATACCACCCATACCGATGATGCGTTGTTTTGGTAATTTACTTTCTTTTAAAGCCAAATACGTCATGGTATCCATTGGATTCGATACTACAATAATAATGGCTTCAGGAGAATATTTTAAAACGTTTTCAGTTACGTTTTTAACGATGCCTGCATTTATCCCTATGAGTTCTTCACGGGTCATGCCGGGCTTACGTGGAATACCCGAAGTTATGACAACAACACTACTGTTAGCAGTTTTAGTGTAATCGGCGGTGCTACCCGTAATGCGGGTGTTGAATTTATTTAAAGTAGCGGTTTGCATTAAATCCAATGCTTTTCCTTCAGCATAATTATCTTTAATGTCTAAAATAACCACTTCGCTGGCAATACGGTTTAAAGCAATGTATTCTGCACAAGTAGCGCCTACATTTCCTGCTCCTATAATTGATACTTTCATTTGTTTAATTTTTGATGCGCAAAATTAAGGGTTTTAAACCTATTCGCACCTCCTGTTAATAAAATTTTAAGTTCTATTGTGATAATCGTTCATCATAATTGTTGCAACTGCGCTTCAATGGTTTTGATTTTACTTTCGGCATCGGCTTTTTTCTTTTGCTCGCTGGCTAATACTTCGGGTTTGGCTTTGCTTACAAAATTTTGATTCTCTAACTTTTTTAATACTGAATCTAAAAATCCTTTGTTGTAATCTAACTCTTTTAATAAGCGTATTTTTTCTTCTTCC
This sequence comes from Bacteroidota bacterium, assembly GCA_013297775.1. Lineage (GTDB taxonomy): Bacteria > Bacteroidota > Bacteroidia > B-17B0 > Aurantibacillaceae > Aurantibacillus. The sequence continues at coordinate 1,480 of JAAFIL010000027.1, forward strand.
TTATTAACGTTGCCAGTTATTGGAATGTAAAACTCAGTTGTTTTTACAATAAAGTTGAGGGCATTGCTTACTTCGTTGGTTGTGTAACCAATTCCACTTAGGTTGGCAAGTTTACACACCACCGCATCGAAATAATGGTGTTGAGCCGTTGAGCGTTCAATTAATTGTAATTTTTCTTTGGGTGCTATTTGTTTCTGCGCACGTGTGTTGCGCACTGCTTGAACAATTTCTTTTACGACTTCAAATTCATTTACCAAGTTGGCATCAACGGCAATGGCAGATGGCCATTGGGCTACAATAATACACTCTTTCTCTTCCCTAGATTTAATCAAATGCCAAATTTCTTCGGTAACAAAAGGCATCCAAGGGTGAACAATTTTTAAAATGGATTCGAGGAAGTGAATTGTTTTTTCGTAAGTGAACGCATCTATCGGTTGGGCATTTCCTTCAATAAAATCGGGTTTAATGCTTTCGAGGTAATAGGCACAAAAATCGTCCCACACCAATTTGTAAGTTGCCATGAGGGCATCGCTCATGCGGTATTTGGTGTAGTAATCGTTAATCACTTCCAATTGTTCGCTTAGTTTGTGTTCAAACCAGTGGATGGCTGCTTTAGAAGCGGCGGGTGTACTCACCGACTCATCTACGGTAAACCCTTTTACTAAACGCGAAGCATTCCAAATTTTGGTGGTAAAGTTTCGACCTTGTTCGCAATACTTTTCATCGAACATTAAGTCGTTGCCCGCTGGCGAACACAAGAGCATACCCACGCGCACGCCATCGGCTCCATGTTTAGCAATTAAGTCTAACGGATCGGGACTATTTCCTAATTGCTTACTCATTTTTCTACCTTGTTTATCGCGCACAATACCAGTAAGGTAAACATTGGTAAATGGCTTTAAACCGGTGTATTCTTTTCCAGCAATAATCATGCGTGCCACCCAAAAGAATAATATTTCGGGTGCGGTAATTAAATCGTTGGTAGGGTAATAGTATTTTAAATCGGCGTTAGCATTCTCCCATCCATTTTTAATTACATCTGGGTCAAATACAGTAAGCGGCCACAACCACGATGAGAACCAAGTATCGAGTACATCTTCATCTTGTTTTAAATCGGCAAGCGTTAATTCTGGATTTTCTTTTTTTAATAATTGCAAGGCTTCTACTGGTGTTTTACAAACAACGGTATTGCCTTTATTATCGTACCAAGCTGGAATACGTTGCCCCCACCACAACTGGCGACTAATGCACCAATCGTGTACATTTTCCATCCAATGTTTGTAAGTGTTTACAAACTTTTCAGGAATTAATTTTACTTCGTTACTAAGTACAGCATCGAGTGCGGGTTTGCTAACGTCTTTCATTTTTAAGAACCATTGCAAGCTAAGACGCGGTTCAATAACGGCATCGGTGCGCTCGCTATACCCCACTTTATTTTTGATGTCTTCTACTTTTGCAATTAAACTTTGTTCTTCTAAATCTTTACTAATTTGTTTTCGGCAGGCAAACCTATCCATGCCCACATAAGCCCCCGCAGCCTCGCTAATTGTGCCATTGGCATTTAAGGCATCAATAGTTGGTAATTTATGTTTTTGCCCTAAATTGAAATCGTTAATATCGTGAGCTGGCGTAACTTTTAAAACACCAGTCCCAAATGAAACGTCCACATACGAATCAAAAATAATAGGTACTTCTCGATTAACAATTGGTACTATTACCATTTTACCTTTTAGGTGTGTGTAACGATCGTCGTTGGGGTTAACGCAAACGGCGGTATCGCCCATAATGGTTTCGGGACGTGTGGTTGCAATGGTTAAGTAATCTTCGCTGCCAACAATACGGTATTTTACATACACTAATTTGCTTGTTGTTTCTTTGTGAATTACTTCTTCATCGCTTACTGCTGTTAAGCCTTGCGGATCCCAGTTAACCATGCGAACCCCGCGGTAAATAAATCCTTTGTTGAATAAATCAATAAAAACATCGAGTACGGCCTCACTTAAAGGTTCATCCATGGTAAATCGGGTTCTATCCCAATCGCACGATGCCCCCAATTTTTTAAGTTGTTCTAAGATAATCCCGCCATACTTTTCTTTCCAATCCCAAGCATGTTTTAAAAACGCATCGCGTGTTAAACTACTTTTAGGAATACCTTGTTCGGCCAACAATTTTACAACTTTAGCTTCGGTAGCAATGCTGGCGTGGTCGGTGCCAGGTACCCAACACGCGTTAAAACCCAACAGGCGTGCCCGTCGAATTAATACATCTTGAATGGTATTATTTAACATGTGGCCCATGTGCAAAACTCCAGTAACATTAGGTGGCGGAATGACGATGGTGTAAGGCTTGCGCGCATCGGGCGTTGATTTAAAAAATTGATGTTTTAGCCAATGCGCATACCATTTTGATTCTGCTTGTTGTGGATTAAAGTTTTTTGCAATCTCCGTCATTGTTAATCTAATTAAAATTTTATTGTTAAATTTCGTAAAAATACATAAAGTATTGACCAGTTGATATATCTTTATGGCACGATTTATGCTAATTTTTTAAATATTAAAAATCTCAGAAAATGAAAAAATTGATTCTTACTTTAGGTTTAGTTGCAGGTTTATCTGCTTTAACATTTGCTCAAGAAGGCCACAGTGCTAATGACGGTCATAACCACGGAGCAGCGCAAACAGCACCTCCTGTTGTTACTAGCTTGGCCGATATTAAATTGGATAAGTTAACACACGATTACGGCAATATAAAACAAGGTGATAATGGCGAGTGTGAATTTAAGTTTACTAATAATGGTAAAGAGCCTTTAGTGATTACAAATTGTATGGGTAGCTGTGGTTGTACAGTTCCACAATGTCCGAAAGACCCAATTTTACCTGGCAAAACAGGTTTAATTAAAGTGAAATACGATACCCAACGTGTAGGAGGTATTTACAAAACAGTTACCGTTAACTCTAATGCTAAAAGTGGGGTTATCACGTTAAGCATTAAAGGTAATGTTGAAGCAAAACCTGTAGAAGAAGCATTTCCACAAAACAAAACTTCGCAAGGCGCACCTTTAGAGAAAAAGGGTTAATACATTTTTTACGATTAAATTAAAGCACCATGAAAAAAATTATTTCAGCGTTATTATTGGTACTAAGTTTAGGTCTATTTAACGCATTCAACGCACAAGAGTCAACAGTTCCAAGCATAGATCCAAATGCGCCAGAATTAAAATTTGAAAACGAGGTGATAGACTTTGGTACAATAGATTATGAAGCCAATGGTATTCGCGAATTTAAGTTTAAAAATGCTGGGAAAAGTCCATTAACTATTACAGCGGTTACAGGCGAATGTGGTTGTACGGCAACCACCATTGATGGTAAACCAGGCTGGCCGCAAGAGCCTATCTTACCTGGTAAAAGTGGTGTTATTAAAGTTAAGTACGATACAAAACGCGAAGGTCGTTTTGATAAGAATGTAACTGTAACTTCTAATGCTAAATTTCCGACTATGAAAGTAAAAATTAAGGGTGAAGTGAAAGCGAAAGCTGTTGTGGCAGGTCAATAATATTAATAGATTTATTCATCAAAAGGCTATCTCGGAAGGATAGCCTTTTTTGTTTTTTGCATTTACTAAATCTGTAACTTTAAGCGATTATGCAAAAAGACTCTTTCAAAGCGTTTAAAGACCTTATTAAAAAAAGTGAAGCCATTAGTATTGTAACCCACTGGAGCCCCGATGGAGATGCCATGGGTAGCAGTTTAGCCTTGTTTCATTATTTAAAAAGTAAAAACAAATCTGTTCAAGTTATAGTTCCTAATGCTTATCCCGAATTTTTAAAATGGCTACCCGGCGATAAACAAGTTTTAAATTTTCAAACACACGAAAAAAAAGTAAAAACTAGTTTAGCAAAAAGTGATTTAATTTTTACACTCGATTTTAATTCGTTGCAACGCTTAGAGAAACTAGGCGAAGAATTAAAAAAGAGTACCGCTAAAAAAGTTATTATAGATCATCATCAACAACCCGACGATTACGCCACTCTGTATTATCACGATGTGAATGCTTGTAGCACTTGCGAGTTAATTTATGATTTTATTGTGGGCTTAGGCGATAAACTATTGATTGATAAAAAAATAGCTGCTTGTATTTATACAGGAATGATGACGGATACAGGCTCGTTTAGGTATCCAAGCGTTAATGCGCATACACACGAGATTATCGCTAATTTATTAAAAACAGGCATTCAACCTAGCGATATACACAGTGCGGTTTACGACACGTATAGTTATAACCGCATAAAACTACTTGGTTATGCTTTAACTACTAAAATGGTTGTGTTAGAAGATAAAGGCATTGCTTACATGTCTTTAACCGAAAAAGAACTGCAAAGTTTCAATTATCAAAAAGGTGATACGGAAGGCTTGGTTAATTATCCGTTTAGTATTAAAGGCATTGCATTTTGCGCCTTGTTTATGGAAAGCGAAGGGATTGTCAAAATTAGTTTTCGGAGTAAAGGAAAAATAGACGTTAATAAATTTGCTCGTGCTTACTTTAGTGGAGGCGGACATATTAATGCGGCTGGCGGTAAAAGTACGGTGTCGTTAAAAGCCACCATCGACAATTTTTTAAAATACGTTAGTGTGAGTTAAGCATGAATTGGTTACAACAATTTTTATTTTGGCAGAAGTTCAAAGAGGTTCACGCTAAGGAACAAGTTTTTTTAAATTGGACTCAAGTAAATCGTTTGGCTATTGTTTTAAGCGCACCTTTATTGGGTTCTAAGAGCGAGCTGGACCAATGGATTTTAAAAAGTAATAAGCAAATAGAGGTGTATTATATTGAGTCTAACGCCAAGCAAACGAGTTTTGGCGATTGGCAATGTTTTACTAAGTTACAAAGTACGTGGTATCAACTTCCTAATGCGGCGTGTTTACAAAGCCTACAACCGAGGCATTACGATGTGGTTATTTGTCTTTCAAAAACAATTAATTATTTTGAACAAAGTATAGTGGCTCATTTAAAGGCTAAACTTAAACTATCGGCGTTACCAAGCCTACCCTTTTATGCGTTAACCATTGAGCGCAGCGAAACCACTTCCAACACCGACTACTTAAACAATTGCGTACATTACTTAACGCTGTTGCACACAAATAAGAATACTTCTATTTAATTGGGTTGTATTAGTAATAGCTGTGGCACGCAAAGGCGCAAAGTTCGCAAAGATGAAACGCAAAGAAAAAAGTAGATTAATTTTATGAGGTTAGATTAAATCTAGATTTTCAAGAAAGAGAATCTTTACGATAAATTTTAACTCAAATTGGAAGTTTTATATAGGTAACAAACTTGGCACGCAAAGATCGCAAAGTTCGCAAAGAAGAAACGAAAAGTGAAAAGTAGATTAATTTTATGGGGTTAGATTAAATCTAGATTTTCAAGAAAGAGAATCTTTACGATAAATTTTTAATTCAGTTCAGAAATTTCAAACAAGAAAAGGATATGGCACGCAAAGGACGCAAAGTTCGCAAAGAAGAAACGCAAAGAAAAAAGTAGATTAATTTTATGGGGTTAGATTAAATCTAGATTTTCAAGAAAGAGAATCTTTACGATAAATTTTAACTCAAATTGGAAGTTTTATATAGGTAACAAACTTGGCACGCAAAGGACGCAAAGTTCGCAAAGAAGAAACGAAAAGATGAAAAGGGAATCTTTCATCTTCATTAACGCATCAATAAATATTTAGGTGATTTCAGCTTTTAAGAAAAGGATATTTCCAATTAGGATTGGATAAATGGGTTGATTATTCTGTAAATTAGGATTATTTAATCCTTTTAAATACTTTTGATTAAAACGATTTAAACCCATAAAATATGTTGGTATTTAAAAAAGTATTACTCCTCTTTGGCTGTTTCTCTTTCTTGCTTTCTTTCGGGCAATCCGATAAAATAAATCAACAAAGTGATTTGTATAAATCGGCACCAGACTGGGCAAAATTAATGTACACCGAAAATCCGAACGTAAATGAAGTGGCTCAATTATTTGCGAACTATTATAAAAAAACACCCTTCGTAAAAACTCAACACACGCAATATTATAAGCGTTGGCGAAAAGCAATTAATCCTTACCTAAACAACGAAGGGTATTTTGATAAAAGTAAAAAGGAAGAACTATCGTTGGTTATTGCTCAATTAAAAAACAGTCAACAAATCAATAAAGCCAAAACGGTTGGCAATTGGACACCCTTAGGTCCTTTCAAAAATTTTAAAGCAGGCGGTGTTATACCAAGTGGGGCTTTAGCTAATGTTTATACAATTGGTAAATGCGATGCGTTTCCAAACATTATGTACTGCGGCACCGAACCAGGGGAAGTGTATAAAAGTATAGATGGAGGCGATAATTGGGCCAACGCCTCTCTATCGTTAGTTACTGCCGAAACACCGCAAGCCATTACTGCCAATGTGGGTATTAATGCTTTAGCAGTGCATCCAACCAATCCTAACATTGTTTACATTGGCTCGGGCAGCGAAGTTTATAAAACAACCAATGGTGGCATTAGTTGGATTTCTGTTTTTAATAGCAACATCTTATTAAGTGGCTATATGGAAAATCCTGCCGAACTACATATTAATACAAGTAATCCTCAAATTGTGATGGTGGCTGGTAAAGAAGGTATTTACCGAACCAGCAATGGCGGCACTTCGTGGACACAAGTGCTTACTAACAGTTGTTTTGATATTAAAGCAAAACCTGGCAGCCCTAACACATTATATACCGTTCGAACCAATACCATAACTAACACCCACCAATTTCTAACCTCTACCGATGCGGGCCTTACTTGGATTCCCCAATCTACAGGTTGGTACACCTCTGTTGACCCCGCGCGAACCGTTGAAGGGGCGAGAATAGCCGTAAGTGCAGCCAATACCAATCGAATTTATGCGTTCTTAATTGGCGACTCTAAGTCGGGCGATAATGGCTTTATTGGTGTGTATAGCAGCAACGACGGGGGTATTACGTGGGCAAATACAATGGGATACGATGGCGCACCTTATACAACTACTCATCCTAATTTAATTGCTTCGAGTAACAGTGCGGGCTTCAATCAAGGGTTTTATAATTGTGCCATTATGGCCTCTAACACAACGGCTAACGACTTATTAGTAGGTGGCATTGGCATGTGGCGGTCGAACGATGGTGGGCAGTCGTTTCAATGTATCTATAACTATTCGTGTGGCAACTACAATCCTATGCACGTAGATATGCAAGATTTTAGGGCGTTTGGAAATGAGTATTGGGCCACTACCGATGGGGGCAATTACAAATCACTCGACTTATTTAATACACAACCTCAATTTAAAATGGATGGCATTAATGGTACCGATTTTTGGGGATTTGGTTCAGGCTGGAATCGAGATATTTTAGTAGGAGGCACTTTTCATAACGGCGTTGATGTGTATGGCGAAACTTTTCCGAGTGGCGTATTTTTAGACCTTGGTGGAGGAGAACCTGCATCGGGCTATGTAAACCCTGGTAACCAAACGGCTCAAGCCCGCATCTATTCTACTAATGTAGGAAGCCGAATTATTCCGCCCTCTATTAATGGCACGGTGCTTAATGCGCCTTTTCAAATGACAATTAATGAAGATGCCTGGTTTGGAGAATCGTCAGAAATAGAATTTCACCCAAGTTGTTACAACCATTTATATTTAGGCGATCAAAATAAATTGTATAAAAGTACAGATGGTGGAGCCAGTTTTTCGTTGATTTATACAGCAAGTGCAAATACAAAAGTGTTAGGTATAGAAATCTCACGCACCAACACCAACACCATGTACATTATCGTAAGACCCAACAGTGGTAGTTCTTACATTGTAAAAACAACTAACGATTGGGTAACAAGTTCTACTATTACGGCACTTCCTAATGGTGGAAATAATTTAATAATGATGAGTCTTGACCCAGAAAACGACCAAACCATTTGGTTAACCTATCCGCGTGGTGGCAACATGAATAAAGTGTATAAAACTACCAACGGCGGTGTAACTTGGGTTAATCAAACCACAAGTTTATTAAATGCGCAAACTATTCAAGCCATACAAACTATTGGAGGCACCAATGGAGGCGTTTATATTGCAACAAATTTAAGTTGCTATTACAGAAATAATACTTTATCGAATTGGGTATTGGATAATACTAACTTACCCACCAGTATTTGTGCCACTGGTATTCGTCCCTTTTATCGCGATGGAAAAATAAGATTAGCCAGTTATGGCAAAGGCATCTGGGAAAGCCCTTTATACGAAGCCCCTACCCGACCCGTAGCAAAAATAATGGTAGATAAGTTATCGGCAAACTTGAATTGTAATGTATTTTATTTTGATGATTACTCGATGCTTAACCATACGGGTGCTACTTGGGCTTGGACGTTTCAAAATGCCAACCTAAGTACTTCTTCGGTTAGAAACCCAACGGTTACATTTAATGCAGTTGGTAATCACACAGTAACACTAACAGTTACCGATGCTAACCAAGTTTCGGCAAGCGATACATTAGTTATTTCTGTTTTTAATAACACCAGCGGTTCTATTAGTCAAAATTTTGAAACAATATTTTTACAACCGAATTGGTTTTTAGAAGGTGCCGGAAATTATTCGTGGTCGGCCAATAATTCGGTAGGAGGTTTTGGTTTAAGTTCTAAATGTATGTGGGTTAATAATTTTATCATTAATCAAAATAATACATTTACAGATTTAGTAGCACCTGTAAACATGTTGAATGTAAGCCCTGCAAACGCTAAACTTACGTTTGATGTGGCTTATGCTTTGTATGCACCCAATTATGCCGATACCTTACAAGTACTTATTTCTACCGATTGTGGAGCCAGCTATACAAAGGTGTATGCCAAAGGTGGCGCAGCACTAAGCACAGCACCCTCTACCCAAACACAATTTACACCTACTGCTACACAGTGGCGAAAAGATACGGTTAACTTAGCGGCTTATATTGGCAATCCGAATGTGTATGTAAAATTTAGAAACATTAATTATTTTGGGCAATCGTTATTCATAGATAATATAAACTTAACAGGTGGCATTACCGTTAACGAACCAGAGAAATCTAATCCAATACATTTAATTTCGATTTATCCCAATCCTGTAAGAAGCGATGGTTCTATTTTTGTAAAAGGAGAAGAGGATGGGGAGGTAGAAATTAATTTATACAGTATAGAAGGCAAGTTGATAGATAAATTATTTACCAAATTTAATACCCCTATTCCCTTGAGTAAATATAACCTCAGCAAAGGAACATACATTTATAAAATTACATCGAGTGATAAATTGCTAAATGGTAAATTAGTTATTACGGAAGGTAGATAAAACACATTTAAAGAAAGTATTGCTTTGTTTGTAGAATAGATGCAGCAAGCCAAGACGCAAAGTTCGCAAAGGAATTATTATGTATAATGGTAGTAGATAAAATTGTTAGACAGCAATTCTCATAAATACATTACTACAAAGTGTATAATAAAATGATAAGAACAAAACTTATACTTATATTAAGAGAATTATATTTTAATCAATTGTTTAACGTGAATTATGGATTACCTCTCACCTCGTCCTTGTTTAGCGAAGCGTAACGAGGACGTTTGAGAACTGCGTTTGTAACGCAGATAAGGGGATGGTGTGGGCGTTACAAACGCCCGTTTAGAGCGTCCTCGTTTCCGCTAACGCTCAAACAAGGACGAGGGGGAGTTATAAAGTATAAAATAAAAAGAGGCTTTTTCTAAGAGCCTCTTTTTTTAATTATAGAATGATAGGAACAAAATTTATACACATGTTAAGCGCAATTATATTTTAATCCATTATTTAATATTACTCTTGCGCCACAACCATACGCTTCACATCTATCGTTTTACCATCGGCTACAATGGAATAGATATAAACACCGTTCGAGAGTTTATTGGCCTGTAACATCACAAAACTATTTCCTCGCTCTTCGATAGGGAAAGTGGCAACTTGTTTACCAAATAAATCATAAACAACAAGGTCGGCCTTTTTTACTTTGCTCGATAAGTTAAAATCAACGCGGGTTTCACTTGCAAAAGGATTGGGTTCGTTTTGATTCATGGCATTACCGTTATCATTTATTGAACTTCCCGAAGTACCTGCTGTTCTAAGTTTTTCGGTTAATACTTCTATCATTAGCTTTTGTGCTTCAAGTTGTTTTTGTTGCTCCGATAATTTTACTTCGTTTGGTGTTAGCATTGTGTTAACTTCCATTTTTGCAAAAGGCGATGATGGAGAAGGAAAGGCTTGTGAGATAGGATCGGTAACCGTTTGATTGGCATCGCCTGTTTCGCGAATAACCAAACTTCTTTGATCAGGAATACCGCCACCACCTGCGTAAACAGGACAATCAAAATCACATCGCGGATCGTGTTTAAAAATATATTCAAATTCTTGTGGTTGCAAACGACGATCGTAAAACCGTAAATTATCCATACTCCCTTGAAAAGGAGCATCAAACACCTCTTGACTACCGCCTAAAATTACTTTTTTACCTGCTACATATCCCCAAGGTATGTTATGTGTGGTTGAATTTTGAACGCCATTAACATAAATCTCCATAACGGAGTTGTCAATGTAGAAACCAACATGATACCATTTACCTAATGCTACAGGCACAGAGGAGCCTAGTATAACACGGTTACACACCCCCGAACCCGATGCCTTCGCTATAGAAAATCCACCTGCACCGCAACCGAGCGAATAAGCCTCTTGATTAACCCAACACGGATTTTTTGTAAATACTAAATAACTCGAATTAAAATTATCGAGTTTAAACCAACCTGAAAAAGAAATAGCCGTTGGTTTTAAAAGCACGTTATCGGGCAGTTCTATCCGACTCGTCGAGTTTCCTGCAAAATGGTAAGCGGTATTAAGAACTCCTGTGTGTCCTGTATCGCAAGTTACGTTAAACTCAGTACCATTTAAAAGTGGGTTGTTTACAGGAACTTGATTGATTACTCTATCACAATCTAAAGGGTAGCACGCCTGTAAATTAGTGAGTAAAGTGGTTTGAGCCATTCCGCATTGCAAGGCAGATGCGAGAATTAATGTGGTGAGTTTTTTCATTGGTATGTATTTTTAATAATTACCTACTCTATTAAAGCTTTTCGGTATCGCTTATAAACTAACTTCTTATTACTTGCTAGATTACAAGTTCAAAATTAAATTACCGAGTATGTAAAAAATAGTAGTAAGCCTTACAAATCAACTTTGGCTTTAGAAGTGGTTACTTTTTTTAAACTTAGTTTTCGATTGGTTTAGAATCCATCATTTAAAACGAAAAAGGTTTATCCAATCAGAAAACAAATAACTAATTACCCGACTTAAAATTCTATTCAGAAAAATAGACCACTTATCAAGTTAAGTTTAGTATTCATTCAAAAAATTACGTTTACTAAAAAAAGAAGTTGCGTAAATACAAAGCAATCCCTAGATTAGCAACATTATTAACCGTCTTCGCTTCCACATAATTGCCTTTATAATGCTGTTAGATGTATTCATACTTTCAGCGCAAAGCCAAAGAGGTTTAGTGGGGTCTTTCGATTTTAATGAAGCCTCCACTTTAAATAAAGTTAATTCACAATACGCTAAAGCCATTGGTACTTATTTTGTTGAAGATAGGTTTGGTAATGCCCAAGAAGCCATTTACATTCAAGGCAACAGAGGTTCCTACCTTAACTTAGGAACAGCACCGAGTTTAAAACCTCGTGTAGGTTCTATTTCAATTTGGGTAAATGTTGAAAATATTAACTATCAAGGTGTAGGGTACGAATTTAATCCGTTCATTTTAACTAAAAATTGTGATTGTGATAATTTTTATGAAGCGTATTCTATTGGTTTAAACTACTCAAGCAAAAAAATTTCTGCTGGAGCAAGTTTTTCAGAATATAAGCAAGTATCTTCAATAAGTGATTTTAAAGTAAAAACTAACCGTTGGTACCATTATGTATTAGCCTTCAACGATGACACGCTTTATTTTTACATTGATGGTAACTTGCAAAGTGCTTTGTTTAAAGGCTTTCCAACGCAGTTTTCGGCAAACGATTCAATAATGGTTGGTTATACTGCCAACAAAAAAAATGAACGCTTTTTAATTGGATCTGTTGATGATATATTTATTTATAATCGGGTGTTAAATGCCCAAGAGGTAAAAGCGTTGTACAATGCCCCTAATCCGAACCGCTTTAAAAATTTTTTATACCTGCTTTTAAAATTAACAGGTGTTGTTGCAGGGCTAGTCCTTTTAGTTTGGATCTTTGTAAGGCGCAGTAAAAAAGAACTTCGGTTAAAGCAAGAGCGCATCGAAATGCAATCTAAACTTAACGAGATGGAAACCCGTGCCATACGCATGCAAATGAATCCACACTTTGTATTCAATGCACTCAATTCTTTACAGCGCCTTATTCTCGAAGAAAATACAGAGAGCGCGTACACGTACCTTCTAAAATTTTCGATATTACTACGACGTATCTTAGAAAGTGCCGACTCAGAAAACATTTCGCTTCAAGAGGAATTAGAAATTTTAGAAGCCTATATTAACGTCGAAAAGATGCGTTTCGATCATACATTTGAATATACCATTTACTCGGAGATAAAAAATCCTAACCAGATATTTATTCCGTTTATGCTTATTCAACCCATGGTTGAGAACGCTATATGGCATGGGCTTTTACCTAAAAAAGATAACAAACAGTTAAGCATTACATTTAAAACACTCGATGAACATTTTATTAGTTGCGAGGTAGAAGACAATGGCGTGGGAAGAGCAGACCTAACCAATAAAGCCAGTAATGAACCTTTAAAGCGTTCGATGTCTATAGGCTTCATCAATCAACGCTTCGAGATGATTCATAAAATGACTGGAAAAAAAGGATTATTAATGTTTAGTGATAAATTTCATGCGGATAACCACTCGGCTGGAACTAAAGTTACTATTGTTATTCCAATACAATAACATGGCACTACACGCTATCATAATTGATGATGAACTAGACGGGGTAAAAACGCTGAGTCTGTTAATCGAAAAGTTTATTCCCGAACTAAAAGTAATTGCGCAAACAACAAATGCCTTAGAGGGTATTGATATGATTAATAACTATCGTCCCGAGGTGGTGTTCTTAGATATTAATATGCCTATTCTTAATGGCTTTCAACTTATAGAAAACCTTACTTATAAAAATTTTCAATTGGTATTTACAACAGCTCATACAGAATATGGGTTAAAGGCATTAAAAAGTGGTGCCATGGACTACCTTTTAAAACCATTAGATATTAAAGAGATTAGAGAAACGTTAGATCGCATCAAAATCAAAAAAGTAAACCAGCAATTTAACTACGAACATGTTTTAAGTTTTATGGCCGAGCAATTAGCCACCGAACGGTTTAAGGTGCCGCTTCCACGAAAACAACTTGTCGAATATGTTTTGCCTCACGAAATTATTTACATCGAGGCGCAGATACACCATTCTAAAGTAGCGTTAGTTAACCGAGAAATCATTAGCGTTACCAAACCGTTAAAAGAATACGAAACTTTATTATGTAAGGATGATGAAAAATTTATCCGTATTCACCATTCATTCATTATTAATGTCAATCACATTAAACGTTACTTAAAGGAAGATGGAGGTTTTGCCGTAATGCTAGGAAATAAAAGTATTCCTATATCTAAACATAAGAAGGATATTTTTTTGAAAGCAATTAATCTATCGAACGATGCATAAGATTAGTTATACGCTTTGAACCATCCGTCTCAAACGTCATCTTTCAAGGTAGTACTAATTTAAAGTGGATTGAATGGTTCTTAATTTTCGGGATAGCCGCGCTCTTTCCAACATTGAATGGCACTTAATTGCTCGCTACTCAAGCGGGTACTTTTAGGCATGGTTTGTCGTTCTAGCACTTCGCGGGCAAAAGACCCATCGTTTAAACTTCCACGAAGACCATTGTAAGAACCATAACCCGCATGGCAACTCACACAGTTGGCACTTATAATAGCTTTAATGTTAGAGTTGTAAGTAGATGCTGTTCCATTGCAAGCAACAGCGGCTGGGGCGGATGTTTCACTCTTTTTAGCGTCTTCCTTTTTTTTACAAGAAAATAAAACACCAAATCCAAAAACGAAAATGGCAATGGATATAAATAGTTTAAAAGATTTCATTTTGTAATAATTCTACCAAGTAAACGATTAACCCTACGTTTATGTTCTGTTAAAAAGACTAAATCTTTTAAAATAGTTTCTTCTGCCTCGTTAGGTATGGTTTTTAACAACTCTTGTTTTTCGAGAATAATTTGGTGGAGTTTGCTTTCTTTGTAGCTATACAGCACATGCTGAATGCTCTTTTTGAGTTGCCACACTTCATCGTTAACATACACGCCAAAGTTGGTCCACTTTTTACTAAGCTCGTAATTATTAAAAATACTTGTTATCACAAAATGCGAAATGGCTGGGTTAGGATGGTTTGAAAAATCGGTAGCCGTAGCAATGCGTTCTTGTTTTAAATAACTTTCAACCTCATCTAACACCAACTGATGAATGGGGTTTTCAAAGCTAATTCTATCTCGCCACAATTCGTACAAAATATGCTCAGTAGCAGTCATTTCAAAATCGTAGTTTGTAGCTTCTTCGTCTTCAGCATCAATGGTTAAAATTACTTTTCCGTAATTAAGCAATAAGCGTAAAAGTTCGCGTTCATCGGCATCGTAACGTAAATAAATTTCGTGAGGTTCTGGTTCTAAACTTTCTGTAACAACATCTGATGGCGTTTGCAACTCGCCTGAATCAAAGTTACGTGGAGCTGTTCCTTTTTCTTTTTTTGAATCGGCGGTGCGGCGTAATTTAGTAACTTCAGTTTGCAAAATGCGCTCTTCCAATTGCATAATGTTGGCGCATTCTTTAATGTAAACGCCACGGGTAATCGCATCCGGAATCAAAGCAATATTATCCACAATATCTTTAATAACGCCCGCTTTTTTAATAGGGTCGTGTTGGGTTTCGGTGCTTAACTTTTGCGTTTTAAACAGTAAAAAATCTTTAGTATTGGTTTCGAGATAGGTCTTAAACGCTTCGGCTGTTACCTTTCGGCTATAACTATCGGGGTCATCATCGTTCGGAAAAGTGAGTAAACGCACATTCATCCCCTCTTCGAGCAACATGGGGATGGCGCGGTTACTGGCCTTTTGCCCTGCCGCATCCCCATCAAACAACACCACAATATTTTTAGTGAACCGATGCAAGGCTTTTACATGCTCTATCGTTAGCGAAGTGCCACTGCTGGCTACCACATTTTCGATACCCGCTTGGTGCATCGCAATCACATCCATATACCCTTCTACCAAATAGCACACATCGTTTTTTTGGATGGCTTTTTTACCAAACCATAAGCCATACAATACTTTACTTTTATTGTAAATTTCGGTTTCGGGACTGTTGATGTATTTAGCAGTGTTTTTATCGTTAGTTAAAATACGTCCTCCAAAGCCCACCACTCGGCCACCATCGTCATGAATGGGAAACATTACGCGCGAGGTCCAGCGATCAAATAAAAACGTTGACGTTAGTTCGGTGCCTTCTACAAATTTATTACTCACCACACTCATTCCTGTTTTGGCAAGGTAAGTAGCCTGATACCCATTTTTAATAGCGGTGTCGGTAAATGCACGTCGGTTTTCGAGGCTATACCCTAACTGAAATTTTTCGATAATATCGCTGCGTAATCCGCGCTCTTTAAAATATCCTAAACCAATGGAACGGCCTTCGTCGGTTTGGTGCATGACCTCTTTGTAATAGGTAACGGCATACTGCATCACCACAAACATACTTTCGCGCTCGTCTTGCTGTTTCTTTTCTTCGGGCGTTACTTCGCGTTCAATAATTTCAATACCATATTTTTTGGCTAACCATTTTAAGGCTTCGGGATAACTCAGTTGCAAATGCTCCATAATAAAGTTAACCGTATTGCCCGCTTTACCGCATCCAAAACATTTGTAAATACCTTTTACTGGCGATACCGTAAACGAGGGCGACTTTTCGCCATGAAACGGACAAAGACCTAGTAAATTAACACCTCGTTTTTTAAGCGTTATAAACTCTCCAAGCACATCTTCTACTCGAGAGGCTTCAATAATTTTATCAACCGTTTCTCTAGGTATCACTTTATTTTCTGAACAGTAAATATACAGTAGAATTTTGAGTGTATATTTACTCCACCAATTTTTAGCTTATGAAACGGCATCGTCTTTTTGTTTTAGGAGTCATTTTTTTATTGTTAAATAGCATTTTAGCTCAAGATAATGGCTATGTAAAACTCACCAAATCTTACATGGCTGCCATTAAACGCAACGAGTTATACAAAAACAAAAGCTATTTCGATACTAATTTTTATGGGAAAACCATGGCCTATCAAACTGAAAAAGCAGTTGAATCGTTTTTAAAAGAAAAAGGAAGCATCGTGGCCATAGAAAAAACGGTGGTGGACACACAAGGCTGCAAAATGGCAACAGCTACCGCTATTAAAACTCAAAAAGGAAAGTTTATTTGGTATCATTTTTACGACCAAGCACAAAAATTACAACGCTTAGAGATTGATACTTTTGAAACCCAATGGTTTTACCAACCCGAAACTGCTTTTAGTGCTTACACCGTGCGCGAGGTACTCGTTGAACCCAATCTTTACATTAAACTCCCGGCGAGTTTGTACTTACCTAAAGCTACTAAAAAAGCACCCATAGCGGTTTTGGTGCACGGAAGTGGTCCACACGACCGTAACTGCACCATTGGTAAAAATAAAATTTTTAAAGATATTGCTTTGGGTTTACTCGAAAAAGGTATTGCGGTGTTGGTGTACGACAAACGCACTTATGTTTACCAATTCAACAATCCATTTCCGAACGATAGCATGGATTATTATAGCGAAACCATAGACGATGCGGTAGCCGCCATTGCCCTAGCCAAACAACAACCCGAAATAGATAGCAATAAAGTGGTGTTAATTGGGCATAGCCAAGGTGCCATGTGTGGGCCTAAAATTGTTGAAAAAGCTGGTAAATTAAAAGGTCTTGTTTTATTAGCTGGCCCCGCGCGGTCGTTGTTAGATATTGTTCCCGAGCAATTGAATTACTTATTTAATTTAGACGGAGAATTTACAAAGGCCGAAGAAAGCCAACTGAATACCATTAACTGGCAAATAAAAAATGCCAAAAGCGAAAAACTAAATTTGAAAACCAAAAGTGTTACTTTACCTTTTGGAGCGGGTGCTAAATATTGGTTGTGTGACCGAACATTTAACCAATTAGAAACCGCTAAACAACTTACACTTCCTATTTTAAATTTACAAGGCGCACGTGATTATAACGTTACGTTAAAAGAATTTCAATTATGGGAAGATGCCATGAAAGGCAAAAGCAATTACCAATCGGCCGTTTTCGATGATTTAGACCACTTGTACTTTAAAGGCAGCGGCATGGGCAAACCCGAAGAATCAATGAAAGCACAGCATGTAGATGCGCGCGTTATTCAGCGCATAGCGACATTTATACTGGTTAAATAGGTTACTAAAGCCTTTTAGTCGAATAAATAAAACAAGGTGTAACAATTCATAATTAGTTCCGTTATTAATGCAGAACTTTACACTTGTAAACAAATGAGAAAAGCAGGGAAAAATTTATTTTACGAAGATTTTAGTAGATTTCGCTATAAAGTAATTGATGTTTTAAACGTTAATAATTTAGATTATTGGACCAAAGAGTTAAACTGTTCGCAAGAAATTTTATTGAAAGCCATTTCGACCGTTGGTAATAATGTGATGCTTATTAACGATTGGTTAATTTTGAACCGTTTGCGTAGAGAATTTGATTACAATTAATCACATTTACTCGTGTTCGTTTTTAGATACGCCAAAAATAAGATTAAGCAAACCACTCACTAAGGACAGCAAAATACTAAACAACAAGGCGCGCCAAAAACCACTAACGTGAAAGCCATCTACCAATTTATCGGCCAACATTATCATTCCAGCATTAATGACCAACAAAAAAAAACCTAAACTAAGCATAGTAATTGGAATTGTTAATACTTGAAGAATAGGTTTTACAATGGCATTTAAAAAAGCAAGTACAACCGCCACAATAAGGCTAACCCACCAATCCTTTACCTCTACCCCTTTCAAAAAATGTTGAAGAATTAAAATACTCAAAGCGGTTACACCAATGCGGATTAAAAATTTCATACACGAAAATAAGTTAAAGTTATTTATTTTCGATTAAAAACGCTAACTCCAATTAATTTTATACTTAAATTAGGAGTGAGTAATTGGTTTTAACAAAAATTAATTTAACCCGAAATACCTTTGGCATACCATTTGGATTTTATACTATGATTTATTTAAAGAAATGAGAAACATACATTCATCATTCAAAAAAAGTAGTTTAGTTTTAGTGCTTCTAACCCTTTGCTCGGCGGGTTTTAAACGCGATGCCATTTTTTACATTGAGCAATCCATTACAGAGGCTTCTGTTCAACATACAGAGGTTTTGCCCGTTAATCCGATTACCGCTTTTAAAGAAGGCGAAATTTTAAGTTACCGCTTGCATTATGGGGTTTTAAATGCTGGAGTTGCTATTTTAGAAGTAAAACCCGATGTATTAGACATTAACGGTCGCAAGGTGTTTCATATTGTTGGAAATGGTTATACCAAAGGCAGTGCCGATTGGTTTTTTAAAGTACGCGATCGTTACGAAACGTATTTAGACAAAGAAGCTGGTGTGCCGTGGATGTTTGTGCGCCGCGTAGATGAAGGGGGCTATAAATTTAGTCAAGATTATATTTTTAACCACTATGCTAAAAAAGTAGATATTGGTAGTGGCGAAAAATTGGATGTACCCGTTGGCATTCAAGACATGGTAAGTGCATTTTACAGTGCCAGAAACTTAGATTTTTCGACTGCCAAAGAAGGCGATATTTTTAGCTTGAAATGTTTTTTAGATAAAGAAATTTGGCCGCTAAAAATTAAATTCGTTGGTAAAGAAATTATTGAAACCGATATTGGCAATTACCGCTGTTTAAAGTTTAGACCCATTGTTCAAAAGGGACGCGTGTTTAAACATGAAGAAGATTTAAACGTTTGGATTAGCGACGATGGCAATCACATTCCTATGCGTGCAGAAGCCAAAATTTTAATTGGTAGCATTAAAATGGATATAACCAAAGTACAAAACTTAGCACATCCTAGCAGTAAAGTTCAATAATAAAAAAGCGTTTAAACTGGTGTTCATTAACTCGCTACTCCCAAAAATGCGCTGGCGTACTTCTTGCCCGAATTAAACAAATCTGTTTTTTGACTATCTGTTAAACTAAAATTAGTTAGCGATATACCTAAATTATCAATAACAATAGAACGTTTCTCTTCAGAAGAGTCGTGCTGAAAGTTAACAACCTGCGCATCAAGCATCGTTTGAACTAAACTGCTAATGTACTTTGCAAATTGACCCGTTTGTAAATCGCTGGCTGCGGCTACCGAACCCAAATTAGATAAAAATAATCCTAGCGTTTTCGGATTGGGAACACCTCCTGTATCAAAAATAGTGAGCGGGTAATTGTAAATCATGCCACCATCTACATAAATATGATCATCAGGATTATTTTTGGAAATTGCCAAGCCTCAAAAAATAATGGAATAGACATAGAAGCACGCACCGCTTCGGCAACAATAACAGTAGGCGTTCTTTCTACCGAAAATTCTTTAAGCCCTTGTGTGTTTAAATCGGTTGAAAACACATATAAATCTCTACAACCTTTATTTTTAAAATCGGTAAACGTTGCATTAGGGTCAAGACCTGCATTTTGGATTTGCGTTTTCATCCAACTTAAAAATGCTTCCCCTTTGTAAAATCCATATTTACCAATAACATGCAACGCATCGGGCAATATACCGCCATCTTCAAACGATTTAAAATTAGTTTGATTAACGATAGTAGTTATTTGCGATGAATTATAACGTAAACTAATGAGAGCCGCTGTAATTGCACCAGCCGAAGTACCCGCTACACGTTGAATACCTTGCAATACTTGTTGTTGCTCAAGCACCTCAATTGCGCCAGCGTAGGCAATACCCAACACCCCGCCTCCTTTAAATACTAAATTTTCTGTCCCAGTTATCATAAGTTATTTTTTTTAAATATAGTCATTTTCATAATCCGAGATTATGCAATAGGAATCGTAGTGAGAGGCGAAAGCCCAATAAAACAGGTACTTTTTCGACTGAGGCATAGTGCCTCTATGGTGAAGGAGAAAAAGTGACGAAGTTTACTGTTTTGAAGGGATTTCGGCTCGTAATAGATTTCTATTGCATAATCTCGGATAATAAATTGATGATAACTAAGATGCCCCGTTTCGTTGTGAAAATGATTAACTTTAACCTGTAATTATGTAATAGTGGCACCTATAAAATTAAAAAATTACTAAAATAAATACCTTGTATTGGTAACCCAAGCAACACCTAATACCTCAAACGAAAAAGTAAAACATGTATAGTAAACTCACTCAGCCGCCTTTACAAGATTGGCAAACACATCAACAACACTTAAACGAAAAAGGATATTCAATAACACCTCCCATCTACACATCGGTTGAGTTAGACGCCATTAGTCAACAACTCGCCTTAAACTTAAACTCAACACCAACAGACCATTCCATCTTAAACTGTAGAGCTATTTTAAATAAAGTACCAACGCTATATTCTTTCATATTTAAACCCGAACTGCTGAACTTCATAAAAACAATTATTGGAAAGCAATATTTTATTGTAAAGTCTATTTACTTCGATAAACCTAAATCATACAATTGGGTGGTTCCCTTTCACCAAGATATAACTCTATCCATTTTAAAAAAAGAAAATCAAAAAGGGTATCACCACTGGATTAAGAAAGAAGATGCTTGGTCGGTTCAAGCACCAGTAGAGGTTTTAAATACGATTTACACACTTCGTATTCATTTAGACGATACCACGCCAGATACGGGTGCATTAAAAGTTTGGCCGCACACCCATCTCTTAGGGATAATGCGAAAGGAAAAATTAGCCGCCAACTTTCAACACGAAGTGGTATGCGAGGTGCAAAAAGGAGCAGTCATGTTAATGCGACCGCTATTATGGCATGCCTCAGGTAAGAGTGATGGCGGGCAACGGCGCGTATTACACATCGAAATAAGTAATTACCAATTACCCAATCCCTTGAGGTGGGCAGAGTATAAAAATTTAGATTGAAGTCATGGATGAATCCAGTAAAACTATCATTCGTAAACAAACAAAAGTAATTGTATTGCTCTTTTTCATCATTCTTTTACTCATTGTTAGTTTAGTAATTATAAATTTTAGAACGAGAGAATCAAGTAGTATTTGTGGCGTAAAATCAGAACCTGAATGGGTTTGTGGTACAGATAATTTACAAAGGCAAACGCTGTTAAATAATATACCTAAAGCAATTGCACAAACCCAAATACATGGCAACTATGAACGTGGCGAAAAACTATTTAAACAAAATTGTGCGGTTTGTCATACAACCACCGACCAACTTATAACCGGTCCCGGTTTAAAAAATATATTCAATCGTGTTCCAACTCATCAAGTAACTTGGTTAAAAAACTATATTCTAAACTACGAAAAAGTAAAACGCTCTAAAGACGCTTACGCCTTGAGTCTTTCAAAAAAATATGACCAATTGGCTATGACTATTTTCGAAGACTTACTTAGCAACGAAGAAGTAGAAGATATTATTTTTTACTTGGCAGTGTTTTAATTACTCCCCTTCAACTAAACTTTCGTAAGGTCTATATAACACCTCAATGGGCAGCTTTAAGCTACAAGCCATCAAATATTGAGTGAATGCGCACTTTGAAATAGTTAATACCTACAACTTGCTTCTTTTCTTTTTTAAATTTATTTAAAGAAAAATCCCCTGTATGAAGTCATTTATAATAACTATTTTCGTTCTGTTAAGCTACTTAACCCAATCGTTTTTAAAGGCGCAATGCTTAACGATGCTCTGTCCACCAAGCATAACAGTTAATGCACAGGCGGGGTCTTGCGCAACCGTTGTTACCTACCCTACACCAACTTTAAATTGCGCTACATGCACTTCATTTACACAAACATTTAATTACACTGGTGCTATGCAACAATTTACAGTACCAGCAGGTGTAACATCTATCAATATTTTAGTTCGCGGTGCGCAAGGTGGTTTTCATCCTAGTTCTACGTTTCAACCAGGCTTAGGTGCCGTGGTTAGAGGTACATTTCCTGTTGCACCAGGTACCGTTTTAAAAGTGTTGGTTGGCGAACGACCTTCTATCACTACAGGCGGCGGCAATGGCGGCGGCGGCGGTTCGTTTGTTACAACACTAGCCAATGCACCTCTAATTATAGCAGGTGGCGGCGGTGGAAGCAGTGCCACCACCGACTCGCCCGCTAAACATGGCAACATAACCATTACTGGTGGAACAGGTGCAGCTGGCGGGGGAACTGGAGGAACCGGTGGCAATGGCGGTAATGTAGGCCCCACAGGTTTTCAATCGGGACCAGGAGGAGGCCTACTCACCAATGGTGCTACTGGCTGGGCTGCTGGTTCAGGTGGCATTAGTTTTATTGGTGGAGGTGCTGGCGGTTTTGTAGCTGGCTGGCCAGCGGCTCGCGGCGGCTATGGTGGCGGCGGGCAAGGCTCAATGTTTGTAGTTGGCGGCGGCGGCGGCGGTTACTCGGGCGGTGGAGGTGGCGGAAACGTGTCGCCTGCCGGAGGTGTTGGTGGTGGCGGTGCTTCATTTAATAATGGTACTTGTCCCAGTGCTACGGCAGGAATCAATACAGGTCATGGTTCGGTTATGTTCTCGTGGGGCACAAGCACCATTGTTCCTGTTTTAACATCAGGTTTAGCCAGTGGCGCATCATTTCCTGTCGGAACAACCGTTCAAACTTATACCGCCCAAGACGGTGCAGGTAATACAACTTCTTGCTCGTTTTCAGTTACCGTTCGAGATGTAACATCACCAACCATAACTTGCCCACCTAATGTTAATCAATGTGTATCTGTTGTTAATGGTATTGCTCCTGTTTTAGTGCTCGATAATTGCCCTACCACACCTGCTGTAACTTATTCCTTTTCGGGGGCTACCGTTGGTGCTGGTTTAACTAATGCAAGTGGCTCAACGTTCAATACAGGCACAACCAATGTTACTTACATCGCAACAGATGGAAGCGGTAATATAGGAACGTGTAATTTTCAAGTGATTACTGGCGCAGCACCACTATTAACCGTAGCAGTAACTAATCCATCTATTTGTTTAGGCGCCAGCACAAGCATGAGTGCTTCGGGGGCGGCTACCTACACCTGGAGCGGGGGAGTAATCAATGGCATTCCGTTTTCACCCACTGTTACCACCATTTACACAGTTTCGGCAACAAGTGCTGGAGGCTGCACCACCACTACCACACGAACAATTACCGTTAACCCTTTACCCAGTATTGTTACCAATTCGCCAACGGCCTGTTTAGGATCCAGCATCAACTTATCGGCTAGTGGTGGGGTTAATTATAATTGGAGTGGACCCAACGGTTTCACTTCAAATCTGCAAAATCCAACGTTGCCCAATGCAGCCCTTAACATGGCAGGGGTTTATTCCGTTACGGTTACTAGCGCACAAGGCTGTAGCAATACGGCCGTATCAATTGTAACGGTAAGTGTATTGCCACCGCCAGCCATTAATAGCAACACCCCCTGCACAGGAAACACACTTTCATTAACCACTACTGCCGCCGTAACTTACAGTTGGAGCGGTCCCAACGGCTTCACTTCAAATCTACAAAATCCGCTTATAGCCACTACCACAACGCTAAATAGCGGCGTTTACACCTTAACAACTTCTAATTCCTCGGGCTGTACAGCCTCGGGTACATTGGCGGTTACAATCAATCCACGTCCTACCCTATTGGCTTCCTCCAATAGTCCAGTTTGTGCAAGTAAAACACTCTCCTTAAATGGAAGTGGCGGCGTTTCGGCGGTGTGGTCAGGTCCTGCGGCTTATACCTCAACCAATTACTCACCTTCCATTGCGAGTGCTTCGCTGGCCAATGCTGGAAATTATTCGTTAACGGTAACAGGTGCCAATGGCTGCACCAGCACCACTGTAATAGCTGTAGTAATAAATACACTTCCTATTGTTGTTACTAATTCGCCTTCGGCTTGTTCTGGTGGAACTATTAACTTAACCGCTTCGGGTGGAGGCTCTTATAACTGGTCGGGACCAAACGGCTTTACATCTCTTATTCAAAACCCAACGTTAACAAATGCTTTGCCCATTCAATCAGGTACATACACGGTACTAGTAACCAGTTCTCAAGGTTGCACTAACACCGCCGTAGCGTCAGTTACAGTAAGCAATCAATTAACCCCAGCCATAAATAGCAATACCCCTTGCACTGGCAGCGCATTAAACTTTACCACGCCTGCCTCTGCCACTTATAGTTGGAGCGGACCAGCAGGCTTTACTTCCGTTTTGCAAAATCCTACCATTGCTAATTCATCAACATTAAACGCAGGTATTTATACGTTAACAACTACAAATGCTTTAGGCTGCATTGCTAGTGGCACATTATTGGTTAATGTCAATCCACGCCCCTCCCTGTCGAGTGCTTCAAATGCACCACTATGTGTCGGACAAACCCTTAACCTAATTGGAAGTGGTGGCGTTTTAGCAACTTGGTCTGGTCCTGCGGGATTTGTTTCTAACACCTACTCACCCAACATCCTTGCCGTTACAGCAGCTAATGCGGGCAATTATTCGTTAACTGTAACCGATGCCAATGGCTGCACTAACACAACGGTTACAGCCGTTATTATCAATGCCTTGCCCCTTGCTTCGGTTAATTCACCTAGCACTTGCTTAAATGGCGCACTCAGTTTTTCGGCTACAGGGGGCGTATCCTACACTTGGCAAGGTCCCGGAGGATTTAGCGGCAATCTACAAAATCCAATCGTAAACAATGCCACGGCTTTAAATGCAGGAACGTATAGCGTTGTGGTAACGAGTGCTGCCAATTGTACCAACATGGCTATTAGCACAACAAGTGTTTACCCGCAGCCAGTTATAATTATTTCCAACTCCAGTCCCATCTGTGCCAATACCTCATTAAGCCTGAGTGCTTCGGGTGGTGCGGCTTACAGTTGGTCGGGGCCATCGGCATACACATCCCTTTTACAAAACCCCGTTATTGCCAATGCGGCTTTATCTACCTCCGGAAATTACAGTGTTGTAGTTAGCTCTGCGCAAGGCTGCACCAATTCAGCTGTTACAACGGTGGTTGTTAATCCTTTACCAAACGCTTCTATATCAAGCAATGCGCCGTTGTGTGCCTCTCAAAATCTCAGCTTATCGGGTAGTGGTGGTGTTACCTACAGTTGGAGTGGTCCTAATAATTTTGCATCTGTTGCTGCTAGTCCACTACTAAATGGCGTAAGTTCAACAATGAGTGGGGTTTATACATTAACCGTAACCAACGCCAATGCTTGCAGTCAAGTAACAACTGCGCTAATTACTATTAATCCAAGCCCTATTGTTTCCATCAGCGGCGCATCAGTTTGCACTGGGCAAGCCATTAACCTATCGGCTAATGGTGGTAATACTTATGTTTGGACGGGGCCTAATGGCTTTACCTCCACCCTTCAAAACCCAAGCATAACAACAGGTACATTTAGTAATGCAGGTCTATACCAAGTAGTTGTAACATCGGCGGCAGGCTGTTCTCAAACGGGTGTAACATCTGTATCCGTTAATTCAGCACCCATAGCAAGCATATCCAGTAATGCGCCTGTATGCGAGCGGGGTCGTTTACAATTATTTGCCAATGGTTCTGTAAACTACAGTTGGCAAGGACCAAACGGGTATAGCAGCAACCTACAAAACCCTCTACTCGCTAATGCTAGTGCCGCTGCTTCGGGC
Source organism: Bacteroidota bacterium (assembly GCA_013297775.1). Classification (GTDB taxonomy): domain Bacteria; phylum Bacteroidota; class Bacteroidia; order B-17B0; family Aurantibacillaceae; genus Aurantibacillus. The sequence continues at coordinate 27,514 of JAAFIL010000027.1, forward strand.
ATTTACACGGTTACCGTTACCGACGAAATCGGTTGTTCGGGTTTAGCTACCATCGCTATACAAATTTATCCGTTACCAAGTGTAGCCATTGTACCATCGGTTAGCGAAGGTTGTGTGCCGCAGTGCATTTCTTTTTTAGGAAGCACCAATGCTACAGGAACAAACGTAGCGTATAATTGGAATTTGGATAATGGCTTAACTTTAAATGGCGGCACAACCTTAACCAGTTGTTACACTGCTGCGCGTAACTATTCCCCATCTTTAAACATTACCGATGCCAATGGTTGTAAAAATACCGCTACCGTTGCTATAAACATATTTCCACTACCCCAAGCCGACTTTACTTTCAGCCCTAACAAACCCACCATTTACGATAATTTAGTTCAATTTTCAGATTTAAGTACCGTAAATAATGAGAATTCAATTACACAATGGAATTGGTATTTTGGCGGAAACACCGTAGCTGCCTCAACACCCAACACAAGCTACCGTTTTGAAAACTTAGGAAATTACTTAGTGAGTTTAGTTGTAAAAAGTAACAACGGATGTTTGGACACCATTCACAAACGCATCGTAGTCGAAGATGAATACGCCCTTTATGTACCCAACACATTTACACCTAACAACGATGAACGCAACGATACGTTTCAACCCAAAGGAACAGGATTTAAAAATTATGAGCTCTCTATTTTTAACCGTTGGGGCGAGCGCATTTTTGTGAGTAACGACATTGAAGTAGGTTGGGATGGCACCGAAAAAGGACAATTGAGTCAAGATGGGGTTTACGCTTATAAAATAACATTGCTTACCATAGGTGGTAAAGCTAAAGACATAGTAGGCAGTGTTATGCTCGTTAAGTAAACGAAACAACGTATTTTATTCGAGTTAATAAATCAAACGATGCTTAGGGTCTTTATCTGGCAAATATTCCTTTAAAGTATCTAAATTGTTAAAGTAGGTAAACCCGTATTTATTCCCTTTTTTTAAGATGATGAAGAGTGCGGATTCATCTGCGATAATCGTATCGTAAATTGCTTTCTGAACTACCTTTCCTGTTTTTTTATCTGCTATACCGTATTTACCATCTTGATTAATTATAATACCTTACGCCTTATAAACAAACATGTTTCCAGAAAGTATAATTATTAAAATGGCTATTTTACTTACTATTCTCATTGTTAAAAAATTTTTCAGTGTCTTCTTCTGCTTTGGACTGCGCTAAATTTACCATGGGTCTAATAGGCTTTATATCAAAATCAAATGTACCAACTCCATAATCGTATAAAGGTATAATGTGGTTGTGATCGGTTATATCTTGTACTTGGCCTTTTTCACTACCATAGGCACAGCCCTCGCTGGCGGTGGCTAACATAGATTTAGCCTCTGTCCACGGGGGCGACAGATGATTTTTTTGATAATCCTTAATAGCGGCATTGGTTAATTTTTTAATGGCTTTGTTGTTTTTTTTAATTTGTCTATGAATGTCTTTTAAATGCTCTATCTCTTTAGGGTCTGTAAGTTTAGCAATATCTTCCATTAAATAGTTTGTAAAAATAACCTCTACCTTGGCATATACCAACTCGTATTTTTTATTTAATTGCGCCAGTAAAGCATTCAATAGCGGGTCATCTTCGGGTAAGTTACTATTATCTATATAATCCGATAACTCTACATACTCTTTAATGGCTTTATAAACCTTTTCCAAAAGATCGGGCGGAAATTTATTGTCCAATTTAATAGCTATAACGCCTTTTAGTTCATCTCGTTTTGGTTCATCTCCTTTAGTTCTGAAAATATTATACGGTATGTTGTTCCGATAGCCTCCATCAATTAACATACAATCACTAGTTCAAAAAATTTTCATGCTTCTTAAATCTTGACATCTTTGAAAATACCTCGGTTTTTTTCTCACAAATTTTTTATTTACAAAATCGTAGTGTGCTTTTATTTTCTTATATTCTTGATTTGCCTCTTCAATTTCTGTTTCCATATTTATTTTTAGCTTTTGTATTTTATCACAGTCGGAGTTGATGTAACTTCCATCTTTTTCAATTCTTGATTTATAATTATATATATCGTTCAGGTCATATTTGTAGATGTCTCCTTCTATTTTATTGTAAACTACTGTAGTAGAATCAAAGGTTAAGGTAAATTTAACGGCATTACTCTCTAAATCAATATACTCGTAAAAATAGTTTGATCCTTGAGTAGTTCTTTTACGAACTATAACCCCCAAATTAGAAGCGTAAACTGAATAAAAAGCCGCCGTATCCTTAAATACTGTTTTTAGTTTTTGATTTTTTAAATCATAAAAATAAAGTTCACTTCCTTTTTTATATTCTATTGGTAAGTAACCATATTCGCTAAAACAGACAAAAATATATCTTTTTTGATAGTAAGAGGCTTTACTTAAAGTGGTGTCAAACGCAAAATAGCTCATACTATAAAAATCTAATTTGTCGTTATGGGGTATTTCGAATTTATGATTGGTAACTCTATCGTAAAAAATTGTTTCGTTTTCTTTAGTTTTTCTGCAAAAATAAATGTTTCCAACAACATCTATTGGGCTTTTACAATCGCAAAGGAGTATATACGTCGTTGATTTTGTATCAGGGTTCAATTCTACCAACCCCCATTTACCATCACGTTTAACTTCGCAAATAATACGTTCACCTTTGCCTTCCTCTTCTTCTGTTTTTATAAGTATTGGTATAGTATCAAAGCTATCTGAATAATCAATCTCCTCCCATTTTTTAATCACCTTATCTCTACTTTTGTCTATTTTATGGGCACTTTTCTGAAACACCATGTATTTCCCATTAGTCTTGGCAACATGAATTGAATAACGTATACTCTCTATTATCTCGTCATACTTAGGTTCTGTAATCGTTAATTTACCCAAACCTCCTGGGTAATTTTGGTATCTGCCCCCGTAAGGATTTGTGGCAAACCTTGCCACGATATAAATTAGCCCCCACTTGTTATCTTTTTTATATTTTAATATAAGATATGGTCCATCAATAATTGGTGTTGTTATAGTATAGTCACGTTCTTTTACCACATACCCCGAATCAGCCCAACCATCTATACCAGAGGAATGTACTTTTATATCATCAAAAATAAATTCACTTTTTACCCAATATTTATCCAATACATCATCATACAAACCTTGATTATTTAGATTCAAACAATAAGTATAGCCATATTTATTTCCTTTTTTTAAAAAGAAATAGAGGGATGATTCATCTTTGATAATTGTGTCGTACACAGCTTTCTGAACCATACTTCCTGTTTTTTTATCCGCTATACCGTATTTACCATCTTGATTAATTATAATACCTTGTGCTTTACAAATAATAGTATATACAAAAAGTAGACCCACTAAACTGCTTATTCTATTTATCTTCCTCATTGTTAAAAAATTTTTCAGTGTCTTCTTCTGCTTTGGCTTGTGCTAAATTTACCATGGGTCTAATGGGCTTTATATCAAAATCAAAGGTACCAACTCCATAATCTTAGAACAATCATAGTTGATTGTGGTAAGCTAATGTTTACGCTTGTCTTTACGAAACTTTTTTTCTTTTAAATCATAGTAATACTTAAACTTTGAATCTTTGCCTAATTTATATTCCATTATAGAAGGGTAGTCATCTATCGAGCGTGATGACACCCTGTAATTCGTATTTGCTTTGGGTTTAATTACAATTTTTTTTACCCCCTTTTCAAAATCGCTGTATTCGTATTGTGTACCTAGTGTTGTTTTTATTTGTTTTTCAATTAAAATATCGTGGTAACCAAAGTGTAATTCATAGTTAGTTACAGAGTCGTTTATAAAAAAGGTGGATGAATGCCTACTCAAATCAACTAAACAATATCCCATATCTATTTCTTTTTTTGCAATTTTATCATAATCCAAAAGACGTATACGTTCATATGTCAAATGCGCTTCCATTTTTTCATTTGGTATGGTGTCTATGATGTTGAGTGATGCACACAAGAATACTGCTGGTTTAACTTTTAAATCAATATCCAACTGCTGATTGTTGTAGTAAACACTTATTTTGTTTTGCTTTAGTTGTACGCATGTAAAAATAATATCACTATTATTAAATTCTTCCCGATACCTACTATAAGCAACGGTATCACATTGGCAAGGCACTATGTATTTCATCTCTGTGGTATCTGGGTTTATTTTTATAACTCCCCATTTACCTTCTTTTTTTACGAATCTGTAATAAGGTTTAAAATATTTTCCGCCATAAGAACGCGAATCACCAACTGTTTTGGGTGGGCTATCAAAATACTCTGGGTAAAGATAATTTACCCACTTTTGAGTGATGTATTTACCGTCACGTAAGCCTCCATTAGACGGCACAGCAACTACTTGCCACAAAGCCCACTTACCATTTATTTTTACATCATACAAACCGTCTTGGTATAACTTACCAATAGTATCGTATTTAGGTTCCGTTAAGCGACTTATCCCTAAATTACCTGGATAGCCTAATACTTCGAAACCAGAATAATCAGCCGCCTTTGAGCCTGGTATATAAATTAATCCCCATTTACCTTTTAATAGATATTTTAATACAACAAACGTTCGTTCTAAAGAACTATTATTCTTATAAATATAATTAAATGTTTCTAACCCAAAGCTAATAAGTTCAATATCATCAAACACAAACTCACTAGTGTACCATCTTATTTTCTCTTCCGGAAAATCAACAACTTCGATATTAGTATCTAAATCAACTTGATAGGCATAAGCAAATTTGTCATTCTTTTTTATAAAAAAAACAGGATTTATCTTTTGTGATCGCACGTATAAGTAATTCTTAAAAGAAGCAATTATCGTGTCATTTTCTGGCGACACAACAGTTTTGTTGTTTTCATCTACTATACCGAATTTATCATTTACTTTTATAATACGTGGTGCAAGCCTCACAAATTGCTGTGCAAGTGCTTGAACAGTAATAAAACTACAAACTATTATAAGATACCTCATTTATACAAAATTACTCAAAAAAATTATAGACTTTATTTTGTGCCATAGCTTGTGCCAAGCGAATTTGAGGTTGCACTATACTCATATCAAAATCAAATGTGCCAACACCATAATCATATAAAGGTATAATATGGTTGTGATCAGTTATATCTTGTATTTACTTACGTTGGGTAATATATACAATCGGTACATCTCTTTCAATTAAAATCAATTACACCTTAACTGATACCTCGGTTTTTTTCTCACATACTTTTTATTTACAAAATCGTAGTATCCTCTTATTTTTTTGCCATTTTTATCAGCTAGTACTATTCGTGTTTCCAAATTTATTTGTAGCTTTTGCTTAATATCACATTCGTTTCTTACATAACTTCCATCTGCCTCAATTTTTGATTTACAGTTAAAAGCATTTTCAAGTTCATACTCTCGTGTTCTTCCTTCCACATAATTAATTACTAATGTTGTAGTATCAAACTGCAAGGTAAATTTAACATCATTACTCTCCAAATCAATATACTCATACAAATTCTTTGAGCCTAAAGCAGTTCTTTTACGAACTATAATACCTAAATTTGTTTGGTACACAGAGTACCATGACGCTGTATCTTTAAATACCGCTTTTAATATTTGTTTTTTTAAATCGTAAAAATACAATTCACTTGCTTTTTTATATTCGATTGATGAGTTATAACCACCTAAACCTACAACGGCATATTTTTTTTGATAGTAGGGTGCCCTACTTAAAGCTGTATCAAATTCAATAACATAATTGTCTCTTATTATTTTTTTATTTGTGTAGGGCAACTCAAAGTAAGTGTAAGAAACTTCATCCAATTTATAATGAGGCTCAATGTTATAAAAAGTAACTTTTTTTTCGTTCGCTTTTTTACAGGTAACTAAACCTTTGACATTGTATTCCAGCTCATCATATTGACAAGGTATAATATATTCTATTTCCGTTGTATTTTTTTTTATTCTTATTAGTCCCCATTTACCTTCTTTTTTTACGAGTCTGTAAAAAGGTTTAAAAAATTCTCCACCGTAAGAACGCGGATCACCAACTGTTTCGGGTGGACTATCAAAATACTCAGGGTAAAGGTAATTTATCCATTTATTGTAAGCAATTATTCTCCATATCACCCATTTACCGTTTATTTTCACATCATATAACCTATCTCTATGTCGTTTACCTATAGAATCGCATATAGCTTCTGTTTTTATACAGCTGCCTAAATAGGCAGGTTCAATCGTTTTTTCACCGAGAAAATAGTCGTATGACTGATTAAAGGGTATATAAATTAGTCCCCACTTGCCTTTACACTTATACTTTAAAGTAACGAACATTGAAGGATTAAAGGCGTTACGACTTGGGGAATCAAAACCATCTATCCATCCAGTTACCTCTTCAATAGCATCGTACAAAAACTCACTGGTGTACCATCTTATTTTCTCTTTCGGAAAATCAAAATAATCGTAAGCAGTATCCATGTCAATTTGGTAGGCAAAAGCAAATTTGTTATCTTTTTTAATGAAGAAAATGGGATTGATTTTTTTTACAGTTAAACTCAAATAGTATTTAATTGAGGGGATGATCGTATCATTTTCGGGGAGCACCACGGTTTTTCCATTCTCATCCATTATCCCATACTTACCATTTACACTTATAATATGTGGGGCAAGCCTTGCTAACTGGCTTTGTGAAAGTATTTGACTCGTGATAAAGCTAAAGATTATTATAAGATACCTCATTTATACAAATTTACTCAAAAAAATTATAGACTTTATGCTGTGCCATAGCCTGTGCCAGGCGAATTTGAGGTTGCACTATACTCATATCAAAATCAAATGTGCCAACACCATAATCGTATAAAGGTATAATATGGTTGTGATCGGTTATATCTTGCACTTGGCCTTTTTCACTACCATAGGCATAGCCCTCGCTAGCGGTGGCTAACATAGATTTAGCCTCTGTCCACGGGGGCGACAGATGGTTTTTTTGATAATCCTTAATAGCGGTATTAGTTAATTTTTTAATGGCTTTGTTGTTTTTTTTAATTTGTCTATGAATGTCTTTTAAATGCTCTATCTCTTTAGGGGCTGTAAATTTAGCAATATCTTCCATTAAATAGTTTGTAAAAATAACCTCTACCTTGGCATATACCAACTCGTATTTTTTATTTAATTGCGTCAGTAAAGCATTCAATAGCGGGTCATCTTCGGGTAAGTTACTATTATCTATATAATCCGATAACTCTACATACTCTTTAATGGCTTTATAAACCTTTTCTAAAAGATCGGGCGGAAATTTATTGTCCAATTTAATAGCTATAACGCCTTTTAGTTCGTCTCGTTTTGGTTCATCTCCTTTAGTTCTAAAAATATTATACGGGATATTGTTGCGGTAGCCACCATCAATTAACATACAATCACTAGTTCAAAAAATTTTCATGCTTCTTAAATCTTGACATCTTTGAAAATACCTCGGTTTTTTTCTCACAAATTTTTTATTTACAAAATCGTAGTGTGCTTTTATTTTCTTATATTCTTGATTTGCCTCTTCAATTTCTGTTTCCATATTTATTTTTAGCTTTTGTATTTTATCACAGTCGGAGTTGATGTAACTTCCATCTTTTTCAATTCTTGATTTATAATTATATATATCGTTCAGGTCATATTTGTAGATGTCTCCTTCTATTTTATTGTAAACTACTGTAGTAGAATCAAAGGTTAAGGTAAATTTAACGGCATTACTCTCTAAATCAATATACTCGTAAAAATAGTTTGATCCTTGAGTAGTTCTTTTACGAACTATAACCCCCAAATTAGAAGCGTAAACTGAATAAAAAGCCGCCGTATCCTTAAATACTGTTTTTAGTTTTTGATTTTTTAAATCATAAAAATAAAGTTCACTTCCTTTTTTATATTCTATTGGTAAGTAACCATATTCGCTAAAACAGACAAAAATATATCTTTTTTGATAGTAAGAGGCTTTACTTAAAGTGGTGTCAAACGCAAAATAGCTCATACTATAAAAATCTAATTTGTCGTTATGGGGTATTTCGAATTTATGATTGGTAACTCTATCGTAAAAAATTGTTTCGTTTTCTTTAGTTTTTCTGCAAAAATAAATGTTTCCAACAACATCTATTGGGCTTTTACAATCGCAAAGGAGTATATACGTCGTTGATTTTGTATCAGGGTTCAATTCTACCAACCCCCATTTACCATCACGTTTAACTTCGCAAATAATACGTTCACCTTTGCCTTCCTCTTCTTCTGTTTTTATAAGTATTGGTATAGTATCAAAGCTATCTGAATAATCAATCTCCTCCCATTTTTTAATCACCTTATCTCTACTTTTGTCTATTTTATGGGCACTTTTCTGAAACACCATGTATTTCCCATTAGTCTTGGCAACATGAATTGAATAACGTATACTCTCTATTATCTCGTCATACTTAGGTTCTGTAATCGTTAATTTACCCAAACCTCCTGGGTAATTTTGGTATCTGCCCCCGTAAGGATTTGTGGCAAACCTTGCCACGATATAAATTAGCCCCCACTTGTTATCTTTTTTATATTTTAATATAAGATATGGTCCATCAATAATTGGTGTTGTTATAGTATAGTCACGTTCTTTTACCACATACCCCGAATCAGCCCAACCATCTATACCAGAGGAATGTACTTTTATATCATCAAAAATAAATTCACTTTTTACCCAATATTTATCCAATACATCATCATACAAACCTTGATTATTTAGATTCAAACAATAAGTATAGCCATATTTATTTCCTTTTTTTAAAAAGAAATAGAGGGATGATTCATCTTTGATAATTGTGTCGTACACAGCTTTCTGAACCATACTTCCTGTTTTTTTATCCGCTATACCGTATTTACCATCTTGATTAATTATAATACCTTGCGCCTTATAAACAAACATGTTTCCGGAAAGTATAATTATTAAAATGGCTATTTTACTTACTATTCTCATTGTTAAAAAAATTAGTAGTGTCTTCTTCTGCTTTGGCTTGTGCTAAACTCACCATCGGTCTAATAACCTTCATATCAAAATCATACACACTCACACCGTAGTCATACAAAGGTAATATTTGATTGTGATCCGTTACCTTTTTTATTTGACCACGCTCTGCCCCATACGAATACCCCTCAAAAGCAAAAGCAAAAATAGGCTTTGCCACCGCCCAAGGTGGAGTAAGGTACACTTTGCGGTAATAGGCAATGGAGGCTTCCAAAAGACGTTCTACCGCTAGTTTATCTTTTTTTAACCCAGCCATTAATTCTTTTTGTTTTGCCCCATTTGTTTCGTTAAACATATTATCTACCTCCTTAGCAATTTCTCCCAAATAAATCGCTTGTGTTTCGAGTAATGCTTTAGCTTTAGCCGCATCTAAGGCTTGTAATAATTGTTTTAATAGCGGATCGTCTGATTCTAAGTTGGAGGTATCTATACGGTTGTCCAAAACAATGTATTCGCGTATGGCTTTATTTACTTTATCCATCAACGGCGGCGGAAACGAACCATCTAGCTTAATCGCAAACACTGTATCAATATTTAAATTTTTTTCGTAGAAAAAATTATAAGGAATGTTGTTGCGATAGCCCCCATCAAAAAACATACCTTTATACACCGCGTTGTAAAAAAATTTATATAAGACTGTATCTATGGTATATGCTTTGCCCCCTACATTGATCTCTTTTTTATAAGACGCCTTAAACTCTTTAATTGATAACCCTTTTGGTATTCTTACTAACGTCGCAATTTGCCTTAGTTTAGGCAAAAAGATACTGATGTCTAAACCATTATTTACATTTATATCGGCTTGCCTTTCTTCCTCTGGGTCTGATTTAACTAATTCTGCTAAGGCCATTTTTACGAGGTGTTCGTAAAAATAATAATCGGCTAGTTCAAATTCGCCATTAGGTTTTACAAAGGGTACATTGCCTTCGTCGGTAGCAGAAGTGGCAACCACATTCCCACTATTGTATATAGGTTTTATAGCTGGGGGTATAGACATAGAGCCAGCCACAGCTTCCATCACTTTAAAGTTGGGTGTCCACTCGTAGCCAAAATAAATAGGGCTATCCGTTGTAAAATTAGACACGCATAAACCAAAATTAATTTTAGTGATTTCGTTGAGTTGTTGGAAGGTAAGGGACTGGATTAACTCAACGTATCTGTTGCTATCAGGTAACTTTGTTAATTTTGCCTTCGACCGCTTCCCAATTTCAAATCCTGCTGCACCTTTTTCATCTAAAGCCTTTTTAAGTGCTTTAACTTTATCTTCAGTTCTTTCGGAGATTGTCTTTCCTGTTTTCTCATCTATTTTTTTACCTCCATACAACTCCAAAAACCCCCTTTGAAATTGTGTTTCGTTAGTGGAAGCCATAATAAGCATGTCTAAAAAAAACTCGCGCACAGCAAAGCCCGAAAACATACCACGGTCAAATAATACATTACCAACCGTATCAAAATCCAATAGTAATGGTGCCTTTAATTTTTTGCGGAAAATTACTTTAAACAACATTAATTGTAGTAATTTACTCCAGCCTAATTTTTGAATAAATGTGTTATTGTACTTTTTGAAACCATTTAACCAAGGAAGGATATTAGGCAACAACACATTAACATTAAGCTTAAGTAATCGGTCTATTAAATTGAGTAAAGGTTTAGAATTTAAAACCACCCCATCTACCAATATTTTAAAGCCCAATGTAAAAATCGAATTACGAACACCTCGTTTTATTAGATTATCGTTAACCTCGGTTTTATCGGCATCAAAATCAAATTTAAACACCTTATCCCATGCCAACTCTTTATTGCCTGTTACTGTATTTTTTTTATCTTGTCCTATGGCTAAATTCCCATCTTTATCCACCATACGGTACTTACCAACATCTTTTTCTTGCAAAAAATTTTCAAACTCATATCTAGAAATTTTTTCCATCTCCTCCGAATTAAAACCCAAGGCTAAAGCAAAAGTATTTATTGCGCCTGCCGAAGAACCAGCAATACCTTTTAAAACAGGTCGCTTGTTATCGGGATTGGCGTTATCAATATAATAATAATCTAATAAGCCAGGTGTTTTTCGCTGACCAATATTGTGTACGCCAATTACGGTTGGGTTGGCTTTTTGTCGTTGTGCCATTTTTTTCTCTAATGCACGCACCGCACCTAGATAGGCGGCACCCCTGGCACCGCCCCCTTCCATTACTATGTACTCTAGGTCTTCAAATTTTAATTTTTGATTGCTCATATCAATGACTTTAAATAAATTATATTACTTCATCTTGTTACTTCTCCAGATATTGAAACTAAACTCAAAAAACATGTAATTGGGATTATTTAACCTGGTTTTACTTTGCGTTAGGGAATAATAGCCTCCAACATTTACAGAAAACCATACTATATTCCATCCAATCCTTCCTCTAACGTAAAGATCTTTAAAATCGGTACTTAACCCAGCCATTCCCTCTAAGGCAAGCGGTGCAGGTATCAAAAAAACCATGCCACCTTTTGCTCCACTTATCCCTATATTCACCATAAATGGTTGAATGGATTGGGGATCGAAGACTACTGGTTGATTAATACGGTAGCGATTAAATAATTTATACTCCAAACTAAGGTAAGGCAGTGTAAGCTGTTCCCAGTCAGAACCCGAAGATATTCCACCAAAAGCAGTATCCCATACGTTTATATAACCTCTTGTTAAGCCTGCTCCCAACTCCACCGAAAAAACGTTGCTAGAATCGCCATCATTTATAACAGTACCACCCCATTTAAAACCTACCATTGGCGAAATTTGTTGTTTAACCCTCTCCCAACCAAAACCCATGGTTTGTGCTTTGCTTGCTTGTTTCTTTTTAACTGTAGAGTCAGAAAAACTTAGCGCAGTTAATGGCATTGAGTTGCTAGCATAGTTGTGTTTATTAAATTCTTGTGCCACTAATAAACAACAACTATACGTGTAAAACAAAGCTATCCATGTATTTCTTAGGTTTATCATTTATTTTTAAACGGTGGGTGTATCGCAATCATCCGAAATAATTGCTGGTGAATATTGTTTAGGAATAGATACATCGGTAGTTTCGGGTGCTGTTTGCGGAAACCCAATTGGCTTAACACCATCGCGGTTGCTACACTCTAAAATAACCAAAGCAGTTGGCACCGGAAATATACCCAAGTCCACCGAGTTTTTAGCAACAGGTAATTCGTTACCATCTAAATCGTAAGTAAATAAACTCGACTGTTCTTTCGCCAATTCCTCCAACATCATTTTCATACCTTGAGGCACGGTTTCGTAATTGCCTACTGCATTGTTTACAATAAAATTACAAGCGGCAATTTCTTTTAAATTATCTCTAAACACTGGCACACGCACCGTTGCAAACGAGGCTTTTAAAAAGGCTTCAAAATGCGGATCGTCGTCTTCTAAATCTAAAATTTTACCCCACTCGTTTTTATTAGAATAAAAATACGGATGCAATTCGTAAGTCATGTTTCGCCAATCGAATACACTTTCCAAAAATTTTACCTTTTCCGCATTCGAACTATCTAAACAACAATCGGGCTTATACTCTACACCCACTTGGTAATTATCGTTTACCCAAAACGGATTGCAGCGGTACATTTTTCGGATGGTTTCTTTTTTTAATTCCTCCTTAATTAAATCGCGCTTTTTCTCAGGTGGCAAGCCCGGCGCATTGGGGTCAAATTCATTTACCTTAACATCGGCTTCGGCCTTTAGTTTATCGTAAGCCGCCAACAAATCGTAGTAACATTTTAATTGCCACTCGCCAAATGCTTCGGGTGTAAGTTCGCATTGTATTTTTACGTTCATAATAAAGCCTTTAGGTGCTTGCGTAATGCTAAAAGGTAAATTATCTGTTTCGTTATTCAATTGAAATGTTCGGGGTGGAATCAAATCGTTAACGCTATTGTAATTGGGGCGAGCACTATTACCAATGATATAAATTATGTAAGAGTGCGCATTTGAATCTATTAAATAATTACTTGCAACTACCGCCGATTTACAGCAATAGCCCTTTTTAATAGGGATCAGTTTGCCTTCGTGCACCTGCCCCGACATCGCATTAAATACTTCCGAAATAAGTAATTTTTGCTCAGGTGGTGCATCCAACTTTATGCCGTACAAATTACCAAGTTGAATGTAGTTGAACCTATCAATCAAATTAGGTGTAAACGAAAAATTAGAACCATTAAGTAGCTGAATACTCCATGTTCTCAAATCAACTGGTAAATTCAAATTGGGTTTCTCCTTTATGACCCGCGTTAAATAATAACTCGATGGGTGTGCCACATCGAACTCAAAAATTAAACGTTTACCATAATTTTTTAAAGTGCCTTTTACCAATTTATTTAACCACCTATACACGTACGATTTGGTTTCTTGAGTCGAGTTATCAATTTCGTGAGTTACGGTTTCTTCAAACTCCTCTAAGGTTTTTACCGAACGCTCGTTACGCACACGGTTACTTACACGATCCATCACCCGTGTAAAAATTTCTTTCGCATACGATTGCGATGAGGTGTTACTCGTCATTTCTAAACTACTATTGGCATAACCGCCGCTAACAGTGCCTTGAACCGGCCCATAAGCACCCGAAACCGTGGCATTCATATTCCACGAATTTTCTTCGGCTTGCACTTCATGCGCTTGGTTTTCTACACTAAATTTTTCGGCCGATTGGGTATCCGTTTCTTGTGTTACCTCCGATTCATTAATGATACTTTCAAACGTTTCCACGCGCTTAAGCCGGCGTGTTACACGGGTATTTTTTTCACCTTTTTGCGTGTTGTTAATGTGCGCAATTTCGGCCGGAATATACCCCACCGTTTGTTGCTCAACAATACGCAAATCGGCAACCCGAACTGGGTATTTTAAATAGCACCCTTGCGTATGCACCATAATATTAGTGCCAGTTGGAGTTTCTTCCACGTAGCTGGTGTTATAAACCCCCGAAACATTTTTCCACGTTTTACCAACTAAGGCATACGTGTTGCCTTTAAACAACGTTGCCGAGTCGTTATACAAAGCTTGTAATTTAGCGTTTACCCTTCGCTCTGCCGCTTCAATTGTGGCCGACGGTAAATCTAAGCCTGTTAAAATACGCGAAGCAGTCGTATCGGGCAGCGTGGCGTAAGCACTTATTTCGGTTAAATTTTGCGCAACCGCCAATTGCACCAGCTTATTTAACTGAAACAATGTTTGATTTTCAGTAGTTAATGCCGCCAAATCGTCGGTATTTGAACCTCCAGAACTGCTTCTACCACTTGTATTATTGGGGTTATTCGCTAAGTTATCCAACTCAGTTTGTATAGTACTCAAACGCGTATTTATGGCTTGTGCAGCGGCAGTTGTAGAAATACTGGCTTGCCCAAAATAATTCGTAACCGCCAAAAAAGTTCGGTTCAATTTAGAAACTCTATCGTTTGGCAAAAACTCAAGCGTATCGTTTTCTTTTGCCTCTGCAATAAGGTGGCTAATTTCGGTTAGCGTTTGAATGTTTGTTAACTGAGCCGCTATAACATTTGTTGGTCCTTGATAAACGTTGTTGCCTTCAAACTCCGTAAATGGAAACGTTAATTTTTCGGGAATAATGATTTGTATTTTATCGGTTGTGGTTCTATTTAACCTTGCTGCCGATGCCTTAATACTTCGTAACAAAATACCATACACCTCGTTGGTATTGCTTTGTGTTAGCAAACGCACTATAATGTTGTCATACATCACTTCCAAATGCCCCTGATTAGGATTGGTAAGATTGATAGCTTGCGTTAACGCCGCCTTTGTCTTAAAAAAACTGGGCGAGTCAATAAAGTCTTGCAATACTTTATTAACTTCTATCAGCTTTCTATTCCTTGTAAAGACGGTATTCGTACTAATGGTTTCGATGTTGGTTACCAAAAGCGTATCAAGCTCAATTTCAACAATGGTTGGATCTGGCTCGTAAGGTTTTGAATTTCGGATACTGGCAAATTTAAAAATTGCCGATTGATTGTTTAGTTGCATAAATTACTTTTTTGTTGTTAGACATTTAGTTAGTTAATATAAAATTAAATAATTAAAAAGAAAAAGTCAAGATAAAAAAAGAATATATTTTATTTTTTAATTTTTTTTGATGAAACGAATTGACCTAAGCTATAAATATTCCGTTTTAAAATGATGCCGTAACCCCTATTAAGTCGGTGAATATAAAAGAATCAAGGTACTAAAATTGTTCTTTGATAAATAGTGCTCCACGTTTGGGGTCGGGCTGTCAGCTTTAGTCGCTTGTTTTTTTGTGGCATTGCTGCGGCTGCGGGGTCTTCGTGCCTCAGCCGCCTCGCTCGCACAATAGCCTACAAAAAACCTACGCTCGCTATCGCCTCCATCCCTTACGGAAAAGGGTTCAACGACCTTTCCAAAGTTGTGAACGCTTTACAAACCTATCTCGTCCTTGTTTAGCGAAGCGTAACGAGGACGTTTGAGAACTGCGTTTGTAACGCAGATAAAGCTATGGTGTAGGCGTTACAAACGCCCCTTTAGCACGTCCTCGTTTCCGCTAACACTCAAACAAAGACGAGGGCGAGGGAGTTGTTGCTTTACACTTTACCGCTTTTGAGGTGTCTAAAAACACACCATACATTCAATAGATCGCTTTCATCCTGAGGACAAACTCGCAAAATAATTAGCCATTGCATCTTTGATTTTATGGACATTCTTGTCCTTTAAGTAACTTTCAGAGGAATCGGTTAGGGCTTCCCTTGCAAAAAAGGATTCAACGTTCTTTCCAAAGTTGTGAATGCTTTATAATCTAAACAACTATTCTTAAACTCAATCTTTTTAAATTCATAAAAATTTAACGTTAGTACAAATCAAAATTAGATGTTGCAACATATATTTGTAGTCTAAAAATAAATTATGAAAAAAGTAAAACAAACATTAGCATTGCTTGCCTTCAGTATGGGGCTAACCGCACAAACCAATTGGAAAGTAGATGCCAGCCACAGTAAATTAGGTTTTTCGGTAGTACACATGATGATTAGTGAAACCGAAGGTACTTTTAAAGTATATGATGGCAAAGTGAGTTCTCCAAAAGAACTAGATTTCACGGGTGCTACCATTGATTTTTCGGTAGATGTTAATTCAGTGAACACCGAAGATGAAAAACGCGATGGTCATTTAAAAGGTGAAGATTTTTTTGATGCAGCTAAATTTCCGAAGATGATGTTTAAAAGCACATCTATGAAAGCAAAAGGAAAAATGATGTACGATTTAGAAGGAGATTTAACCATCAAAGGCGTTACCAAAAAAGTAAAATTACAAGCCGTAGGCGCACCTAAAATTGTGAAAGATCCTTGGGGAAACATGCGCTATGCGTTTAAAGTGATTGGTAAAATTAATCGTAAAGATTATGGCTTAACTTGGAACGCTGCCCTCGAAGCAGGAGGTGTAGCCGTAAGCGAAGATGTTAGCTTAAACATTACCATCGAACTAACCAAATCGTAATTCGAAAAGGTTAAAGCCACTCGTTTAGCACTTGTTAAAATTAACCTCAATAATTGAGTTTAATAAACATAACAAGCATTTATTCTATAACTTTACTCCAACTTACAACAAAGTTGGAGTTTTCTTTTATTATGTTATTAGAACTCGAAATTCAACAGCAAAAATTTAAAAGCCCTGCGCAAAAATTGGCCGTCAATATTATTTACACCAGTAACTGGTTAAACTACTATTACGAATCCATGTTTAAAACAACAGGCTTAACCATTCAACAATACAATGTATTGCGCATTTTAAGAGGGCAACATCCTAAACCCTCTAACTTAAAACTCATCCGCGAACGTATGCTCGACCGAATGAGCGATGCCTCGCGCATAGTGAATAAATTAAAACAAAAAGGACTTATCGAACGCCACGAAAACAAAAACGATCGGCGAAACCTTTCTATTTTAATTAGCGACCGCGGATTACAATTATTGCAATCCCTCGATTATATTGATAACGACGTAAAAAAACGTTTCAACAAACTAAACGAAGCCGAACAACAACTCCTCAACAACTTACTCGACCGCCTCAGAGGATAATGCCCCTTGCCAAGTTTTAGCTTTACGCATTTTTAAGTACCTTTGTGCCGCATGAAAACAAAAACACTTAAAAAAAATAAAGTAAACGTAGTTACCCTAGGTTGCAGTAAAAACTTGGTAGATAGCGAAGTAATGATGGGGCAATTGCAAGCCAATAAATTTGAAGTTGAACACGAAAGCAAATCCGACGATCATCAAATCGTTATCATTAACACCTGTGGCTTTGTTGACAATGCAAAACAAGAAAGCATAGATACCATTTTACGCTATGTAGATGCCAAAAAAGAAGGTGCCGTTGAAAAAGTATATGTAACCGGCTGCCTAAGCGAACGCTACAAATCCGAATTAGAAAAAGAAATTCCAGAAGTAGATGCCTACTTTGGCACACGCGATTTACCCAAACTTTTAAAAACCCTAAAAGCCAACTATAAGCACGAACTGGTGGGCGAACGCTTGTTAACCACCCCACAACACTATGCCTACTTTAAAATAAGCGAAGGCTGCGACCGCCCTTGTAGCTTTTGCGCCATACCCCTTATGCGCGGTAAGCATCAAAGCGTGGCTATAGATGAATTAGTAACCCGAGCTAAAACCCTTGCCAGTAGAGGCACACGCGAGTTGTTACTAATAGCACAAGATTTAACCTATTACGGATTAGACATTTATAAAAAACGCGAACTGGCCAATTTAATAGACCGCTTAGCCGATGTAGAAGGGATTGATTGGATTCGTTTACATTATGCCTTCCCCAGCGGCTTTCCGATGGATGTATTAGAAGTAATGAAAAAACGCCCTAACGTTTGCAATTACCTAGACATGCCTTTGCAACACATTAGCGATACCATGTTAAGCAGTATGCGCCGTGGCATTACCAAACAAAAAACCATTGACTTAGTAAATAAAATTCGAGATACCCTCCCCAACATTGCCTTGCGCACCACACTCATTGCGGGTTATCCAGGCGAAACCAAGCGCGACCACGAAGAAATGTTGCAATGGGTAAGCACTACCAAATTCGAACGCCTTGGCATTTTTACCTATTCGCACGAAGAAAATACCCATGCCCATCTTTTAACCGACGACGTTAGCGAAACCATTAAACGCAAACGTGCCGATGCGGTGATGGCTATTCAACAAGAAATCTCCTTACAACTCAATCAACAAAAAGTAGGGCAAACGTTTAAAGTATTATTCGATCGCAAAGAAATGGATTATTTTGTAGGCCGCACCGAGTTCGATAGCCCCGATGTAGATAATGAAGTATTGGTAAAAGCTACTGACTCGAACTATATTCGCTTGGGTGATTTTGCATCGGTAAAAATTACAGAGGCTAGTGATTTTGATTTATATGGCCAATTAGTGTAAGCAACATGCGTTTGGTTTTAGCCACCTCTAACCCACATAAATTAGAAGAGATACAACACCTCTTGCCGCCAAGGTATCAGTTGTTAAGTTTGAGTGCTATTAATTTTACGCACGACATCGAAGAAACCGAAACAACCTTTGAAGGCAATGCCCTTTTAAAAGCCAATACCATTTGGAACTATCTGCAACAGCACCCCAATTATGCAGTTGATGCCGTTATTGCCGACGACTCGGGCTTAGAAGTAGAAGCCTTAAATGGCGCGCCCGGTGTTTACAGCGCACGCTATGCAGGCGAACCTAAAAACGATGCTGCCAATAATTTAAAATTACTTCAAGCACTCACCAACATTCACCACCGCGAAGCCCAATTTAGAACCGTATTAGCTATCGTTACATCAACCCAAAGTAATTGCGTAAGCGGTATTTTAAAAGGCAGCATTGCGTACCAAGCTGTTGGCAAAAACGGCTTTGGTTACGATCCACTTTTTATACCACAAGGCTACCACGTAACCTTTGCACAATTAACTGCATCCGAAAAAAACAAATGCTCGCACAGAGCCTTAGCTGTAAAATCTTTGTTAGAATTGTTAGCGCATTATACTTTATAACCTAACTTAATTCAGAAGCAATTAATAAAGCTGATAAATTTCCCTTTGCGAACTTTGCGCCTTTGCGTGCTATTGCCCGATGAAGCTGATAGATTTCCTTTTGCGTCCTTTGCGCCTTTGCGTGCCATATCCAATCAACTTAACGCTTTCACTCCAAAGAAAAACTTTTCTAATTACATTTTCTATCAATACCCACACGCAACTTATTTGATGATTGCTCATTCCTTTTATCACTTCATCTTTGAGTCCTTCAGCGAAACAACAGTTAAAACTGTAACAAACCCAGGAGTAAAAGACCGGGCAGATATTGAATGCGGTGAAACTACCATTGCTGGAAGTGTAGTTTGCCCTACCTAATTATTTACTAAGTTTAAAAGGAGTTTTAGTACTCCCTTTATAAATAAAAAAATGAAAAAATTAATTTTGATACTATTGTATATAATTAGTATAAAAAATACTAAAGGTCAATTGTATCAACACTTTATATTTAAAAATAACATTGTTGGTCAATACGACATGACTTTACAGCCAATTGCACTAAAAGCATTATCATTTTACTATTCAAAACAGTTGGATAGCTCTGCCTTTTATTATTTAAAGCTCCTAAAGTCTTATCCTAGCTACTATCAGGGATACTATAACCTTTCGAGAGTTTATTCTTCAAAAAGTGATAAATCACAAGTGTTAACTTCAATTAGTAATTATATAAGATTATCAGGCTCAGACTGTAAGTGCTCATTCCTAAATTCCGTTTTTGAAAATTTTAAAATGGATAGTACAATTGAGATGTTACGTGATTCTTGTTGTTCTAAGTTTTTAGAATACTGCAATAAAGAAAAAATAACAAATCCAAATCAGTATTTACAATTAGAATCATTAGATGGAATTGAGCAGGAGATACTAGGAAATACTTATCTAAACAAAAACGAAAAAAATGATTTACTAAAATTAAACTTTAAAAAATTTCTTGCAGTTATTGACACTAATAATTTACCCAGAAAGGATAGTATTGGAAAAGCAATAGCTTATGTTGAATTATTAATTTTACACCTTGATTATTTACCAAACTTACAGTATAGTTTGGGCAAAAAATTATTTAAAAATGAAAATAGAGGCTATTTCAAAAAAATGGCTGCCTATATAATTGATAGGGCATTAAGAAATTTGGGTAAACCTCAAATATATGGGACTTTAATTGAGAAAGATACTGAAGGAAAATTTAAACTTTATAAAGTTGATAAACTCAAAAAAGTTATAAAAAGAAGGCGTAAAATTGGATTTCAAACCATAGAGGAATTTCAGAAAAATAAAGAAATAACAAAATGATATTATTACTATCTGATATATATTTTCAAACGTCAATGGGTAAAGTTATTGATTGGCTGAAATTTTATAGAAAAAAAAATCACTATCAACCGACTAAATAATTAAAGAGTTTGTAAGTGTTTATTGTCATTGCCTTTGTGATTAATTTTTAACGGTGACCTCCCTTGATTTGTTTAGGTGTCGAATAATGTTGTTTCAATTACT
>JAAFIL010000028.1 GCA_013297775.1 Bacteroidota bacterium
GCTGGTTTGTACTCTTTTATATCTTTCCATTTCATACTCTAATTTCTGAAACAATAACGGCTCTTTTAACAACACTTTATTTTGTTTTTAAAAGTAGAATGTGAATTATGAAAGAGGTCTATTCTAATACCAATATCGGTTCTAAAAGATACAAGTTGAACCAGAATTATTTTTCTTTTAGGCTACGAAAAAATTATAGGCGTAGCAAGGCCTACGGGTATAATTTTTGAGGAAGTATAAGAGAAAAAGAAACTGGGTCAACGTATCTTTTAGAAATGATGTTGGTATAAAGCCCTACTTTCTTAAAATTTGATATAAACATAAAAGCCATCTTTGCAGATGGCTTTTTAGATTGCTAATGTTTTATCCCCATGAAACAATTAGCAAACGTGTTTGTATTAAAACTTACACCCCAAAGAAAAGACAAAAAGTGTGCCAACATTTGTTAATTTACTTTTTTGAATGTACGATGGGCGTAACAAATAAAAATCTTCGCGGGTTACTTGTTGTTGGTACGTTAAATCGAAATACAGCCCCGAGCGGGTGCGTAAACCTCCACCAAAACTTAAAATATTGCGTACTTGGTTACCGCTAAACATATCGCCGAAAGGACTGCCATAACTGGCATAACCCAAACGAATGAAGGCTGGCATTAAATTTAACTCGCCGCCAAACCTAAAATTGTGCGCCGTTTTATATTTGTTTTTGATAACCACATTAACGCCTTCAAAGTCTTTCGGGTTATCGCTGCCCAAAATGGCTTTCCCATAATTAATGCCTTCATAATCTACACCAACAACTAATAGTTTTTTAAACACAAATGCCGCACAAGCTCCGTATCGGGTTGGGGTAACTAAAGTATATTCAAAAATCCCTTCGTTATCAGGAAACGCACCTTCCGTTGTTTTTCCAGTATCCCAGTTCACTCTTAAGCTATAACTGAACCGATCGGTTAAGTTAAAAAAGGTGGGGGTATGTACATAAGCCCCCAAACGAAAAAATTCGTTAGCGCGCACTAAAAATCCTAATTTAAGGTTGTAGCCATTGCCCGACGTTGAAAACGTTTCGGTATAATTCATGCTCTTAAATCCTAATAAATCAGGATAAAACGCCGTAACAGGTAAATTACTATAGGAGGTCGTAAACGTATTGTTGGCCAAGCGAGTTACTTGCATACTGTCTTTATCATCTGCATCAGTATGGGCCGAGGTGTATTCGTATTTAATGGAGGGAATGCCCAAACTGGCACCTATGTAAAAAATATCTTTATACCCATAGGTATAACCCAAAGCTGTTTCGTTTAGGCGACCTGTGGTTTGAATTTCGCGGTTTTGCAATACCGTTTTATTAGGATCTACAAACGAGTAATAACTATTAGGAATGGATGCTGTATCTATTAAAAAGACATTAAACGCCAGACCCTCGTAAGCCCCATTTAAAGAAGCGATGTTATTGCCCGTGGCAAAGCTAAGCATGTCGTTAGCCATAGATTTGTTGGTGCGTGCCGAGTAGCGGGTACTGGCATTAAAATTTTGCAATTGCGTGCTTGATAAACCAATGGAATGTCTTTCTTCTGGGTGTTTTTTGCTTTGCCACGACCCCGCTATCCCAAAATTACCATAAGCAAAATTGGCTTTTGACAAATCTGTTTTGTTGCCATAATGTTCGGTTTCGCTCGAGTTAACACGCAAGCCAAACGAGAAATTCATTTCGCCCTTTCGGTAAACGCCGATACCCGCTGGATTATAGTTTAAACAACTCACATCGGCACCAATAGCACCAAAAGCACCGCCCATGGCTTTAAATCGTGCACTTCCACCAACACCACCTTGCGAATACCTTAGCGCATCTAAATCATTTTGTGCTTTAACGAAGGGTATAAAACTAAAAAAAGTAAATAGGTAATAAACAAATCTAGGCATACGCTTGCTTAACGTGGACGTGAACCTCCTGAACCACCGCCGCTTCCTCGTGGGCTAGAGTTGCCGCCGCCCGAATTAGAACCACCTGAGCCCCCACCAATGCTACGATTAGTCCCCGTATTGGTATTCCAATCGGTAGCTGGTGTTTGAGAAATTTTTCCACTGTTTAAACGGTTATTTCCACGACTTGGCGCAGTAGTGTTTGAATTATCGGTAGAAGAAGGATTATTAGAAATCGTTGTTCCGGAGTTTGTATTTTCATCGGCACGTTCAATGCGATTGCGCGTCCAATTTAACAAACCTCCATCTTGGGCGTTACGACCTCCAGATACTCCGTTTGTAGTGGATGCGCCGCCATTACTCATTGAATTTACACCTTCGTTATTTGTAATTGTATTGTTTCGTTCAGTTCCGCGAATTCTTTGTGGGCGCGCCTCTTCACTAAATTTCGGTGTTGCTTCTTGCTTGGCAATAACTGAATTAAAAAATTGACGCGAAGCACTTTCAGCCTCATTTACACTCATACCTGCAAAAGAAGTGCGCGAACTGTTTCCACCCGCAGAAGAAGTGCGCGGACCTACATGGCTATACCCACTATTTTGATCAAAGCTATTGAAATACCCCCAACCACCATTGTTTCCCCAGCCGTTGTTACCCCAGCCGTTGTTACCCCAACCGTTGTTACCCCAACCGTTGTTACCCCAACCGTTGTTGCCCCAACCATTGTTTCCCCAGCCGTTGTTCCAACCATTATTGCCCCAACCATTGTTCCAACCGTTGTTGCCCCAGCCATTATTCCAACCAGTGTTTCCCCAACCATTGTTCCAGCCGTTGTTTCCCCAGCCGTTGTTCCAACCATTATTACCCCAGCCGTTATTGCCCACGCCAACCCCTAATCCCCAACCATTGTTGAACTGATTAAATTGTGCGCCAGGCATCATGCCCCAAGTAGGCGAACTATAAATACTATTACCATAAAACGCAGGGTTACCCGAATACCAATAGTTGTTAGTGTACCAATTGTCATAATACCCTGTACCATTTAATGGATTGTGAAAACGACGTACACGCGAAGCATATTCGTAATCGTAATAATCGTCTTTATCAAAACTTGGATCTTTGTAATACGGATTTGCATCGTCTTTAGCCTTTTGAGCCAAACGTTCGTTTTCTGCTTTTTGATTTTGTTCAGCTCTTTGCTTCGCTTTTTCGGCGGCAGCTAAGGTGGCTAAACGTTTTTCTTCGGTGGGATTGGCATACACATCGTCTGTAACGCCAGCCATTTGCGAAGATTGACAAGAAACCAACGCTATACTTAACGAACAAATGCCTATAACTAATTTTCTCATGTTGAAAATGTTTTAATTTAGCGGGAGATTATATGTAAATTTACGACTTTTTACCTAGTTTTCCCACACTTAGCATATTTTAAGTTTTAGTACTGGTAAAAGGGTTTAGAATACATACATTTTAACAATTATAAAGAATATGAGCAAAGTAATTACACCTCGCGAACAAGATTATAGCAAATGGTATAACGATTTGGTGAAAGAAGCCGATTTGGCCGACCACAGTGCCGTTAAAGGGTGTATGGTTATTAAACCAGGGGGTTATGCAATATGGGAAAATATGCAAAAGGTATTAGACCGTATGTTTAAAGAAACCGGACACGTTAATGCCTATTTCCCAATCTTTATTCCTAAAAGTTTATTTGAAGCCGAAGAAAAAAATGCAGAGGGTTTTGCTAAGGAATGCGCCGTTGTAACGCATTACCGCCTCAAATCGAGCCCAACCGAAAAAGGGAAATTAATTGTGGATCCCGACGCTAAGTTAGAAGAAGAATTAATTGTTAGACCCACCAGCGAGGCCATCATTTGGAACACTTACAAAGGTTGGATTCAAAGCTACCGCGATTTACCAATTTTAGTAAACCAATGGGCCAACGTGGTGAGGTGGGAAATGCGAACACGTTTGTTTTTGCGGACCGCCGAATTTTTATGGCAAGAGGGACATACTGCACATGCCACGCGCGAAGAGGCCATTGAAGAAACTACAAAAATGTTAGAGGTATATGCCGATTTTGTAGAAAACTACATGGCTGTACCCGTTACTAAAGGAATAAAAACTGCTAACGAACGCTTTGCCGGCGCCGACGAAACCTATTGCATAGAAGCATTAATGCAAGATGGAAAAGCACTTCAAGCCGGAACATCGCACTTTTTAGGGCAAAATTTTGCAAAAGCATTTGATGTAAAATTTGCTGATAAAACGGGGAAGCTAGACTATGTGTGGGCTACCAGTTGGGGCGTTAGTACCCGCTTAATGGGAGCACTTATTATGAGCCACAGCGATAATAATGGATTAGTGGTGCCTCCTAAATTAGCCGCCACACAAGTAGTTATTGTGCCTATTTACAAAGGCGAAGAGGGCTTGAAAACCATTACCGAAGCCGTAAAGCCGCTCATACAACGTTTACGTGACAAACAAATTTTAGTGAAATTGGATGACCGCGATACACAACGCCCAGGTTTTAAATTTGCAGAACACGAGTTAAAAGGCGTGCCCGTGCGCATTGGTATTGGCGAACGTGATTTGGCCAATGGCACAATTGAAGTAGCCCGTCGAGATGAATTAACCAAAGAAGTAATTGCCTTAGCCGATGCCGAAACCTATATAGAACAGTTGCTCATCGCCATTCAAGATAATTTATTGAACCGAGCCCGCGAACGGCAAAAACGCTTAACGACTGAAGTAGATACTTTTGAAGAATTTAAAAAGGTGTTAGATGAAAAAACGGGATTCATTTATGCACACTGGGATGGCACACCTGAAACAGAAGAAAAAATTAAACAAGAAACCAAGGCAACCATTCGGTGCATTCCGCTTCATAATAAACAAGAAGCGGGAGTATGTGTTTATAGTGGTAAACCTAGTCAACAAAGGGTTTTGTTTGCTAGAGCGTATTAAAAATTTAATGGCCAGTCAATGGATATAACTACATTTCAACAACAAATTTTAGCGGGAATTTCTAAAACATTGCCGCCAGTTAAACCGTACGAGTCTGAAATTAATCATGCGCCTAAACGCAAAGCCATTCTTTCGCGAACCGAAAAAAAATTAGCCATTGCCAATGCCTTGCGCTATTTTGAAGCACCGCACCACTCTGTTTTAGCCGAAGAATTTTTAAACGAGTTACACACTTACGGCCGCATTTATATGTATCGGTTTCGACCCGATTATAAAATTTATGCCCGTCCCATTAACGACTATCCGCATCAGTCGAAACAAGCGGCTGCCATTATGCACATGTTGAGCAATAACCTCGACTATGCAGTGGCACAGCACCCACACGAGTTAATTACTTATGGTGGAAATGGTGCCGTTTTTCAAAACTGGGCGCAGTATTTGCTAACCATGCAGTATTTGGCCACCATGACGGATGAACAAACCTTGGTACTTTATAGCGGACACCCCATGGGCTTATACCCCTCGCACAAAGAGGCACCGCGCTTGGTTATTACCAACGGCATGATGATTCCAAATTATAGCAAACCCGATGATTGGGAAAAGTTTAACGCATTGGGAGTTACCCAATATGGTCAAATGACTGCCGGTAGCTTTATGTACATTGGTCCGCAGGGTATTGTACATGGCACTACCATAACGGTAATGAATGCAGCCCGAAAAAAATTTAAAACCGAAGCCGAGCGTAAAGGCAAACTTTTTGTAACCTGTGGTTTAGGCGGCATGAGTGGTGCACAGCCCAAAGCCGCTAAAATAGCAGGCTTAGTTTCAATCACCGCCGAAATAAATCCGAAGGCGGTACACACCCGCCACGCTCAGGCTTGGGTAGATGAGGTTTATACAAATTTACCCGATTTAATTCATCGTGTAAAACAAGCACAAGCAGCTAAAGAAGCAGTAAGCCTAGCCTATCAAGGCAATGTAGTAGAATTGTGGGAAGGATTGTTGGCAGAGGAGATCATGGTGGATATTGGCTCTGACCAATCTTCGCTGCATAACCCTTGGGCGGGCGGTTATTATCCCGCAGGGTTTTCGTTAGAAGAAGCTAATCGAATGATGGCCGATGAACCCGAATTGTTTAAAAAAGAAATTCAAAAAACGTTAGTACGACACATCAACGCCATTAATACTTATGCAGCCAAGGGCATGTATTTTTTTGATTATGGTAATGCTTTTTTATTAGAAGTATCAAGGGCTGGAGGCGATGTGTTGGCCAACGATAACTCGGGTAATTTTAAATACAATAGTTACGTTCAAGATATTTTAGGCCCTATGTGTTTCGATTATGGTTTTGGTCCGTTTCGGTGGGTTTGTACCAGTGCCAACCCAACTGATTTAGCCATTACCGATGCCTTAGCATTGCAGGCTTTGGAAGAGTTATACAAAGAGGCTCCCCCCGAAATACAACAGCAATTGCAAGATAACATTGTATGGATTAGAGATGCCACTCAAAATAATTTAGTGGTGGGTTCTCAAGCGCGCATTTTATATGCCGATAGCGAAGGTCGCATTGCCATTGCCCGTGCTATTAATAAGGCCATTAAAGAAGGACGTATTTCGGCACCCGTTGTATTGGGGCGCGATCATCACGATGTAAGTGGCACCGACTCGCCATACCGCGAAACCTCTAACATTTACGACGGCAGCCGTTTTACAGCCGATATGGCCGTGCAAAATTTTGTAGGCGATGCGTTTAGAGGTGCTACATGGATTAGTTTACACAACGGCGGTGGAGTTGGTTGGGGCGAAGTGATAAATGGAGGGTTTGGCTTGGTGTTAGATGGAAGTGCTGATGCCGACCGACGTTTAGAGCAAATGTTATTTTGGGATGTGAACAACGGAATCTCGCGCCGAGCTTGGGCACGCAACACCGAAGCCGTTTTTGCTATTAAACGCGAAATGCAGCGCACACCACAGTTAAAAGTAACCCTTCCTAATTTGGTAGATGAAACCATTCTTCAGAATTTGTTGCCAGCACCAAAAGACTAGTTAACATAAGTGATAACAAACAATAGAACCTTAATTTTTTTAAAACTTGTTTTAATACCTTACCTAAACAGTATCAAACGTTCACAAACATATTTAACTAAAATAGTGTGCCTACTTATGTTGTGTGGTTGGGCATGGCGCATGAATAGCCAAAACATAAGCCAAGTTGAAAAACAACTCGAATTGGCTAAAAGCGATACCTCAAAAGTGGATGTGTTATTAGAGTTAAGCCGATTGAATTCTGGAAATGATCCATTTAAAGCGTATCAATACGCACGTCAAGCCGATTCAATTTCTCAAAAAAGTAAGTTTAGTAAAGGCCAAATTAAAGCAGTATTAGCTATGGCTATAGCCCGCGAAAATGCTGGTGCTTACGCCAATGCGGTGGAGTTAAATGAGCAGGCTTTTATATTAGCCGAAACGAATCGGTTAGAAGAATTAAAGGCTAAAAGTTTACTCAATTTAAGTAATGTTTATTTTGCCTCGGGCGACCTAGTGAGTTCCACAACATACATTAAACAAGCAATTGTTATTTACGAAAAAATTCAAGATAAAAAAGGACGCGCCTATAGTTATATGGCATTTGGCAATATAGCTGGCGAATCGAAGCAATATGAGGAGGCCATTAACTGGTATCAAAAAAGTTTAGCCATTAAACAACAACTTAACGATGAAATGGGTATTGCGAAAACCTTATCGAACATTGGGCTTATTTTAAAATTACAAGGTAAATACGACGAGGCTTTAGAATATAGTTTTAAAAGTTTGGAAATTAAAAAACGACTCTCGAATGCTAATAGTGTTAGTAATACATTAAGTACCGTATCTGAAATTTATTTATTAAAAGAAGATGTATTAAATGGCTTAGAGTATGCTAAAAGTGCTTACGACTATGCACAAAGAGGAGGTAATTTGTATTACAAAAAAACAGCACTTAATCAACTCGTTATCGTTTATACAAAAATGAAAGCCTATCGCGAATTGCTATCGGCTTTAGAAGCGTATAAATTAAATGTGGATAGTTTAATGGCTTGGGAGAAAACGCAAGAGGCTGAAAAAAAACAACGAACCAATCAATTTGCGGCTTTGCAACACGAAAGTACAAAATCCACTACTGTCAATTCCATTTCGGCAGAGGCTGTTAAACACTTAAAACATTGGCTTATTGCTTTAACTGGTGTTAGCACATTGCTTTTGGGTTTACTTATATGGAAATGGAAAAAGTAAACCAAGCTTATACATTATCCGTAAAATGACGTTTCCCCTTATCTTGCAAAAATTTTTCGGTGTTATAAGTTTTACTTTTGTTTTTAGCTATGGAGAGTGTATCCCAATGGGTTTCTTTTAAAGCCTTAGCAGCAAAAATAAGTTGCCCTATGTGGTAAGGGTAATGACACAATTGGCGAATGATGGCTTCGGTAACGGTATGCCCTTCATTACGAATATAAATGATTTGCTGCATATCGTTTTCTGATAAACTTTTTAAGGTATCTAGCAAACAATTCCAGCCCTTGTTCCAAAGTGCCATTACGGCTTCGCGCGAGCTAAATTCATTTTCAAATTCGGCATCTCGGTTTCGCCATTCTTTTTCGCCGTCGCTAGTTAAAAAATCTGTCCAGCGGCTTAACATATTTCCCGAAAGGTGTTTAACAATACTGGCAATGCTGTTGCTATCTTCGTTTAATTGAATAAATAATTGTTCGTCGTTAACCTGCATCATGGCTTTTTCGCCCAAGGTTTTATAGTACAAAAATTGTTTAATACTACTTTCTAAAAAGTTTTTATCGGTACTCATGGCAATTGTGGAATTAGTAATTGTGCGGTTAAATGCCCTTCGCTATCAAAATCTTCTACTTGAACGGTTATGGATTTGTTAACTAAATTGGCATCGTAAGGTAATTTTAGTTTTAAGTAGTTTTGACTAAACCCAAACATAAATCCTTCTTTATTTTCGTGTTCAAAAATAACGTGTTGTGTACTCCCTTTAAATGGTTCGTAAAAGGCTCTCAATTTTTTAGCTGATAGTACACGTAGCATTTTATTACGGCGTTTACGCTCGGCAATGGGTACGCTATTGGGTAAGGTAATGGCCTCGGTGTTATCGCGCTCGCTATAAGTAAATACGTGTAAGTAAGACACATCGAGTTGATTTAAAAAATGATACGTTTCTAAAAACAGTTCTTCGGTTTCGCCTGGAAAACCAACAATCACATCCACACCAATGCAGCAATGTGGCATTAAGGTTTTAATGGTTGCAATTCTATTTTCGTATAACTCGCGTTTATAACGGCGTTTCATTTTTGCCAACAAGGTATTGCTGCCGCTTTGTAAGGGAATATGAAAATGCGGCACAAATTTTTGCGATTGTGCTACAAATGCGATGATGTCGTCTTTTAATAAATTGGGTTCAATAGACGAGATGCGAAAGCGTTCAACGCCTTCTACTGTATCGAGGGCTTTAATTAAATCTAAAAAAGAAGTTTCGCGGGTTTTGGTTGTTTCGTCTATAATGGGTCCATATCCAAAATCGCCAATGTTTACGCCCGTAAGCACAATTTCTTTTACGCCAACGGCAACAATTTTTTTAGCGTTGTTAACTACGTTTTCGATGGTATCGCTTCGGCTGCTGCCGCGTGCTAATGGAATGGTGCAAAAGGTACAACTGTAATCGCATCCATCTTGTACTTTTAAAAACGAGCGGGTACGGTCGCCCACGCTATACGCCTCTACAAAAAAATTGGCGGCATCAATTTCGCAGTTATGAATGGTGGCGTGTTTTTGTTTACCGCTCAGATGCACGTAATTTAAGAGCTTAAATTTTTCGGTGGCACCTAACACAACATCTACGCCTTCAATTTGCGCAATGGCTTCGGGTTTTAATTGGGCGTAGCAACCCACCACGGCAATAAAGGCTTCCGGATTTTTTGATAGGGCTTGACGCACAATGGTTTTACATTCTTTATCGGCATTTTCGGTAACCGAGCAAGTATTAATTACATAAACGTCGGCGGCCTCGTTAAATGGGCGTTTAACAAATCCTTTTTCTTCAAACAAACGTGCAATGGTTGACGTTTCCGAAAAATTTAATTTACAACCTAACGTATGAAACGCAACGGTTTTACCTTCCATTAACATGTTGCAAAATTACATAATTTATCCATAAATAGACGGTTGAAATCGTAGTGAAAGACAAAAACCGCAAGGATATTAGGAAGCGCCAGTTCGATAACTGTAAGAATAGCTGAGGCTATTTTGAATCTTTTTATTGAGTGTAACAGACTCGCAAATGTTGGAAGTATTCCAAAGCCAGTTCTGATGGAGTCAACTTCTGGAGTTATCAATGATGCCAGTATCCCCTCTTCAAATCTTCAAAGTGTACTTTTAAACGCTAAAAATGGCAGAATTACAATTCCAGAAGATAAGTTAATTAATTTGGAGACTAGAACGCAAATTGTTATTAAAGCTGGCGAATATAAATTAGTTATGCCCAATGCTATGGTGACATTGCTAAATATAAACTTACCTGCAAAAGGGTGTTTTTTTAACTACATTTGATAAATGAATTTGACTAACAAAAACAAATATAAACCTGACTTCAAAATAGAGCTTGACAAGTTTGCGAACAAGCTCGAAAAATACGTTTCTACCGACAATGGCGACTGGACTGTAAAGGGCTTCATTGATGTTTACAAGAATATTTACACAATCTCTTCCGACACGAAAATCGTTTCAAAAATCCTTGAAATACACATCTTTCCGCAAATCTTACAGTTTGCCGACTGTATTGGCTATAAAATCATTCTTGCCGAGAAGCAGAATTGGTATCCTGACTTGACTTTTGTTAAGAAGGACAACGAAGAAGTAAAATTTGCACTCGATATTAAAACAACTTTCAGAAGAAACGATAAAACGGCAGGTTTTACGCTTGGCAGTCACGGTGGTTATTTCAAAGAGAGAGATAAGGACAAGAATATTCAGTTTCCATACAACCAATACATTGGACATTATTGCTTAGGTGTTATTTACACACGGACAGCCGTTTCAGACGACCTTGCAGAAACGGAAATTTATCAAGTTCAGGAACATCAAGAAGAACATGAAACACCAAACAGGAAGGTTGGTGAACGTTCAGTTACGACAGTTAAAAATTTGAAATCCATTACTTCTGTCATTAAGGACTTTGACTTTTTTGCAGCAGAGAAATGGAAAATTGCAAGCGACAAGCAAGGTTCGGGAAACACAGCAAACATCGGTTCAATTTTCGACATTGAAGACTTGAAAAATGAAAATGGTATTTTCAGCAAGTTAGGTGAAGAGTGGTTTGACGAATACTGGATAAATCATGGTTCGGCTACAATGGTAAAGGACGGGAAGCCGACCAAAATAACCACGCTAAAAGACTTTTTGGAGTGCAAAGGCAGAACTGACCTTTGGGATGAAATCGTTTCTAAAACTTCTAACAAGAAAACGAAATGAGAGTTATCGTTCCACCAATAAAAAGTCAAGGCATAAAAACCAAGTTAGTTCCTTGGATTATGGACCTTGCCCCAAAAGTTTCGGGCAATTGGGTAGAGCCATTTCTTGGAACAGGTGTCGTTGCTTTCAATTCGGGGTACAAAAAAGCCATTCTTAACGACACTAATCCGCACATCATCAATTTTTACAAAGGCATCCAAGACAAAGCAATAACTGCACCTTTAATGAAACAATACCTCGAAAAAGAAGGTGAGTTATTGAGCAAAGCAGAAAATAATGGCTACGAGCATTACTTAAAAGTTCGGACACGTTTCAACAGTGGAGAATTTTCTCCTTATGATTTTATTTTCCTTTCAAGAGCAGGTTTCAACGGAATGATGCGATTTGGAAGTAAGGGTAACTGGAACATTCCATTTTGTAAAAAACCTGACCGTTTTGCACAAGCATACATCACTAAAATTACAAATCAGGTTGTAACAGTTTCTCAAATAATTGAACCCGAACCTAAGTGGACTTTTTTCAACAAATCCTTTGCTGACATTATTCCGCTTGCAACTGATAACGACATTATCTATTGCGACCCACCCTATTACGGCAGACACGTTGACTACTACAACGGCTGGACAGAGCAAGACGAAGAACTACTGTTCAACTTGCTTTCAAAAACAAAAGCAAAATTTATTCTTTCAACCTGGCATCACAACGACTGGAGAGAAAACGAAATGATCAATAAATTTTGGGGCAAATTCAATATTGTAACAAAAGATCATTTTTATCATAACGGTGGTAACATTGAGAACAGACGAACAGTTGTAGAAGCATTGGTTTGCAACTTCAACACGGACAACTTTGAAACGCATAATCACGGACTGAAAGTGCAAACCCGACCTGAACAATTAGCAATACATTGGGACGAATGAAAAGAAGCACTGGGCATAACAGCGGTTTGGCGTAATGGCGGGTGCAGTGCTTCGTATGGCAGTTTTGTTGTAGGTTCAAGTGCAGTTCTTCGATTCAACTTTTATGCTAAAAATCCACCACTACGCCAAGCCACAAACCGTTAACGGTAAATTATCTGCATTCGTTCAACTTGTTTCGGGACCAACGCTATATGGAGAATAATTTTTAGTGTGAAACTTTTATTTAGTTAGTTTATCTTTGATCCAAATGAAAAAAATAGTTTACTTATTAAGCTATACTTTAGGTGTTCTCGTTTTTTTTTATTCTTCGTGCGTCAGTTCTGGTAATTCTGTTGAAGCAATAGAGAATAACTTTCAAAAAGAGGTTAAATTGGCTATTTATGAGTTGCAGAAAAATGAGTACAAAACGCATTACTATTATTTTAATATATGGGCGTTAAGTTGCTTACCTTGCATCAAAGAAATGCCGCGTTTAGATTCATTGGCTAGGCATACAGATAAAGATATTACTTGGGTATATACAACTCTCGAACTGACGGAAGATGTATTTCAATTTTTTAGGAAGAAAAAGGAATTGTTTTCTCGAACTTTTTTTTATTTGAATGAACGTCAAACATTTATTAATTCGGTTTGTAAAAAGCTACAACAACCTTTGGCTTATCCCATTCATTTGATAACAGATAGTACAGGTAAGATTATTCATTCTCATGCGGGTTACATTGATTCTCCATTTGGAGATGTGTTATTAAATGAGGCTATAAAACGTTTGCCTTAATAAATAGCTTGTTTTTTTGATGAAGTTGTGCTTAAGGTAGTTCGTAAGTTAAACCGCAATTTCAAGAAAGAGGGTCTTTAGAATAAATTTTATAACTCGATTAAATAATAGACTACATTAAAAGTAGCACGCAAAGGCGCAAAGAACGCAAAGGAAGAAGAGAAGGAAATATTAATACGAAATTTTAATAGCACGCAAAGGCGCAAAGAACGCAAAGGAAGGAATATCGAGAAAATAGCAGCAAAGACGAAGAGGGCGCAAAGGCGGAAATTAAATTTTGAAAGAGTATTTCATACCAACATCATTTCTAAAAGATACGTTGACCCAGTTTCTTTTTCTCTTATACTTCCTCAAAAATTATACCCGTAGGCCTTGCTACGCCTATAATTTTTTCGTCGCCTAAAAGAAAAATAATTCTGGTTCAACTTGTATCATTTAGAACCGATATTGGTAGCAGAACAAATCATTGCCTTTATTAACTGCCACGTGTTAAGTTATATAGAATAGACCGTTGAAAGTTCATTTGTTAAATTTTCGCACTAAACAACCGAGTAGTAAAAATGTTTAATTTTTTTTATAATTTTAACGCTTAAAACTACAAACATGAAGAGCAAAAAAACACTTGTACTACTATTACTTCTCATTTCAACATCTATTTTTTCGCAATCTAGCAAAACAGGAGATTTAAAATTTTACAAAGTAAACGGTACTGAACGCATCTCTTTTTCGATGCAATTAAAATGGCTTAAAGATAACTTACTAAAACTATCGGGCGATTATGATTTTAAATTAATAAAAACAACTAACGATAATTTAGGTTATACGCATTACAAGTATCAAGAATATTTTAAAGGAGTTAAAATCAATAATGCCGTTTATTCGATTCATACTAAAAATGGTTTTGTTGAAAGTGCCAACGGCGAATATTATAAAAATATTGAATCAGATTTACGGTCTATTACACCTAAAAATACGTTTCAAGCGGGTTACAGTAAATTAAAAACACAATTTTTAGCGAAAGATGTTGAAAGCGTAAACACCGATAAATTACCTTGTATTCAAATACTTGGTAATAGAGCTTATTTAATTTACAAAATAGAATTGCGTTCGTTTGATCCCTTAAAGCACGTGGAGTTTTTGGTGGATGCGACTAATTTATCCATTTTACAAGAACTTAATAAAATTCATACGATAGATGTGCCAGGCACAGCAACTACCTTTTACAATGGCACTAAATCTATTACTTGCGACAATACAGGAGGGGTTTATAAACTTACCGAAAGCACAAGAAACATTGCTACTAAAAACTGTAACAATGGCAGCAGCTTTACTAGTGCAACCGATTTCACTAACACATCTTCGAGTTTTGTTGGCACATCTATTCTTACCAAATCGCATTTTGATTTACATTATGGTTTAGAAAAATCGTTCGATTATTATTCAGTAAAATTTGGGCGCACATCTTATGACAATGCAGGAGCACAAATTAAAGGACTTGATCATTATGGGTTTTCATACAACAATGCGTTTTGGAGTAATCCATACATGGTTTTTGGAGACGGAGACGGCAGCTCTTATCGTTCGTTTGCTACAACAGATATTGTTGGTCACGAATTTACACACGCTGTTACAGAATCGGAAGCTGGATTAATTTACATGAACGAGTCAGGTGGATTAAACGAGTCGTTTAGTGATATTTTTGGTGTGTGCGTTGATTATTATGCCAATCCCATGACGGCTAACTTTTTAGAAGGCGAGCAATGTTCGTTAAGCGGAACCCCGTTTAGAAACATGACGAACCCTAAAGCTACTTTACAACCCAACACCTATTTAGGGCAATACTGGGTGCCATTAAATGGACCTGATAATGGAGGCGTTCATACAAACAGTCAATGCCAAAACTTTTGGTTTTATTTATTGACAAATGGAGGCAGTGGTGTAAACGATAACTCTAACCCCTATAATGTAACAGGAATTGGTATAAGCGATGCCGAAAAAATTGCTTACCGAAATTTAACCGTTTATTTAACACCTAATTCTACTTTTATGGATGCGCGTAACTATGCCATCCAATCGGCCATTGATTTATTTGGCGCGTGCAGTAATCAAGTGATACAATGCACCAATGCTTGGTATGCTGTTGGGCTTGGTACTCCGTATTCAAATGCTGTTATTGCTCAATTTAACTCTTCAAGCAATTATGCGTGTAGCTTACCGGCTACGTTTACATTCAGCAACCAATCTACTAACGCTACTACTTATGCTTGGGACTTTGGTGATGGAACAACATCCACTTCAACCCATCCAAGTAAAACTTACACAGCCGCTGGAACTTACAATATTAAATTAAAATCAACGGGAACGGCTTCATGTAATACGGTGGACTCTGTTATTAAAAATAATTATATAACCGTTTCAAATATAGGTGCTCCGGTGTCTAATTGCATTCCCTCTCAAAATACGCTTAATTCAAGTTATGGTATTTCAAATGTAATTTTTGGAGGTATAAACAACCCCAGTTCTAATGCCACCGAAGGCTATAAAGATTTTACATGTACAAACCAAACGACTTTAACTGCTGGTAATCCTTATTTATTGAAAGTAAATACCATTTATAATTTTGCAAAAGTTTATGTTTGGATTGACTATAATAATGATGGGCTTTACAATCAAACCAATGAATTAATTTTAGCGAGTTCGCCTACTTTGGCCACAAACGTTCACTCGTTAGTGGCATTTACCCCTACAAGTGCAGTATTAAACACACCTCTACGATTGCGTGTGTATGACGATATAGTTGCCGTTGGCGGTGCTTGTAACATTCACACGCAGGGGCAAACAGAAGATTATACGGTTATCTTTAAATCGGCAACGACCAAGCCCCTTACTAATTTTTTCACTACTACTAAAGCAGTAGCTGTTGGAAGTACTGTTTTATTTCAAGATAGTAGCCTCAATGCGCCAACCTCTTGGAAGTGGACGTTTCAAGGTGCGTCTTTAGCTACCAGTAGCTCAACCCTACAAAACCCAAGCGTTAATTACCCTACAATTGGCACTTATTCTGTAAAATTAGTAACTACTAATGGTTTTGGTTCGGACAGTACTACAAAGATTAGTTATATATCGGTTACTAATTCATTTAACATGTGTCAAGCCAGCACTAGCACCACTTTAGCGGCTGGAACGCTATACGATAGCGGTGGAGTAACGGGTAATTACTCTAATAATGAATACTGTTCGTTTTTAATTAACCCAGGTTGTGCAGGAAACGGAACTGTTACGTTAACCTTTACACAATTTCAAGGAGATAATTGGAACGATTATTTAACCGTTTATTCGGGTAGTACAACAGCATCGCCAATACTTGGTTATTTTTATAATTTACCGCCAGTATTAACCTCTACAAATGGGGCTTTACTTTTAGTTTGGTATTCTGATAGTTTTAATAATAATGCTGGTTACACAGCCACTTGGACTTCAACCGTAGCGGGTACAAATCCACCAGTTGCGAACTTTACGATAAGTAATAACAATCCACCTTTAAATACTCCAGTAACCTTTAGCGATCAAACCACCAACGTTCCAATAGCTTGGAATTGGCAGTTTAGCGATGGAACAAGTTCGACGTTGAAAAATCCGGTTAAAACATTTACCAATTCAGGGGTTCAAACGATTACCTTAACAGCTACTAATTGCAATACACTAAGTACGGTTATTAAAACCATTACCGTTCAAGCGGCTCCCACCATTTCGTTTTCGCCCAATCCTATTACGGCATCTGTTTCGTGTAGTGGATCGGTTACGCTAACTGGAACTATAAGCAATGGTGGCACTGGCACTTTGCAATATAATACACAAAATACCAATTCGAACACCCTCGGTAAAAATGTATTATTTATTACCTCTTACATGGGAAGTTCAACCAATGAATTTAACAACATGAATAGTATTTTATCGGCCATTCCAAATTGTACGGTTACGCAACATACCTTAGGAACAGCAGCTACCCTTTCGGCTGCACTAGTAGGGAAAAATGTTTTAGTAATCCCCGAATTTGAAACTATTCCATTAGGTGTAATTGGTACGTTTAGTAATGTTATTCAAAATTTTGTATCGAATGGAGGAGTTGCGGTTCAATGCGGTAACTCTCAACAAACAACCAACGATATAGGTTTGTTCTCGAGTACTTTTATGACTAATAATTGGAATGTACAAATGCTTGTTCAAGATACAACCGACATGGTAACAAAAACCATTAATCAATCAACTATAAATGCAGTTAATGCAACTTTTCTAGGCACATTTTCAAATCCAGGCATTATTCAATTGGTTAAACTTGGCAGTAATATTTCTGTTTTACGCCGAGATATTGGTTCAGGACGTGCTATTTTCTTAGGCTATGATTATTTTCAAACTGATGTGAATGCCTCAAAAATATTGGTAAATGCGGTTACCCGCACAGGTGTTGGTCCTTCTTGGCTAGGTATTTCGCCTTCGAGTGGAACTGTTGCCGCCAGCTCGACGCAAACCTTGGCTATTAACTTTAATAGTAACGGATTAACGGCTGGTGTTTATACTAACAATTTAGTTATTAACTCTAATGCCCCTTCAACACCATCTTTAACCATTCCTGTAAGTTATTCGGTAATTGGAACTGCCAATGCAAGCGTATCGGCTACTTGTTTAAACTTTGGTACGGTTATGCAATACACCATCAAAAAAGATTCGATAACGTATTACAACACAGGCTGTGCTACTTTAACCGTTTCTACAATTAGTGCCACCAACACGGCATACAGTTACACCCCAGCTACAAGTTTTACAATTGCGCCCTGGTCAAGTCGAAAAATATATGTAACGTTTAGCCCGCAAACAGCAGGTAATTTTGCAGATACACTTT
Source organism: Bacteroidota bacterium (assembly GCA_013297775.1). GTDB lineage: Bacteria > Bacteroidota > Bacteroidia > B-17B0 > Aurantibacillaceae > Aurantibacillus. The sequence goes on from JAAFIL010000028.1 coordinate 18,007, forward strand.
ACATTAATTCTAACGGCGGCAATAAAAAAGTTTGCTTAAATGGAACCTCTACATCTGCACCAACTATTACAACCTCCCCTAGTAGTTTAACCTTTAACTTGGCAGCTTGCAATGCTTCTCAAACAAATTCGATTAGCATACTTAACACAGGTGGGTCTAATTTAAACTATACCGTTTTGGGAGCCTCAGCGGCAACGTCATCGGTTAATGTATTAGTTATCACAAATCTTACAAATATATTTTCGGCTGAATACTTTAACACGATTAACGCCATTACATCTAATTTCCCAGGCGCAACCATTATTCCGCATAATTTAACGACTATTTCCTCTTTAACGACTGCCCTACAAAACTGTAAGGTATTATTGTTTCCAGAACAATTCAATTATTATTATGGCGTAATGCAACCGTTTAGTTCTACATTTAGTACTTTTGTTAACAACGGTGGAACTGCCATTATTTGTGCGGCTTATACACAAACGCAATTAAATGAAATTGGTTTACTTAGTGCCAATTCCTCTTTCTTCTATAATCAAAGTGTAAGCGTAATAGATACCAACGATGTTATTATGAAAGGATTGCCAATGGGTTCAATTACTTCACCCAATTCTAATGTTGCCCTCACCATTACTAGTCCTAATACGGTTGATTATGTGAAAGCAGGAGGTTTTTACTCTTCAGTTTCAAAACGCACCATGGGCTTGGGTCGTGTGGTTTATATTGGAACAGATTTTTTTAATACGAATGTAAACTTTGGAAAAATTATTGCCAACACCGTAAGAAGTGCTTCTTCAGGATTCCCAGGTTGGCTATCAAGCAGTTCAACCAACACGGGTGTTGTTTCGCCAAGTGGAAGTTCTGTGTTTAACTTAACCGCTAACTCGGCCTACCTATCGGCAGGAACTTATACTTACAATCTAGTCATCAACTCTAACGATCCGTTAAACACTACTTACACAGTACCGGTTACTATAAATGTGGGAACAAATCCTTGCTCTAACTTTAACTTCACAAATGCCAATAACTGTTCGGGATTGGTAACCTTCACACAAACGGCAATAAATCCGGTGAGTACATATAGTTGGAATTTTGGTAACAGCACCTCCTCGTCTTTACAAAACCCTTCTTGCACTTACACAAGCGGCGGAACCTATTCGGTGAGTTTAACGGTTTGCAATGGCACATTGTGTTCTACGGCTACTAAAACCTTAACCATTAATAATGTAGGTGGCCCTCTATCGGCAAGCTGTGCGCCAATTAGTTACTCTTACTCAAGCAACTATGGCATTCTTAATGTATCGCTTAATACCATTAATAAATCTTCTAACTATGCCTATATAGAGGGGTATCAAGATTTCTCGTGTTTAAATCAAACTAATTTAACAATCGGAACTAACTACACGCTCAATGTTAGTACGAGTCCGTTTTATTTTGAAAATGTTTCCGTTTGGATTGACTATAACAACGATGGTAGTTTTAGCACTAGCGAACAAGTATTAAACTCGGTTAATAAATTACAAACACATACGGTTGTTATAACACCTCCAGCTACTGCGGTTTTAAACACCCCATTACGAATGCGTATCATAGATGAGTCATCATCGGGCTATATTATAAATACAGCTTGTTATACGTCTTATTACGGTCAATGCGAAGATTATACCGTTAAAATTTTATCGCCTACTGCCCCACCAATTGCTAACTTTAGTCAAGTGGTTAACTCGTGTCAAGGTACTGTTAACTTTACTGATAATACTTCGGGTAACCCAACCAGTTGGATTTGGAATTTTGGAGATGGTGGAGCCAGTTCGCAGCAAAACCCAACTTACACGTATGCCAACCCAGGCACTTACACGGTTACATTAATTGCCTTTAACCCCTTCGGAAATAGTTCTCAAACTTCGGTTGTAACTGTAAACCCTTTGAGCTTTGGCATAAATATTTCGGGAACACAAGCCATAGGGCAACCTTTAGCATTTTCTTCTACTTACACCAATGCTATAATTTACAATTGGAACTTTGGTAATGGCGGACTCTCTGGTTTACAATATCCGGTTTATACTTACACTAACTCGGGTGTTTATACGGTAAGTTTAACCATTTTAGTAGGCTCGTGTATTATGACAAAAACACAAACGGTTAATATTAGTTCTAGCGTTGGGGTAACCGCGTTAAATAAGACAAACAACGACTTTAGCCTTGCTCCCAATCCTGCATCTGATGAATTGGTTTTGCGTAGCTCGCTTGCAACAAACGATCCAATTTACTTTAAGTTATTTAATTCTTTAGGCGAACTCGTTTTAATGAAAGTAATAAGCGGGGCTATTCAAGAAGAAAAAATTTCAATTAACCAATTGGCAAATGGTATTTACTTTGCAAAAATTGATTGTGGAAATAAACAACGCACCATAAAACTTGTAAAAGAATAGATGCCATAAAAAAGTACACAATGAGCCAGAAATAAAGTAAGTACTGCTTAAATAGTGTAAATGACTTTATCAATCTGGTAAAAATTATAGAGATTGGAAATATATAAATAAAATGAAAAAAATAATTAGTATTACAGCAATAATGCTAGTATTAGCAATAGTAGCAAGGGGTCAAATTTCTTTAGAAAATACTTATACCCTTACAAATACTCCACAAAAATCGGGGTTGTCAATTATTAGATTAGACGTTTCGGGTGATAAGTATTTTCTCTACAATATTGATGCAAAACAAATTAAACTTTATAACTTAAATCATTCCCTTTTCAAAACCATAAATATTCCAGCATTACCAAAGTATCGTCCTAATAATACAGATTCAATTGTTTCAATAAGTTACATTAGTGAAAACCTGTTTAATACCGATAACTTAATTGAATATGTTTCTTTTGATGGAGGCTATCATTTGGACATCAGTCCTCTGAGCTACGGTTCTATGAGAGTATTTAATGAAAATGGGGTTGTTATTTTTAACGGCGACTCTCTTATGCCCACATTTAAAAGAGACGCAACGTATTACGGCTACGAATCCGAAAGTAAACATGATTTTATTTACAACACAACAGCGGGCACTAAAATGATTTTGTATTCGTATAAAAATAACGTGGATCAACAAAGAGTTTACTCCTTGCCCGGACAATTAACAACGCGTATAAGTACACCGAATAAAGATGTCCATACTACGCTGCCTTACCCTAATCCGACAAAAAATTCAATCGTGTTACCCTACAAATTAGATAATGGCAAAGAAGGTAAACTTGTTATTACTGACCTCAATGGTAAAATTTTAGTTGAATATACAATTGATAATACGTTTGATAATGTATTAATTGATACAAATACCATGACGGCTGGCAGTTATTTTTACTCTATTTATGCCTCCGATAAAAAAGTTTCGACTGGAAAATTTATTGTAACAAAATAGATAATGCGTGATGATGCTTGCTCAAAAAAGTGATTCGAATTAACGGCTACTTATATTAGTTTTTTAATTAGTTGCAATAGGCTGTTGGTAGTGAGTTGGACTATTGAGATATAACAATAAACACAATGTCGTTTTCGTTCCATTATGACTTTTAATAAAATACCGTAAATGAATTAGACAAAAGTATAGTTATTACTCCCACAAGTCCTCCATTAAAAAAGCCGAACTTTTTAAAGCTCGGCTTTTTTATTACTATATATTAGTTAAGTTTTATTGAATACTCATTTTAATAATTTTAGTAACATGGTTCTCAAAAGCTACTTCTACAAAATAAATTCCCTTGGCTAAATCATTTATGTAAATATCTGCCTGACCAGCTTCTAGGGTTGTTTGATACACGCTTTTACCAAACATATCATAAACGTTTACCTCAGCACTTGAATTGTTTGATAATCTTAATTTAAAATTCCCGTTGTTCGGATTTGGAAATAAATTAACGTGATTAATAGTGTTAGCTTCATCGGTTAAGGCCGTGCATAAACTTACCGCTTGCGTAATCACATTATTGGCATCTACACATCCATTGGCATCGGTTCCATTAACCGAATAAGTAGTGGTAAGCACAGGGCTTACAACAATGGCGGCACTCGTGCTTCCTGTACTCCACAAATAAGTATTAGCACCACTTGCACTTAATGTAGCACTTTGCCCAACACAAATAATAGAAGCCGTTGTGCTGATACTTAACGTTGGTAAAGCATTAACCGTTATACTTTGTGTGGCTGCACCTACACATCCATTAGCACCTATCCCATTTAAGTTATACACATTGCTGGCTGTTGGCGTTACAGCAATAACTGGATTAGTGCTGTTTGTACTCCAGGTATAAGAACTAGCTCCATTAGCCGTTAAAATTAAACTTTGCCCAATACAAATAGCAGAAGCCGTTGTGCTAATACTTAAGGTTGGTAACGCATTAACCGTTATGCTTTGTGTGGTTGTACCTACACATCCATTAGCACCTATCCCATTTAAGTTATATACATTACTAATTGTTGGCGTTACTGCAATAACTGGATTAGTGCTGTTTGTACTCCAAGTATAAGAACTAGCCCCATTAGCGGTTAAGGTTAAACTTTGCCCAGCACAAATAGTAGAGGCGGTTGTGCTAATGCTTACCGTTGGTAAAGCATTAACCGTTATGCTTTGTGTGGCTGCACCTGCACATCCATTAGCATCTATCCCATTTAAGTTATACACATTGCTGGCTGTTGGCGTTACGGCAATAATTGGATTAGTACTGTTTGTACTCCACGTATAAGAACTAGCCCCAGTAGCCGTTAAGGTTACACTTTGCCCTGCACAAATAGTAGAAGCCGTTGTGCTAATACTTACCGTTGGCAACGCATTAACCGTTATACTTTGTGTAGTTGCTCCTACACATCCATTAACACCTGTTCCATTTAAGTTATATACATTGCTGGCGGTGGGCGTTACAGCAATAATTGGATTAGTACTGTTTGTACTCCATGTATAAGAACTAGCTCCACTAGCCGTTAAGGTTACACTTTGCCCAACACAAATAACAGAAGCTGAAGGACTAATGCTTAAAGCGGGTGCTGCTAAAATAGTAATGCTTTGCGTTAAAGAAGAGGTGGCGCAATTATTTCCGTTTGTAATGCTTACCGAATAATTTCCACCTACAAGAGGACTAATACTATTTGTTGTAGCCCCAGCTACTAATGCACCATTATTAAACCATTGGTAACTGGCCCCAGCATTAATAGCTGCGGTTATAGTAGGGCTATTAACTGCACAAGCTACTGTGTTCCCGCTAACTGATATAGAACTTGCTAACGGTGAACTACAACCTGCAATACCCCAAATACTTAACGTACTACTAATCTCGTTGGCCGCAATAACAATGTGTTGCCCATTAGGACTTTGAGATTGAGGAATAAAAATAAGACCCTCGGCGCCACGGTCGGGTCCATTACTAGGTAAACTGCGGTTGTTCACGTAGGTTACATACACAGGCGCATTAGGATTTGTAACATCGTACACCATGACCCCGCCAATGCGCTCTAACGAAATAAACGCATACGTGTTGCCTCCTATTTGTCCAATGGCTACACCTTCGGGTTCTGGGCCTTTATCATCACTACGATCTTTACGTGTGCTATTAGTGTTACTGGCATTAAACAAAACAGAAAATGTGTTGTTAGCTGTAATTTGTTCGAAGTTATCTTTGCTATCGTAAACCAATGCACCTGTGCTACCATTCCAAATCGAAAACGAACGAGAGCCATAACAATAAATGGAATCTATATCTCCATCGTTATCGGTATCACCACTAAGATTGGTTGTTTGCAAACGTCCCATCAAACTATTGTTCTTCATCTCGGCTGTAAATGGAAATTTCGAAGGATCCAAATTAAGCGCACTCACACGCGACTCTTCATTCAAACCTGTGTAAGCCCTTGCATCGCCCTCGTTAGCGGTGATGTAATAATTAACGCCTCCAACCGTGTAAGAAGCAATGGCATCGGGTAAGTAGAATCCTTTTACAGGGAAATTACTAATGTTAACATCCTTAGTGGTGTTCGATACATCCATGGCATTGGCTAAAATGGAATGGTCTTTACTACCCATAGCGCGTAAACTAGTAATGGTGTTATTCGTTAAATTGATTTCAAGAATGGCATTGTTTTCTTGTAAGGTAACCCAAGCTTTTGTATCATCTTTCGAGATAGCAATGTATTCAGGTTCAAAATCTTTAGAGGCTATGCCACTTACGCCAAAGATACGAATACCTTGTGCGCGCAATACCGCCTCTGTGCCGTTGTAAGATGTAAAAGTAATAGCAGTTACATTCGATTGATTTAAAGAAGTAATGCCTCCACTAATGTTAATGATGCTTACCGAACCATCGGGGTCATTGGTGTAAGCTGCATTGGGTTCTGCTTCGTTAGCAGTTAATACACGTGTACCCGCTTGATTAAATGTAATCATATCAGGCATAGCACCTACTTTCACGTCTTTCAAAAACACACCATCCTTATCAAAAAATACTACTTTACCCGAGTCTTGTGGATTTATCGAATTTTCGATAGCACAAGCTACTGTGCCATTTTTAACGGCTACCGAGTTAATGCCACCGAGTGTATTCACATTAATTGAACTTAATAAAATAGGATTAGATGGATTAATAAAATTAACGATGTCTAATTTTCCAGCAATGGAATTGGCAATGTATAACCGTTGAGTAGAAGGATCGTGAGCTACAATCTCGGCCGAGTTAAGACCAGTTATTGAATTAGAAAAACTGGATAATAGATTTAAGCCTATGGCATTACTCGGTGCTGGAATGGGCGTATCATTATCTTTAATATATACTGCACATAAAGTAGTAGTGCCAATAACGGCATTTACTGGGCTGCCCAATCGCAATACAATGTACTCTGCACTTTCGATAAGCGCATCGTCATTAATTTGAAGTACAATCGGACTTAAACTATTAACGGGTGCATTTGCAGGAAAAGATACGGTTGCAGTTGTTAATGTGTAGTCGGTAGCCGAAGCATTCGAGAAGGCAGATACCGTAACGTTAAGGCTACTTAGTGCCGAAGAGGTTGAGGTTAAGCGCGCATAAACAGTAGCAGTTCCGGCCGATTCGAGCACCGTTGAGTCGCTACTAAAAAACGAAATAACTGCAGGGCTTGCACTAGTGGTTAAAGAAACACTCGACGAAGTGGTTAGGTTAGCAACAGGTGTAATGGAAAACGTACGGTTCATACCCCAAGTATTTGTAGAGGTATTAAATGCGCCTACTGCTGTTAAAATATCGCCACCTGGGTCGGCAGTAAAAAAAGAAGAGGGGCTTAATTTACCACCACTATACAAATCGTTAATGGGCAATTGATAACCACCTGGTGCCACAACTGTTGCGGTGCCTATGGCTGTGCCATAATGAACCACATCTACCGGAACCGTTGATGGCGTTATACTCGAAACTGGTAAGTTAAATACCGCCACAGCATCAGCGTTTCCGCCACCATTGCCAAATACACCAGCTGCGTTGGCGTTACCAATGCCGCCATCGCCACCACTTGTTCTAACGTTAATTACACGCAGTTGATTTACGGTTGGTGTCATGCAACTGCCGCCCACATACACCACATCGCCTTGTGCTACGCTGCCCGAGTTTACTTCAAAGGCGTAAGTTAAACCCCCACCGGCTATCCACCCATTGGCGGTAGCAACTCCGTTGTTACTTACAATTATAGTATAAGGCGTTAAAGTAAAATTAATAGCTTGAGTAGCTCTCAACTCCACATACTCTCTGCAACTGTCTGTTCCTGCGGGATTAGGATGAATTTCGCTAATAACCAACCCTGGATTTTGAGCATTTAAAAAAGAGGTAAATATACATCCCAACAAAAAGAGTATATAACTAAACATTGTATTTTTTTTCATGAATTAATTTTTCCACAAAAATCTGACCTTAAAAGCACGTTGAACGAAAGCAAATGTTGTTTATCTGTTAAGAAAAAAATGAGAATATTGGTTTAATGTTAGGCGAACCTATCCTAAATTTTACGGAGGTTCTCTTAAGTTTTGATAAAAATACAGAAACATATTGAGCATGGATAATCCGTTCTCGATTCGCACCTAGCATTACTCTTGAATGAACTGAATAAACGGTATTGAATTATAGGAAAGAGGTCTAGTGTCGAAGTACTCTATTTTGAAGGGATTTCGGCTCTTAATAGATTTCTATTGCACCTCGGCTAAGTAATTACCCTATCAAAAATTAGCATCGAAAATAACTGCAATTAGTAGCCAACGAACCAACTAAAACAAAATGACTTTTAGCATTAAGCCTGTTCTTCCCAAATACAAGCTAAATGAACAATGGTTTCTACAGCCTTTTGCATATCGTGTACACTTACCCACTCTTGTTTACTGTGAAACGCATGTTCGCCAGCAAAAATATTAGGGCAAGGTAAACCCATAAACGATAAACGCGAGCCATCGGTGCCGCCTCTAATACTCGATAAAACTGGCGTAACGCCTGTGCGCCTTACCGCTTCTACCGCGTAATCTACTACGTGCGGGAGGTATCGAGTACCTCGCGCATGTTACGGTATTGCTCCGTTATTTTAAACGTATAAGTACATTTATCGTAAGGCGTTAAAACCGCTATACAAATTTGCCGCAACTCTTCCTCTAAGGCTAATAACGTGGGCGTATCAAACGCTCGAATAATAAACTTAAGTTCTACTTGTTCTAAACCACCTTGTATAGAAGTGGGATGTATAAACGGTTGCTTGTTTTCGGTTGTTTCGGGCGTTTTATCTTTAGGCAGGCCATTGATAATTTCGGAGGCTACTTTAATAGCGTGTTGCATTTTATTTTTGGCAAAACCCGGGTGTGTTGGAAAACCTTGAATGGTAATGCTTACGCCATCGGCACTAAAAGTTTCGTTTTCAATATGACCTAAGGTTTCTCCATCCATGGTATAAGCCAATTGCGCGCCCAACTTTTTTACATCTACTTTATCGGTACCTCTACCAATTTCTTCATCGGGTGTAAATAAAATTCGAATGGCGCCATGTTTAATTTCGGGATGCGTCATTAAATAATTAGCGGCATCCATAATTTCGGCAACGCCTGCTTTATTATCGGCACCTAAAAGGGTTGTACCATCGGCGGTTACAATATCGTTACCTATTTGTGCGGCCAAAGCGGGATGTTCATCAAAGTGAATAATTTGTGTGGTATCGTTTGGTAAAATAATATCTTTTCCATTATACGATTGGTGAATGATGGGCTTAACGTTAGTGCCACTGCAATCGGGCGATGTATCTACATGCGAGCAAAAACAAATAACAGGCACTTGTTTGCTTGTGTTAGCCGGAATGGTGGCATACACGTATCCATGCGTATCTAACTCGGCATCGGTTATGCCCATTGCTTTTAACTCTTCTACCAACAAACGACTAAGGTCTTTTTGTTTTTCGGTGCTGGGACAAGTTGGCGAGTTAGGATTGCTTTGTGTATCTATCTTTGCGTAACGCACAAAACGATCGGTAACCGTAAATGGATAAGTTGAAAAATTCATGATGCAAGGTATTAAACCTCTAAATTAACAAAAAACAATTTTTTATTCAGAAACATTATTGTTAATACCTCGACTCGTTATATTTTAATCCAATTAGATTTAACTCGCTCGGCATAACCACTACTAAGTCCAAAAGGTCCGTTGGACTATTTTGTCCTAAGTAGTGGTATCATTTTCCAATTCAATGATGACTTTCCCTTTGCTTAAAATACGGTACTACCAATTAAAACACGATTTAAGTTATTGGCTAATTGGTCTTGTATTGCTTCAATTTTTTTTGGCAAAACAATGGCTAGTTTTTTTAATGATAACCGAACTGTATAATAGATTAAGTTGATATAATCTCTTTTATACATGCGATGTCTATAAAATAGCAGTACTTTTGACTTACATGAAACAGTTACGATTATTAGGCCCTGAAAGCACGGGCAAAAGTGAATTAGCCAATCATTTAATAAAACGCTTTAATGCCATTCACGTGGCCGAATATGCCCGTACTTATTTTCAAACGCATTCCATTGATCATTATACTGTAAAAGATGTGCTTGCCATTTACGAGCATCAAAAAAAGTTAGAACAAGAAGCTGCAAGTTTAAAGCCGCCACTTCTAATTATAGATAGCAGTTTTATTACGGCCTCTATTTGGTGCGAAGAAGTGTTTGATGAAGTTCCTGCGTTTATACAAGCTGAAACTACAAACGAAACGGCTCATTTGTATTTACTAACCGATATTGACTTGCCCTGGGTTGCTGATGAGCAACGAAAAAATCCGCATAACCGAGCGTATTTATTGAACCGTTTTATTCGTAAATTAAAACAAAATCAAGCGGTGTATAGCCTTATTAGTGGAAGGGGTAAAGCGCGTTACCAAATGGCGGCCAAGGCATTGCAAGATATGCTTGGTTAATCGTAGAAACTTATCTTTTGATTCTTACAACTTTACCAGGTATTGCCCTTTTAAAATAGGAATAACGGGGCATTGATTGGGCGTGAGGCAGTAATTGATGTCGCGTTCTAAATCCAGTTTGGCTAAACGGTTGCGATGCGATGAGTTGGCTAAAAACTCGAATAAATTGTGTTTGGCTAAATGGTATAAATGGCCAGCAGCAATGGCACTGTCGCAATTGGTAGTAAAGCCTCCTTTGTAAATTAGGCTATCGGCAACAGCCCCTGCAAATAAGGTATCTTCTAAGTTGAATTTATTTTTCCAACCTGCACATAATAAGGTTACGTCTTTTTGTTGTTCGCGTAAATAATTAATAACCACCTCTAAATTTAAAAAACTTCCAATAATAACTTCCGAAGCATTTGCGGCGGCGGCTATAGCTTGTGTGCCGTTGGTGGTGCTAATGGCAATGGTTTTACCTTTTACTTTGGTGTTCATGTAGCCAAATGGGCTATTTCCTAACTCAAATCCTTCTAACATTTCGCCGTTACGTTCGGCGGCAGCCATGTAGCCTTTTTGTTGTAAGGCTTTGGCTTCTTCAACGGTTGCAACTGGAATCATTTTAGCAACACCGTTATAAAATGCCGTTGTAATAGCCGATGTGGCTCTTAGGATATCAATAACCACCACAATGGCTTTTTCGTTATGAAACAGCGGATAAATTTGAGGGCTATAACATACTTCTACTTGCGGCATACAACTCCTATTTATTTTTTTATAAACGGTAATTTAGTAACTTTTGCTTTAACAGCTTTGTCGCGTATGCTAATAAAAATTTCGGTATCGGCTTTTGCATAAGCGGTTTCAACGTATCCTAAACCAATGGCTTTGTTTAAAGTAGGACTTTGTGTACCCGAGGTTACTTTGCCAATACTTTTTCCATCGGCATTGGTAATGATATAATCGTGTCGAGGAATACCTCGGTCTATCAATTCGAAGGCCACTAACTTACGCGTAACGCCATTTGTTTTTTGCGCTTCGATGGCCGTGCGGTTCGTAAAGTCTTTGGTAAATTTGGTAATCCAACCTAAACCGGCTTCAATGGGCGAGGTGGTGTCATCTATATCATTTCCATAAAGGCAAAATCCCATTTCTAAACGTAAGGTATCGCGTGCGCCAAGTCCAACAGGTTTAATGCCATGTTGCGCTCCTGCTTTAAAAATAGCATCCCAAATTGTTTCGGCGTGTTGGTTATCGAAATAAATTTCAAATCCGCCAGCACCGGTGTAACCTGTGTTAGAAATAATAACGTTGTCAATGCCGTTAATGGTTCCTCTTACAAATTGATAATAAGGAATGGTTGTTAAATCAACAGTAGTTAAATTTTGTAGAGTTGCTAAGGCATTGGGCCCTTGAATGGCAAGTAAAGAGGTGTCGTCTGAAATATTTTTTAGGCTAACATTTTTGGTGTTATGCTGCATAATCCAATTCCAATCTTTATCTATATTGCTGGCGTTAACAACGAGCATATAGGTTTCTTCATCCATTTTGTAAACAATTAAATCATCTACAATGCCGCCATTTGCATTCGGAAAACACGAGTACTGCGCTTTTCCTGGGCTTAACACCGATGCGTCGTTGCTGGTAACGCGTTGAATTAAATCCAGAGCATCGGGGCCTTTTAAAATAAATTCGCCCATGTGGCTCACATCAAATACACCCACTGCGTTGCGCACAGTGTGATGCTCTTCGTTTAAGCCGCTGTAAGAAACGGGCATGTTATACCCTGCAAAAGGCACCATTTTGGCACCCAAAGAAATGTGTTTAGACGTTAATGCTGTAGTTTTCATAAATTAATGAATTGCAAAAGTACATTTTTTTGCGTCTTTAAATACTATAATTGTAGAAATGCCATTTAGAGGCCAACGCCGTTTTGTGGTAGTATAAGCCTTGTGGTTTTAATTTTTTAGTTTGATACTTCCTAAAGTCTTGATTTTAGTGCATTGTAAGCCTTTCGTTAGCCGTTTATTTGCAAAGATTACTTTTATTGTACTTTCTATTTGTGCGTAGTTATTATTTTTTTAGTTAAAACAAGCCCTTGCACCTTTTTTTAATGTAATTTTGTTGCCTGTTTTAAGAAAAATCCCTCATGGGCAATCATCAACACGGACACCTCAGTAAAATTACTTTCGGTGGTCTTTTGGTAACACTAGGTATTATTTATGGCGATATTGGTACCTCTCCACTTTACGTTTTAAAAGCCATTGTTGGCGATGAACCCATTAATGCCGAATTGGTAAAAGGAGCCATTAGTGCCATTTTTTGGACACTGACTTTACAAACAACGGTAAAATATGTCATCTTAACTTTGCGTGCCGATAACAAGGGCGAGGGTGGTATTTTTTCGCTTTATACTTTGGTGCGCCGTAGTAAGTACAAATGGTTACTTGTACCAGCCATTATTGGCGGCAGTGCTTTACTGGCCGATGGTATTATTACACCACCCATTTCGGTGTCGGCGGCCGTAGAAGGGCTAAGGCGTATTAAACCCGAAATAGAAACCGTGCCTATTGTGATTGGCATTTTAATTGGGTTATTTACCATTCAACGTTTTGGAACTAAGTTTATAGGGCGCGCTTTTGGTCCTATTATGCTAATTTGGTTTTTAATGTTAGGCGTGTTGGGGATTAGTAAAATGGTAACCAATTGGAGCGTGCTAGAGGCGTTAAACCCTTATTATACTTATAAATTATTAAGTACGCATAGCCAAGGTATTTTAATATTAGGAGCTGTTTTTTTATGTACAACGGGAGCCGAAGCGTTGTATAGCGATTTAGGACATTGTGGTAAAAATAACATTCGGGTGAGTTGGATTTTTGTGAAAGTGATGTTGGTTATTAATTACTTTGGGCAGGGTGCTTGGCTAATTACCAAAGAAGGGCAACACTTAGATGGGGCTAATCCCTTTTACGAAATAATGCCGCATGGCTTTTTAATTTTTGGAATTATTATTGCAACAAGTGCCGCCATTATTGCCTCGCAGGCGTTAATTACGGGTTCGTTTACGTTGATTAACGAAGCCATGCGTTTAAATTTATGGCCTAAAGTAAAAGTAAAATACCCAAGTGAACTAAAAGGTCAATTGTACATTCCTTCATTAAACTGGTTATTACTAACGGGCTGCATTGGCATTGTATTGTACTTCCGCAAGTCGGATGAGATGGAAGCTGCTTATGGTTTAGCGATTGTGTTGTGTATGTTAATGACGACTACCCTGCTTAATTTTTACATGCACATGAAACGTTATAATTATATTTTGATTGTAACCGTTATTGCGATTTATGGTGTAATAGAAATAGCTTTCTTTTATGCTAACTTGAGTAAGTTTATGCACGGCGGTTGGATTACTTTATTGATTGCGGGTACTTTGATGTTGGTGATGACGTGTTGGCACTATGCCAAAGTAATTCGTAACCGATATACCGACGTTGTACGCTTAGACGACTATAAACAATTTTTAATTGATTTAAGTAAAGATGAAACTATTCCTAAGTACGCGACGCATTTGGTGTATATGACTTCGGTGAGTAATCCGCACGAAATTGAACAAAAAATTATACACTCTATTTTACAGCGTCGCCCCAAAAAGGCCGATATTTACTGGTTTGTGCATGTAGATGTGGTAGATGAACCGTATCGAATGGATTACCGGGTTAATCACATTGCGACCGACGATATTATTCGGGTTGATTTTAGATTAGGATTTAGGGTAGCCCCTAAAATTAATTACATGTTTCGGAAGGTGGTTGAAGACATGGTGGCCAATGGAGAGGTAGATATTACTAGCCGCTACGAATCGTTGAACCGAAATAATATAAGCGGTGATTTTAAATTTGTGGTAGTCGAAAAGTTTTTAAGTTACGATAATGATTTGCCATTAATTGATAAAATAGTGTTAGATGTGTATTATTTTCTCCGACGATTTAGTTTAACAGAGGCAAGGGCTTTTGGCTTAGATTCGAGCAGCGTTAAGGTTGAAAAGTTTCCGATGATCATTAAAGCTCCTACAAACGTGAACTTAAAACGAGTTGGTTAAGCTAGTTTAATTCGTAATGAAATTGACATCTATACTGTAAGTTATACCTGTTTGTAATTGTTTAAAATTTAATTTCAAAAACTGACTCTCTAAATTTTGACGGAGACCCATTTCTTTTACATTAGAAGCAACCGCATTAACTTGACCGTTTTCATTAACTGTAAACGAAAAACTTACCTTTTTAGTGTTGCCCATTACGTTGATATTGGCTCCTAATACGTGTTGCACCTCTTTAGCAATTGTATGGGTTGAACGTGTTGGGGTGTTTCCTGCAATGGCACTTGTGCTTAACAAACCGAAAGCTAAACTGGCGATAATCATTTTTACTGTTTTCATGGCTCTTATTTTTTAGGGTTTAAAATTTATTTTCTTGCTTATACAAAAGCGAAAGTAATGCCACAAACGTATAAAATCATAAGTAATTGATTTTCAATGTATAAAATAATACTGAATAGTTTAATACTGTTCAAAATCGAACAGTTGTTGTTGGAAAACGAACAGTTGTGGATGAAAACAACTTGTAAAATGTAAATCCATTTAACCGAGATTTCAAGAAATCGGACACTTTAGAATAAAATAGCTAACTCTGTAAAATGTTTAAAATCAAAATTTGAAAATGAGTTAGATGGAGATAGACCGTCGAAATCTATCACAAAACAAAACCTGCCGCAGTGATTAGAAATGTTTTTATCTCGTCCTTGTTTAGCGAAGCGTAACGAGGACGTTTTAGAACTGCGTTTGTAACGCAGATAAAGTGATAGTGCTGGCGTTACAAACGCCCATTTAGCACGTCCTCGTTTCCGCTAACGCTCAAACAAGGACGAGGGGGAAAGAGGAATTAAGAAACGCTTAAAAAATGAGTTAGATGGAATTATGCAATAGAAATCTATTACGAGCCGAAATCCCTTCAAAACAGGGCACTTCGCCACTTTTTCTTCTTCACCATTGTCCCGCTATGCCTCAGTCGAAAAAGTGCCTGTTTTATTGGGCTTTCACCTCTCACTACGATTCCTACTGCATAATCTCAGTTAGAGTGATTTGTTTTTTAACTAAAAATTATTTGAACGTTTTCAGCAACAAACAGATAAATCAGTAATTTAGAAAGCCCAATTTGAACCGTGAAACTACTTCAATTAAATCCAGAACTAAAAAATACGCTCACCATTGAACAAGCTTGGTACTATGGCATTGTGCCTTTTAACAGCGAGCAAGGCATCGTTACTTTTTTAGTTAAATCGGCCAGCGATTGGAATGGTTTAAAAGAAGAACTTGAAATTGTACTTGGTAAAAAAATTAATTTACAACCCGAAGCCAACGAACAGATAGAGCAACTTTTAATGCAGTATTATCCACGTTTAAATGGCGATAACCCTTTAAACTCAGCCAATACTCAAACATTTCGGCTCAATGTTAACGACTCTAACTTTTTAGAAACACTGGTTAAAGAAGCCAAAGCATTAAACAGTTCAGACATACATATTGAAACCTATGGCGAAAAATGCCGCATTCGTTTTCGAGTAGATGGGGTACTCATAGATCGGCATAAACTCAATAAAGCCGAGTATCCTACTTTGGTTAACAAAATTAAAATTGCTGCTTCGTGCGATATTGCCGAAAAGCGGATGCCACAAGATGGACGCATTCGTTTTAAATTTAACGCTTCTAACCTCGATATTCGCGTTTCTATTTTACCAACCTTGTATGGCGAAAAATTAGTGTTGCGTTTGTTAGGGAGTGATGCGGGACACATCGAATTTGTAAAATTAGGCTTTACCAGCGAAGAAAGTGAGCGGTATCAATTGGCCGTTAAAAAGCCAAATGGTATCATTCTCATTAGTGGCCCCACGGGTTCGGGAAAAACAACAACTTTGTACGCCACTCTAAAATTATTAAATAAGCCTACCAATAATATTTTAACCATCGAAGACCCAATTGAATACACGTTGGATGGCGTTAACCAAGTTCAATTAAAAGAAGATATTGGTTTAACTTATACAGAGGCGTTGCGTACGTTTTTAAGACAAGACCCCGATGTTATTATGCTTGGTGAAATTCGCGATGCACTAACGGCGCAAATGGCTATACGCGCTGCGTTAACGGGGCATTTGGTATTATCTACCATACACACCAATTCGGCTTGGGGAACGGTATCGCGCTTGGTAGATATGGGTGTAGCCCCTTATTTGTTAGCCAGCACGCTTAACTTGTCGGTGGCGCAGCGTTTAGTGCGGTTGTTGTGTCCGCATTGTAAAGCCGAACATACCTTGCACCCAGCAGAACTACCCGCGTTTGTGCGCCCACTTGCGCCAACCCAACACTTTAAGCCCAAAGGTTGCCCACAATGTTACTACACTGGCTTTAAAGGCAGGCGAGCTATTTACGAAGTTGTAAACATTACCCCCGAGTTAACGGAATTAATTAAAACCAATGCCACTTCGATAGATGCGTATTTGAACGAGAATAAAATTGAAAAGTTGTGGCAAAATGCTTTTAAATTGTTTATTTTTGGAGAAACAAGTTTAGAAGAAGTTTATCCATATCTGATAGCTGAACATTAAACAACAAAAAACGATGAAACCAAAAATATTTTTTTTAAATCTATTTTTAATTCTAGGTTCGGTGCTATATGCACAAGACCGATTTACGGTGTTAGATGAAAAATTAGAGCAAGTTGCGAAGGATTATCCGGGGATAAACGAAAAAATAGAACTCTCTATGAATGGGGTAAGCATTCAAGAATACTTACGAGCCATTGCGGCCAGTAATAATTTGAATTTGAATGTAGATCCTACCATTGACATTAAAATATCGAACAGTTTTAGTAAGGTAACCGTTAAAGAAGTATTTTTATTTTTATGCAAACGTTACGATTTAGATATTTCGTTTGTAGGACCTATTATGACCTTCAATAAATTTATAGCTCCTGTTGTAGAAAAGAAACCGATACTTGGTAAGCGTATCAACGTGCAATACGATAAAACAGCCGATTTATTAAGTTACGATTTAACCAACGATACACTTGGCAATGTGGCCAAAGAGATTACTAAACAAAGTGGAAAGAACATTATTTTCTCGCCCGATTTATCGAATAAAATGATTAGTGGTTTTATGCAAAGTGCTTCGTTTAATGGCGCACTCGAAAAATTAGCTTTTGCCAACGATATGAAGGTGAGTAAAACACCCGACGATTTTTATGTATTCGAAAAACGACAAGCCGCCCCCGCAACCCCCAATGCAAATAACTCTAACAATCCTTTTGGAAGTTTAAACCCTACACCTAACCCCAACCCAAACGATACTAAAACCAATGGTATTGTTATTAAAGATGGGTTTATTACCATGGATGTGAACAACATGCCCATTGCAGAAATAGTTAATACCGTATCGAAAGAGTTGGGTAGAAATTATTTTTTATTTAGCGATTTAAAAGGGAATACCACATTAAAAGTGGTGGATGCACCTTACGATGAGTTTTTACGGTTGTTATTTAATGGCACCGAACTCACCTTTAAAAAAGAAGGCAGCACGTATTTATTTGGTGATCGAAATTTAGAAGGTTTGCGTCAAAGTAAACTCATCAGTTTAAAAAATAGAACCATCGAAAAAGTAATAGATTACATTCCGGCCGAACTTAAAAAAGGAGTAGATGTAAAGATGTTTAAAGACATGAATGGCTTAATTGTGAGTGGTTCTCAACCGCGTATTAACGAGCTAGAAACGTTTTTAAGACAAATTGATGTAGTAGTGCCGATGGTGCATATCGAGGTGATTATTGCCGATGTTCGTAAAAGTAATTCGCTATCGGCGGGTATTTCTGCGGGCTTGGGTACTTCTACTGGCACAACAGGTGGCACCTTGTTACCCGATTATAACCTATCGCTCAACTCGCAATCTATCAACAACCTCATTAGCGGCATTAATGGTTTGGGTATTATTAATTTAGGAAACGTAACGCCCAATTTTTATGTCAACTTAAAAGCCATGGAATCGAATGGTATTTTAAAATTGCGTTCAACCCCGCAATTGGCTACGTTAAACGGACACGAAGCTAAATTAAGCGTTGGACAAACGCAGTATTATTTAGAGGTGAATAACAATTTAGTAAACAATGTAAACACCCAACAAAATATTTTACAAACACAAAACTGGAAACCTGTTAATGCGGACTTGTCTGTTACGATAGACCCACAAGTATCGGGCGATGAGCAAATAACGATGACGATTAATGTGAAGCAATCAAGTTTTACCGAACGTGTATCTAACACCGCACCGCCAGGCACTATCAATCGCGATTTTCAATCGCTGGTGCGTGTAAAAAATGGCGAAATGATTATGTTAGGTGGCTTAGAAGAAAACCAAGTTAACAACTCGGGAAGTGGTTTGCCTTTGCTATCGCGTATTCCGGTATTGCGTTGGATTTTTGGTAACCGCACCAAAGCTAAATCGCAAAACAAACTAACTATTTTTATTAAACCTACCGTTATTTATAATTAATATGTTTTGGGATAAACTCATACCCCAAAATTACCATTACAAGCGCGACGTATGTGCGGTAGAAGTTGTGTTTAGCGACACAGCTACGCATTACTATTATTCGCATTTAAAAACGAAAGGCTCTCAATTAGAAGTTATAGCCAGTGATGCGTTTAGCGAATGGAGCGAGCTTCCTAAAAACATTTCAAAAAATAAAGTGCCTGTTGTTTTAATTATTAACGGTAAAGGAATTATTTTAAAAAAAATAGATTGGACTGAAAACACAGCGCAAAAATTAGCATTAAATCAATTGGTAGAAACGCATTTACCAGCCATTAATGCCAATGAATTTTACATTCAATTGTATGAACAAGCTGGCAACAGCGGCTTTTTAGCCTTGTGTCGCAAAGAGCAAGCCGATTTAGTTTTAGCGACCTGTAAAGATAAAGTTACCGACTTAGCCGAAGTGTATATAGGCGTACCTGTGGTTTTGGCCATGCAAGCTATTTGGCAAAATTACAATGTGTTGCCAACTACATTTCATACGGTGCAATTAACCAATAACGTTATAGATACCATTGTTACACGCGGCGAAACCACGCCCGAAGATTTTAAAGCCGAGGGTTTGCAATTGGCAGCGCACCAAGTATTAAGTTTTGCAGCAGCTATGGCTTATTTAACGAAACAGCGCGTTGTCGAACATCTTCATCCAACTTGGCAAAGCATAAACGTTTTGCATATTGAACGCAATAAGTTTCGGTTTTTACAAATTTTGGTGGTGGCTATTGCTTTGGTTTTAGCATTGAGTAATGTGTTTTTTTATAGCCGTTATTTTAATGCTAACAACGCGATAGATACCGAGTTAAATGTGTATCAAGGTAAGAACGATGAGATTAACCGATTGTTAAACGACTACCAAAGTAAAAAAGATTTAATTGAAAGTGCAGGAGTTTTAACTAAAAATTCGGTTAGCGAGTATGCCGACCGTATTGCTGCTACAATGCCCAATGGCGTGGTGTTAACCGAATTAGTGTTTAACCCACCCATTCAAAGCGATGATGATACGTTGGTGAGTTATCGAAAAAATAATATTACAATAAAAGGTCGTTGCAATAAAAGTTTAATTGTTAACGAGTGGGAAAATGTTTTAAAAATGCAGACCTTTATTAAAGACGTAGCACTCGAAAAGTTTAGTTATAATAACGAGGGCGTGTTACCTAATTTCGAGATTAAAATTATTACGAACGATTGATGAAGAACTGGAGTTATAAACAAAAATGTGCAGCCCTATTGGTGTTGTTTATGCTCTTCTTGTATGTAGGCTATCGGTTTATTTTTTCGGATACGTTTCAACTGGCCAACGAAATAAGTGAAAAACGTAAAAAGTTAAATTGGTTAAAAGAAGAAGAAAAAGAATTGCCCATTTTAAAGCAAAAAATGGCTGAGTTTGAAAAAGCCTATTCAAAAAAAGATTCTATTTCGGTGCGCGATCGCTTAACCGCTTTTATATCGGACTATGCCGAGCAGCACCAATGTTTAGTAACCGAAATACCTCGCAACACCTCTTACCGAAACGATAACTTAAAAGTGCAAACCAACACCTTTACCATTAAAGGCAACTACAATAATTTGCTATCACTTATCCAACGGTTAGAAACGGAATGCCGTTATTTAGCCCGCATCATTTCGGTAAAATTTTATAGCACGCGCGATTTACAAAAGAAGCGCACCGATTTATATGTAACCCTTATTACTCAAACTTTTGAACAAAAATAAAATGAAGCCAATTCAATACTTAGCTATCGCTACACTTGCACTTGCTTTGTGTCTCTCTTGCGGAAAAGATTTTATTGTAAAAAATATTAAGAACGATTCCGTAAAAATTTTAGCACCCGCTAATAATTTAATAACCACTTCTAACCAAATTACATTTTGGTGGGAAGCCTTAGATGGTGCTGAAAAGTATAACATTCAAATTGTGAAACCCGATTTTTCGAGTGTGAGTTCTATTTTAACCGATACAACGATTACCGTTTTAAAATTTACTCGAAGTTTGGCACCTGGTAAATACCAATGGCGCATTAAGGCCATTAACAACGGTGGCGAAACGGGTTATACCTTATACAATTTAACTATTGATACCACAAGTAATTTAGCCAATCAACTGGTAAGCACCATTACTCCTCTTGCTAATGGGTTAACGGGTAACCGGCGTGTGGTGTTTAGTTGGAATGCCTTGAATGCTGCGCTTCAATACCAAATTGTTTTATCGGCAAATAATAATGCGGTTATTAAAGATACCACCACATCTGCATTATCTTATACTTATACTTTTGCGGCGGTGAGCGATGTGTATAAATGGAAGGTGAGGGCTTTAAATAATAGTAGCCTTACGCAGTACAACTCGCCTTTAAGTTTTACTGTTGATTTAACGCCTCCTGCTGTTCCTACTTTATCGTTGCCTTTAACGGGCGCCAGTGTAACGGCTACTAGCAGTTTATCGTGGGTGCGCAATGGTGGCGTTGATGTGCGGTACGATAGTGTTTTTGTTGCCACCGATACGTTTTTTACCAATGTTGTTAGCCGTACTAAAGTGTATGCCAGTTCTATTGCTATTAATGCGTTGAATAACCCGCCGCAGGTTAACAATGTGTTGTATTGGTGGCGCGTGCGTTCGGTAGATTCGGTAGGCAACCGATCGCCTTTTACCACGCCCGTGCGAAAGTTTACGTTAGTGCCTTAATTTAATGCGGTCATGCTAAAAAATAAGAAAGCCATATACATTTTAATTCCACTTAATCTTTTTATTTGGGGGTATTTGGGCTATTCTATTTACGCAGGGCTATCGGGCGAGGAGGAGGAAGTGCCTGTTACAACGGTGGTTAAAACGCTTCTAAAAACAGATAACGACTCGGTAACGTATTCATTAAAATTAAATTATCCTGATCCGTTTTTAAGAGAAGGTGTTAAAGTAAGAGAACCCAATTATTCGGGTACCGATAATGCGAATGTTGCGGCTCCCAAACCCAAAGCAGTAGCTGTGGTTAAAACGCCCACGCTGGCTCCTAAACCTGCCGATGATATTAAGTATTTAGGATTGGTTAAAAATAATACCACGGGTGTAAGTACGGCGTTAATTAGTATAAACGGGCGAACGCACATTATAAAACAGGGCGATGTGGTAAATGCTTATACCATTAAAGAGGTGTATTCGGATTATGTGGAGTTGAGAGAGGGAAAAACAATTTTGAAAATTAATAAGTAATGGCATGAAGCTAAATACCATGAAAAAATACAAGTTCGTTTTACTGCTTATTTTAGTAGGACTGCGCGCACCTTTGGAGGCTCAAAAATACATTGAGCCTGCCAAGCTAAAGCATTTTAACATTACTGTAAATTTTGAAGATTATACTGTAAAAACACAAATGTTAAGTACCTCAAAAGCGATTAAGCCCAATAACGACCTAACGTATATGTGGTATGCGGCTCAAAAGTTAATAGAAACAAAAGGCGGCTACGATGGTAGGTTAATACATGGAACTTATAAATCATTTTATTTGAATAACCAATTGCGCGAAGAGGGGCAAATGAATTATGGCTTAAAAGATGGGGCTTGGAAAAGTTGGTATGCCGATGGAAAATTAAAAGAGTTGATTACTTGGCGCAAAGGTCGTAAAAATGGAAGGTATTATTTGTATAACGACATGGGGCAATTAATGGCTAAGAGTCATTTTAAAAACGATAAGTTACACGGTAAATTTTACACGTATTCGGGTAATGGAACAGTTGCCGAAGTTCACCGGTATAAGAATGGGGTAGAGCGAATTAAAAAACAAAAAGTAAAAACTACAAAGGTCGAAAAATCAAAATCAACACCACCCATTGAAAAAGCGAAGAAACCTAAAAAAGAAAAAAAAGAAAAAAAAGAAAAAAAAGAGAAAAAGGCCAAGATAAAAAAAGAAAGTAAGCCAACTGACCCAGTGTTAACGCCTCCACCAGCACCTACTGATAAAGCACCGGCAGATACTACAAAAAAAGTACCGTTTTTTAAGCGCTTGTTTAAGTCGAAGCCTAAAAGCAAAAAAGAAAGCACCATACCTGCCGTTGAAGAAGGACGGCAAACCTAGTATTTAAAGCCATGAAACTAAAACCGCATACTAAACAACGGCTTGCCTCTTGGCGAGTGAAAGGCGGGGCATTGTATTCGGCTATTTTTATTAGCATTATAATTATGTTGTTTTTGAGTTTAATGATTTTGTTGAGCTATCAAAACAGCCGAACCACACTTCAAGTCTTACAAACCAGTCAATTGCATTGCAATTTAAACTCGGCTTTTGAAATGGCGCAATCGGCTTATTTTACTGATAACTTAAACCATCAATGGATCAAAAATACATTTAACGACGACTCGATTCGTGTGCGACGTAGCAGTTGGGGGGCGTATTGGCTTATTTGTGCCGAAACGAAGAATCGTCACGAGCGGTTAAGCCAATCGGGTATTTATGGCGTAGGCATTACTGCCGATACGGCGTTAATGTTAGTGGATAACAGTCGCCCTTTGGGTTTAAGCGGGCAAGTTGTATTTAAAGCCAATTGTTATTTATCCACGGCAGGGATAAGGCCAGCGTATATTGAAGGGCTGAGTTACAGCGGTAACCCTCAAAATAATGCGTTTATACGCAAAGCCCTAGTATCTATTCCTGAATTGAATACTACTTTAACTACAGGAATGAAAGCTCAACAAAGTTTTTCGCCCCTCACCGATAGTTTAAGCGCGGGTGTACCTGAACAGTTTAACCAATCGTTTTCAAAAAAAACTTTGGTGGTGGAATGTAATGGGCAACATTTATCTAAAAAAAAATGGCGCAATAATATGAAATTGGTAAGCGCATCGGCCTTGGTAATTGATAGTACTTGCCACTTAGATAATGTGGTGATTGTAGCACCTAAAGTAAAATTTTTAAAAGGCTTTAAAGGACGCGTGCATGTGATTGCGAGCGATAGCATAACCGTAGAAGAGAAATGTACTTTTTTATACCCTTCGTCGTTGGTGTTGTTAACAGATAATTTGCACGAGGAAGGTATTAAAACTATTTATTTTAAAAACGATTGTCTTTTTTTTGGCGGTATTATTGCTTGGCGTTCGGGTAACACTAGCCATAACGGTACACGGGTGTTTGTTAAGTTAGATGGCACTTCGCAGTACAATGGATTTGTTTACTCATCGGATTATTTGCATTTAGAAGGAGAGGTTAATGCCACGGTGATTGCATCTACCTTGTTGTTGCGCACGCCCTCGGCGGTGTATGAAAATCATTTAATTAATTGCGAGCTTAATCCTAAAAAATGGAGAGATGTTTTGGCTATTCCTCCGGCATTTAAACAACTTACTAAATTAACGTGTTGTCAAAAAGTAAATACATAAAGCCCTTGGTTTTACGGCGGGCAAAGGGCAGCAGCATTTTAGAAGTGTTGATTGCTTTGGCTATTATTAGTTTTTGCCTCACGTTTATGGTGATGATTTTTTTAAATATTCAACAAAGTAGCGTGCCTTTTTTAAAACTAAAAGCCGATGAAGTAGCCGAAACCGCTTTGCAAGCGGCCATTGCGAACTATAACTTTACAGATGAAGAATTTAAACGCGAAGAATTTTTTGTACGAAAGACTGTGAGTGAGCATGACCTGTTGAGGGATTGTTTTAATTTACGCATATTGGTATTTGATACCGAACGAAAAAAAATTACGGAATTGAGTCAACTTGTGTATGGTGGAAAATAAGCCTAATACCCCTTGGTTAACCCAACGTTGGAAGGGATTAACCTTAGCAGAAGTGTTGGTAACATTGGCCTTAACCTCTATTGTAATAACTTTAGCTTATACTGGGTTAAATTATGTGCAAAAACTTTATGTGCATTATCAACAACAAACGCGGTTTATTCAATCGTATAGTCAACTCAAAAAACGCTTGCATTACGAAAGTTTACATGCTCGGTATATTGTTGAAACCAGTCCATTAGAGTTTAGTATTTACCGCGATAGTGCAGAAGTAAAACTAAAGTTATTGCCTAAATCGGTGGTTACTTTTTTTAATAACAAAGCCGATACGTTTTATTTAGTGCCCAAACGTATCGAAAAAAAGTATCAAGCCATTAAAAATCCCTTGTATGCTGGACGACTGATACGCACCTTGCAATTTGATTGCCAGTTTACCAAACAAGTATTTACCATTTCTTTTTATAAACCTTACGATGCTGCAACGCTTTTAGAATTAGAGGATGTAGCCGTATTAAAACCAAGTTCGGGTGGCGCAAATTGATTTATCGAAATATACGCAACAGGCTAAAACACCGTTGTCAACTCCGAAAACCGGAAACAAAAGTTTTAGTGAACTACTGAATACAGAAATTCGGTGGATGGAGAAAAAATTTGCAGCCAAAGAAAAAGAAGCCTTTTACTCGGAGTTGGGTTTACTACTATCAACAGGTGTTAACATCAAAACGGCGTTTGAAATTATAGAAGAGGAAATGGTGAATAAAAAACACCGTGCTTTATTAGAAACCATCAAGAATGCCATTATTAGCGGGAAAGCCATACACGAAGCCATTGGTGCATACACCACTATTTTTTCTAAGTACGAAATACAAAGCATTAAAATAGGAGAGGAGACGGGGAAACTGCCCGAGGTGTTAAAAGAACTTGGTGCGTTTTATTTATCGAGTATTAAATTGAAGCGGCAAATTGTTGGCGTATTAACCTATCCAATTGTTGTTATTAGCATGGCTATTTTAATTGTTTATTTTATGCTCAGTTATGTGGTACCTGTGTTTAGCGATATATTTACGCAAACGGGAGGGGAGTTGCCACAACTCACGCAGCTTCTTATCCGTTTAAGTAATAAAAGTGATTTTATTTTTTATACTTTGTTTGGTATTATAGCAGGTATTTGGGTGATGCATAAAACCCAATCGAAAAAAGAATGGTATCGGCATTATACGTCGGCCTTGTTGTTGAAAATACCAGTGGTTAATAAACTCATTCAAAAAATTTATTTGGCGCGCTTTTGTCAAACTATGAAATTGTTAACGGGAGCCAAGGTAATGATTAACGATGCTTTAGATTTGGTTTTAAACATGATTGAGTATTACCCCATTGAAAAGGCTTTGCAAGCGGCCAAGCACGAGGTGGTAATGGAAGGAAAATTATTAAATGAAAGTTTAGAAGCCCATTCTATTTTTCCGAAAAAATTAGTGTCGTTAATTAAGTTAAGCGAAGAGGTGAATGCGCCCGAAGTTATTTATGAGAAATTGTACCAACAATACGCCACGGAGATAGAGCACCAGCAAGCGGTTATTGGGAAATTAATAGAACCTATCTTTATTATTTTACTGGGTGTTTTTGTGGGCTTTATTTTGGTGGCCATGTATTTGCCCATGTTTGAAATGAGCACAGGTAGTTTTTAAAACTAAAATATATAACTTAACTTTAATACCGAATAATGAAACCGATGAACGCAAACGATAAACCGATAAAAAAATTAGCATTAAAAGGCATGACATTAATTGAGTTGTTATTGGTGTTAGCTTTAATAGGTATTTTATTATCTATGGCGGTACCTAAGCTAATGCCCTTAATAGGCCGAACCAAATCGTTGGAGGCGCAAATGCAATTAAAGCATTTGTTAGGGTTACAGAAAAATTATTTTTACATTAATTCGAAGTACACGACTAACTTAGATGATTTGGGTTTTGAACAATCGAAACTTATATCGGCGGGTGGTAAGGCTAATTATAAAATAGAAGTGTTAGAAGCCAGTAACACGGGGTTTGTAGCCAAAGCCAGTTCTGTTACCGATTTTGACCAAGATGGGCAATTGAATGTGTGGCAAGTGAATCAAGACGAAGAAATTAAAGAAGTTACCAAAGATTAAGTGGAGGTGTTACCATTAACACTGTATAGCCTTTTAATTGTTAGTTCGGTGTTTATTGTTTACCAAGATTTTAAGTACCGTTCGATTGCGGTGTGGTGGTTGTTGCTTTACCATGCCAGTTGTTGGTTGGTTTATTGGCAGCACGAAAGCACGGCTCTGTTTTTAATGAATGTTATTTTTTGTGCGTTATACATGCTGCTGTGTTATGCGGTGTTGAAGGTGTATTATTATGTAAAGACGGGTAAAGTTGAAAAGGTGTTAGATGTTAAATTAGGTTGGGGCGATGTGTGGATGTTTTTTTGTATAGGATCTTGTTTGCGTTTACCGCTGTTTATTTATTTTTTTACGCTCACTTTTGTGGGGGCTTGTTTATGGTATTTTATTTTTTTAAGAAAGCGAGAAGCTACAATACCTTTGGCGGCTTTTATGGTAATGGCTTATGGTGGGTACTTGGTGTTTTGTTTTGGGTTGAACAAATGGGGGTAATGAGTGAGAACTTTATTGGGGGGGAGAAGTGGCGCGCAAAGGGCGCAAAGGACGCAGAGGGTATTAAGTGAGAACGTTATTAGGGTTTGAGAGAAGTGGCACGCAAAGGGCGCAGAGGACGCAAAGTTTGTAGAGGGAGGGGGTATTAAGCAAGAATGTTGTTGGGGGGTGAGAGAAGTGGCACGCAAAGGGCGCAAAGGACGCAAAGGGCGC